>CAOKMT010000102.1 GCA_948469885.1 uncultured Sporosarcina sp. | reverse complement strand
TCATAATATTACTAATAAATCGTATGCTCTTCGATCGCTTCGAAAGAGACAGGTCGGAATGTCCCTAACCCGACATGCAACGTGATGAATGCGATGTCGACGCCTTTTCGACGCAATTGGTCGAGCAGTTCAGGCGTAAAATGGAGACCCGCTGTCGGTGCCGCCGCAGAACCGCGTTCCTTCGCAAAAACCGTTTGATAACGTTCTTGATCTTCAAGCGATTCGGTAATATAAGGTGGCAATGGCATTTTGCCGAGACTATCAAGAATTTCATAAAAAATTCCATCGTATTTGAACTTGAACACACGGCCGCCTTGCTCCAGGATTTCTGTACATTCGGCTTGCAGACGACCGTCCCCGAACGTGACGACATGTCCAATTTTAATCCGTTTCGCCGGTTTTACAAGTGTTTCCCACTCATCCGCCCCATTTTCTTTCAATAACAGTACTTCAATCGTCGCGCCGGTATCCTCTTTTTTCCCAATGAGCCGAGCGGGTAAAACACGCGTATCATTCAACACGAGCACATCGCCTTTTTCCAATTCATCGACGAAGTGGGAAAATTGGTGATGCGCCACTTCCCCGCTCTCTTTATCGAGCACAAGAAGCCGGCTCGCCGTCCGGTCCAAAAGAGGCGTTTGGGCGATGAGCCGTTCTGGTAAATTAAAATCAAAATCATTTACATTCATTATTCAAAGGGCCACCTTACTATTTCAAGTTTTATTTATCTGAATCAGGTACCGGATAACCGAAATGCGCATACGCCGCATGCGTCACGACACGGCCACGCGGTGTCCGCTGGATGAAGCCGATCTGCAGCAAAAACGGTTCATAGACGTCTTCGATCGTCACAGACTCTTCGCCGATACTTGCCGCAATTGTATCCAATCCGACGGGACCACCACGGAATTGTTCAATCATTCCGGTAATCAGCTTATGATCGATATGGTCGAGTCCAAATGAGTCGACTTGCAACATTTCTAGCGCTTCCTGTGCCGCCCGAAGCGAGATCATCCCGTCTCCTCTCACTTGGGCGTAATCACGGACTCTGCGTAAAAGCCGGTTCGCAATACGCGGTGTACCCCGGGAACGTTTGGCGATTTCGGTTGCAGCCGCCGAATCGATAGATACGTCAAAAACACGCGCACTTCTGATCACAATTTCCGTCAGCGGTTCTTCTTCGTAATACTCCAACCGAAGCGGGACACCAAAACGGTCGCGGAGCGGGGCTGAAAGAGAACCCGCTCGTGTTGTCGCACCGACAAGCGTAAATGGCGGCAAATCCAGTCTGATGGAGCGCGCGGAAGGTCCTTTCCCGACGACGATGTCGAGACAGAAATCTTCCATGGCAGGGTACAACACTTCTTCAATTGCCCGGTTGAGCCGGTGGATTTCATCGATAAACAACACATCCCCCGGTTCGAGTGACGACACGACAGCCGCCAGATCGCCCGGCCGCTCAATCGCAGGGCCGCTCGTCATTCGGACATTGACATCCATTTCATTGGCGATGACGGAAGCGAGTGTCGTCTTGCCTAGGCCCGGTGGACCATACAATAAGACGTGGTCCAAACTTTCACTCCGCCCTTTCGCCGCTTCTATAAAAATGCTTAAACTATCCTTCACTTTTTCCTGACCAATGTATTGGCCAAGTCGCTGTGGCCTGAGAGAATGCTCGAATCCCTCGTCAAAAACCGTCGTCTCTCCACTTATGACACGATCCTCCATCGCACACGATCCTTTCCGTGGACAATATCCTAAAAACATGTTGATTTACGCTCTAGGCGGGCGCTTTCCGCTCCAATCAACGACAAGCCCTTATTATAAATGGTATTTCTGATCACCTATTTTAATTAACAATGAGCAATTTTGAAACTTGTTCGATAATGAGGCTAACCATTAAAACAAGTGAAAGCATACGTTTGAAACACTAGCTTTTTAATTAAGGTATATTTTTTCATTTCTTCAACAGCAGCTGTAATGCCAATTTCATATACCCTTCCGTATCCAAGTCTTCCTGTTCCAGTTTCGCTTTCACTTTATTCAACTCGCGCTGCGAATAACCGAGCGCTTCCAATGCAAGTAACGCCTCATCAAGCGCTCCGTTTTCTGCCATTGTAAGGAGCGAATGTTCTTCGTCCGGCAACTCGATCTCGCTGAACAAATCATGCAGTTTCCCTTTCAAATCGAGGATCATCTGACGTGCTGTCTTTTTACCGACACCCGGAAACTGGACGAGAAACCCTTCGTCTTCCCGCTCGATTGCGTCGATCACTTGTGCCGGAATGCCGCTCGCCAAAATCGCCAACGCACCTTTCGGACCAATGCCTGAAACGGTGATCAGCTTTTTGAACAATTCCCGCTGCTCCAACGTTTTAAAACCGAGTAGTAGTTGGACATCTTGTCGAACATGTAAAAAGGTAAACACTTGCTGCAATTCATCCGTTATATGGAACGCATACGGATTCGGCGTCATGATGAGCCAACCGACCCCTTGCTGTTCCAATGTAATATATTCGGGCGTCACGCGGGTGACATACCCTTTTATGTAATCGTACACTTCATTTCCCCCTCGTCAATCAATACGTTTAAGTATATCATACGAACGCGCTTTCTCACTAAAAAGATCGCTTAAGAGACGTTGCTAAAAGAGGTCATAAAATAGCAGGTCATTTATAGAATTGTACAGTCCTGTGGTACAGATTTTAACCCGATTGCTGAATCAATTCTATTTGTTACTCAGCAAGCCGAATAAAGAAGTATATATATTGGATTGTAACGTGACCCGCGGCAATTCTTTAATGGCAAATTTAATAGCGGTTCCTATAAATATACAGGAACCGCTATCAGAGATGAGTTCTTCTTTTCTTTCCAGTTCCTACAATGTCTCTATAAACTCATCCAAATACTGACTCGCCAGTTCAGGGTTTTCCACGTTAATAAAATGACCGTAATCTTCAATCGGCTTGTAAACTAGGTTCCTGCAATTTGTAAGCCGGCTCATTGTTTCCTCCGCCATTTTACCTGTTGCAATTTTATCATCCAACCCATGGATTACAAGGACGGGGCATGTAATTTGTTCCATTTTTTCACGTACATCAAAACCGTTGTACTGGGTCAAATCGCCTTGCTTTGTAATGCCGATCTCCGTTTGGACGCCCCAAAAGATGAAATCCTTTCTTTCTTGAGACGTTGCTTTGCCAATTAAAGATTCCGTGAATTCCAAATGTGAGATTTGCGGGTTCACATAAGGATGATTCAGCAGCTCTAGAATATTTTCATTCACCGTAGGCGTATAATCCGCGCCTTGCATGGAGCAAATGGCTTTTACGGGATATTCTTGGGCCAAGTGATACACGATATTGCCTCCCATCGAGCATCCGATTACAATCGGATCTTTAACTCCAAGCTCTTCGATCACTTCCCAAACAAACTTGCCGTAATCCTCATAACGGTTGATAACTTTATTGCCCGGAAGCGGCCAGCTTTTCCCGTGCGCGGGCATGTCAAAGGCAATCATTTTATATTTGTCATTTAGAAGCTCCATCATGTCATGGTATTGCCTACTATCCCTTCCTGCCGTATGCAGGCAAATAATGACTTCCCCATCGTCCGGTCCGTTGTTCGATTCACAATAAACTTTAACTCCGTTAACTTTAATATAAAAACCATGAATAACCATGTTGTTTCCCTTCCCTGTTCAGTTCTTATCTAATGCTTGCATATACCCGGATTAGCTGTGCCACCACATTGAAGTTTTGCCTGAAACGAATCGCTCCGCCAAGTGTCGTCAAGTTGTTGCTATTTCCCCTGTTTGTTGCGACGCTTAGGCTTTTATGGGTGACAAATTTCTCCCAGTCTTCTTTTGAACCAGAAACGCCAATATCAATACCGGTGTTCGGAATTCCTTCCGCGACATCGATGCATGTCCCTTTATGAAACGTCAAAGTCGCCGCCCGGTCTTCCTCGCATAATGTAATATCACCGCTGAAAAATCTCCCATAATAAAACTCCCTGAACAGCTCTGCTTCTTCCCCATTAATTTTGTTTTTCAGCTGTATCATTTTCTCATCCATCATTTTCTATTCCCTCCCTGAGAACAATCCCTTAGTCCACTTCAATTTTCACAGTTCTTTTGTAAGGCATATTTTTCAATTCAGCGATTTTCAGAACATCATCAACCGATTTTCCTTCAATCTCCTTCGATGTGACATATTTTGTTACCGGCTGCCATGTGTTATCAAAGTAGTTTGTATCAAAAGCAGGGATGAAAACGGTCCGCCCGTCTGCTATTCTTTCTTTTATATCTTTGACTACTGCTTCGAAGTCATCTGTTTCAATATCCCAGATCATCATATATTTATACTCATGTTCAATTTCAGAAAGTTGGGTGTTAGATAACTCAAAAAACTTGCAACCGACAAACCCTGGAATCCTAAGCAAATCATGAATATGTTGACCCGCATACCATTCCAAGTATTCATCCTCCTGCCCATCAGTAAAATTGCTGAATACAAGCATTGAATATTGTTTTTTTCTATTCACTCCACTACCTCCATTTTATTGTTAATTTAATTTCGCTAAATTAGTTTTAGCCCATAAACCCCCAAATCAAGAAAGCAGCACAGAAAACAATCCCAATCCAAAACATGATCATGACCAAATAGCCCATAATGTCACGTAATTTTAAACCGGAAATCGCCAGCACAGGTAAGAGCAAAAAGGGCTGAACCATGTTATTCCATGCATCGCCTAGCTGAACCGCCATTGCCACCTTGACTAATGAAGCGCCCAGCTCATTTGCTGCTTCAATCATAACTGGTCCTTGAATCGCCCACTGTCCTCCTCCGGATGGCACCAGAAAGTTTACAAAATAGCCGCTGATCAAGCTCCAGAACGGCAAGCTTGCAGCCGTAGAAATAGATACGAAAAAACTTGCAAAAGTCGAAATCAATCCCGAACCGACGAGAATTCCTAGAATTCCAGCGTAAAACGGGAATTGGATAATCATGCCTGCGATACTGTGAACCCCATCTAAAATTAGTTCGAAATAGCCCGAAATTGTTCCGACAAGCAGCATCCCAAAGAACAACATGAATAGATTCAATGAATTGATGTTAAGTGAATTTCCTTGAGTAAAATAAATTACCGCATACAAAATACCGAATATCCCAATAATAGTGCACAGTATTTTACTGTCATTCAACCGGTTCGCAAGGGTCAGCGATTCAACGGTTGCCGCATGCTCTTTCTGCACAGCACCTTCCGCTGGCACACTGTCAACGATCTCGATAATATCCTTTTTATTCTTCGGGTGAAGGAAAGCGTTTACAATTGGAAGTGTGACTAAAATAGCAACAGTTGTTAAAATCATGGGCAGTGAAAAAATCGTTTCAGATATGGGGATGATTCCCATTTGTTCTTCAAGGAAGTGACCAGGTGTAGAAATGACAATCGGAACACTTCCTGAAATTCCTGAACCATATAGGACAAATCCGCTGTAGGCAGAAGCAATGATGAGTGGATAATGGACCCCTTTTACAATAAGCGCAATTTTCCTTGCAACGATTGCGCCAATGATTAAACCGAAGCCCCAGTTAAACAAAGTGCAAATCCCGGCAACCAATGTAGCTACGATAATTGCCGTAGACGGCATTTTGATCTTGGAAATAACCCGATCAAGCAGCCTGTCAACAATCGGAGTTTTGGCTAGCACATATCCAGTCAGGAGAATGACACACATTTGCATCGTAAATTCAAGCAGATTCCAGAATCCATCTCCCCAATAAGTGGTTACTTCGATGATACTCGTCCCTTGAATAGCCATTGATAAAACAATTGTAATAACTGTAAGTAAAACCGCAATTGTTAATGGCTCCGGCAAATACTTATGCATCAATTTTGTAAAAAAATTCGTCGCCCGCTCCATAGGCTTCACTCCTTTTCATCACTTCACATCAACGCGAAATATTCAAAGAAATTGAGTCCAGCTATTTAGATGCTCACCCCCAACTCAACATTTAGTTGAACCTACTCAGTGAATCAATTCACTTTTGTTTTTTATAGTATATAAGTTAAGATATAGATAAGTCAATAACAAAATTCAGAAAAGTCGGAATGGTGATAAAATGGAAAGTGAATTCAAATTAACCTCACGTCAAAAGAAGGCTTTGGAATCCGAGAAACTGCTGTTTGATACTGCGCTTTCACTCATACTGAGAAAAGGCTTCCACAATGTCCATATCGAGGAGATTGCAAAGGAGGCCGGGACCTCTGTCGGTTTATTTTATAAATACTTCAAATCCAAAGATGAAGTCGTTGTTAGACACTATAAAAAAATTGATGAAGTATATTTAAATGCCTACGAAAATCTACGTCCGAATATGAGTGCCACGGAAAAACTAGTCGAAACGCTTCAAGCCGGCTTCACTTTTTCCGAAGAATTAGGGAAAGATTTCATGAGCATTTTATTTACGAATCAGTTTGGCTTAAAAGGTGACCTGCATTACGTGATGAATAAGGAACGATTGATCAATAAGATCGTGCATGAAATTGTAGATGAAGGACAGCAAACGAATGAATTCCGCACTGATCTGGACGTGGACATGATCACTTCGATGGTGTTCAGATGTTACACAGGCTCGTTTTTTGAATGGACCTTATTGGAAGAAAGCAAAAATCTGACGGAGGATGGTATAAAATTTCTTCGCCTGTTTATCGAAGCGGCTGTTATGGTACGATAGGCAACTTAAACGCACCAGAGTAATGGAGTTAGGGCCATGACGCACGAAGAACGACTTTTGCGACCGAAAAGCATGACGTTCGGAAGCAGATAGGTAAGATGCTCAACAACACAACGGCGATTTTGCACTCTCGATTGTTCGACAGGTTGAAGCGATCCCCATCAAAAGCACCATCCTGGATTTCATTGCAAAAGAAAAAGACTACAGGCAAATACCGATAATTCCCGGTTTTGTCTGTAGTCCGAAACCTCTCTGTTTGCGGTCTTTGTTCCTCTTTACATTCCATGCAAATAAACATCATATTTCCTTAAAAAAGTCGCGATATGGGCCCGTTTGAGTGGTTTGTCAACACCATATGATTCGAATGTTTTTGGTGTTTCCCCACTTGCATCCTCGTAACCTTTGGATAAGTTCGCCTCATACATGAAAGCGACCGCTTCTTCCAACGGGACGCGCTCTCCGAAATGTTTTGTCGCTAAAATGTGCGCCATCGTGCCCCGGTCCATCACAACGGATGGATAGGCCCCCTCTACCACTACCGCTTTAGTCGGCAAATCATACTTGCCGGCAAGCCGGTAAAGTGAGGCTGTTGAATCATTAAGTGCTTCTGGTTCTGTGTAACGGAACAGCACAGTGAGAAATTCGGCTTCCGTCAATTCCTTGTTCGGACGCAGGCGGCTTTCGTAGCGGCCGGCAGAACCATTCCATTTCGGCGCATCTCCTAAAATGAGCTTTTGCCTAGTCGCCCATAGCATGTCATCCGACCAATATTTCCCTTCTGCATAATCTGTATAGACGACTGCTTCATTTCCTTCTCTTGTTGTGAAAGACCAAGTTTTTGAACCGTCCTTGCCACCGTCTTTCGAGAATGCTTCATAATTGATCGTCACTTCATATGTTTCTGAAGGTGCCAATGCTTTTTTCGGATAGAAAAACCAGATGCCCCGCTTGATTTCTTCGAATACAGGTACTTCATTCCCTTGCTTGTCCCTAATTTTCACGTTTTCGAACTGCGCATAACTGTCAGAAGGCGTGTAAGATATGATAAAGCCTGACTCTTTCAGTCCAAATTGTGTGAGTGGATTCGGATCTTCAAATCCATTGAATGTCAATCCTACCTCTGTTTGGCCATCATACGGATAGACGACGTCTTGTCCGCCAGCCGCTTCCCAACCGACTAGGTAATTGACGACGACTGTACCATTTTCTATATGGACGCCAATTTCCGTTAAGTCAGGATGCACAAGAGGCGCACGGTGATACGCTGTCGGCAGGAAAGTTTCCAAGCCGCTTCGGATTGACTTCTCACTGTAAGCGACACCTTCCCAAATCATGCCTTCTTCTAGCAACTTTTCACCACCAACCGCTTTCACTCTGTCTGTTGCTGTTTTCCCTGTGAATCCTCTCAAGCCGTCCTTTTCTTCATGGCCGGACGTATTGTTGTCGTTCAAATACGACGCATGGTTTTTGACCGCTTCGTTCAGGTACGGATTCAGCTGGACCGGTTGCAACCCCATCTCCCGCCGCAATCCGTTCAAGTAATCCAACGCTTCTTGCTGCGCTGATGTGATTTCCATTTCTGTCATCGCCGCTGCTGCTTCAGAAGGCAAATGCGGCGAAACTGTCACGGGACCGAAAACGAGAAAGAAAACGAAACTGGCTGTTACGAGTTTTCTAATCATCTCTTCTCCTCCCTTCGCTTACTTATTTAATTCCCTATACTTCCGCGAATAAAACAACGAAAGCGAAAGGGAACGTACGCGAAAGTGTATGCACGGCCACCAGAAATATGACTGACATAAGCAGAAAGAGGAGTCCCGGCAGTAACCGACGCCCCGAAAGAACCGGGTATAGCTCGGGTACTTACTTCAGAACATCCTCTTGGCGTACAATCGGTTTTTAATTTTAATCAATCGCGCCTCGGCGTGATTG
>CAOKMT010000101.1 GCA_948469885.1 uncultured Sporosarcina sp. | reverse complement strand
GGCATGAAGCCATCACGCTGTTGATTGGCAAATGGGCATTTTGGTGCGTTGATCGGCAGTTGTAAGTAATTCGGTCCGACACGGTGACGCTGTGTATCGGAATAAGAGAAAATCCGTCCTTGCAACATTTTGTCTTCGGATGGAAGCATTCCTGGTACGAGGACGCCTGGGCTGAAGCCGACAGATTCTGTTTCTGCAAAGAAGTTATCGACATTTCGGTTGAGTGTCATTGTGCCGACAAGCTCCCAAGGGAAGTCGTTCTTCGGCCAATCTTTCGTTGCGTCGAGCGGATCGAAATCATAGCGATCAAGATCTTTCGGCTCCAGTACTTGTACGTACAGATCCCATTCAGGGTAATCCCCATTATCAATCGCTTCGAACAGGTCCCGCGTGGCATGGCTGAAATCCTTGCCTTGTTGTTTCTCCGCTTCTTCAATTGACAAGTTCCGCATCCCTTGTTTCGTTTCCCAATGAAGTTTCACATAAACTGTTTCTCCCGCTTCGTTAAACCATTTGAATGCATGCACTGAAGAGCCGCGCATATGCCGGTATGAAGCAGGGATGCCTTCATCTGTAAACAAGTGGATAAGCATGTTTGTTGATTCGGGAGATAAGCTCATGAAATCCCAATAACGGTTCGGATCTTGTAAGTTTGTTTGTGGATCGGGTTTCAATGAATGGATGACGTCCGGGAATTTAATGGCGTCACGGATAAAGAAAACCGGCAAGTTATTACCAACAAAATCATAGTTGCCTTCTTCTGTATAAAACTTAACTGAGAATCCACGTGGGTCCCGCGCTGTTTCAGGTGAACCGAGCCCATGAATAACAGTGGAGAAGCGAGTGAATACCGGTGTTTCTTGTCCTTCTTCTTGAAGAAATACCGCTTTTGTATATTTTTTCATACTGTTTTTTACGGTAAATACGCCATGTGCACCTGCACCCCGTGCATGAACGACACGTTCAGGTACACGCTCGCGATCGAAATGGGCAAGCTTCTCTAAAAGTTGATAATCATCGAGTAGTGTAGGGCCACGATGACCTGCTGTACGAGAGTTTTGATTGTCTGCGATAGGTGTACCTTGGTTTGTTGTCAGTCTTTTATTCAAAATAAACACTCCTTATTTATAATTGTTCTAAAGTGAAATCTATTACAATGTAATATAGGTTATCGTATTAATCAAGTATAAAGTTTTGTAAAATAATAATCAGATTAAAGAGAAAAGAAGAATAGGTTGCATGTATTTTAATTCGAAGAAATATAGTGAAAGGAGCAAGGCATTTAGGATTAACTTCAAAACAAGTACAAATATTGCGAAAATAAAAATAAGCATTTATAATGAAGTACATAGCAATCGTTCCTATTGAATAAAATGAATGAGTGTTCATTCAAAAAAATAAAAGGAGGCATTGCATGTGACTTATGAAATTGAAAAAGCGGCAGTATTAGGGGCAGGCGTCATGGGCGCCAGTATTGCAGCCCATCTTGCAAACGTGGGAATTCCTGTCCTTCTACTAGATATCGTTCCGAATAAATTAACAGAGAAAGACGAGGCGAAAGGCCTGTCACTTGGGGACCGCGAAGTTCGAAACAGACTGACGACGGACGCACTTAAAAAACTAGTGAATCAAAAACCTGCGCCGTTAACGATTACAAGAAACTTGAACCTTATTGAAATTGGTAATTTTGAAGATGATCTTGAGAAATTGCAGGACGTAGATTGGATAATAGAAGTTGTTGTAGAAAACCTTGACGTGAAAAAAAGTTTGTATGAAAAAGTTGATGTGGTTCGGAAACCGGGGACGATTATTAGTTCCAACACTTCAGGAATTAGTATTGAAGCAATGATAGAAGGGCGCTCGGAAGACTTCCAAAAACATTTTCTTGGAACCCATTTTTTCAATCCACCGCGCTATTTGAAGTTGCTTGAAGTAATTCCAACGCGTCAAACTGAACAAGAAGTGATTGATTTCATCGTACAATTCGGTGAAGATACGCTTGGTAAAGGTGTCGTTATCGCGAAGGATACGCCGAACTTCATCGCCAATCGGATTGGCACGTACGGTTTGCTCGTAACCTTGCGAGAAATGGAGAAACGAGGATTTTCAATCGGTGAAGTTGATTCGGTCACAGGCACTTTGATCGGCCGACCGAAGTCGGCGACATTCCGGACGCTCGACGTTGTCGGACTGGATACATTCATGCATGTGGCGAAAAATGTACATGACCAGACAGAAGGCGAAGAGCAAGGCATTTTTGCATTGCCGCCTTTTATGAAACGGATGATTGATAATAATTGGCTTGGAGCGAAAACGAAGCAAGGGTTTTATATGAAAAAAGATCGTAATATTTTGTCGCTTGATCTTAATACCTTTGAATACTCAGATGTCAAAAAGTTGAAAGCGCCTTCAATTGAGGTTGCTAAGCAGCAAAAAGGTTTGGCGTCCCGAATTAAAACGCTCGTCTATGCCAAAGACAGGTGTGGTGACATATTGTGGCATACCCTCGCACCTGTGTTGCGTTATTCCGCATCGATGGCGGGAGAAATCGCCGATGATATTGTTGCCATCGATAACGCGATGAAATGGGGTTTCGGTTGGCGTCAAGGCCCTTTCGAATTATGGGATGCAATCGGCATTGCTCGATCCGTCGATAGAATGGAACAGGAAGGAGAAGTGATCCCGCCGTTTGTGCGACAGTTGCTCGATAAAGGTTACGAAACTTTTTATAAAGAAATAGACGGTGAGCGGCATTTCTTTAATGGGGAAAGCTATGAAAAAGTACCGATCAATGAAAAAGTAATTGATTTGAAAAGTGTTAAACAAAAAAATGGTGTGCTTAAGAAAAATGCAGGGGCAAGTTTAATCGATATTGGTGATGGCATTGCGCTGCTTGAATTTCATTCGCCATCGAATGCGATCGGGCTTGATATTTTGCAAATGATCGAATTTGCGGTCGATGAAGTGGAGAGAAACTTCAAAGGACTCGTCATCGCCAACCAAGGAAAAAACTTTTGCGTCGGGGCGAATCTAGGGCTGATCTTGTTGGAAGCACAAGATGATAATGTATTCGAACTCGATTTTGTTATCCGGAAATTCCAAAATGCCATGATGAAAATCAAATATGCCAAAAAGCCGGTCGTCGCTGCGCCGTTCGGAATGACGTTAGGAGGCGGAGCGGAAGTGTGTCTTGCGGCCGCTCATATCCAAGCGACAACGGAAACATATATGGGGCTTGTCGAAACCGGTGTCGGACTGGTACCCGGAGGCGGGGGCAATGTAGGGCTTTATCAAAAACATTTAATGGGATTACCGAACGGCGTGGAAATGGATTATCAACCGATTGCCAACAAAGTCTTTGAGACAATCGCCATGGCGCAAGTGTCAACTTCTGCTGCTGAAGCGTTTGCATATAATTTTCTAGGGGCGGGAGATAGGGTCAGTGTCAATGCGGATCACCAAATCCACGATGCGAAACGAGCGGCGTTAGCACTCTATGAAAAAGGTTACCAGCCACCTGCCCGCAAAAAAGTTCCGGTGACCGGAGAGCCGGGATATGCGACGTTGTTGCTCGGGGCGGAATCGATGTTCCTCTCACACTATATAAGCGAATATGATCTTAAAATTGCAAAGAAGCTTGCCTATGTACTAGCCGGCGGGAAATTGCCATATGGGGCGCTCGTGGACGAACAATATTTGCTCGATTTGGAGAGAGAAGCGTTTCTTAGCCTTGTCATGGAGCCAAAATCACAGCAACGGATGCAACATATGCTCTTGAAAGGGAAACCGCTGCGCAATTGATGCGCAGTTGCAGAAGGAGGAATTGCCATGCGTGAAGCAGTCATTGTGTCCGGTACACGAACGCCGGTCGGAAAAGCAAAAAAAGGGTCTCTACGGACAGTGCGCCCGGATGATTTCGGGGCGCTCGCAGTCAAGGAAGTGTTAAAACGGGCGGGGGGCTATGATGGACCGATCGATGATCTGATTATTGGTTGCGCCATGCCTGAAGCAGAACAAGGGATGAACATGGCGCGTCAAATCGGGGCACTCGCCGGACTTCCAAATACAACGCCCGCCATTACGGTGAACCGCTTTTGTGCGTCAGGGTTACAGTCAATTGCTTACGGAGCGGAGCGAATCATGCTAGGGAATGCCCAAGCGATCATTGCGGGCGGTGCGGAGTCGATGAGTATGGTGCCGATGATGGGGCACACGATCCGCCCAAATGTGCAGTTGGCCGAAACCGCACCTGAATATTATATGGGGATGGGACATACCGCGGAACAAGTAGCCATGAAGTACGACGTAAGCCGGGAAGACCAGGATGCATTCGCTGTCCGTTCGCATGAAAAAGCGGCCGCGGCAATTGCAACACGTAAATTCGAGGATGAAATTGTTCCCGTTAAAGTGGTGGAACGTTTCGTAGACAGTGAAGGGAAGCTTCAAGAAAAGACATTCACCTTTGCGATGGACGAAGGGGTGCGCCGGGGCACGACACAGGAAATTCTTGCAGGATTACGTCCTGCATTTTCTGCAAGCGGTTCGGTGACAGCCGGGAATGCGTCACAAACGTCCGACGGGGCAGGAGCTGTCCTGTTGATGGATCGTGAAATCGCGGAAGCGGAAGGTTTGAAGCCGCTTGCGAAGTTCCGTTCTTTCGCAGTCGGCGGCGTTCCTCCGGAAGTGATGGGCATCGGTCCGATCGAAGCGGTTCCGAAAGCTTTGAGGATGGCGGGATTGGAAATTGCCGATATCGACCTTTGGGAATTGAACGAAGCCTTTGCATCGCAATCTCTTCAAGTGATCCGTCATCTCGAACTGGATATGGACAAAGTGAATGTGAACGGTGGCGCCATTGCGCTCGGTCATCCACTTGGCGCAACGGGAACCGTTTTAACGATTCGTCTGTTGAACGAATTGAAACGGAGGCAGCAACAGTTCGGCGTTGTGACGATGTGCATCGGAGGGGGCATGGGCGCGGCAGGCGTGTTCGAATTGCTCTAGCTTCACTGCTTGACTTGGACGAAATCACGCCAATGTGCGATTGATTTAAGGAGGAGAAGGAAATGGCAGATGTAAAAACAGAAGACCTTGTCAAAGGCGGTGCATTTTTAATCGAGGATTTGGAAGCGGCACGTGTTTCGACGCCGGAAGATTTAACCGATGAACAGAAAATGATCGCCAAAACGACAGAAGATTTTGTTGTGAATGAAGTATTGCCTGTTCTCGAATACCTTGAAAACCACGAATTTGAATACTCCGTCAAGCTGATGAAGTCAGCGGCGAATCTCGGCCTCCTTGGCGCCGATGTGCCGGAAGAATACGGTGGCCTCGGTTTGGACAGTATATCTTCAGCGCTCATCGCCGAAAAGATGGCACGTGCAGGCGGTTTTTCGATTACGCACGGCGCTCATGTCGGAATCGGTACATTGCCGATCGTCCTTTTTGGAAATGAAAAGCAAAAGAAACGCTATTTGCCACATTCCGTGACAAGCGACAAGATTTTTGCGTACGCGTTGACGGAGCCGAGCTCGGGATCTGATGCGCTAGGGGCGAAGACGACAGCAAAGCTGAATGCTGCAGGGACCCACTATGTTTTGAATGGAGAAAAACAGTGGATTACGAACTCGGGGTTCGCCGATGTGTTTGTCGTCTATGCGAAAGTTGACGGCGAACAGTTCACGGCTTTTATCGTTGAAAAAGATTTTCTTGGTGTTTCCGTTGGTGCGGAAGAAAAGAAGATGGGAATTAAATCTTCTTCCACGCGTACTTTGATTTTGCAAGATGTTGAAGTGCCGGTTGAAAATTTGTTGGGCGAAGTGGGCCGCGGGCATATAATCGCGTTTAATATATTGAACATTGGTCGTTATAAATTGGGCGTCGGGACAGTTGGCAGTGCGAAGCGGGCGTACGAGTTGGCCGTAACGTACGCAAACGAACGCCAACAGTTTAAAACGCCGATCTCTTCATTCAATTTAACGAAAGAGAAAATTGCCACGATGGCATCTAAAATCTATGCGACGGAAAGTTTGATTTACCGGACGGTCGGCTATTTTGAAGAAAGAAATCGTGCGATGACAGAAGATGAACGGAAAGACGGTAAAAAAGTGGCTGCCTCCATTGCTGAATACGCGATTGAATGCTCGATTAATAAAGTCGTCGGTTCTGAATTACTCGATTACGTTGTCGATGAAGCGGTACAACTTCATGGTGGCTACGGTTTTATGCAGGAATATGAAGTTGAGCGCATGTACCGTGACTCTCGGATCAATCGTATATTTGAAGGAACGAATGAAATCAACCGTCTACTCATTCCGGGAACTTTCTTGAAAAAGGCATTGAAAGGTGAACTGCCGCTACTTGTCGAAGCGCAAAAATTGCAAGAGCAATTGTTGACGATGATGCCGGAGGAAATTGAAGAAACGGCACTCGCCCAAGAAAAAGCGATGGTGCGCAATGCGAAAAAAATCGGTCTTCTCGTAGCAGGCCTTGCTGTTCAACGTTTCGGAACAGAATTAGAAAAGGAACAGGAAATTCTGGTCAACATCGCGGATATCGCAAACCATATTTTCGCAATGGAATCGGCATTATTGCGCACTGAAAAAGCGGTAGGAGTAAAAGGTGAAGCGGAAAATCGGCAAAAGATCCTGTACACTGAAATTTATTGTCAAGAAGCGTTCGAAGCGATTGAACAAGATGCAAAAGAGACGATTGTCGCTGCCGTAGAAGGGGATCAGCAACGGATGATGCTTTCTGCGCTTCGAAAATTAACACGTTTTACGCCGCATCCGATCATTATGAAAAAGCGGGAAGCATCTGTCAAACTGATCGAAGCAGCTAAATACGTCGTTTGAACTGCGGCTTGCCCGGATGCCTTGGAAGCATCCGGGTGAAATTTTTGCTACAATGGCAACAAGAGAGGTGGTTGGTGATGAGCTATACATACTATGGTTACCCTAAATGTGGCACGTGCAGGAAAGCGAAGAAATGGTTAGAAATGAATGACATCGATTTTCAAGAAGTGAATATCGCGGAAAATCCTCCGACCGAAGATGTGTTACGGGAGATGATCGAAGCTTCTGGTCTCGAACTGAAGAAGTTTTTTAACACGAGTGGGAAAGTGTATCGGGAAATGCAATTGAAAGACAAACTTCCGGACATGTCGGACGATGAAAAAATTGCCTTGCTCGCATCAGACGGGATGCTAATCAAACGACCGATCGTGTTCGGTGAGGGAAAAGCGACAGTCGGCTTTAAAGAAGAGAACTTCGAAAAGGTTTGGGGATAAGGCGACTGTTCTTGTATTCATATCTAAGTTATGGCAAAATTGAGTAGAATTGGTACATTTCGGTGCAACTGTGGCCGGACGATGTAAAGTAAGTCAAATACACGCTTTGGAGGGTTCAATATGGACACACCGAAAGAATTGAAGTATTCAAAAGAACATGAATGGGTCAAAGAAGAAAACGGCAAGTACCGTATTGGCGTCACGTTTTTTGCACAATCTGAACTAGGCGACATCGTTTTCGTGGAGCTTCCTGAAGTCGGGGATGAACTGACAGCGAATGAGCCTTTTGGAAGCGTTGAATCTGTGAAAACGGTATCTGAGTTATACGCACCGATCAGTGGAAAAGTGGTTGAAGTGAATGAAGAACTTGAAGACAGCCCTGAGTTCGTCAACGAATCACCTTATGAAAAAGCGTGGATGGTTGTTGTTGAACCAACTGACGTATCAGAAGTAGATGCGTTGATGTCTGCTGAGGCATATGACAAAATGACGATCGATTGATCATCGCTACATGGCGCCGGCGCTGTCCGGCGTTTTTTGACCTTTAAAACCTCGAACTTGCAAAATGGGAGGTAGCATCGTGTGTGAGCAGAAAGTGATCATTGTGGAGGGAAAAGCGGATCGGAAACGGCTTTTGCATTTACTTGTAGAACCGGTGGAGATTGTCTGTACGAATGGGACGATCAGTCCGTATCGACTTGAGGAGCTGCTAGTGCCTTTCGAAGATTGGGATCTGTATGTATTTGTTGACGCTGATGAAGATGGCGAGAAACTCCGCGCTTTAGTTAAAAGGGAATTTCCGTCGGCACGCCATTTGTATACGGAAAGGAAATATAAAGAAGTCGAAACGACACCGTATAGTGTATTGGCTGAAACCCTTTTGTCAGCACATTTCGATGTACGCCCAGAATTTTTACATTGAAGAAGGATGATACTGATGGAAACATGGTCACGTGAAGATTGGGAAACAGCTATGCGACAATCAGCTTGTGTTGTGTACTATTTATATACACCGATTTGTGGGACTTGTGCAGTCGCTTCCAAAATGATGGAAGTCGTGCAAGCGATGAAACCAGACATTCCGATTGGAAAAGCGGATTTAAACTATATCGAAGACTTGGCGGTCGATTATAAAATCGAGAGTGTCCCTTGTCTGCTCATTGCGAAAGACGGAGAGTTGAAGGATAAAATATATACGTTTGAGTCTGTTCCGAATCTGCTAGAGAAAATTGGTTGACAGGCTGTGTATGGAGTGCTAAAATTTGTGCAAGTATTAAATAGCATATGTTGACTCTTATTGAGAGAGGCGGAGGGATGTGCCCGAAGAAGCCCGGCAACCAGCACGAAAGTGAAAAGGTGCCAAGTCACACAAAGCGATACGTGCTTTGGAAAATGAGAGATTGGACAACCGTTTTTTTATTTATGAACGTGATGCCTTTCTGTCGAGCACAGGAAGGCC
>CAOKMT010000100.1 GCA_948469885.1 uncultured Sporosarcina sp. | reverse complement strand
AAAACGATAAAGATAGGTGGGAGATCAACTGCCCGTAAAAGCCCGATTGGTGAAGGCTAACAATCAGTGGGGGATGAGGAAAACCCCCACTGATTGAAGTTTCACTTTATCGGGCTTATCGTGTTCATGAATTGGTTGAATTTGAAAGCGCTCTATTCAGGAACGTATGATAAGTTACAGAAGAAAACTAGTTTGAATATGTCTTGGGTGGCAGTCGGAACGTTAGGTTATACCGTTGGTCAAATGATTTTGACGTTTGCTTATAGCGAATCTGTTGTGATGATGGTGCTTGTCATTGCCATTTCTTTGTTGTCGGTGATCATTTCTTATTTCACTCTTTTCATTCACCGCTACTTTTTCATTAGAAAAAATATTGAGGCAGTGAAACAAGTACATCCGACATTCGGGCTTTCAAAGAAAGAGAGGGAAAGCGGAGAGTGGCGAGTGCGGAAAAGAACTGCAAATAGATGAGTGGCTTGTTGTTAGTTGAAGTGGAGGTGTTTTTTCTGGTACGCCGTCATCCATTCGCCGTCGAAGATTTCGCGGTGTTAAAAGGTCCGCTCGAATCAGGAAGACAAAGTCCAAGTTCTTTGGGCTTTACAATGATCCTTGCAACATTTTTGCAAATCCTTGTTTTTTATTTGACTTATTACGTAGCTGGGGAAACAACGATTTATCCGAATGTGGAATCGATTCGAACCATCCACTTTTGGATAACGGCCGCCCTTGTTTTGTTAAGCGCTTTGTACGCAATCCCAGCGATTTATAATAGAAGTCAAAGGGTTCAGTATTTGTTAAGTATTTTAACGGTTCAAAACGTAGGTGCAGCTTGTATGTATCTTATCGCTTTGTTTTTAATTGGAGATGAGATGGATAGCACGGTAGATTCGCTTATCTTTTTTACAAAGGTGACACTTACAATTGGGGTGCTGATTTTTATTGTCACGTGTATTCGATTTTATATTCTTCTAAAGAAAGGTGCATACCGTGCTGGTTCTGAGAAAGAAAGAACGAGAGAGAAGTTTGAGACGAAATCTTACTTGCCGATGATCATTGTTGGCAGTACAGGACTTGTATTCGTCATTCAATATGTTGTACGAACATTCAATTGGTCGGACTTTGAAATGATGTTAGTTGTGGTTATAGGATTCACAATATTTTTCACTATGTTATTCGTGCTTCCTGAACAACTCGTCATTTTATATTGTAAGTACAGATTCAAAAGCTTCAATTTTGATGGAAATGGTTATTTGAAGTCGGAAGAGAAGAACTAGAATTGTACAGTTAATGAGCGGGAGTTGTTGAAGAGTGATAGGATTGTTTTAAAAAAGTGGTGATAAATTGTTTCTGTTAAAATGATTTTCTTTTTGGTTGCCTTTATTGTCTGTGATGAATTATCTATTTGAATTAATGTATAACCCCGTTAAGGATATGGTTTTTGCTATTGATCCTTTATTGAACTTTTTACTTAATATGCTTAACAGCAATGAATTCTTTTATGATTACGGGAATTTCAAGATATTATTTCCGGGCTTCTTACTACATTTTTGTTTGTGGTTAATCTACGGAGTTATTATTGATTATATTATAAAAGTATTAATGAAAGAAAGTTGAACAGGGTGCAGTTCCAAACGACTCCATGACAATTAGTCGGAAGACTGAGCGGAGCCTGATTGGTTGGGATGGGGGTTTTTCTTGTGCTAAATAAACTTGAGGTGGACGATTTTGCGGTATTAAAGGCTCCGCTCGAATCAGGAAGGCAAAGTCCAGATTCTTTGGCTTTGGCATTACTACTTTCAGTATTTCTACAATCACTTATGTATTATTTAACTTATTATGTGGCGGCAGAATCAACGATATTCCCCTACTTGGAGCAGATTCAGACGATCCATTTCTGGATAACGGCCGGATTAATTATATTATCTGTCTTGTATGCGATTCCTGCTGTTTTCAAGCGGAGTCAAAGGATTCAATACTTGCTGAGCATTTTAACGATCCAAAATATAGGAACAGGTTTTTGCTATCTCATCGCTTTGTTTTTAATTGGAGAGCAAGAAGAAGTCACTGTGGAGTCGCTTTTAATATTTACGAAGGTTACGCTCATCATCGGTGTGTTGATTTTCATGGCTACAAGCATCCGATTTTATATTTTGCTCATGAAAGGTCAGTACCGGGCAGGTTCAAAGAAAGAAGCGATGAGAGAAAAGTTTGAGATGAAATCTTATTTACCGGCGGTGATTATTGGAAGTACTGGATTAGTATTTGTCATCCAATACGTTGTCCGGACGTTTAGCTGGTGGGATTTAGAAATGATGTTTGTCGCCATTATGTTCATCGGCGTGTTTTTTACAATGCTATTCGTACTCCCTGAACAACTCGTCATTCTCTATTGTAAGTTCAGGTTCAAAAGCTTCAATTTTGATAGAAATGGTTATTTGAAGTCGGAAGATTGAGATAGAAAGAAATGTGTTGAAGCATTTGATCAATGGAAAAATACGACAGACGAAAAATTCGAGATTGAAAAAAGAGTTTTAAGGAGGCATAGCTCATGAGTAATGGTAAATTGACAATTTTAAATGAAAAGTTTCAAAAAGAAGGCAGCGATGAAGAAGTTGAAGGCTTAACAGTGATGGTGGACGGCGTCATTAAGCAAATTTTTGATCAAATCAAAAGTAATGGCCAATACGCTGATTATAATGAAGTGCTTAAAGACGTCATTTTTGAAGGAGTCGCTCGTTTAGTGAAAAAGTGATTGCACGCCAAGCCGAGGGAGCTGTTCTAGCGATTTTTGGGCATCGAACAGCTCTGTATGCATTAGAATGATTAAAATTTGGAGGAGGTTTATTCTCAATATCACTCATTCTAATATCGACGACAATGCAGGATGCTCTTTTAATTGTTCGATAAACACTTCAACGGCCTTTGTTTTAAAAGAAGTCCCCAAGACGACAGAAAACGCTCGTTTAAAAGGTGTTCCTTTCACCGGAATGATTTTTAATAGTCCCATGGAAAGTTCTTTACGAATCGCTAAGTGGGATAAAAGGGTAATACCGAGTCCAGCTTCGACAGATTCCTTGATTAATTGGGTACTGCCGAATTCCATCAGGTCATTTGGCTCTATTGCCATCGTTCGAAAGATTTTTTCAGCAGCCTCTCTCGTTCCTGAACCTGGTTCTCGGACAATCCACGCTTCTCTTTCCAAATCCTCCATTTTCACTTCACGATCTCGTTGCGCGAAAGGATGGCAAGAAGAAGCGACGATATACATCTCATCTTCCGCAAACGCCTCTATAAAAAGTTCACGACTTCTGGAATCACCTTCAATGATCCCGACATCCAATTGATGCCGTGCCACTAACTCCGCAATATCTTTGGAGTTTCCGATCATGATTTTTGGTTGAATCGCTGGGTATTGCTTATGTAATTTGGCAATCAAATGAGGCAATACATATTCTCCGAACGTGTAACTCGCTCCGATAGATAATGGGCCGCTCGCTCGGTTCGCCAAGTCGTCGATCAAGTTCTCCATTTTCGTATATAAGCCCAATATTTCTTTCGCATGAAAATAAACAATTTCCCCGGCTTTCGTTACATGCACGGATTTGTTATTCCGATCTAGCAGTTTTACGCCGTAAGTTTGTTCCAATGCTTTGATATATTGACTGACTGCCGGTTGGGTCATATGCAATGCTTCCGCCGCTCGGGAAAAATTCTTTTTTTCCACAACAGTAATGAATACATATAGTGGTTGATCCATTCTAAGGATACCTCCTTCATAAGTGAAAACTTATCGTATATATCATATATTCTTATTTTACTTATCGTCAACTAGGGAATATGTTGGAAGTATAGATCTATTGGAGGTGGCAACATGAAAGCGGAACAAACAAAAGAGGTCGGGGCACGTGATGTGTCGGTGACAAATGCAGACGCAAAGGATCAAAAACAGTCGAAGGAAGTGCCGGTGGGGAAGAGAGAAAAAGATGTACGGCCTCCTGAAAAAGAACCAAAGAAGCCACGTTCCTCCTTATTATGGATCGGCGGAGTCGCGTTCACTTTCGGGATTGCCCTGCTTGGCTATTGGCTGGCAAAAATACCGGGCTTCGACCAAATCGGTTTGCTCGCTTGCGCAATTATATTGGCGGTCGTGTATCGCCAATTATTCGGTTATCCAGAAAGTATTAGATCGGGCATCACGTTTTCATCAAAAAGATTGCTGCGTCTTGCGATTATTTTATACGGTTTAAAATTAAATATTGATACGGTTCTTCATGAAGGATTAGGATTACTCATGCGCGATGCGGCTGTCATTGTGTTCGCCATCTTTCTCACAGTTTGGCTCGCGAAAAAGTTGAAGGCAGATCCGAACATTTCGTTATTGCTTGGCGTCGGCACGGGCGTTTGCGGTGCCGCAGCGATTGCAGCAGTGGCGCCGATTGTTAAATCAAAAGACGAAGATACGGCGATCGGGGTTGGGATTATCGCGCTCGTCGGTACTGTCTTTGCGATTGTCTATACTATTTTACGTCCCATATTGCCATTGTCGGTTCTTGAATACGGCGTTTGGTCGGGCATTAGTTTACATGAAATCGCACATGTCGCATTGGCGACGGAACCGGGGGGCGAAGAAGCGCTTGCTATCGGATTACTCGCTAAGCTTGGCCGGGTTTTCCTCCTCGTTCCCTTATGTTTTATTTTCATGTATTGGATGCGGCGTAAAAGGGAAGGTCAACAAAATACGGAAACCAAAGTGGAGTTTCCGTGGTTCCTTATCGGTTTTATTTTTATGAGTTTGTTTGGAAGTTACGTCCTCGGTCGATATATTCCATTTTCGGAAGGGGCTCAAATAGGCATTTCCAATATCACCACTTGGTGTTTAACGGCTGCCATGGTCGGGCTCGGCTTGAACGTCAATCTTCGTGATCTTCGTTCCAAAGCGTTTAAACCATTGATGGCGATGTTGATCACCTCCATTTGTCTGAGTGTTTTAGCGTATTTTATCGTTTAAGCTTGGGTGCCAAGTAAATTACTTGGCACCTTATTTTTTTGTGCGGGCTTTCCAATAGTCTATTTAGCCCTTCAAGTTCATTCATTTTGTCCAGATGAACTACGCAACGAGGGGAATAGGAGTCACATTAAATGATCGTTTGATTATCTGATAAATGAATGACGGTATATTTTTTTCAATATTATTGGTAAGATAGAGGATGCGGAAAATGCTTATTGATCCATTCATATAATGAACAGTTCGTAAACGTTTGTGGCTTGATTACGTAGAGACGATCATATTAAGGAGTTGGCTTCTGGTAACGAAAACATTAAAAAAACGTGTAAAGTTATAGCAAAAGGTCCATTGGTTTAAAAGTAGATTAGCAATGCATTGGAACGGGTCAAGGTTGTTAATAAAGTAACTCCACATTAGCAAAAATCAGGAGGGATGCTTGTATGACAAAAGCATTTAAAACCGAAGTTCTCCTTACCCCTGCCCAACAACAAAAAGCGAACTAAACAATCGGTGTTTGTCGATATGTTTATAACCTTTACCTCGAAACCGCCCAAAATCACTATAAGGAAATGAAAAAGCATTTATCTGGCTATGGCTTTTCAAAATGGCTGAACAATGTGCATACGAAACAAACAGACTTCTGGATTAAAGATATGTCCAGCAAAGCCGTTAAACAAGCCGTTATGAACGGAGATCGCGCGTTTGAAAATGTAAACAGACAAGACCGGAGTCGTAAGCTGGAAAAACGATTGATCCGACAACAACGTAAATTAAGCAGAAGTTATGTACAAAACAAACATCGAAAGGAAGGTGAATTCTGCGCTAAAAACAGGCGAAAACAACTGTTGGTTGTGCAAAAATTGCACGCTAGACTCGCTAATATACGTAAAGAATACATTCGATTTGTCGCAAGTGTGCTGGTGAAGACCAAGCCGGCCTACATCGCGATCAAAGATTTAAACGTCAGTGGCATGATGAAAAACCGCCATTTAGCTCGTGCGGTCGCCAGTCAGAACCTCAGCCAATTCAGGGAGTTTCTAATCGCCAAGTGTTTGGAAAGCGGAATCGAGGTTCGACTTGTTGATCGGTGGTTCCCTTTTTCTAAAATTTGTTCGGGGTGCGGCGAGAAGAATGTGTCTTTATCCCTCGCCGATCGTATTTTCATTTGTGGGAATTGCGATTTAGAAATAGATCGGGACTTCAATGCCAGTTTAAATTTGAAATATACAAACGAATACACGGTTGTGACTTCATAAAAGCCGTGGATGAAGAGGGTGGGCTACATCCGAATTTACGCCTGTGGAGTGCTACACCAACCGTAGTAGCGGGCAAGTGGCGAGGCGGGGTACGAAGAAGCAGGAAAATGTCTAGCGTAGAAGAATTTCTATGTTTTTAGTAGCAGGAACCATGAAAAAGCTTGCAATCATTTTGTCAATAGCGATTGTCCTCGTGTGGGGGCTCATATACAAATTGGCCGATGAAGATATCGATTTCGATCCTTTGCTTGAGGAAGCGATCCGTCAAGAACTTGATATTGGCGCCAAGCATTTGGACAAAAATAGTGTCAAAGATGTCCGCATATTGAATTTGGAAAACTACCAACTGACAAGTATTGAAGGGTTGCAATATTTCACGGGATTACAAGAATTGTATCTCAGTCAAAATGTTATTTCGGATGCAACGCCCATTGAGGATTTGAAGGGGCTTGAAATTTTGGACTTGAGCTTCAATCAATTGACCGACTTGAAAATTGACAGTCCTTTCTTGAAAGAATTGAATGTGGAAGGAAATCGGTTATTCGATCTTACATTCGTTGAAGATTTGGATGATTTGATGGCATTGGATCTTCGGGATAATGAAGTTTCTGATGTATC
Organism: uncultured Sporosarcina sp.; assembly: GCA_948469885.1. Taxonomy (GTDB): domain Bacteria; phylum Bacillota; class Bacilli; order Bacillales_A; family Planococcaceae; genus Sporosarcina. Next base: position 1,872 of record CAOKMT010000100.1, on the reverse strand, counting down.
TCCCCTTGCCGATTTAACGAGTTTGACACATCTTAATATCCGAGGCAATCAGATCGAGTCGATCGAAGCGTTAGCAGGGCTCGTTAACCTGATCGATTTGAACGCACGGAACAACCAGATTAAAGACGTAACACCGATTTTGGAATTGCCGCTTACGGAACGGCTCTATTTGGCTGGAAACGGAATCAAAGATTTCAATCCACTCAGAGATGTTGCGATGCGCAGTGCGGAGATCGATTTTGAAATGGGGATGGCGCCACCCGCACTCTCTAAAGAAGGTGGTTATTATCCCGAACCATTTCAATTGACGGTAGAAGCTGGAGAGAATGATAAGATCTACTATACAATCGATGGCTCAGAACCGGATATCGATTCTTACTTATACAAGGGCCCAATTGAAATTTCAAAAGCATTGCTTGATGAGAAAAAGGTTTATGCCAATGTGAAAACATCGCCGCTTCAGGATTCTTTTAATTTTAAGTCGGAGGATGTGCAAGAAGCGGTTACGATTAAAGCGGCAGCCTATCGGAACGGGGAATTCAGCCCGTCAGTTGTTGGCACGTATTTCGTCAATCATGATTTGTTTGCTCGTTCAGGGTTACCTGTCGTCGCGATTACAACGGATCCAGATAACTTGTTTGACGACCGGAATGGGATATATGTGCCTGGTGTGTATTATGATCCAGGGTATGAAAGATCTGGGAATTACTACCAGAAGGGAAAGGCCGCAGAAAAAGATGCTTATATGGCATTTTTTGAGCCGGATGGTTCGCTCGGCTTCGAACAAGATATCGGCGTTCGGACACATGGCTCCTTCACCCGGATTTTTCCACAGAAAAGCTTAAGAATCTATCCGCGTAGCGACTACGGACAAAGTCGGATTTATTATCCGATCTATGAAGGTAAAGAGCGGCAAGAGTATGATCAGCTTATTTTGCGGAATTCAGGAAATGACTTTTACTTTACAATGCTCCGGGACGGTTTGATGCAAAAGCTAATTGACGACCGTGGTGTTGTCGACACGCAAGATTATCGTCCAGCAATTGTTTTATTGAACGGTGAATATTGGGGGATCCACAATATCCGGGAACGTTTCACAGAGGAGTATTTGGAAGTGAAATATAATGTGAGAGACACGGAAGTTGCGTTATTGAATGTAGATGCAACTGAAGAAAGCGGATTTTCGGTCGATGCAGGACAACCGCAAGATATCGAGCATTATCAACGACTCGTCGACTACGTGAATACGCATGATTTAACGGATGCGGCTCATTTCGACTATATCCAGACGCAAATGGATGTAGAAAATTATTTAGAATATGTCGCGTATCAAGTGTATTACGCAAATATGGATTCCTTTTCGAACAACACGGCGATGTGGCGTAAGAAAGTGGATTACACACCGGATGCACCGTTCGGTCATGATGGTCGATGGAGATGGATGCTGTATGATACCGACTTCGGCATGGGTCTCCGCGAGATAGACCAGTCCTACGATCAGGAAACATTGATGTGGGTGCAACGGGATCATCCGTCTGTCGATTTGTTCAGAGGCATCATTAAAAATGAAGAAGCGAAAACGTTCTTCATCAATACGATGCTCGATTTATTGAATACTTCTTTCTCTACTGAAAATGTGACGGCGAAAATCGATGAGTTTTCAAAAGCGATAGCAGCTGAAATGCCATTTTCAATTAAACGGTGGGAAAATGTTGATTCGATGGACGAGTGGCGTGCCAATTTGGCGACGATGTATGAATTTGCAGAAAAACGACCAGCTGTCCTCAAAAATCACTTAATCAAACGACTTCACCTAGGGAACCTTTATTATGCGAAGTTGACGGTCAATGCTGAAGATGAAGCAATTGAATC
>CAOKMT010000099.1 GCA_948469885.1 uncultured Sporosarcina sp. | reverse complement strand
CTTTAAAGGAGTCGAAAGGGATATTCTTCGACGAATCCCGGAAAGGACGTCTCATCGTGACTGAAGTGAAAGTCGATGAGGAAGGAGAAAAAAGAATCGGAAAGAAAAAAGGGACGTATGTGACGCTTACGGTTCCAACGTTGACGACGGCAGATGATGAAGCGTTGACGCAGTTATCACAAACATTGATTGAGAAACTTGAGGAGATTTTGAAAGATACAGTGGCGGTCGATAAAGGGAAAATTCTTTTTATCGGGTTGGGCAATCGGGAAGTGACCCCGGATGCGGTAGGTCCGCTAACGATGGATCGTCTGCAAAATCTGGTGCCTAATTATTATTCCGCAGACGGCAGTGAAGTGTTCGTTTATGCGCCAGGGGTAACGATTCAGACGGGACTCGAAACGGCCGATTTTGTCAAAGCGATCGCAGGAGAAATTAAGCCCGATCTCCTCGTTGTCATCGATGCGCTCGCCGCCAGAGATTCTTCGAGACTATGTAGGACGATCCAACTGACGAATACAGGCATTCATCCAGGCTCGGGTGTAGGCAATAGCCGCAAAGAAATCTCGGAAGAAACGCTCGGCATGCCTGTCATCGCGATCGGCATTCCGACCGTTGTTGACGGCCCTGTCCTTATCGCGGATGCGATCGATACGATGTTCGGTTATATTGCTTCGAAAATAGAAGAGCAAAATAGCCCCTCGTCTCTTCTATCTGTCACGCCTTGGCTCCATTCGGAAAATGAGGAAGCCGATCGTTCCTCGTTGCGTCCGATTTTTGGCGAATGGTCGGCTTGGCCGCATGAAGAACGCGTCCAATTGTTTGAAGAAGTGCTGACCAATCATGAATTGAAAACTTTCGTCTCCCCGAAAGAAATAGATGCTTGGGTGGCGCTTTACGCAGATGCCTTGGCAACGTCAATATCTGAGTGGATAGGCAAAATAAAAAAATAGGCATTCCGCCGTTTTCCAGCGCATATATTGGAAAACGGAGGGATGCCATATGAAAAAAACATTGCAAATATGGAGTGCGCTAATCCTATTCCTTTTCCTGTTTCCAGTCCTAATCAATTACCTTCCAAAAAGCGGAACGTCCCCATCGTCAAAACTGATTAAAGAACCGGCGAAAATCGTTTACGCTTCAAATATTATGGAAGCGGATATTGTGGAAACCGAAAAGAAGAAGGCACTTCTGTACTTCACACACTCGCACGAAGCATTCGAACCGATCACAAAGGCGAAAAACGGGAAAGTCGCTGTGTCCCATCAATCTGAAAATATTATGAAATTCGGCGAGAAGTTAAAAACTCAACTCGATTTCAACGGCGTACAGACAGATTTTTTAGATTTCGACAATATGCTTGACATGCAAAAGAAAGGTATTGCTTATGGGCGTGCTTATAAGTCAATCCGTCCACACGTCGAGCAGGAAATTGCCAACAAAGAGTATGATCTTATTATCGATCTCCATAGAGACTCGTTGAAAGCGGATAAGACGACAATGACGCATAATGGCGAAAAGTATGCACGTGTCGCTTTTGTTATCGGAATGGAACATGAGAATGCCGCAAAAAATGAGGCTTTGGCCAAACAAATAAAAGCGGAAATGGAGGAGCTCGTCCCGGGAATAACACGCAGTATTGTCAGAAAAAGTGGACACGGCGTGGACGGGAAATACAACCAAGATCTCCATCCGTCTCTCATCCTGATTGAGCTTGGCGGTATTGGCAATCAGGAAGACGAATTGAACCGAACAATTACTGTCATTGCAAATGCAAGTTCGACAGTTTTATCGAATAATTAAGCGACCCAAAATTGAACAAATGGCTGTTCACTGTTATAATTCAAATAGCAGAAATAGGAGTGAACAGTATGAATATAGAACAGAGATTAGCACGTCAAAAAAACATTCGAAATTTTTCTATCATCGCTCATATCGATCACGGAAAATCGACACTCGCTGATCGGATTTTAGAACAGACGGAAACTTTGACGTCACGAGAACTGAAAACACAAACATTGGATTCAATGGAGCTGGAACGGGAACGCGGCATTACGATTAAATTGAATGCGGTACAGTTGACGTATACGGCAAAAGATGGAGAGGAGTATATATTCCACTTGATCGATACGCCGGGTCACGTCGACTTTACATACGAAGTGTCCAGAAGCTTAGCTGCATGTGAAGGGGCGATCCTTGTCGTCGACGCGGCGCAGGGAATCGAAGCACAAACATTGGCGAACGTCTATTTGGCGCTTGATAATGATCTTGAAATTTTACCGGTTATTAACAAAATCGATTTGCCAGCGGCAGACCCTGAACGAGTGAAAACAGAAGTTGAAGATGTCATTGGTCTTGATGCATCCGATGCCGTACTCGCTTCAGCCAAAGCAGGTATCGGCATCGAAGACATTTTGGAACAGATCGTCGAAAAAGTACCTGCGCCGGAAGGCAATCCGGATGCACCTTTAAAAGCACTTATTTTCGACTCCCATTACGACCAATACCGAGGCGTCATCGCCTATATCCGTGTTATCGACGGATCTGTCAAACCGGGCGATAAAGTGCGGATGATGGCGACCGGAAAAGAGTTCGAAGTGCTGGAGACGGGCGTCTTCACACCGCAAGAAACAGCGATGGACGAGCTGAATGTCGGGGATGTCGGTTATTTATCCGCTTCCATCAAAACGGTCGGCGATACACAAGTCGGAGATACGATCACGGGAGTAGCCAATCCCGCTACCGAACCGTTGCCAGGTTACAGACGGATGAACCCAATGGTGTTCTGTGGGCTATATCCAATCGATACTTCCAAATACAATGATTTACGTGAAGCGCTTGAAAAGCTAGAGTTAAATGACTCGGCACTCGAGTACGAACCGGAAACGTCGCAAGCGTTAGGGTTCGGGTACCGTTGCGGATTTTTAGGTCTTCTCCATATGGAAATCATCCAAGAACGAATCGAGCGCGAGTTTAACATCGATTTGATTACGACAGCGCCGAGCGTTATTTATAACGTTGTAACGACGGACGGTACGCATATGAAAGTGGATAACCCGCATATGATGCCAGATGCTCAAAAAATTGATTATGTGGAAGAACCGTATGTCAAAGCTTCCATCATGGTGCCAGAAGAGTATGTGGGCGCAGTGATGGAGTTATGTCAACGGAAACGTGGAAGTTTTACCACGATGGATTATCTCGCTTCATCACGAGTAAATATTGTTTATGAACTACCTTTAGCGGAAATTGTTTTCGACTTCTTCGACCAATTAAAATCTAATACGAAAGGCTATGCGTCCCTCGATTATGAACTGATCGGTTACAAGACGTCGAAACTTTCGAAAATGGATATTTTGTTGAACGGAGAACAAGTCGATGCGCTCAGCTTCATCGTGCATAAAGACTTTTCTTATGAACGAGGGAAGGCGATTGTTGAAAAACTGCGGGAATTGATCCCGAGACAGCAGTTCGAAGTACCTGTCCAAGCAGCAATCGGACAAAAAATCATCGCACGTTCAACAATTAAGTCAATCGGAAAAAACGTCTTGGCCAAATGTTATGGCGGGGACATTTCACGTAAACGTAAGCTTCTTGAGAAACAGAAAGAAGGAAAAAAGCGTATGAAACAAGTAGGTTCTGTTGAAGTACCGCAAGAAGCCTTCATGGCTGTGTTGAAGATGGATGAGGATTAAACATAATACCTGTTGGTTTGTGTTTAGAATAATTCATTGAAAAGCCAAATGCCACCCTGTTGCTTGGAATAGAAATCTATGGGCGTCGACAGGGTTAATCAAGCGTAGCTTGTTCAAAAATATCGATCCTTTCGTTTTCGTGTATACTATTTAAAAACGGCTTGCGTGAATGTAATTGGATTCTTTCATGCTTATAAGATCTGAGTCAGTATAGGAAACACCGCACTTGAGTTATTTTTATCCAAGTGCGGTGTTTTTAATTTTTCTCCTCAATGCAATCGTCAAAAACTGTCGTTGTAGACGACTCAAAGTGATTTCCTCTGTTAAAAATGACGTCTCTAAAATTCTTTTCCTCGGACTAACAAACTCAGAACGTCTTGTTATTTCTGTCCGCTATTTCCTATCACCCCTATATATAGTCCCCATTCTCTCTTGTGCTTATATGTTTTACGTAAGATCAAAAAATGATTTTTGATCAAGTTGCTTAAGTGGAAGGTTTTTCCGTAGAAATGATGAATGTTATTGTAAGAGAAGAATTTATCGGGGAGTTCCATTGCCACGATAGGCGATGAGCACAACATGGTTTTTCGGCGCACTGGAGGCTGGGTGGCCAGCGGGGCTGGCAAGATACATATAAGGATGAAACTTTCTCTTTTATGTAGTATGGTGTATATGGAATAAAAAGGTAATTTAATTGCAAAGGAGATTGGCGCATGGACATTAGCTCAAATCTGAATAGGAGTACGCAAGTATTGGATGAGAATTCGGTCTTAGCTGCATTAGAGTCTCATTTAGCGATGATAGAATTTGATTTAAACGGAAAGGTTATTTGGGCGAATGAGAACTTTGCGCAGACTTTGGGGTATCGTGTTGACGCGATGAAAAATATGCTGCATGAACAGTTTTGTACATTAGAATTCCGAAGTAGCAAGGAATACGCTGAACTGTGGGATAACCTAAGGAAAGGAAAAAAGTTTCAAGAGAAAATATATAGAGTCAGTAAAGCGAAGAATTTGCTTTGTCTAGAAGCAACTTATATCCCTGTTTTGAATGACGAAGGGGAAGTAAGTGCAGTCCTTAAAATCGCAACAGATATTACTGAGCGTGAAAACAAAACGGTGGAAAGTGTTTCTCGATTAAAAAGTTTATCGGAAGATTTAGGAGAAATGGTGACTGATAACTCTAACGAGAACTTCAAAGCGATTGAATCTTTAAAAACGCAAGCCGATTTAATAACGGAAGCTTCCAAATCTATACGAAATATCTCTGCGCAAACAAATATATTGGCATTAAATGCATCCATTGAAGCAGCTCGGGCAGGGGAACACGGTCTTGGTTTTAAAGTAGTGGCTACCGAAGTCCGCAAATTGGCTGGTAATGTCGAAGATGCGATTCAAAAAGTAAATCAGAACGTGGACAATATTACAAAAGAAGTAGCAAGGGTTAGTGAGGTAACGGAGAATTCGCAAAGGGCGGTCATTTCTAGTCAAGCTAAACTCAATGAGACAATGAGTGAGTTTGAAGGGATTACCAAGTAGTAAAACGTCATATACGACATATCGTTCATCGGACTATCTTTTCCCAGCCATCGGTGTTATAATAAAGACAGCTTATCGAATAAACTTGAGAATAAACTTGAAATTTCATAGATGAAATATAATTTTTTGGCGTTCTTGATGATCAATTAAGAACTAATCACACTGGATCGACTAAGGAGTCGTAAGGATGTATGAGAGGTAGGGCATACGTCGTTTAGGTTTTAAAAGGAATACTACCGCGGCAATTTGTCTAGAGATATAGAAACAGCAAGTTTTTTAATATATTCGTGAAGTAGAAGTCATCATGTTATGGTGGCTTTTTTATTTTGTGTAAAATAAAAGGAAAACGGCTATATTAACTTTGCCTATTAGCCAAATGGAAAATTTATACCCGTTCGTATTTTACGTTTTCATGATATCCAGCATCCAAAATGCTCTTAAATTGTCTAAAGCTATCCGAAAAGGTGAATAATAAAAAGACTGAAATGGCTAAACGATAGCATCACGAAAAGAGGATACGGCATGCATGAAGAATTGACAAGCGGCGAGCGGAAAACAACGGAAGATACAGTCAAAATCACTTATTATTTTACAGTCATTTTTGTCGTCATCGGTACAATATTAACTTTATTTGTCTTGAACCGAACAGTGGAGAACTTGAGCCTTTTTGTCCTCCTCCTGTCCATATGGGGAGGAGGATTGCCGATTGGATTTGTAGGTATATTTATTGACTATCAAGTTTCTAAGCATAGATTGAAGCAAGGCAATTGTGGGTAATACATATACCGTCCTGTTGCCATCGTAGCGTGCACATTAACTTGGCTAGCCCAACAAATTTAAATGGTTCGTACTCCGCAAACGCTTATCATCATAACGTTTGTATGATGTTCTGCGATAATGTATGATGTTCTATAATACGTCCATTCATTAAAGAAGCGTCTTGAAGATTGGATAGCATTAATTAAAAACTGGATAATGAGAAGGGGGCATTTATGCCTCCTTTTTTCCGTTACGAGAGGGGCACGACAATCAATGCGTGGCATGTATATTCATATTCCGTTCTGCCATCAAATCTGTCACTATTGTGATTTCAATAAAGTATTTTTCAAAAACCAGCCTGTCGATGAATATATCGAGTCGATCGGCCAAGAGCTGGCGATTATGAAAGCAGAGGGCCTTTCATTCGCTGAAGTGGAAACGGTATTTCTCGGGGGAGGTACACCGACTTCGTTGTCAGAGAAGCAATTAGACCGGCTACTTGCCATCATTCACGAGTATGTAGACGTCGCTTCATTGAAAGAGTTTTCGACGGAAGCGAATCCGGATGAACTGACATATGGCAAGTTGCGTGTGTTGAAAAGCGGCGGCGTTCAACGACTGAGTATCGGTGTTCAATCATTTGATGAAGCGCTTTTGAAAAAAATCGGAAGAACACATAATGCGGCTGATCCCGCACGCGTCATTGACGAAGCGCGTCAAGTAGGCTTTACCAATATGAGCATAGACCTCATTTACGGATTGCCTGGACAAACACGCGAGCAATGGCAGTATACGTTAGAGAAAGCGACCGAACTCGAACTACCACATTACTCAGGGTACTCGCTTATTGTTGAGCCGAAAACCGTGTTTTATAATTTGATGAACAAAGGGAAGTTGCCGCTTCCGGGTGAAGATATGGAAGCTGAAATGTTTAGCATGCTGATGGAGCATATGGAGCGACATGGCCGTCAACGTTATGAGATTAGCAATTTTGCATTGCCGGGTTATGAATCTGTCCATAATCTTCTTTATTGGGAAAATGCAACGTATGCGGGTGTTGGAGCAGGCGCGCATGGGTATATTGAAGGTGTGCGTTATTCAAACATTGGACCGATTAAAAAGTATATGGCAGAAACAGATGCGGGGAAACGACCATTGCAACAAACACATACTGTTACAAAGGTCGAAGCGATGGAAGAAGAAATGTTTTTGGGGCTTCGAAAAGCGGATGGTGTATCAAATTCAGCATTCCACAAAAAGTTTGGGCAATCACTTGATGAAACATACGGACAGATACTGCGATCGCTTATTCAAAATGACTTGCTGGAACAGTGCGGAGATCGTGTGAAGCTGACACGCACAGGCGTTTTTAGAGGTAATGAAGTCTTTCAACAATTTCTTCAATGAAGATAAGTGTAATCGTTGACAGTGACGTTCTCATTTGTTAAATTATGAATAGTATTAGCACTCGTCATCAAAGAGTGCTAACAGGAGTGATGAGTATGTTGACAAACAGACAATTGCTTATTTTGCAACTGACGGTCGACGATTTCATTAAATCCGCACAACCTGTCGGATCCCGGCAATTATCAAAAAAACCGGAAGCGCCGTTCAGTTCGGCGACTATCCGTAACGAAATGGCAGATCTTGAAGAAATGGGCTACTTGGAAAAGCCGCATACGTCATCAGGAAGAGTGCCATCGGAAAAAGGGTATCGATTTTACGTCGATCATTTATTAGCAGAAGAGAAATTAAATAGAAAAGATAGCGAGCAGCTTCGTTCCATCTTCCAAGATCAAATGGTGGAAGTGGAAGAGTTGATCCGGAAATCAGCGACAATTCTTTCCGAGCTGACGAATTATACGTCCATTTTGCTCGGACCAGACTCATCCCTGCATGCGGTTAAACGTTTTTCAATTGTCCCGCTTGATTCCCAGACGGCGGTCGCAATTATCGTAACGGATCATGGCCGCGTCGAAAATCGGGTATTCAGCGTTCCCGAAGGATTTACGACATCTGATATTGAGAAAATGGTTAATATTTTAAATGATCGTCTGATCGGAACACCGCTTATCCATCTTCAGCAAGCGCTTCTGGAAGAAGCAAAAGTGATACTGGATAAGCATATTGACAAGGCGGGGGCACTCTATTCGTCATTTCAGAACGCGATCGCCATCACGCCTGAAGAGCGCTTGTATTTCGGCGGAAAAATGAATATGATGAAGCAGCCCGAATTCGCCGATTTTCATAAAATGAAGATGTTTTTTGACCTTATCGAAAAAGGGACGCCTGCAGAGACGTTCTTTGAAAATGTCCGGACAGGGATTGCAGTGCGAATTGGTTCTGAAAACAACCATGATGCGATGGGAGACTTCAGTGTCATCACAGCGACATACACTGCTGGACAGGATACAACGGGTTCAATCGCCATCGTTGGGCCAAAGCGTATGGATTACGGAAGAGTCATTACGTTGCTCGATCTGCTAAGTCGCGATCTATCGCAGGAATTAGCGAGATTGACAATTGGCGGTGGCACATCAAGGAGGAAAGACTAATCATGGAAAAGAATGAAGAAGTGGAAACGGTCGACATCACGACGGAAGACCAAGCTGAGCGTGAACTAAGCAACGATAATGAAGAAGCTGTCGAAAAAAACGTGGAGCAGGCAGAAGAAATGATTGAATCTGCTGAGGGCGGGAATGACAATATTGTGGAACAATTACAAGCCAAGCTTCGAGAAGAAGAAAATAAGCAGCTACGTCTACTCGCAGATTA
>CAOKMT010000098.1 GCA_948469885.1 uncultured Sporosarcina sp. | reverse complement strand
TCACTGTAAGTTTCAGGATGAATCATTTTCCCAAGTTTCAAAGCGCCTTCGAGAAGACGAGGGGAAGGGCGGCAATACAAGGATTCTTCCATGACAGAAAAGCGGTTTTCGCGGATCGCTTCAAGTGCTTTCCAGCCGGGCCTCTTCAAGACGACCTCTTTGTTCACTTTTTCAGTCCGGACACCGACCCATGCAAGTAAGACATAGTCGGGATTTCTATCGAGGACGTCTTCCCAATCTGTTTGCACGCTCGCAAGGTCCACGTCTCGGAATACATTGACACCGCCGGCGATTTCGCTGATTTCGGTGAGCCAATTAATGTATCCCGGTGTGAAAACCGGTTTTGGCCACCATTCCCAGTAAAGGTTTGGTGTGTATGACGTGGTGGTGGCTCGTTTTTTCATCTCGCCGATAAACGTTGTGTACCGCTCGGCAGTTTGCCTGGCATGCGCTTCAATGCCGCAAGCTTTTCCGACTGTCAATAAATCGTTTGCAATGTCATCGAGGCTTTGCGGGTTTAATACGATATGCGGAATACGCCGTCTTTCAAGCTCGGCTATATTTTTCTCCATGCCGGGTACGCTCAAAGAGGCTAGGACAAGATCAGGTTCGAAAGTTTCCAGCTTGTCCATGTCGATGGATAGATCGGGTCCCAATTTGGGAAGGGTTTGTACATTCTCTGGCCAATCGGAAAAGTCATCAATCGCAATAAGGCGATCGGTAAGACCAAGGTAAGCGAGCAGTTCCGTATTGCTTGGACAAATTGAAATGAGCTTCATAATGCACCTCTTAATTGTAATTATGGTCGCTAAAAAAACCTTCGATTCTATTGAATTTCAAATGCTGCAGATCCGTCTTTTGATAAGTAAGTTCGATGTCAGATTCAAGTTGTTTTAGGCTTCTCATTGTTGTGATACGAAATTCTTTCAAACTAGTGGAAATCCCTTCTACTTCTTGGGACGATTTACTTTGGTTGATTTCAATTTTGTTAAGTCGTTCGTTTAGTTTTAGCTTCTGCAATTCACTTAAGTAGAAGATCCAATTTCTTTTCCATTCGCCTCATCTCTTGCTCTAAATTCACTTAGTTTCTTAAGTCTATTGTACCATATTGATAGGAAGAGAGGCGAAAACGGGAAAAACCATTTTCCGATGAAAAGGAAAATGGTGAAGTGTTTCAAGCGTGTTTTTTCGCAGGCGCTTTTTTTCGGGTTGTCGGTTTCTTCTTTTTTGGTTTTGTCTTATCCAACGAAGCTTGCAAGGCGGTCATTAAGTCGGTTACGTTGGATGGCGTCGTCTTCTGCTTTTCGGTTGGTGCTACCGACACATTGTCCGTCTTTTTCTCTTCAATTAGCTCCATTAATGCTGTCCGGTATTCATCTGTATATTTCTCGGGATCGAAAGCAGTCGTCAGTTGTTCAACCAATAGAAGGGCGGTTTCGAGTTCTTTTTGAACGACGAGATCGGAGCTTGGAATGTTTGGGACATCTTCAACATTTCGAACTTCGTCTGGGAAATGAATGGTCTCGACCAATAAAGTTTGCCCATAGACACGGACGATCGCCAGTTGTTCTTTTGCTCGGATCATGATTTTCGCCACACCGATTTTCCCCGATTCCTCCAGCGCTTTCCTTAACAATGCATATGCTTTGCCACCCCCGTTATCGGGGGCCAGAAAATAACTTCTTTCAAAATAGATCGGATCGATTTCTTCCAATTTGACGAAATCGATGATCTCCACTGCTTTCTCTTCATTTTCCTTTTTTAACTTTTCCAAGTCTTCGTCGTCAAGCACAACGAATTTATTTTTCGTATATTCATACGCTTTGACAATATCTTCATTTTGGACTTCTTTGTCGCAAATGGGGCAGACTTTTTGATAAGAAATCGGAGAATGGCATTCTTTATGGAGTTGCCGTAATTTAATGTCTTTATTTTCTGTTGCGGCATGAAGTTTCACCGGAATGTTGACGAGCCCGAAACTGATGCTGCCTTTCCAAATCGTATGCATTATCTATCCACCTGCCTTGTTTTTTCTTATTATGGGACAAACGGACGCTACTATGTATAAGAAGAGAAATGAATCGAATGCTATCCATAAACGGAAGTGTTAAAAGAAAGAAGTGAACGTGTTGAAACCGATGCTACTCACATCTACGGAAACGATTCCGACAGGGGACGACTGGCTTTACGAAGCAAAATACGATGGATTCCGGTGTCTGTTTGAGTGGAAGGGAGAAATACCGACGCTGAAAAGCCGAAATGGACGTATATTGAATGCTCATTTTCAAGAAATCATCGAGTTTTGTGAAACGTATTATGAAAAGTTTGCCCCTTTTTTGCCGTTGACATTCGACGGAGAGCTTGTCCATTTGATAAACGATTTTCAAAGCGATTTTTCAATCGTGCAGGCAAGGGCCCGTATGCGTAATGAACATGCAATCGTTGAACATACAGAAAAGTTTCCTTCCAAATATATCGTTTTCGATTTATTGACGTATAAAGGAGAAGACGTAAGCGACTTACCTTTGTCAGAACGAAAACAACTGTTAACATCCATTTTTCAAGCTATTCATTTTCCTACCTGTGTACGAGCGAAAGAACCGGAGAAAATTCAAGCGATAGACGTGTTTGAAGATAGTTCAACATTATGGCATACAATTACCAAAAATTATGGTGAAGGCATTGTCGCCAAAAATAAAGCAAGTCTTTGGACAAGCGGTACGCGTTCCGATGAATGGTTGAAAATAAAAAATTGGAAATATGTGACGGTGATCTTAACGTCGTACAACAAAGATAACGGTTATTTTTCGGGATCCGTCTATCGACAAAATGCGCTTGTTGAAGTTGTTGCCGTTTTGCATGGTTTTAATAAAGAAGAGCACGATACGCTCGCAACACTGTTTCAAAAAAATGGGCAGGAAACCGCCCCTAATATTTGGTCGTTGGCACCGGCAATATGTATCACGCTCGCTTGTATTAGCTTTGATGGCAAACATTTGCGTGAACCGAGATTTCATGCTTTTGCATGGGAAGCCAAGCCAGAAAATTGTACATGGCGGCAACTGCTTCGCCAACTCCGACCGCTGCCCGAAACACTTCAAGTGACCCATCCCGAGAAGCCTTTATGGCCGGAGATAGACGTACTAAAAGATGATTATTTGCTTTATTTACAGGAAGTGGGATCTTACTTACTCCCGTTTTTACAGAATCGCCAATTGACCGTCATTCGTTACCCCCACGGTGTTTCTGGAGAAAAGTTTTATCAGAAAAATGCCCCTGATTATGTACCAGATTTCGTCACGACAACACGAGCAGACGATATCCGTTATATTTTATGCAATACGCCAGAAAGTTTACTATGGCTCGGCAATCAACTTGCTCTTGAATTTCATGTTCCATTTCAAACCGCGGGATGTTCCGTTCCGAGCGAAATTGTTTTTGACTTAGATCCGCCGTCGGTCCAAGAATTCTCATTAGCGGTTGAAGCGGCACTTCGGATGAAACCGATTTTCGATCGTTTTTCCCTCCGTTCTTTTGTGAAAACTTCAGGTGGGAAAGGATTACAGGTATATATCCCTCTGCCGCCAGACAGCTTTTCGTATGAGGAGACGGGAGTGTTCACAAAATTTATATGCGATTATTTATGCGAGCAGGAGCCGGCTTGGTTTACGACGGAGCGATTGAAAAAGAATCGCGGCAATAAATTGTATTTGGATTATGTCCAACACCATGAAGGCAAAACGATTATTGCCCCGTATTCGCCGAGAGGGAATGAACACGGCTTAGTCGCAACGCCGCTCTATTGGAAAGAAGTAACTAGTTCACTTAAGCCTGATTTATTTCCATTGCCTGCGATTATGGAGCGTATCCGCAAAGAGGGCGATCCGTTCGGGGATCTACTACAAACAGGAAGGACACAACCGTTTGGCAATGTGCTCAATCATTTGAAAGAAATATTGGACTAATTGTTGAATGCAAAAAAACCCGTTGAAACATAATGTTTCAACGGGTTTTTGAGAATATTACTTACGGCTGTAGAATTCAACGATAAGTGCTTCGTTGATTTCTGCTGCAAGTTCGCTGCGCTCAGGCATACGAACGAATTGACCAACTTTAGTTTCTGCATTGAATGAAACATACTCAGGAACAAAGCTGTTCACTTCAAGTGCTTCATTGATCGTGTCAAGGTTTTGAGATTTCTCACGAAGAGAAATTTCTTGACCAGGTTTTACGCTGTATGATGGGATGTCAACGCGTTTGCCATCAACCAAAACGTGGCCGTGGTTAACGAGTTGGCGAGCTGCACGACGTGTGCGTGCAAGACCCATACGGTAAACGATATTGTCAAGGCGAGTTTCAAGAAGGATCATGAAGTTTTCACCGTGTTTACCAGGCATTTTACCTGCTTTATTGAAAAGCGTTCTGAATTGACGCTCGTTCACGCCGAACATGAAACGAAGTTTTTGCTTCTCTTGTAGTTGCAAACCGTATTCAGAAAGTTTTTTACGTTGGTTAGGACCGTGTTGTCCCGGTGCGTATGGACGTTTTTCGATTTCTTTTCCAGTGCCTGAAAGTGAAATACCAAGGCGACGGGAGATTTTCCAAGATGGACCTGTATAGCGAGCCATAGATGACTCCTCCTCTTTATTGGTTTTATTTTGTTGTAAAATAAGAACCAGATGTGTTCAATTTAAATGCCATTCTATAATCTTGCAACTTCGCCTCCGCAGCCAGGAGGTTACGCGCTGCACCTATTTTAAAGGTATAGACTGAACGATTTAAAACACACAACTGCTGCAAATATTTTACACAACGCCCATCATATCAAGTTTATAAGTGACAGTCAAGCTTCACTGACGACAAATCTTATCATCCTTATACATATCTATAATTTTGTATCTGTTTTTGTCAAGCCATCTCTAGAAATGTCCCTTTTCCTTCTAGGGAAAGCATAGTATGATGTAAGGAGTAGACAGAAAATATAGAAATGCGAAATATTATGAGGGTGGGGTAATTAAAATGAAAAAAGATCATTTACACAAGGATACGTTGGTCATCCACGAAGGATATGACGATTATGAGCATAGAGGAAGTTTGGCCGTTCCATTGTATCAGACGGCAACATTTTCTTTTGAGACGGCAGAACAAGGGGAGAGACGTTTTGCAGGGGAGGAAGAAGGACATATCTATTCACGCCTTGGCAATCCGACAGTCGGCGTTTTAGAAGAGCGGATGGCGGCGTTAGAACATGGGGAAGCGGCGTTGGCATTTGGTTCGGGTATGGCGGCGGTTAGCGCAGTGCTCGTTCATTTGACGAAAGCTGGCGATCACATTTTATGTACTCGTGGAATTTACGGTTGCACATTTGGACTGCTTGGCATCCTTCAAGAAAAATACAATATTACACATGATTTAATCCGGATGGCGAATGAAGTGGAAATCGAAAAGGCCATTAAACCGGAGACAGTTTGTATTTATGTGGAGACGCCGATCAATCCAACAATGGAGCTCGTCGACTTAGAAGCCGTTGTTAATGTGGCGCAACGACATGGTTTACGGGTTGTCGTCGATAATACATTTTCGTCGCCTTATTTACAAAATCCACTCAAAATCGGTGTCGATTTTGTCCTCCATAGTGCGACGAAATATATTAATGGGCACGGCGACGTCATTGCAGGGCTGTTGGTCGGAAATGATCAGGAAGAAATGGCAACAATTCGCAAGTCAACAATGAAAGATTATGGAGGTATCATGTCCCCGTTTGATGCATGGCTATTAATCCGGGGATTGAAGACATTACCAGTACGGATGGATCGGCATACGTCCAATGCAGAAAAGCTAAAAGATTATTTGAAAAGTCAACAACTTGTCGAAGAAGTCTATTATCCATTCGACGTTGATAATCCGCAGTACGAAGTGGCAAAACGTCAGATGAAAGCGGGCGGTGGACTCATTTCCTTTACGATCAAAGGCGGAAAAGAATCGGCACAACTATTTTTGAATAGTTTATCGTTAATCAAAATAGCGGTCAGTCTTGGAGATGCCGAAACATTAATCCAACACCCTGCGACGATGACCCATTCAGTCGTTCCAGAAGAAGAAAGATTGTCCATGGGGATTACAGACTCACTGCTCCGTCTTTCTGTTGGATTGGAACATCCAGATGATTTGATCCAAGATTTGGAAGCGGCTTTCACGAAGATGGAAGCGGTGCTCGCTGAAAAGAGTTCGAACTGAAAAACTGCCTTGGTATGCGACAACACGTCATACCAAGGCAGTTTTTATGAATGGATATGGTTGATAAGCGTGGCAACGAACTGTTCGAGGCCGTCACGATCTTGTTCCGAGAAACGATTCAATTCGGGGCTGTCGATATCAAGGACACCGAGGACTTCGCCGTCTTTAATAATGGGGACGACAATCTCCGAACGGGAAGCGGCATCGCAGACGATATGGCCAGGGAATTTGTGGACGTCCGGTACGATAATTGTTTCTTGTTTTTCAGCAGCGGTTCCGCAAACCCCTTTCCCGATAGCAATCCGGACACAGGCCGGTAAACCTTGGAATGGGCCGAGCACAAGCCCATCATTATCCATAAGGTAAAATCCGACCCAGTTGATGCGGTCGAAAAACTGGTTGAGCAGCGCGGATGCATTACTTAGATTCGCATACAAATTATGCTCTCCATCCAATAGGGCGTCCAATTGAACAACGAGCTGGTCATACTTTTTCGTCAAGTCATTCTCTTTGATATACATACCTCACCAAACTCCTTTCCTTGTCTATAATTTGAGTATAGCGCCGACGTTGGCGTTATACAAACCTCGCAAGGAAATTCGACAAAATGCGAATTTCTTCCCTATTTTTCGTTTTTACGTTCAAAACTATTTAAACATGATAAGATATAAGATAATATAAAAGGGATAGTCATTTTGGACAGGAGGACCACCGATGAAATTCACCGTCATTGCAATCTTATTTGCACTTATTATACTTACACTCATCGCCTTCTTATTAAGGCGCAAACATATTCAGCAAATTGGGAAGTTGGAACAACAAAAACTCCAAATCCAACACAAACCGATATTTGAAGAAATGACAAAAATAAAGCAATTAAATATGACAGGTGAAACGGAAGAGAAATTCGAAAGCTGGCGAGCTGAATGGACCGAAGTGATGGATGTTCATATGCCTGAAATTGATTCGTTACTATTTGATGTAGAAGAGCAAGTCGATCGTTTCCGATACGGCAAAGCGACGAAAATAGAAACAACGATTGAAATGAAAATAGATGACTGCGAAACGAAAATGAAGCGGATTCTTGCGGAATTGAATGAACTTGTTGGAAGCGAAGAAAAGAATCGAGTCGAAATGGATAAGTTGAAAGAACAACATCGTGCAGCTCGGAAAAAAGTACTCGCGCATCAACATTCATTTGGCGCGGCAGTTGGACTGCTTGAAAAAGAATTGGAATCGTTTAACGAGAAGTTCGCTGAATACGATGAGCTGACCGAAAATGGGAATTACTTACAAGCACGTGAAATCGTCATCGCCTTGAATGAAAAAGGGGAGAACGTGTTTACCCTCGTCGAACAGATTCCTATCTTACTTGTGGAGCTTCAGAACAAAATACCGGCTGCGCTCCGTGAATTGCGCAACGGAATGAGAGAGATGGAATCTCAAGCTTATTATTTGGATCATCTACAACTTCCACAGCGGTTTAAAGAAATCGAAATGGAAGTGGAAGAGATGATCGCGCATCTTGCCCAATTGAAAATGGACGCGATTCAATCAGAAACTGAAAAGATCAACGAGGAGATCGAATCATTCTACGATGCACTCGAGCATGAAGTGATCGCAAAACATTTTGTTACGGAGCATATAGATGCGATCGGTGAAAAACTGGCGGAAGAAATAAGTTTGATGAAAGAAGTTGCGGAAGAAGCGGCATATGTCCAACAAAGTTATAGACTAAATGAAGACGAAGCCAAAATTCCACGTGACTGTTTGCAACGGCTATCCGGGCTAGCAAAACGTTTTGAAATCATTGAAGTTGAAAATGAGCAAGCATCATCTGCATATACGAGCTCGCAGGAAGAACTTCAAGCGATTACGCAAGAACTTGAATTTATTTCTGGAGAACGGACAAGCTTTGCAGAGCGGATTAAAAACTTGCGCAATGATGAAAACAAAGTACGAATGGAACTGGAGCGCTTATCGAGTAAACTCCAAGATGTTGACCGCTCCTTACATAAAGGCAACATACCCGGTATTCCTGACGATATGGAAGCGCGGTTGGAAGAAGCGGATGAGCAGATTTATATCGTCCAACAAAGTTTGGAGGAAGTGCCATTAAATATGAGCCTCATTCATAGTTACTTGGAAAACGCGAAGCAATCCATCGATGAAGTTAGCGAGAAAGCAAAAGAACTGCTGGAAAATGTCATGCTCATTGAATGGATCATTCAATACGGCAATCGCTACCGGGCATCGAACCCGGAGATGCATGCGCGTTTGTTGGAAGCAGAGGAGTCGTTTAGGCAATTCCGTTATGCGAAAGCGCTTGAAGAGGCGGCAACTGCTGTTGAGGATATCGAGCCAGGTGCGATGAAGCGGATCGAAGAACTTGTCGAAGAAAACAATTGATTGGGAATTGTACATACGGCCACCGACACAATGTGTGTAGGTGGCCTTGTCACGCCATCATTTTGAGAACTGAAAGGAACGGTTAGTATGATTTATTTAGACAATAGCGCAACGACAGCACCAAGAGAAGACATTCTCAAATCTTTTATTGAAGTAAATCGAAGCTTTTTTGCAAATCCGG
>CAOKMT010000097.1 GCA_948469885.1 uncultured Sporosarcina sp. | reverse complement strand
GAGCTGTCCCGTCCCCGATTTCCAAGCCGATGACATCTCGCAGCCGTTGCTCAAGTGGCATTTCTTTCGTATACGCGTAATGTCCATTCAAAAGCATGCACTCATGGATCGCTTCCTGACTCAATTTGGGACCAAGCCATTTGACCGACGAGGCTTCTTTGGAATGCTTTTTGCCTTCATCGCGAAGCCACAATCCCCGGTACGCCTGCCATTTGATTAGCTCTAGATTCGTATAATGCTCCACAATCGGGAAAGAAACCCCTTGATATTTGGCGAGCGGTTTGCCGAACGAATGCCTTGTTTTCACATGCTCAATCGTTTCTTCTATACTCTGAAATGCGGCACCGACACATTGCAAACCAATTAGAAGACGGCTTAAATCGAAGCCATTCATCACTTGGGCAAACCCTTTGTTCTCCAAACCGATCAAATTTTCCGCCGGCACTGTAACATCGTTCAAATAAATGGAGCCCCGACCGATCAACGTATTGCCCATATCCTCATAACCTTTACATTCCACACCAGGCAAATCCGCCGGTACAACAAAAGCGCTGATGCCACGACTCCCTTCTTCCACATCCGTTTTTGCAAAGATGATGAACATATCCCCCATCGTCACTGCACTGATGCCGGACTTTTCCCCGTTCAAAATATAATGATCACCTTTCCTTACAGCCGTGGAGCGGATCCCTCCAGCGTCTGTCCCTGCTGCCGGCTCTGTAATGGCAACACCTACGACTTTTTCACCGCTTGCAATTTGAGGCAACCATGTTTTTTTCAAATCCTCCGATGCATGATTGCTTAAAATTTCCGATGCCAATGCATTTAACATGACCGCATATGTCAAATTGAAATCGCCGCGCCCAATCTCTTCGGCAGCTATCCCTGTCGTCAAGCAATCAGCATTACTTCCCCCATATTCTTCGGGTATCCGAAGACCGTTCACCCCCAATTGTCCAAGCTTCCTCCATAAATGACGGGGAAATGTATTTTCCCTATCCCATTTCGTATAGTGGAGAAGTAACTCATTTATAGAAAAGTCCCTTAACGTCTCTTGGAAATACTCCTGCTCTGGATTTAAAGTAAAGTCCATTTTCATCCACCTCTTTCTTTATTTCATTCAAATATTCAATAACCCTTTTTATGAACGAACGTTCATTATTTTATGAATTAAAAAAATAACGGTCGTTCGTTTATTGTTAATTTCACCTTAACATCAATAACTCTCAAAGTAAACAAATTTCTGAATTTTATATTTATATGATCTGTGATAGTTTATTAAGACTGTGAAGGACGGGAGACTCGAGATAACTTTGTTTACATCCATCCATTTCCGGAAATAATGTAAGCCAATGATCAAAAAAGGGGGCAGAGACAATGCATGATCAAAATGAAGACATCATCTCCTATTTCAAGAAATTGGACCGCAGCTTCTTCATGGAAACGCACAAAGAATTCGCACATATGGACGAACCCATTCCGATTGGATATGAACAAACCATTTCCCAACCTTCCCTTGTGCTTAGCATGACATTGGCCCTTCATCTGCAACCCGAAGCAAAAGTGTTGGAAATCGGTACAGGTTCGGGCTTTCAAACCGCATTACTTGCCGCCTTTTCGGATGCTGTATATACGATTGAACGAATTGAACCATTGTACGACCGAGCTAAGGAGAGGCTGGGGAAAGCCGGTTTCGCCAATATCCACTTCAAGCTTGATGACGGCAGCATAGGTTGGACAGAACACGCACCCTATGACCGCATTATGGTGACTGCCGCTGCTGGCGAAATACCATCCGAGCTTATCGACCAACTGGCCTTCGATGGCAAAATGATCATTCCCGTCGGAACCTCTTTCCTCCAAGAGCTTCTGCTCATAGAAAAGGAGGATGATGGCAAGATTCATACGAAAGTGTTGGATGACGTGAGATTTGTACCGTTGAAAGGCAAGTATGAATGACAATGTTTTGAAATAAATTCAAATAAAAGACAACGAAATCTAGATTCACCGAAAATCAAAAAAGTCCATTCCTTTCGCTCAACAGTTACATAAGATAGATGTAATCGCTTGGAAGGAGTGAAACGATTGGTAAACATGCAACCAGGAGATTTTCCCGGATTCGGCACACCGGGATTTCCGCCCATAGGAGGATTTCCCGGCCAGGGACCCCCAGGATTTCCACCAAGAGGAGGATTCCCCGGCCAAGGACCACCGGGATATCCGCGTCAGCCACAGGCTCCGTCATCAGCACCCCCTCGTAATATACCAGCTTATCCTAGCTACCAGACTTTCGCGGTGGATCCCGGTGCAATATCCGGGTGTCTTTACCGATTCACGTTTGTCTGGTTATCCAGAAGACAAGGATTTTGGTTCTTTCCAGTCTTCGTAGGACGGAGATCCGTTGCTGGCTTTAGATGGCAAAGCAGACAAAGAAGATGGGAATATATCGGTCTGAACCTAGATCGCATCGATGCGTTCTCTTGCTATTTTTGATCTAGCGAATAAAAATCGAGCTGTAAAACCTCGGGATTCTTTAGAGAATTCCGATGTTTTTGTACGATTAGATAGGAATCGGGAAAGGCGTCTTTGCATAGCAATTCAAATAATCCGCTTTTCATTCTTCTATTTTATTTTCTATACATTTAGTCGGATCTATATGTGTCACTTTCCATTGCTCATGCCTATTTTTCATTAACTGCGATACTAACACATCTGTGTCATTCGTAAGTTGTATGAAGATGAATCGGTAATCATTGCCATCCGTCCCTTTGACGTCGATCGTTTTCACATACCCAGTCTTTTTTGTCGGCAATCTTTTTTGAATTAATTTACACCAACCTCCATACTCGATGTCGACGACATCTTCGCCCCGTTGCCGCCATCCGTGATAGGCGGCACATAGGAAATCCTCCCCGGTCAAAGTGATGGCATCTATTTTGTAGTATCCGTCCTCCTGTATGACCGAAACGGTACCGAAATGATACTGGAAACCCGAAGTTCCCGTTGCTGTCCCATGAATCGTTTCAAGTTCTATGAAAAATTGAATCGGTTCGCTATGGTCTGGATTAGGCAATTTATATAATTTAATTAGATTTGTATGACCAATCCCTTCGAAAGAAGAAAGATATGATGAATAGGGCATTTTTCGTTGATAGCCTTTTGTCAAAAAATTATACGCAATCGGGAATGGAAGTCGCGCCCAGCCCACTGTTCCGCACCCTCCACTAAACCGAGTTGTCAGATTTTCAGCTTCCCTCAAAATACTGTAATAATTGAGAATCATACTTTCCGGTGTATCCAGCAAGGATGGAGGGAGCGTGATTTCGTCATAGCTCTTTTCATAATAAGGATTAAAAAATTGAGAGTCGATTAATCTACGATTCAATATGGCACAGCAAGACGGTCGGAAAAATTGTTCCACATTTATAAGTGGATTGCTTTCTTCCTTTTTGTTGTTTCCCGGTGTTCTCCATTGTTGATTTTGCAAATCCGCTCCCATGACATAAGTGGCCTTTTTCCGAGATTGATCCCGTTTCCTAAATCTCACATAGCGACTCCTTTACTCTTTTATTGACAATAGTTTACGCTGTCGCTAATAAAAGAGTTCGCGCTATCCCTTATGTATTCATACTGCAATACGTTGCATTCTCGCCCATTTAAAACAACCTCTCAACACCTGCATCTGTAAAACGGAAACCTTCACTTATGATTAAATAAATAAAGTGAAACGAACAGTAAACCAATCGCAACCATTTTTTTCAGATCAAGTGGGATTTGTATTCCGCCAAATAACCCAAAGTGGTCGATAATCGCCCCCATGATGATTTGCCCGGCAATGACCGCGACTAAAGTAGGCGCCACTCCAATTTTCGGTACGCTGAAAACCGCAATGGTCAGATAGACAACGCCCAACAATCCTCCGGTCAGCTGCCATTTCGGAACAGTTGCCACCACTGACAGATTGCCTTTTCCGAAAAACAGAACAGTAAAAAACAAAGCAATCGTACCCACAGCAAACGATATGAATGCGCCTTCAAAGACACCCGCTTTTTTTCCTAACATGCCATTCACTTGACCTTGAATGGCGACAGCTATACCGCCAATGATGGCTAATACCGGGAACAGCACTTTCATAATTTTAGCCTCCTTGTCCATTGAAATGATCGCAACGGTTCTGGTGAATTGGACTCCATTATGTATACCGCGGAAGGTCCATTAACAACAGTAGTTAATGTAATCCTGTTTCAAAGTTACGTCAATTCAAACGCTTCAATCTAAAAAACATCAGACATTGAAATGATGCACAGTTCAATGTCTGATGTTATATCAATATGCACTTAATTTGACAAAGTAAATGTCACTCTTTTTACTTTGGAGATATCTTCGCCCTCTTCGTTTTTGAATGGACCGACTTCAACTTCAAAATCTTTCTCTTTCCAGATTTTTTCGTATTGTTCTTTGTCTAAAACGAATACTTGCAGGTATTCACCCTCGCTTTCCGGCTTCACAACGTCCCGGTTACTCCCCGACTTCAGCAGGAGGCCTTCATTCAATAGATACTGGGAGCCATCATTCACTGTGAGTTTGGAGTTCCCGGATAGCTCAATGTTTTCCGAACCTTTATTAGTCAAATCAAATTTAACTGTCAACAACACGATTCCATTTGCAAAGGATGAAAAGCTTGGTGCTTCCTCCGTATTCGGCGTGAACTCTGTAAACTGATAACCTTCCAATGTGACTGTCGCATCGCCTAATTCTTGACTCTCACCGATATCATTTTTTTCCTTCAGCATCTTTTTCTCGCCCATATTTTCAAAAGTGACTCTGTCCTCATAAAACTTACTGTTGTTCACTACGCTTTCAGCTCCGTCATCGCTGAGTGCCATCGTGAATCTGCCTTCCGACCCGATAATCGTTTCATAATCTTCCATGTCGGACTGCGCTGTCGGAACTAGCACATCAACAGTGGACTTCTCCAATGCTGCATCCCACTGCGCTTTACCGAAAGGATACGCAACATATCCGATAATTTCTTCTCCGGCAGGCAGTAAATAATCCGTAGCATGACTCAGTTTTGTGTCTAGCTGATCCGCCTTTGGAATTAAAGCGTCGTAATTTCTATGATAGACTTCCACGCCATCATAAGTAACTGTAATATCTAAAGTAGGCATATAGAATGTGTCTTCGTCAGAATCATTTTTAACCGTATATTTAGCTAAAATCACGCCACCATCTGTTTGGTCTTTGAACGGAATTTCATAATCAGCATGAAAGTCATTTAATTCCACAAGTGTATAAGCGTCAAGTGAAACTGAAATATCTTCCATCGTATGTATTTGCGGATCTTTATTCTCATATAGAACGCGAGTCGTTCCTTCAGTTTTCTCCTCCATGTAGGAAATTAGGTCTGAAAAGTCAGAAGCACTTTTATCTACTTCACTTTCCTCTTCATCCTCGTCCTCTTCTGGATTCGTTGCAGGCTCTTCTGTTTCCGCCGCATCATTTTTGCTGGAGTCGTCTTCTTTTTTACCTTCTTCGCTATTTCCACAAGCACTAAGTGCCAATATTGAAATTAAGAAGGTCGCCAGTAACGTGAGCGTTTTCTTTTTCATTTTGGTCCAATTCCTCCTTATAATGGTAATCCCTATCATCTTAGCATAGTGGATTATATTTCATACCCAACCAAAGTTCCGCGAAGGCCCTGTGGCCCTTTCAGATTAGATAAAGTGGAATAACAAGGAAAAACATACTGGAAGTGGACTCGTTTCACCAAAGTAAAAAATGACGCTTACACGAATTGGTGCAAGCGCCTGTCCGAATGTAATGAAATAAAAGCCAAACAAACACTTAATGCCAGCTTTGTTTTAGGGCACTCAATTTAGAGCAAGTTTGCGATTCAAAGTCCATCGCCTAATTCCTTTGATATTTCATGGAAATCAGTGTGACAGATCCTTTATTGTAATATAACCTTATAAACATAAAAAACCACCGTTTTCAAGGCGAATAAGAAGGACCCATCACCTTTTCCAATAAAAGAGCCAATTTAATCTTTAGATGTGTTAACAGATACACCACGTTCTGCAAACACTTTTTTCGCAACTGTTAAGGCATTTAGAACGCTTGGGAATCCTGTATATGGGATGAGGTGCATGATACACCCGACAATCTCTTCCGGTGTTAACCCAACAGTTAGCCCCGTTTTGATATGCATTTCAATCTGTGGTTTTCCTTGCGCAACAAGGGCTGTGATAGTTGTAAGCACTTTTTGCTTATTATCCAATCCAGGACGTGAATAAATATCTCCAAAAGCAAATTCAACAACATATTTGCTTAGATCAGGCGCTATATCTTTAAATGCCTCACCAATATCCATCTCGCCAGTTGGATTTTCATCGTCCGATAAAGTCAGCTCTTTTATTTTTTCTAAACCTTTTTGATAACGATCTGTTGCCATCTTTAACTCCTCCTTGATTTTCACCTGCTATTTTATTCCACAGGTAATATTTGAGATTTCCCTTAACGTGTCGGTAAATAGTAGTGGTTATTGTAGTTTCACAAATTTCACACTACAAGAAATCTCCGTTTTTTCTGAACAATGCTAGTATATAACCTTACCCATATTAAGTAAAATGTTCCGCAGCCCCATCCTTTAACCATTTAGCCGTCATTGTTTCTGCATGTAACAGCTCTCCCGGTGTGCCTTCAAATAGTATATGTCCGCCTTTCTTTCCTCCGCCCGGCCCCATCTCGATTACCCAGTCGCTCGCCGCTATGAAATCTAGATTGTGTTCGATGATGATAACGGAATTCCCTCTATTTACAAGATTTTGAAATACGTCCAGAAGCTTTCCGTTATCTTTAGCATGCAATCCCAAAGATGGCTCGTCTAGTAGATAGATTTGTCCTTCTTTTTGTAAATGGCTCGCAAGTTTTAGACGTTGTACTTCTCCACCACTTAGCGAACTTGTCGTCTGTCCTAAAGTTAAATATCCTAACCCTACGTCTGTTAGTGTATTTACTCTTTTTATGATTTTAGGCATTGTAAAAAAGTTCATCGCCTCGTCAATCGTTAAATTTAAAATCTCCACTATATTTTTATCTTGATAACGATAGGATAATGCTTCGTCTTTATATCGTGTCCCGCCACACGCTTCACAAGGGACAGTCACCGGATCTGCAAATGCTACGTCGGGGGCTGTGACTCCTTTTCCTTTGCAGGCAGGACATGCGCCTAAAGAGTTAAAACTGAACAAACCCGCCGGCTGGCCAGTTGCTTTTGAAAAAATGGAGCGAATATCATCCATGATTCCCATGCATGTAGCTAATGTCGAACGGGTAGAGATTCCTATACCGCCCTGTCCTACCGCAATGGTTTCCGGATACCTTTCTGGGAAGGCTTCTAATAGCAAGGAGCTTTTACCTGAACCAGAGACGCCACAGATTGAGACAAAGACGTTTTTAGGAATATTCACACTTACATTTTTTAGATTATTATTCTTCACTCTTTCTATTGTAAAATAACTTTCTGGATCTCTTGGGTTTTTGTTTATTTCCAGCTTGTGGTTTAAAGTTGTCGCGGCTTCAGCGTTCTTTAGTCCTTCCAGTTCTCCCTGATAGACAATTTCTCCTCCGTTTACACCCGCTCCTAGGCCCATCTCTACTATTTCATCCGCTTCTTTTATGACGGATAGATCATGTTCGATAACGATGACTGTGTTGTGGTGATTTTTTATACTCTTGAGCATCTGGATTAACAGTTCCACTTCTTCTGGATGTAGCCCTGCACTTGGCTCGTCGAAAATGTAGGTGAGATTGTTTAGACTGCTCCCTAAATGACGGGCGATTTTGACTCTTTGCGCTTCCCCACCGGAAAGTGTATCTATTTTTCTTGCCAGGCTCAAATAACCTAGTCCTAATTCGACTAGTTGTTTTATAAGCGGTATGGCTTGCAGTGCGATAGATCCTCCCAGCGGATCTTTCACCTTCGTTAGTTCTCCAAGCAATTCCGTAAGTTCCAACTGATCGTATTCCGCGATATTCAGACCATTTATCCTGCATTCTAATACCTTCGGATTTAAGCCTGAACCTTGGCAAGTTGGGCATAAGGCTTGTGTTGATACGGCTAAGATGTCGTCTTGTGACACTTGTTTTAACTTTGAAATATCTCTGTTTATATAGAGCCGCGTAAACCTAGGCAATAACCCATCCCACTCATGGTCTTGAGGTCCGTTCTTTGTGTGAAATGGCGCATAGATCTTTTCGCCATCCCGCGGTCCATATAATAGAAGGTACCGTTTTTCGTCCGGGTAGTCCTTTATCGGTTGATCTGGATCAAATAATCCACCAGTCATCATCCATCTACCTTGCCAACCTGAAGGGGATAATGGCTTAAACCTCACCGCATAATCCCGAAGTGACTTATCGAAATCGATCATCTTATTCAGATCAGGCGCAATGACCTCACCGAATCCTCCACATGCAGGACATCTGCCAAAAGGACTTTGGCGCGAAAAATCGGTGGCAGAATCTATTGAGGGGTTCCCTATCCGTGAGAACAAAAGTCTGACCAATGGATTTATATCCATATAGGTACCCACTGTCGAACGGGAATTGCCGCCTATCTGCCTTTGCTCCACGACGACAACAGGGCTTAGATTTTGCATAAGATCCGCATGGGGCCTTTCATATCTTGGCATTTGATTTCTGACATAGAGCGGGTAGTTCAACGTCATTTGTCTTCTACTTTCCGTTGCCAATGTATCAAAAACAACCGAGCTCTTTCCCGACCCTGAAAGACCCGTAAAAACGGTGATTTTTTCTTTCGGTATGTTTAAATCTACGTTTTTCAAGTTATTTTCTTTAAGTCCTCGTAAAATGATTTCAT
>CAOKMT010000096.1 GCA_948469885.1 uncultured Sporosarcina sp. | reverse complement strand
GCAAAGGTATTCTAACTCAATCTAGTGCGAACCTGAAGTGCACATGAAAACCCCGGGGCATTCGCACCATAATTATTTTGAATTGTTGCACTAAATGGGATAAGATAAAAGTGAACTCCAAGAAATAATAGTTGGAAAGTTGAAAAGTGATAAATTTGGTTAATAAAATTGGGCATTTATCACTTTTTCGCAGTCGCACTCTTTATGAGTGCGTGGATTGAAATTTACGTAACGGAGGCGATCCGTTTGCGCTTATGCGTCGCAATCTTTATGAGTGCGTGGATTGAAATGCAAGAGGTTCAGGAATCAAAACCATTGATATATCCGTCGCACTCTTTATGAGTGCGTGGATTGAAATGACGATGCGATCGAGGTTATGGTCACGCATCAGCCGGGTCGCACTCTTTATGAGTGCGTGGATTGAAATTCCAATCCTGGATTAAATCAAAAGTAGAGCCATTTGTCGCACTCTTTATGAGTGCGTGGATTGAAATCACTTTGGAATCAAAACTAATTAAGAAACAACCATGTCGCACTCTTTATGAGTGCGTGGATTGAAATAACTCAACGCCAACCGATCGGCGTAAATATCATGTCGTACTCTGTATGAGTGCATGGATTGAAATCGCAAATTCAACTTGTAGCGCCAAACGCTTTTTAGTCGCTCCCAAAATTAGTTTTTCATTCTAGCTTTTGGAGTGCCGTCCCCACTAGATTCTTTATTTATGCATAATCGTTGGACGTAAAAATAGTAAAACTTTACAATATTAGTAAAGTGAACATTTAGGGAGGACGCGTGCATGGGTGAAGAGGTCACAACGGGCTGGGATGCGATTGATGAGGCGGTGGAGCGTATTTATGGGGAGCAGGAGCCAAAACATTACGGGACGCTCATATCGTATGCTTTAGGGGGATCGGATCCGCTGGACGGCATTAGTGTGTATACGTCGGAATCGCCGCTGCCGCATTGGCATTTCGTGACATACGGGTTTTCAGAGCTGTACGAAAAGGAGTCCGATTATGCGGAGGAGAGCGGGTATGGATTTGAATTGACATTTCGGCTCGTTAAGGAAAAAGGGGAGGAAGAACCGCCTGCGTGGGCGTTGAGTTTACTCCAAAATATGGGCAGGTATGTATTTAATAGCGGCAATGTGTTTCGGGCAGGCGATTATTTAGATGCGAACGGACCGATTTGCCTTGGGGCGGACACTCGATTGACGGCTCTTGCTTTTATCGCAGATCCAGAAGTGGATGCGATTGACACGCCAAATGGGCAAGTGCAATTTTTGCAAATGGTTGGCATTACAAATGATGAATTGGAAGCGATGCAGATATGGAACACAATAGGGGTGCTTTCCGCCGGTTCATCCCATTTACCTTCTTATATCACCGACTTGAACCGAGGCTCTTTATTATCAGATGAGGCAGTTTCCGCCACCGTACATAATGGAATCGAACAGGATGGTTCCAATACGGGCTTCCTGTTTGTCGATCAACTCGATTGGACAGTGGGCAAAAAGAGATGGCTGCGCAAATCCCCGTCCATTCTTACAATCGGGGCGAAACAAGCGGAGATCATTGGAAAACTGATTCGCGGACGCCTTCTTAAAGATAGACAGTTGACATTGGTAGGGCCCGATGTCCGTGTTGTTTTTGAAGGAGGAGAACAATCTGCGTATTCGGAAAAGCCGGATGAGGTTCGAATCAGGTTAGACGACCACACTGTCGCGGAAATGAGCAAAAAATTGCTTCCGAAACAGAGTGAGTTTGAAGTGCCGGTAAAGGATGGTATGACGTTGCGAATTGTTCAAACTAAGATTACCGACCAGGAAGGCAATGTTGTCAAAACTATCGGGTGATCGTTGCATGGAAAAAATGCGATCTTCAAAGGGGGCATTTATTTCCATAAAGTTCATTTTCTATATCACTCTAAAGTGCATATAAGTTTGAGAAGTCGATTTCCGTTGTAGAAATCGACTTTTTTATTTTGATGAAAACCTTTGTTGGGCAAGGATAGGTATACGTAGTTTAATCTTCTTTTTCAATTTCCACCATAATTTTTGTCACGTACTCTTGCTCACAGTTTCTGATGACAGCATCGTATACGTATTCCTCGTATACATACTGCCCTAACCGATAATGATGCGCATCCATAAAGTTGAATAGTCGGTCGTACGTTTGTCCGATTGAACTGGAAGGCCCTACGTGATAGCCGATAATACAATCTCCTTCAATGGTCTTGAAATAGGAATGCCCCTCACGTGGAAATGGTTGTTCCATATACAAGTAAGAATAATTATCATAGTCGCCGGATAGCACGTGCTCTCTTTTGGTGATTGCACCAATCGGATAACCTGTATCTAGTTGTGAGCGATCTAACTCATCAATGAAATCGGAGACCGCCCCCACAAACTGTTCTTCTGTACAGTCTTCAATATTTTCGCTCAGATACAATATCTCTTCAGGAAAATGCTGAATAGTGATGCGATCAAAGTCCAGGTGAAGTGCTTCTTCAGTTGACCGTGTTTTCACATCTATCATATTTTCGATGATTTCAAGTTCTCTTCGCTTTTTCTCCACGACCTTTTTCTGCTGCTGCATTAATTCCAAAAAATTTTCGGGTGATTTATCCGCCATATACTTTTGAATTTCTTTCAGTGACATACCAACCGCTTTTAATAATTCAATCACACTAAAAAAGTCATATTGGGCAATCGAATAGTACCGATAACCTTTGCTGTCTTTCATAATGGGGGATAATAAACCGATTTGATCGTAGTACAAAAGTGTCTGCTTATTTACTTTACAAAGCTTAGCGAATTCACCGGTCGTAAAGTACTTAATATTCCGATTTGACAATTTATCATCTCTTTCTTGACTGTATAGTTACTATATACCTTAAATTATACCTATCGACAATACACATAGAAAGGTTTTGACATTATGTTCTCCGAAATTCGGAACATTACTGATTTGAATGAAGATGAAATTTTAGCATTGGATATTGCTGACGATCAACAAGGTTTTATCGAAACGACATTACAATGTCTGACGGAGGCTGAAAACGATCGGCGTTTTACACCTGTCGGGCTATATAAGGAAAATACTGCGGTCGGATTTGCGATGTATGGCAGGTTTCCCCAGGAAAATGGGGAACAGCGTGTGTGGCTGGATCGGTATTTTATAGATGAGCGTTATCAAAATAAAGGATTAGGAAAGTACTTTCTGCTGGAACTTATTAATTATTTACAAGCAAATTACCATTGCGATCGCATTTTTTTAAGTGTCTATAAGGATAATGAAGTGGCCATCCAGCTTTATAAAAAGTTCGGATTTGTTTTCAATGGAGAGATTGATATGAATGGTGAAAGGGTGATGGTCAAGGAGATGGGGGAATCATGACCACCATGAATCTGATTGAAACAAGGCCTTTGAAGCCATTGTTTTTATCTTATTTATTTCCCGCTATGATCGGCATGTTGCTGATGTCGGTCAATATTTTAGTGGATGGTATTTTTGTCAGTCGTGGCGTTGGACCGGCAGCTTTAGCGGGAGTGAATATTGCGGTCCCGATATTCTCCATTTTGTTGTCCATTTCTCTTTGGATTGGAATGGGGGGTGCCACGCTTTATTCCATAGCGCTTGGTAAACAGAATGTGGAGCGAGCTCAACGGGTCTTCACTTTGTCCTTTGTGACGATGTTTGCGATCGTTGTGATTTTAATCATTTCATTGTTATTCAACTTACAACATATTGCCTATCTATTTGGTGCCAATGACAGCACCTATCCTTATGT
Organism: uncultured Sporosarcina sp.; assembly: GCA_948469885.1. Taxonomy (GTDB): domain Bacteria; phylum Bacillota; class Bacilli; order Bacillales_A; family Planococcaceae; genus Sporosarcina. The sequence continues at coordinate 5,185 of CAOKMT010000096.1, read as the reverse complement.
AAAAGAATATCTGTATATCATTTTGTTGTTCGGGGTCTTTTATACAATTGAAAATTTGCTTAGTATTTTTATTAGAAATGACGGGAATCCAAAGCTTGCGATGTTAGGCTTGGTCACGACGTCTGTTTTGAATATCATTTTGAACTATCTCTTTATATTCGTGCTCAACTACGGCGTAACGGGTTGTGCATTGGCGACTGTACTCTCCACAATTGTAGGGGCTTCTGTGCTTTGCCTCCATTTCTCCTGGAAACAATCCGAGCTGAAATTTGTGCCAAAGTTTTTTAACTGGTCTGATGTCAAAGGCATATTTATAATTGGTTTGCCTAGCTTCATCGTAGAAGCTTCAGTAGCTGTCATGGTCGTTTTATACAATATAACATTCTTATACTATTTGGGAACAGACGGAGTGACTGCTTATGCGATGGTCAACTATATTCATACGGTGCTGTTGATGGTATTTTACGGCATCGGGATGGCATTACAACCCCTTGTCAGTTATCATCACGGCGCCAGATTAATGCAGAGAGGCACGGCACTCTTGAAAATTGGTATAGTGACTGCGCTTGTTTTTGGCTTAATCACTGCCTTCGTGGCGATGATATTTCCATCTCAGTTAATGGGGGTATTCGGGGACAATGCGATGGCTGTTCGCGATATGGCAGCACAAGGATTTGTTTATTTCGCAATTGGATATATTTTCCTTGGCGTGAATATGGTCCTTGCGGAGTTTTTTCAATCCATTGAAAAAATCCGCCTCGCAACGGTGATTATGTTGCTACGCAGTACTATAATATTTATACCGGCACTTCTCTTATTGCCTAAGTTACTAGGCGCAGCGTCGATTTGGTGGGTCTTCCCAGTTGCTGAAGGGATGACGGCTTTGTTTGTATTCTTGTATGTAAAGAAGAGCCGAAGAAGCGTTTTCAGCTAGGAATCGGCTGGTCGGATGGTTGTATTGATCACCCATATTCTCTTTGCGATATCGATCATTCCACTCGTCTTAAGGAGAATTACGAGTACATGGTAATGGCAATTCGAGCGTCATAAGAAAATATCGCGCTGGACGATGCCGATCTGGCTGGATCATTTGGCATATTTGGCGATGAAGGCTTTTATACCTGCGGACTGGTGGGGAGGCTCTGTTATTGGCGGGTTCAGCTTATAGGAAGAAACATTAAAAGAAAAGCATTCGGGGACACGATTCACATATGAATTGTGTCCCTATTCTCATTGAGATATGAACGTTTAGAGTGGGTTAACAGCACTGCGTAAGTGTTGTATTGCTGAAAGATGCTAAAAAAAGAATTCACTTAAAATGAATTGCTATCTTGGGGGCAAGAGATTTTGTGTTGAAACTCTTACAGATACAATCCGTCTTATTTTACAACGATTTCGATAGATGGATAGGATGCTAGATGAGGGGGAAAGTAATGGGGTTTACGATGATCATCGCACTTCTTTTGCTTATATTATTGGTTGCCGTCATTATATTTAGAAAGTGGAAGGTCTTTATGATTTCTGTCGTTTGTCTTGCAGTAATCATTATATCAGTAGTCAAACTTCCAGTGTTGCTCCAAAAAAGCACTGAATTGGCAGGTGAAGGTTTAAACCAAGTAGAGGTCGGCTCCCGGATCGACCGGAACGATACGACTCAAGTGAAAGATAATGTGATTTACCTTGCTTTGAAACGGAATCCTGGAATTTTAATGCGCGTTGAAAAGGACGTTGTTCGGGAATTGACCTTGGCCGCCGAACCTGCCGATCCGTCGATATCTACAATGAAAGGGATTGGCATGGACAGTACATTCGCCGAGGTTGTTCATCATTACGGTGAATCTTATCGAAATCTGAGATTTGTGGAGATGTACGGCGTTGGAATTGAGTACAGAGATAAGGGAAATGGCATCAGCATTCGATTCTTTTTTGATCATGAGGACCCGAAAAGTCAGGTGCGTAATATAGAAATTGTAAAAAATTAAAGGGTTTTAAAAGGTGCACACCCATTTAGCTTTTGCCAGCATGCCCAATGCCAGTCAATGGCCAACGAATGCGTTAGGTTATACCTGAGTCAGGCGTAGTTGTGGATTAGGTATTGTGCTAGAATAGGACCATTTTATTGCGGAAGTGAGGTAGAGATGACATGAGAACAATAATATTAAAATTTGGTGTTTTAATTTTAGCTATATCACTTTTACAAGCCTGCAAAGACGACAACGAGATGATAAGTTATGACGTTAATTGGGGCGAACGCAGTGATTCGGCTATTGAGAGATTAGAAGAAAATGGGATTAAATACGAAGTAAATGATGGGATTATCTATATTCAAGACAAGGATTTAAATAAGGCGCAGAGTTGTTGTTCATAATACAAAAAACAACTACACGTCAATCGGGCGCTATTATTTCATCGCACATTCTTAGTTGATTGGAACGGAAATCAACGTGTTATTTAATGTACTGTTAAAGGGTGCGCCTAAATCGCAAGCGAGAACTGCCTGCATAGTTCAAGCAGGGTTTTATTTATAATATGAAAATGGTCAAGTATCATCTGGCCAATTGATAAAACTGAATGTGTTTTATATTGTCTCAATAATTTAGGTTAGTCTAATTGGTATTGGTGTTCTGTAACCTTTTGGGTTATTTAATTTCCATTCAAACAAATAAACGTCGAACAGATTTAAATCATGCTTGGATAGCCTCTTAATCTACTAACGAGGCGCTTCATACTGAAGCATTATGGCACTATCAAGAGGATGGTAGGATAGCTGAATCTTTGATTGGGGGGATCTTCGTGTCAAACGAGATCATTGAAAAAGTGAAAAGAGGCCTCGAGGGTATCGAAATCGGCTATTTTGATACAGGTCAGCGCTTTGAAAAAGACGCGTATTACAATTATTTTGGTGTTTCAGATAAGGAAACACGTCGCCACGCGATTGCTGTATTTACAGTTTATTTAGGAAATTGGTATGCTCTTTGTAGTTTTCCATTTTTAGAAAGAGAATCTTATTTGGAAGAATTTATTAAGGCATTCATAGAGCGAAATCGGCAAATTGAAAGTGACTTCCCTGTTATGTACGAATATATCATTTCATTTTTAATTCGCATTGAAGAAGAAAACAGTGGAAAATATGCTCACTCAACTTTTGAAATTGACAAGGAATTATACGAGCGTTTGAAAAGGGAAGTGTTAATTACTAAACGTGACTACTTAAATAAGCACACACCAATAAAATACTTTTTACGGGAAATTGGAGTTAATCCGTTTTTCAAATCTGATCAGTTTGAGGAACAGCATTAAAAGAGTAATTATCAAGGTTGGGATAATAAAAATATGAAAAAATATCTCAAGCAAAGATATAGAAACTATATAACCCTAGTTGTCGGATTATTAATTGGATTTATTGTTAGTGGATTTTTATTTGATAGACCAGATTATAAAACTGCAGCCAGTTATTGTCATGATTGGCTGGCTTGGATTTGTGGTGATCACCCAATAAAATCTTACGCAATCGGACGGAGTGGAAGAAGCCTACCAGGCTGCCTTTCGTCGCTGGCAAGATCCTGAACAGAAATCACCGGGTTTACATCAGTTTAGTAAACTGGACCAGATTATAAGGGGGAGAGTTATTTGGGGAGAATTATAATTGCAATTGTATTAACGATTTTAGGTGGTATTTTCGGAAGTTTTTTAGAAACCTTTTTAGAACCTCCAGTCTTTGCAATTACCATTCCTCTTGCAATTATGGGAGGATTTATTTTAGCAGAGATTCAGCGTAAAAATGATAAATAACCAGCAGCTTTGTATTCTACAAACGGGCGCTTAATTACAAGTTATGCCACAGCGATTTTGTGTTATCGGATTGGACCGCTTCATAGGATTGAATTGAATAAGGGAGAAACGACAGTATGAGGATTGGAAATAGCATTAATACATTTACGGGTGTGAATTTTTATCCCCTGGACCCTAGAAAAGATGCAATCAGGACAGAAGATATTGGACATGCATTGTCATTGATCTGTAGAGCCAACGGGCATTATAGTCACTTTTACAGTGTGGCGCAGCATGCCTTGAATTGTGCGGAAGAGGCGAAAAAACGAGGCCATTCTATCAAGGTGCAAATCACTGGAAGGGGTTATGACATTGACGTGGATAGTAAATGATGTAGATGTTGTAAATGTGGGAGTAGATCAAGTCATCAATGCGGTTGTCGTAACTTTTAAAGATGAACCGGAAGTCTTTTATTTTTATTCATACGAAAAGGATACAAAGCAAATCATACAACTCGATGTTGAGCATGAAGAAGAAACGATTCCATCGTTAAAGCATAAAGGGGATTAACGACGCCGCAATCAGCCGTGATCCCGAAATCGGAATCTGCATCTGCTGCTGTTCAGATTGTAACTTTTCATAACAAATATCGTCGCCTAAAGAAAGGATTGTGAAGTATGGGAAAAGTGAATCTCGCCGTCACCTGGTTTTTGTCGATGCTTCTATTGTTTGGTTGCAATAATGATGCAAACGTTGAAAAAACAGAGGAAGTTAACCGGGTTGGCTTCGAATTGATAGCAAGCGAAAAATCTTTGCCTTCCTACAACCATGGATTTATGTTCCAACGAGAAGAGGTGCCGAAACATACCTATTGGGTGAAAGAGGTCCAGAACCAACCGGAATATGAGTCAGTTTGGAAAGTCTATGGACTGGAAGGGAAGAAGAAGAATGTGGATTTTAATAAGGAAAGCGTTTTCTTTATTGGTGTCCAAGAGTCCAGCAGCTGTCCTTACGCCGAAGAAAATGTCAAAATAAGCGCTGATAATGGGGTGTTAAAAGTTCTTTTGACAGAAGAGGACGGAATCTGCACTTCAGATGCCACCCCAAGAACGTTTGTTATCCAAGGTGATAAAGACCTATCCAAAAGAGTGAAAGATATTATGATCACCCAAAGTGGCACAGAAACCAACGTGCCGATCAATGAGTAGGGGCCTTGTTTTTCTAATTTCCATAAACAATTTTATTTGGCCGAAAAGGCCGAAGGGATAAAGATTGAAAACATCATAATCAAGGAAGTTAGAGAATCACGAATCCTATTGAATACACGGAAAAGGAGTAACAGACAAAATGATCACTTTTAGAAACGTACGAACCAATGATTTAGAACAGTTGCAACGCATTGAAAATGAAGGGC
>CAOKMT010000095.1 GCA_948469885.1 uncultured Sporosarcina sp. | reverse complement strand
GAGGTTGGAGTATCTCCGCGCACGGTTGGACAACCCGCGCTTTGCGTTGGACAATCCGATTGAAGCGTTGGCCCATCGAAGCAGTTGGTTGGACAATCGGGTCGAGGTTGGAGTATCTCCGCGCACGGTTGGACTAAATCGGGGATTAGTAGCACTACTTTCCTTATGAATGAAGCGAAAAGCTACGAACGTAGCCTTCTCCTGTATGCATAGTTCTTTTGCTGTAATCTAGGAAAGCGAGGATATTAGACATAGTTCAAAAGAAGTTTCTATTTTCTAACAGACTTTGGTAAAATGAGTCGAAGGCGATTTGCAAATTATGAAAGAACATAGGTGACGTTTGCGGTGATATTCAATTCATTTGAGTTTATCTTTTTATTTTTACCGATTGTGTGGGTGCTGTTTTACATTATCGGAAAATTCCATATCCCTTTTGCAAAAGCTTGGTTAATCATTGCTTCGTTGTTTTTTTATAGCTATTGGAACCCAGTTTATTTGCCGCTTATTTTAATTTCGATGGTTGTGAATTTTATCGTCGGCGGCTTTTTAGGGAGGAATAAAGGGCAATCCTTTCGGAAGGCGATTTTGTCGCTCGGAATTTTGTTTAATGTGTTGTTACTTGGTTACTTCAAGTATTATGATTTCTTTGTCGATAATCTGAATTTCTTTTTCGATACGAATCTTCCTTTGAAAAATTTGATTTTACCTTTGGCGATCAGTTTTTATACGTTTCAACAAATCGCCTATTTGGTCGATTCTTATCGTTTGGAAACGAAAGAATATAATTTCTTGAATTATGGCTTGTTCGTGTCGTTTTTTCCGCAGCTCATCGCGGGTCCTATCGTTTACCATGGCGAGATGATGCCGCAATTCAGTGAGAAGAAAACGTATCGGATCCAGTATGAAAATTTATCGAAAGGGTTACTCATTTTTTCGATCGGGCTTTTTAAGAAAGTTGCGATTGCGGATCTGTTTGCGAAGTACGCCAATATCGGTTATGGCACGGTGGACACGTTGTCTTTCTTGGATAGTTGGATTACGACATTGTCATACACATTGCAGTTGTATTTTGACTTCAGTGGTTATTCGGACATGGCGATTGGACTTGCTTTATTGTTCAATATTAAATTGCCGTTCAACTTTTTGTCGCCGTATAAAGCGCTCGATATTCAGGATTTTTGGCGAAGATGGCATATTACGTTGTCAAAGTTTTTAACGACCTATTTATATATTCCGCTTGGTGGAAACCGGAAAGGAACCTATCGTACCTATACGAATATTTTCATTATCTTTCTTGTCAGTGGTGTTTGGCACGGGGCAGGTTGGACATTTGTCGTGTGGGGCGTCATGCATGGGGTCGCGAGTATCATTTGCCGGTGGTGGAAACTGTCCGGCCACCGGATGAATAAAGTGATGGCGTGGATGACGACTTTTCTGTTCGTCCATGTGGCGTGGGTATTTTTCCGGGCTACCACATTTGCCGATGCGATTGTCGTACTGAAAGCGATGGTGGGCTTGGAAGGAGTCCGTCTTGCTGGGTTATACACGATGTTCAATGAAAAGCTTTGGATGTTGGCTTTATATTTATTGGTCGGCCTGCTCATCGCATTGTTCACGAAAAACGCTGTGGAAATTATGGAGGAAAAGAAACGTGGCATCGCAATGGCATTGTTTGTGACAGCCTTGTTGTTTTACAGCGCGATGCATTTGCAACGGGTGAGTGAATTTTTGTATTTCAATTTCTAAGGTAGTGATTTCATGTCGGATAAAAAATTCACATTGACGGTTGTCTCTTTGTTTATTGTATTAACGATCGGAGTCGTCAGTTTTAATTTTTGGATCGATCCTTTATGGCATTACAGTCATGCGCATGCATACAATGATGTGCAGAAAGTGGTCGATGAGCGGGAACAGAAAACGGCGTTATTGCAGTATGAGAACCCTGACTATGACACGTTATTGGTCGGGAGTAGCCGTTCTACTTATATTCATCCATCGGCTTTCCATGAATGGGATGTGTTCAACTTTTCTGTTGCGAACTTGTCGATGCGAGAATATTATAGTTTCATCTTATATGCGCAAGCGAAAAACGAGCATATCGACAGAGTCATTTTAGGGGTCGATTTTTTCAAGTCGAGCGAACAGGAGGCGGGGACGCCAAAGGCCTTGGACAATTACGAAAAGAAGGTCATTCAACCTTTATACCGGACGAAAAATCTGTTTTCTTTGCCGACTTTCCGTTACGCGGTCAGTAATTTCATGCTTTCTAAAAGTGACAAGATAACGGAAGATCGGCTTTACAACAGAGAGGGGGAAGCGTTTGCGAGACGCTTGACTGAAGCTGAGACGGATGAAGAGATGAGCGTGAAAATCGAGCGCTTCGAGGACACATTCTACGGCGAGCACTATGTTTATTATCCTGGATATAAAGATATTATGGCAAAGATCCAAGATTCGCTTTTGGAGAAGGAAATGATCATCTTTACGACACCGATTTCGACGGAGCTGTTCAAATCGCTCGTCGCCACCGGTTTGTATGATGATTATGAAGTGTGGCTCCGCGATTTGGTGGACGTTTACGGCGGCGTTTGGAATTTCATGTATCCGAATTCGGTCACCAATGACAAGTATAATTATTATGATGGGCACCACTTCTATCCTGAAGTGGGCGATCTGATCGCCGACCGGTTGGAAAACGGGGAGGGCGGAGCTACACCGGAAGATTTCGGCGTCTTCGTCACTGATGAGAACATTGACCAACATTTTCAGGAGATTAGACAGTGGATTGCCAATAATCGTTAATAAAATCCGTTACCGTACAGGTTGAATATGTACGGTAACGGATTTTTTTGATACTAATTGATATACCGATCGAGGAATTGATCGATCTGCCGCTTGTACTCGTCTCCAGTCAAGGCGAAAGACTCTCCGTGATTCGCTTTAGGCACGAGAAAAAGGGATTTATCGCTTGCGGTATGCCGGTACAGTTCTTCCGCCATTTCGGTCGGAACGAATGTGTCTTCCTCGCCGTGAATGTACAGAATCGGCGCTTGTGCTTTTTCTACTTGTTTCAGTGAACTCGCTTCTCTGAATGAATAACCTGCCCGTATCTTCGTAAGTAAACTAGTGCTGTCCAAGAACGGAAAAGCCGGAAGGTGGAACATCCTGTTCATTTGATAGGAGAACAACTGATAGACGGATTTATACGGACTATCGGCGATGACCGCTTTCACTTGGCTTGGAAGTTGGACTTCGCCATTTGCCATCAAGACGGTGGCCGCGCCCATCGATAATCCGTGGTAGACAATTTCGGTGTCGCTACCCAGTTTTTCTATGAGCAAATTGGTCCAATCGATCAAGTCGAGCCGGTCCGGCCAGCCGAATCCGTAATAATCTCCCTCACTTTTTCCATGTCCCCGAGTGTCGGGCATGAACAGATTATAATTCCAGTCCTCATGATAGAACTGTCCATAAATCCCCATTTGTTTCGCATTTCCCAAATAGCCATGCGCGAAAATAACCAATTTATTGGTCGGTTTGGAAGCGGGCAAGTAATAGCCTGATAGTTCTAAGCCGTCACGGGATGTCAGCGTGAGCTCTTCGAATTTTTGGGCGTTTACCCAATCAATCCATTCCCCGTTCAAATAAAGGTCCATCGCTTTATCGGATACTTCTAAATCGGTGTTATTTTGTAAGAAATCTTTCGGCCCCCGCTTAATCGCCAACTCATAGAAAAAGAAACTGCCGATGATTTGGATGACGATGAAGAGGACGAACAAAAGAATAAGTATCTTTTTCCAGTTGTATCGGATCGTACTCATTCCCCTCTACTTTCATTCATAGATAGTACCTACCCATTATATTAAAAATGGGGAAGGAAATGAATGGGGGAGGGGCGGTTGCTTGAAATTGGCAGGAGGAAGCTTTGGAAAATGTTGTCCAACGTCGAGGAGGAGTTCAACCAACCAAAAGTGTTGGAATCCCAATGTCGAAGGTGTGGGGATAAATAAAAATACAATAATTGGCCTGTGAATGCCTTGGAGCGGCGAGTTATTCCCTTGATTGTCCTATTATGCTAAAATGGTTTTATAGGTCCAGTGAGAATATGCCGTGTTATGCTTCCGGCTTGTACCTACTCCAACCACAAGTGGAAACGGGTGGATTTCTCTTTTCAAACTATCAGATTACTGTTGAATTTCTGGGATGGAAAAGAAAATAAACTAACCTTCGTTTTGCAAGTATAATTGAAAATATAGCTAATAAAAGGATGCGGAATGAATGGACTTGCGGAATCTAAAGACCTTCCATATTGTTTCCACTCACTTGAATTTTACAAAAGCTGCTGAAATATTGAATTATAGCCAACCAACCGTTAGCCAGCAAATTAAGGCTTTGGAAGATGAAATAGGACATCCATTGTTAAACAGAGTCGGTAAAAAAATGTTTCTTTCTGAAGTTGGCAAATTAGTGAAAACATATACGGATAAATTATTCGGTGTTCTGGATGAGCTTGAGAGGGACTTAAAAAAGTTTGAAGAGCCTTATGGTACATTGACCGTGGCCTCACCTGGATTTTATTGTGAGCATTATTTACCTCATATAATCGCTCCCTTCATCAAGCTCTATCCACAGGTTAATTTTAAGCTTCTTAGTTATAACAGCAAAGAAACGCTGGAACTGATCAGCTCTAATAAAGCTGATATCGGGTTCATTGCAGGCAAGCAAAATCGTTCGGGAATTAGAGAAGTATTAATGAGCGAAGAGGATTTGGTACTCGTCGCACATCCAGTCATGTTAAAAGGAAAAACAAAACAAGAACTTTTCAATGAATATCCTTTCATTACTTATGGAATGGACGAGATCATCACAGGATGCCTCCGGGAAATTCATTGCACACCGAAAACGATTATGAAATTCGGCAATGAAGAAGCTATTAAGAAAGCCGTAATGAGACAAGCCGGCGTCGCTTTATTGAGTGACTTGATCATAAAAGAAGAAGTTAGCAGAGGTAGCCTGCAAGTGATCTGTCGTTTTCCAAAGCGGCTGGCGACGTATTTGATACATCCCCAAAACCTGCAAGACTTTGCGAATGTAAGAACATTTATAGAATTAGCTACCGAGTGGTGGGGGACAATAGAGGTAAAAGATGAGACTCTTTAAGTTTTACTTTAAAGAGTCTTTTTATATGCAAATTTATCTATAGTTGTCATTAGTAATTGTACATATTTAATTTCTTTGCAATCTATTACAATGTATATAACGGAAGATTGAAAAATAATAGAATTTACAAATTTTCGAGTAGAAAACGATTGAAGTGTCTGATGAGAAGATTTCAAAACGGAAATTGTGAATAGGAAAGGATAGATTAGCTATGAAAATAAAAAAAGTAGAAGTATTTGCTGCAAGATTGGAATTGAAAGAGCCTTTTATCATTTCTTATGTTCAATTGGAAGACATGCCGACAATCTTTACGAGAATCGAAACCGAAAATGGATATGTCGGTTGGGGAGAAGCCGTTCCTGATCAAAACGTAACAGGAGAAACGTGGGAGAGTACATACCAAATCATCAAGCATGAATTAGCACCGCTCCTCCTGAACGAGAACCCTTTTTCAATCGATCGGATTCATCAAAAATTCAATGATAAAATCTTCGGCGTCCCTTCAGCAAAAGCTGCGCTTGACATAGCCCTCTATGATTTGATGGGGAAAATTTCAGGTCAGCCGCTTTATCAATTGATTGGCGGGAAAGCACACGATGAAATCCAAGTTCCACAAGTAATCAGTATAAAAGATCCGAAAGAAATGGCTGAGGACGCGGCTAGATTTGTAGCGGCGGGCTTTCGTAATATCAAAATAAAAGTGGGCACGAATGGGACAGATGATATCGAACGTATTAAAGCGGTCAGAAACGCAATCGGAAAAGACATTCCTCTACGTGTCGACGCGAATCAAGGTTGGGACAGGATTGAAGCGCTAAAGGTAATAAGAGAAACAGCGGACTGTGACGTAGATTGGTATGAACAACCCGTCAAGGCGCATGATATGAAAGCGCTTAAAGAAATTAAAACGGTTTCACATGCCAAAATCATGGTGGATGAAGGTGTCCATAATATTCATGATTTGGTGGATGTGATTGAGATGAGAGCCGCAGATGTACTAAATATCAAGCTGATGAAATCAGGGGGTATCTATCCGGCCTTAGCGTTGGCGAATTTGGCAGAAGCGGCAGAAATGCCATGTCAGGTTGGATCGATGGTTGAATCGGCGATTGCTACGATGGCGGGGGCACATTTGTCAATCAGCAAATCGATTATAGATACAAACGAAATGGTAGGTCCGTTGATGTTCACCAAAGACGTGGCGAAAGTACAATATGACGGAGATGTTATCCAGTTTAGTGGTGCTCCGGGTCTTGGAGTGGAAGTGGATGAAGAATACGTTAGGGAAATCACTCGTTTCTCCTGTGAAATCAGATGAGTTTTTGGTCTTGCAAGTCGCCGGTTACTACCGTTATTAGGTATCACGTGTTAGAAAGCATACGCGAGTTGATCGGTACGTCTGTTTGTAAGTAATGTAAGCGTTTTCTAAAAGTATGAGTCAGCATCAACAACGTTTTAGTAGAGGGGGAGAAGAAATGAGTGAAAACAAAACGGACAATCAAGAGAAGAATGTGCCCGAGTCGAAAGGGATTAATGCCTTCGTTCTGATATTCGTTGTCATCTTGATTTCGACAGTTTTAACGTATATCGTACCCGCCGGGAATTATGAGAAAACCGAGGTGGATGGTAGAACGGTTGTCAATCCGACAAGCTTCAGCTTCGTCGAATCATCGCCGGTCAGTTTTATGGAAATGTTCAACAGTGTGCATTTGGGAATGATGGAAGGATCAGGTATCATATTTTTTGTGTTTATCGTAGGTGGTGCTTTCGGGATATTGAATGGTACCGGTGCTTTGAAGGCATTAGTGAATTACATTACATTAAAAATGGCCGATAAAGGGATACTTCTCATACCTGTTTTAATGTTGTTTTTTGCAGCGGCAGGAACACTCATGGGAATGGCGGAGGAGACACTAGTATATATCGCCATATTAGTTCCGCTTGCAATCGCTTTGAGATTCGATGCGTATACGGGATTCGCGATTGTTTCGCTAGGGGCATCTGTTGGTTTTTCAGCTGCTGTTATGAACCCGTTCACGGTCGGAGTGGCACAAGGGATTGCAGAGTTGCCCACTTTTTCAGGAATCGGCTTACGCTTGGCACTTTTGGCGACTTTGTACGTAATTGCTGTTTGGTATGTGATGCGTCATGCGAAAAAAGTGAAAGAGGATCCGAGCTTGGGTTTCTATGGTAAACATGATCCGAATACTACGGTTAATCTGGATAAAAATTTCAAAATGGAGACACATCATAAATTGGTTTTGTTGGTTTTCTTATTAAACTTTGTCATCCTCATTTTTGGCGTTTTGAAATTTGGATGGTATATAACAGAAATAGCAGGTCTGTTTCTACTTTTTGGTATTTTGATGGGACTGCTTGGCAAATTGAAACCTGGCAATATCGCTGATAGCTTTGTAGACGGTGCCAAAGATATGGTTCCTGGTGCGCTGGTCATCGGGGTGGCTCAAGCTATTCTCGCGATTTTCAATAGTGGGATGCTTATGGATACGATTCTTTATTATGCTTCGGGCGCACTACAAAGCTTACCTCCTGTTTTAAGCGCTGTTGGTATGTTCTTCTTCCAGCTGTGCTTCAATTTTCTAATTCCATCGGGAAGTGGACAGGCGGCTTTGACTATGCCGATTATGACACCATTATCAGATTTAATAGGTGTTACAAGACAGACCGCAGTTTTGGCTTATCAACTCGGTGATGGTATGTCAAATATCCTGTTCCCAACAGTTGGCTTCTTCATGGCGGGACTAGGTATCGCTGGCATACCGTGGGGGAAGTGGGTGAAGTGGGTCTTCCCATTCGCTTTATTGCAATTCGGGGTAGCCATTATCTTTATGATTATTGCACACCTTATTGAATACGGACCATTCTAGGAGGTTTTAAGATGGATGAAAATATAATTAAAGAACTTGCAGATTGGAGTGTTGGCCATAGGAGGTATCTTCACCAGTATCCTGAACTTTCAGGGAGAGAGTATAAGACACATGATTATATTAAAAAGGTGATTGGAGATTTTGGATTGCAGCTCCTCGACTGCCCACAACCAAGCCTTGTCGCTTATCTACCTGGTACAGTCGGCAAAAAAACAATTGCATTACGCGCCGATATCGATGCCCTTCCCATTCAAGAAGAAGGGGAAAAGGAAGGCTATATTTCTAAAAATCCAGGCGTATCACACGTATGCGGACATGACGGTCACATGGCTATCTTGCTCGCTGTCGCGAAGTGGATGTCCGAAAATCGGGATCAGGTGGAACATAACGTGAAATTCATTTTCCAGTCTTCGGAAGAGATGTCCCCGAGTGGCGCCTCGATCCTTGCCGAAGCCGGATTATTGGAAGATGTGGATGCTGTTTTCGGTATCCATCTATGGCAAGGATTGGAGAAAGGGAAGATTGGTTTGACGCATGGCCCGATGATGGCATCGTCTGATGATTTCAATGTGTCGATTGAAGGGAGGGGCGGGCACGGGTCAATGCCACACGAGACAATCGATCCGATCTATATCGCGACACATCTCGTCCAGGCACTTCAAGCAATCACGAGCCGGGAAATCAACCCTGTAACGCCTGCCGTCATTTCGGTCGGAAAAATCGAAGGGGGAACGACTTATAATATCATTCCTTCGACAGTGAATTTGCATGGTACGCTCCGAGCGCTGACCCCTGAAACAAGATCCTTCTTATTCGATAGAATTGCGGAACAAACGGCGGGCATTTGTGCTAGCTTTCGCGCCGACCATCGGATTGAATTCATCGAGGGAACGCCGCCGCTTGTGAACGATTATGAAAAAAGTACATTTGTTGAAAAAGTCATCCGGACTCATAT
>CAOKMT010000094.1 GCA_948469885.1 uncultured Sporosarcina sp. | reverse complement strand
TATTCACTCCGATCAAGGCTTCCATTATACGAATCCACAATTTCAGAAACTTGTGAAGAAAATAGGATTAGGACAATCTATGTCACGCCGTGGAAACTGTTGGGACAATGCGCCACAAGAGTCGTTCTTTGGGCATTTTAAGGATGAAACGAATATTAAAGAATGCGAGACATTAGGAGGAGTAAAACGAGAAGTTAAGAGTTATATGATTTATTACAACCATTATCGGGGTCAATGGAATTTGAAAAAGCTACCGCCTGCAAAATACAGACAGCAGCTTCAACAAATTGCCTAGTTTTTTTCAAAATGTCCTTTACAAAGGGTACACTTTATCGCGTTGGCATGGTTTTTTCTAGTTGCAAAAGTTTTTGATTTTTTAATTCAAGAACCACGTCGGCCTGATTCGCAAGGTGTTTACTGTGGGTTACGACAATGACGCATTTTCCTTGCATATGCGCACTCTGCTTTAAAACTCCAATAATATCATCCGCAGTCTCTGCATCTAAGTTACCGGTTGGCTCATCTGCTAAAATGATCGGAACGTCCGTCACTAACGCCCTTGCAATCGCCACACGCTGCTGCTGCCCGCCTGATAGTTGCAAAACATTACGTTTGATATCCGTTAAATCCAATCCAAAATCTAACAGGATCTGCTTATCAGCCCGTTTGTTGACAAGCTTCAAGTTTTCCAAAGGCGTCATGTAATCAATCAAATTATAATTTTGGAAGACTAGTGAAATTTGGTTTTTTCGGTGATGCCGATAGCCTTTCACCTTAATATCTTCTCCGGTGAATTTCACTTCGCCATATTGTGGCTCATCCAATCCGGCAAGCAACGACAATAATGTCGTTTTGCCGGATCCGGATGTACCAAGGATGGCATAAAACACACCTTTCTCGAATTCCGTGCTTACACTGTTCAATATTTTTTTATTCTTGTTGTTTTTGTATGCATATGAAACATTTTTCAGTTGTAAAATTGCCATGTTCATCTACTCCTAACTCATTTTCGAAAGTATTTCTTTCGGTTTCAACCGAATGATAAAGATGGAAGAGATACTGACTGACAGCAAGATGATCAATCCACCGATGAACCATACATACCCCATTTCAGCGAGTGTAATGGATACATCGATACCGTCCAATGTTTTTGTGAATGTACCCGAATTGGGATCCGCTCCTAGCTGCATCCCTCCAAGATCTTGCTGGGCACTCATTGCACCTACTTCACTAGCCTGCTGAACTATGCTATCCCCAATCTTTTGCGCAATCGCTTGGCCTGAGAAATAGGACAGACCGAAACTAACGACAGCTATAATTACTATTTCAACAACATATTGAGTGATGATGTTTATTTTTGAGACGCCTAATGATAGTAAGACACCTGTTTCATGAATTCTTCCATTCACCCAAAAAGCAAGAACTAACGATAAGATAATTGCGCTGATGACGATAATTCCAATCAGCATCTTATTGATGAGTTCATCCATGCTATCCAAGGAAGCTGTTAACGCCGGATAGTCATTGGAAGACTTTGTGATTTGGTAATTTGACCAATCAATCGGCAGTTTGCCTACCTTGTCAAGTATGGTGGGCAGCTCTTTCGGGTCATTTAGATAGAAGTTGACATTTTGGTAGATGGCCGACGTATCGTTATACCCTCTCAGTAACTTAACTGTTTGCATATCTGAGATGATGGCATTCTCTACTAGTTCATGCTCTGTCGTCGCCCTATCCATATTGCTTCCACTGAACATCCCTATAATTTCAAGCGCCATTTTTTCTTTTGTTACAGCTTCGTTTGGTGGAACCGAAGATAATACACTTGCCTGTACGTAAATTTTATCATGCAGTTTTAGATCGTTCAGTTCTGCAAATTCCTCATGCACTAGTACTTTTTGTGTATCCTCTTTCGTAATATGTCTTCCTTTTGAAAGCGAAAGGACTCCACTGATGAATTTATTATCTAAAGAAGAATCTGTCATTCCTTCCAAGTCGGAGAAGTTCTTATACGCTTCAAGCGACTCATTATACTGGACCCTGGGATTCGTAAGTTTCACTTTTTGTAAATCAATCAGATCGACCTCACCTATCATCCTTGCATTGACTTCTGTAATTCCGTCAATCGACTTAATCTGTTCGACTGCAGAAGCGGGTACATTCCCCAGGCCACGGCTACCAACTCCCATATTGTTCTGTAAATTATTTTCTAGCGTGAAGCTAGCATTGATTGATTGGTTGAGTTTACTTCTCGTATCTACAGTCGCCTTTTTAATTGCAATTCCGCTAATTGTCGCAGTGGCGATACCGAACAGAATGAGGAACATGAGCAGCGACTTGCTCTTTTTTCTTGTGACGTAATACCATGCACGTTTTATCATTGACATTCCAAATGCCTCCTTTGCTTTACAAAACATAGATTACAGATGCAATATGAAACCTATATGAATTCAGGAAAATGAAAAAAGATAGCCTGTAGAGGAATTTTCTACAAAACTATCTTGATCACTTTATTCCTATTGAGTCTGGGGGCATTCAATGATGAATTTCATCCCTATGTCAGTCGGTGTAAAAGAGTGGCGGAGATTTGTATGTGTCAAAATATCTTTTACAATGTACAGGCCTAAACCCGTTCCACCGTCTTTTCGATTCCTGCTGAAGTCTGGTCGGTAAAAAGCTTTAAAAACTTGCGCCAATACTTCCTCTGAAAGTGGCGTGCATTCATTTTCGATGGAAATTTGTCCTTCCGCAATTCGGAGTATGATTCTTTTTCCCCTAGGAGTATAGTTGACGGCATTCGCTAGAAGATTGGAGAATATTTTTCTCAAAGCACTCTTATTCATATAGATGAAGCAAGTATCTTCTATTTGTAGGGTCAATTGGATTTCTTTTGCTTTCGCCAAAATCTTATAGGAATCGATTGTCTCTAATAAAACTTCCCTGACATCTACATTTTCCTTCTGTTCTTCGTGTGAGACGGTCTGCAATTTACTCGTATTTAATATGTTTTGCACCATTTTGGTGGAATCCATTACCATCTCTTGGGCCTGTCCCAAATAGAAATCCCTGTCCTTGTATTTACCAATTTCATATCTCATGTTTTCCAATAAAACATGTAAGGATGTTAACGGTGTTTTCAATTCATGGGAAGCAGCTCGTAAGAATTCTACTTTTTCTTTTTCCACCTCGCTGATATCATTGAGCTTTTGTTCAAGCGATTCAATCGTATTCCATAAGGTGTCATATAGAGAGTTAATGTTTTCTGCTAACATCCCGATTTCGTCTTCGCTTTCGACAAGGCAATGGCTATCCTTGATTAGTTTTTCCATATCTTTTGTGGCGGACAGGATGTTTTTGATGGGCCTTGTAATGACCGAACTATAAATATAGGCAGCAATAAGGGAAATGATAAAGCTGATGGCTATCGAATAAGGAAGTAATTTGAAAGCCACTTGCTTCGTCTCATTTACCGGTTGAATGCTTAATAAAAGATGAAATTCATAAGGCAAATAATCTTCATTTTCAAATGTACGCTTCCCAAGGATGACTTGAGGTGACTCTGTTTCGCCTAGTTGAGCTGTATTGATTTCCACCTCTGAAGGGATTTCGAATAGCTCCTCTTCCATTCCAGGGTCGAAGAAAATATCAATAGGTGTAAATCCTTGGTATCTGTAAGCTTTATCGTTAATAAAAAGCGTAATATTCACGTTATGCTGAATCGCATATTGCTCGGCGATTTTCACGGCTTGCGCTTCATTTGTTTTCTCCAATGCGCTCATCAGCTCATTCGCCTTCATATTCACTTCTTCTTTCTTCTGTTCAAGATAAAAAGAGGGGAGCATGACATACATGAGCCCGTGGACGAGCAAGACGATAATGCTCATAATGCCCATCGTGTAGAGGAAGGTCTTCGGAAACAGTTTCAGCTTTTTCATACAGATTCCTCATATTTATATCCGACGCCTCTTACGGTTTTTATGCAGTCAAGATGAAGCTTCTTCCTAAGATTCTTAATATACACATCAATGACACGGTCTAGTGGTGCCTCCTCATAATCCCATAATTTGTCTAAAATTTGCTCGCGCGTAAGGACTTGTCCGGGATGCTCGACCAATAGCTGCAATAACTTAATTTCTTTCGGTTTGACATCGACCGCTTCCTCTTGATAGGTTGCACTAAAGCCGGAGAAATCCACTTTTCCATCCCCATATATCCATAATTCCCTGTTATAATCAGGCCTGCTTCTTCTGAGCAAGGCCTCAATCCGCTTTTCTAGCACGGCAAGGGAAAATGGTTTACTCATATAATCATCCGCTTGTTCCTCGAAGCTCATGATTTGTGTGTACTCGTCGTCCATCGCAGTTAGCATAAGTACCGAAGTCCGGCTTGAATCCCTAATCGTCTTCAGAACGTCAAAGCCGTCCGCTTTTGGAAGCATAATATCTAAAACGACTAAGTCGAAAACCGTGCGGCTAAATTCGTGAATCGCGTCTTCGCCGTCCTCTACAGCCACCACTTCATACCCTTTCACTGTGAGATATTCGGCAATGCCTTCTCGTGTCGTTTCCTCATCTTCTACTAATAAAATCTTTTTTTTCATTGTCGATTCCTCATTTCTGCTGTATTTCGTCAACATCATCATATTATCAATGGATGGTCATTTCATATCAACCGCTAAACTTTTTTAATTTCATCTACGTTTCATATTGCCACTGTAAATTAGCGGTGTCGACAGAAAGAACTAGAGAGGAGAAAAAAATATGAGAAGACAGTTTAGACTAAATGCTCTTTTAATTGGGGGGATACTTATACTGACCGGTTGCGGGATGACGAAGGAAAAAGTAGACCAAGAAAGGATAACGGAGCTAGAAAAAGAAGTAGCTGAAAATGGAAAGGCGGTTGAAATAGAAGAGGAAGATAAGGATAAAAGTAGATCTGAAATTCAACAGGTTGAAAATACTAAATACCAATCAATTGTATGGATTGGAGAAGCAGGAAAAAAAGAACACGGTACAGGGTTTTTGATCGGTAATAGTAAAATCCTGACGAATAGGCATGTCGTAGATTCTGTCGAGGAAAATAAGATAATTGTCCGTGTAAAAAATGATTCTGGTGAGACGATTGATTATAAAGTGAAAAAGGTCACGCCTTCTCCAATTGAAGAAATAGATTTGGCCATCATTGAAGTAAGTCCGACTGAGGATGGACAAACAATCAATGACAATCTTGAACATTTCGAGCTTGCTTCACTGGAGGACATAAAGAAAGTCAAAGTAGGAGATGCCGTCAACACAATCGGCTATCCAGGTGATAAGAAAGACGGAACATTATGGGATAGTAAAGGGAAAATTTTAATGTTTTTAGGCGAAAACTACCTAGCATATGATGCCTTCATTACACATGGCAATTCGGGATCTCCTTTATTTAATGAGGATGGTAAAGTTATTGGCTTATCGAATGCGAGCAATGATGGAGCCGACGGTGAGATTATGGGTTTCGGCTTTTTGCTGACAGACGAGATATATACATTTATTGAAAATAATAGATGATGTTCTTTTCAAGCTGCGCTTAGAGAGTAGGGGATTCATATAATAAATTAAATGTGATTGGATCGTATCTATCCCAATCACATTTAATTATTTGCAGGTGCCTCAAACCGGTCTCCGGGAACAGGAACGACTTTATCCCCATTTCTCACAACATACATACTATCTACACCTGTTCCTAGCTGGATGGCCATGATGCATCTACTCCGCCCGGCATCCACCTATTCTCATGATCCCTTTATGTTTTGTATGATAAAAGTTTATTCTGTCTTTTTCCTTAAGTCTTATTAAAAAAATGATCGAGCATCTATTCTGATTTTCCTTCTACCGTGACATCTTATCTTATTTTTAATTCTTCGCTCAGGTAAAATCGGTAAACTGCCAAGTGTCCTCCGATTCCAGCGTGCATCATAGGCTTTAGGTTCTTTTAATTCGACAAAGATGCCCAATCCCCCAAGTAATGATTGCACCTTGGGGAAACAATTGGAAACGAGACCCCTGCAATTTGTTGATAGCGTTCTACGTTGTCTGCGAGATAGGCAAACTCATTGTCAGTAATGAATTGTGTATCGGTTCGCGGGTAGGTGACAAGTTTTTTCTCATATAGGCCTTGTACTATCTTTAGTACATTGGCAGGACTGTATCTCCATCTCCTATTTGCAACGGCTTGAAGCGTCGAAAGAGCATGTAATTTAGGTGATTTAGTACGCTTTTCTTTCTTCGTTACTGATTTTACAAACCCTTCATTTTTTTCCATGATGTTATGCTGTTCCAATAATTGAAGAACTTCCTCTTTTTTATCACTCTTAATTTTTGTCTTACCTATATACGTCCCATTTTTAGCCGTGAAATTCCCCATAATCTCATAAAATGGAGTAGAAACAAAATTTTCTATTTCTTTTTGGCGTTGGTAAATGAGATAAACTGTTGGAGATTGAACTCGTCCAATCGAAAGACTCTCATTGAATCCTTTTTGCTGCAATAGCAGGGTATAGAGCCGACTTCCATTCATACCAACAAGCCAGTCGCTAATTTGTCGGGTTTTTGCTTCGTAATAGAGTAACAAATCTTTTTTGTTATCCTGTAGGTTATTGAACCCTTTTCGCACTTCATCAACTTCCAATGAGTTAATCCAGAGTCGCTTAATTTTCTTGTTTTTTGCACCGGTCATATTGTAAATAGAATAAAAAATATTAGAGCCTTCTCGATGTCAATGTCACATGCGTTAATAATCGTATCTGCAGAAAGCATTAACTTTTTCACAACATGAAACTGCGCACATTTTCCCTTTGCGACTTGAAATTCATAGCGCTCAGGCAAGATTGGCAAGCTGCCAAGCGTCCACCGATTCCAGCGTGAATCATAGGCTTTCGGTTCTTATAGTTCGACAAGATGTCCAACACCCCAAGGAATGATGGCACCTTGTAGAAATAGTTTACTGTTTGCCAGTTCAATATGTGTTTTCTGTCGACTTTTCACAGTGAAAGCATCTGCATATGCTTTGGCCTGTGATGGTTTTTCGGCGAGCAATAATACAAGTCCCATTTATGGGTCAACCTCCTTTAATTTATATTTTATTTGATATAGGTCTTGATTGACTTTTTTTTAGGTCAAACAAGTAGATCTTGAATAGCTTTACGCTATACAATACGAGGAATGTTTAGTGTCTTGAGATATGTTCACTTGGAAGAATTTGATTTTGAATATAGCTGATTTATCCTTATACTATTCCGTTTTACTGGAAATAAACAAAAAGAGATAGCAAAATTGCTATCTTTTATTTGCTTATTTTCCACAAGTATCCTTTTTTATGGAATAACTATAATAAAACCTCTGTCCTAAGAACTTTTGCTACCCATTAGCACATCAGTGATTTTGGAAGTCCTATTAAATGCCAATCTAAATTATAACAACACAAATAATATATGGAAAATTATTGCGTCTTTTCTCGCCTTATAGAATTAGGGAGCATTACGTCAATTTCTTTTTCTGAAAAGGTTTGTTCCTCCTCAGTCTTTAATGCCTGTTGAGCTTCCTTATAACTTTTAGCGTCAGTTCTTGGTGATTGAGAATAAACTTCTGCTGTGCGTTCTTGCAAGTTATTTCTACGTTTAATAATTTCTTCCCTCTCTAAAGACTCAAATTCAATTAAAAGCGAGACATAATCTTCCCTTATAACCCATAATTCATCGGCTGCTTTTTGGTGAGATTGAGCAATCTCAATTAGATCAAAGTTTTTAACGTATGCATTTAATATTAATAAAATTATTGAGAAAATAGCTCCTAATACCGCAATAATCACTTCATCATTTATTATTGTTGCTAAGAAGCTTCCTGTAGTTAATGCAGACAATATAATTTGCCAAACCTTTATTCTATTGTTCTTTTTTAGTAATCTATGCACTATCTTATTATGACAAGTGAATGTATACACTATTCTACCGTAAGCTTCTCTGATTTGTGATTCTAGCTTATATCCTTGACTATTAGGAATATCTTGTTCCATATATATCCCTCCATTTATTATTTGCGGAGTACCAATATTCTTTATCCTGATATTGGATTGCTTCTAAAGACAATTTATATGCCGAAGAAGCTTTCGATTGGAAGTTGCCAGACTTATAAACTCTTCTGTTGCTGCCAGGAGCTAACCAATAATCAGTTTCTTTATCTAGTTCTTTAAGATATTTAAAAAAATCTCTACTAATAAAATCATAATATAAGAATGACTTGTCTTTGTGTTGATATTCACTAATAAACTTATACGCTAATGTATCAACAAGAATACCACTGATAGGAACATTACAGTTATCTTTCCAAGCCCTCGCCATTCTGCACAATCTTTTCAAATTTTTATTTGTCAACAAATTACGATTTTTCATTGCTTCCATTTCAGCACGCGGATTTGTAGTTTTCCAGCTCCCACCGTTGTTAGAGTCAGGATAAGTGTAGCTTTTCCCATCTTTATTAATAAAAGCAGGAACAATCTCAAAGCTTATATAATCATCAAAATTAATTCCTATAACTTGTCCGTCTCCCTTTATATGGGAGGTAGCGTATGTTTTTTGTAGTGCCCTCTTTACATCCTGTAATAGAGCAGATTGTCCATTCCCAATATAATTATTGTATTTCTCATATATCTTATAAGGTAGATGAATTATAATATCGATATCGCTAGTCCATATTTCCGTTCCTCTTCCATATGATCCTACGTATAAGCTATATGAGGTTTCAGAGTCAAGATTTCTGTATTCCTGATTTATTCTCTTAGTAATTCTTTTATAGCGTTTTTGAATTTTACTTATAATATTATCACTCATTTTTAAATTGCTACAGAATGTAGAAAAATTGTTACTTACCGACACTGGATCTCGCTCCTTTGCACTATAGATGATTTTGGTGAATTGGATTGTCAACACTATTTCAAACAAATATTATAAGGTCTGTAATCGATATTC
>CAOKMT010000093.1 GCA_948469885.1 uncultured Sporosarcina sp. | reverse complement strand
CACATTGAGCTGAAGTCCATTTTCTGCACAAAAGGATTGTAGTTCCTTTAATTCTTCAATTGAAGCGTCTGTTGACTTTTGTACATTTTGCCGATTATGAGTATCGCTTGCCGAGAAAACAAAGTTCACGATCTTGACGCCATGTTGATATGCGATTTCCGCGCCTTTCAAATTCGGTATCAATGCGATCAAATCGGTTTGTTTCGCCTCTTGTTCGATCTTCGAGTACAGCTCTCCACTATTAGCCATTTGCGGCACTCTTTTCGGATGGACGAACGAACCGAACTCAAAAGATGTCACCCCTGCTTTTTGTAAACGTGAGAACAACTCTTCTTTTTCTTTGACACTGACAATCTTCTTTTCCAGCTGCAACCCATCGCGAAGGACAACTTCATTGATTACTATTTCTTCTGGAAAGTTCATTCCTATACTCCCTTCCTAATCATATTTAACTTGAATCAGCAGGGACTTTGATCTCCCTCTGATTTAAAAAATGTTTTGGCATGCATCCCGCCATTTATAGAGTATGGGGGAGTTCTGCTGAATCAAATTAAAAAGTATTTCGCTATTTTGATAATTTATGATATGTTATTGCCTATGAAGATACCTGGAGGGATTTCATGGAAATTGTTACGATTTTTACCGATATACTCATGCCAATTATCGTTTTAATTAGCTTAGGTTCCGTACTACATATTAAATTCAAATTGGATTTACATACGTTAGCGAAGCTTAATATTTACTATTTGGTTCCCGGCTTAATTTTCATCAAGCTATACGAAACGAACTTGAACGCCGAGTTGTTCTCCAACGTTGTACTCTTCTTCATCGTACTTTGCATACTTCTGCATATGATTGCATGGACCGTCGGCAAGATCTTCCGCATGCGGAAAAGTTTGCGTCTTGCATTCTCCCATAGTGCCTTGTTTTACAACTCAGGGAATTACGGCGTTCCTGTTAACGACCTTGTGTTCAAACATGACCCTCTGGCAATGGCTGTACAAGTAGTTGTCCTCACATGCCAGAATATCCTTGTCTATTCTTATGGATTGATCACATTGCAACCGGCACAGAAAAATAAGTTAAAAATGCTTATCCCTTACTTTAAAATGCCAGTCACCTATGCAATGTTTTTTGGAATCATCCTCAATGTTTTCGATCTTTCATTGCCCTCTTTCATTTATACTCCGGGCAGTTATATCGCGGATGCGCTCATTGCGATCGCTTTATTAACATTGGGTGCCCAAGTGGCACAACTGAAATTCAATAAAAACATGTACACCGTCTACTTGGCGACTGCAGTTCGATTGGCGATCAGCCCGTTACTCGCTTTCGTCATCATCCAATTTTTGAAAGTGGACACCGTGACCGCCCAAGCGCTTTTTATCGCTTCCGCCATGCCAAGTTCCGTCAACAGCGCAATCATTGCGCAAGAATATGAGAACGAGCCGGAATTTGCAGCGCAAACGGTGCTTGTGACAACATTGTTAAGTGCCATTACCGTCACAATCATCATTTACTTATCGAAAATCCTTTTCGCCTAACTAAAAGGAAGCTATCGCGTTTCCGCTGTTTGAGCTTGCGCCTCTACAATCCCTTTGGCGATAAGCTCATCAATCGTCGCTTTCGACAAACCGCTCTCTTTTAAAATCGCATACGTATCTTCTCCTAAAAGCGGCGGTGCCTTGTCGATTTGGATGGACGCTTCGGACAATTGAACCGGGATGCGAGCCAACCTTAAGTTATCAATTAACGGATGGTCAACATTTTTCAACATTCCATTACTTGTCGTCTGTGGATGATCCACCACTTCTGAAATATTCCGGATAATGGAACTTGGAACGCCTGCCGCTTCAATGCGCGTAATCCATTCATCCGCGGGTTTCCCGATTAAAATTTTCTCGATTTCAATCGTCAACGCATCCCGATTCTGCACACGCTCGACATTCGTTTTGAATCTAGGATCATTTTTCAACGCTTCATGCTCAAGTGCGTCGCATAGCTTTCCGAACAAATTATCGTTGGAAATCCCAATCATTAGCTCTTGCGTCGCTGTCCTGAAAGCTCCATACGGCGCAAATGCAGCATGCCCCGCGCCCATTTTCACTGGCTCCTGACCTGTCGCCATGTAAGAAAGTAAATGATAATTCGTCCAAAACACACCTGTTTCAAACAACGAAGTCTCTACCTTTTGTCCGACGCCTGTTTCTTTGCGATGCAAAATTGCGGAAAGAACACCGATCGCTCCCCACATCGCACTTCCTTGATCTAAAATGGATACTGCTGCCCTTGCCGGTTCGCCGCCTGCGGGTCCATTAATACTCATGATTCCAGTGTCTGCTTGCACAATCGCATCGTATCCTGGTTTATTTCGTGACGGACCTTCTTGACCGTAGGCTGTTAAAGCACAATAAATCAAACCCGGATTCAACGTTTTCAATTTTTCATAGCCAAGCCCCAACTTCTCTGCGACACCGAAGCGGAAATTTTGGACGAACACGTCGCCTTCTTCAATCAATTTGTATAACAGATCTTTTCCTTCATCCGTTTTCAAGTCGATCACGATAGAACGCTTATTTCGGTTGATTTGGAGATAATACGCCCCTTCCCCTTCTAACAGCGGTCCCATACTACGCGCATCATCCCCCGTCGAAGGCTTCTCGACTTTAATTACTTCAGCGCCTAAATCCCCTAAAATCATAGTTAAACTGGGTCCAGAAATGTTTGTCGTCACATCAATTACTTTAAGACCTTGTAATGGACTCCTCATCGCCATTCCTCCGATCATTTTTTATCTCTGTTTTCTCTAATAAGGATTTTGGATCCCGGAAAAAGTATAGTTCATGAGAAGGTATCTTATCCTTCATCAGTGATTCGAAACTTTAAGTGCCGCATCAATCACATCCGCACCGATGATCTCTTCGTACTTTGCATAGACCGGCTGCAAGACTTCACGAAACGCGTCAACTTGTTCAGCTGTCAGTTCATTGACTTCTGTCGTTCCCGCTGCTTTTATTTTTTCCAAAGCTTGCTCGTTTAAAGTTAACGCTTCTGCTCTTGCTACTTCTGTTCCTTTCGCTAATCCTTCTTCAACAATTTCTCGTGTCGCGTCATTCATGCTGTTCCAAAATTTCGTATTCGTGAAGACAGCGTAGTCGACCCGTGTATGATTGATGACAGTCATATACTTTTGCACTTCATGAAATTTCTTCGATTCAATGTTACTGAATGTATTTTCTTGCCCATCCACGACACCTTGGTCAAGCGCTGTATATAGTTCGTCAAACGGAATCGATTCTGAACCGGCCTTCAAGGTCGAGTAAATCATGTCCATCAGTTGACCACCTTGCGTACGAAACTTCAAACCTTTCAAGTCTTCTGGAGAAGTAATCGCTCTTTTGTTATTGGTCAAATGCTTCCCACCATTTGGCCACATCGATAAGCCTAAAACTCCATCTTCTTGTAAACTGCCTAAAACTTCTTGACCTTTCTCTCCATCCCAAAACTCAATCGCCTGCTCGTCATTTTCAAACAGGAATGGCATTTCAGAAATATTGAATTGTGGATTATTCCCAACAAACTTCGTTAAAGCGGGTGCAATAAATTGAATATTATTGGCAACAAGGTTTTGGTATTCATCTTGATCCCCGAATAAGGAACTGTTCGGGTAAATCTCCATCCTGATCGTTCCATCCGATGCCTCTTCTATATACTCTTTCATCGCCAAGGCGCCCTGGTGCTTCGGCGTGTTTTCAGAAACAACATGAACAAAGCGGATGATCATTTTTTGGACTTCGTCATTTTCTTGAGCATCGGCAGAATTCCCATCTCCACAGGCAACTAAAATAAGCAGTGTAAACGATACCAAAACGAGTAATACACCTTTCTTCATCACATTCACCTACCCTATATAGATTCCTAACCATCCTTTCATCATCTTGCGGTTTTTGGATACATCTCAAAAACTATCATAAATAATTCATATTGTAAACAATTATTAAAATATTTAAATCATTATGATTATTAGACTTGTAAATTTTAATTTCATGTACTAATATGAATTCCAGAAAGTTGTATCCAAAATACAAAGTGAATGACAGGCTATATACTTTCGTTCATATTGTTTCATTTTAGTTTTCAAAATACTGGATAAGTTGGAAAAGGAGGATTTAAAGTGAAAGTCTTGTCTAAAATTGAAAACGCTTTCTCCTGGATTTTCTTTTCTTTTGGTGTAGGGATAAGTCTTTATTCCGTATTCATGCGTTACATAGTCGGCCAATCCCAAAGTTGGTCCACCGAAATCTTCACCATGCTGTTAGTTTGGGCGATTTTCATCGGGTTTTCAACAGCATTAAGAGATGACAAACATATCGCTATCGATATTGTTTATGATCGGGCAGGCCCTCTCTTCAAAAAAGTTTCCAACATCGTAACTTTTGTGATCGGACTCTGTTTCAGTTCTTTTATTATTTGGGCTGGGATCGAAATGGTTGTAGCTGCATATACGCAAGGGATCAAAACGATTGATGCAGGGTTTCCTATTTGGATCAGCTATTTGATCATGCCGATTACAGGTATTCTTCTATTCATCCGTTTTATCGAAAAAGCTTACCGTTATTTTACCCTTAAAGAAGAGGCCGTAAGTGAGGAGAAGGAGGATTATACATGGCAGCAGTAATCGTTCTTTTCATCCTTCTCCTATTAGCTATTTTGAGAGTTCCCATTGCTATTAGTATGGCGACTGCAAGTATTGTCGGGCTCTGGATGGTAGATTTTTCTATAAGCACTGTTATCCAAAAAATGTTTACAGGTGTCAACAGTACAACCTTGATGGCTATCCCAGGTTTTGTATTCGCAGGCCTCATTTTAGCGAAAGGGGGGATTGCGAAATACTTAATCGAGTGTATTCAATCATGGATCGGTCATACAAAAGGCGGATTATCAGTTGTCACAGTCGTGACGACGATGATATTCGCATCCATTTCAGGCTCAAGTCCGGCTACTGCTGCCGCTATTGGTGCCATTATGATACCGATGATGGTAAAGGCTGGGTACGATAAGAAATATACAATGGGATTGGTGGCAACCGGCGGGACATTAGGAATTCTTCTGCCTCCTTCCATCCCTTTGATTTTATATGGTTCCGTTTCTGAAGAATCGACCGGCAAGCTTTTTTCAGCTGGGATTCTGCCTGGGATTTTACTAGGTCTTTGTCTAATCATTTACGCAGTTGCCGTCGCCTATAAAAAAGGATATGGGGGGCTGGAAAAAGTACCGTTACATAAACGGTGGAAGCCTACTCTAGTAGCCATTTGGGGATTGATCATGCCTGTTTTAATCCTCGGCTCCATTTATAGTGGAGTCGTCACGCCAACCGAAGCGTCCTTTTTATCTGTCCTTTACGCACTTATTGTCTCCTTCTTTATTTATAAGGAATTGACTTGGTCTAAGATGAAAGAAATTTTGATGGAATCCATCAATACAACTGCCATGATCTTCTTAATCATCTCGTCTGCGCTTGTCTTTGGCATGTTTTTGACCCTTGAGCATGTACCACAAGGATTTGCTTCATGGGTAAGTGATAGCGGATTCAATAAGTGGACATTTTTGATTGTCGTCAGTTTATTATTCTTTGTTCTCGGAATGTTTTTAGAACCGACAGCGATTATTTTAATCACCTTACCGATTATGTTACCGATCATCACGGCACTCGAAATTGATGTCATTCATTTTGCAATTATTATGGTCATCAATATGGAATTGGGGCTAATCACACCGCCAGTCGGGTTGAATTTATTTGTCATTAGTGGCATAACCGGGGAGAAAATCGAAAAGGTCATGAAAGGTGTCGTACCATTTTTTGCGATTTTCATTTTTGTTTTGATCCTTGTTATGGTTTTTCCGCAAATTTCACTCTTTTTAACGTAAATCTTGAAGAAAGTTGGTCGATTCTAACATGTTCAACTCTTATTTATTTGTACCTGGAAATCGATTAGACCGGGTAAAGAAAGCATTATGCAGTAAGGCGGACGTTGTTATTATTGACTTTGAAGATGCTGTGCCTGAACGTGAAAAAATACGCGTTCGGGAAGATATTGAACATTTTTTATCGCAGCAGGATTTTTCACAAACAACACAAATTTGTATTCGTGTGAATGATCGTACGACACCTTATTTTGAAGCGGACGTAGCCATGGTAGCCAAGTTTCCAAATACAATAATCATGCTGCCTAAAACAGAGTTAGCGAATGACGTCCAGCAATTGGAAAATATAATTTCTTCCAAACAGTCCATTATTCCGTTAATCGAAACAGCTAAAGGTATTCTAAATGCTTACTCAATTGCTTCAAGTAGTCAGCACATTCACCGCTTAGCTTTTGGCGCAGTCGATTACTGTTTCGACTTAAACATTTCAATTTCCTCACACGGACAAGAATTGATTTATCCGAGATCCGCGCTCGTTGTCGCATCTCGGGCAGCTGGATTAGAAGCGCCGATCGATACGGTCTATACCGACATTTCTGATGAAGAAGGACTGATTTTAGAAATACATCGAGCGAAAACCCTTGGGCTATTTTCTAAACTTTGCATCCATCCTGCCCAACTTCATCACGTTAACTTATTATTCGGGCCCTCCCAAGAAGAGGTTGCTTGGGCGCAAAAAGTTGTGAAATCTTTTGAACAAGCTTTGGAACAAGGACTGTCCGCTATAAAAATCGATAACGAGATGATAGACTTGCCCGTTTATAAAAAAGCACTTGAAACCCTCAAAAAAACAACCTTGTCAGTTTGACAAGGTTGTTTTCTAGTAAACTTAATTGGCTATATGTTGATAAACCTATCCTTACAAACTGCCAATTTTCCACGAAATGACACTAGCTGCTTCTTTCAATAACAATCCTTTCGCTTTGAGTTCGGATGGCTCATACTGTTCTGAAAAACCGATTAATGCAATCGACATCTCAACGTTGTCACCCTCACTGATGATCGGTGCAGCAATGCCACATAATCCTTTTATATAATCACCATTTGTAATGAAATAACCGTCCTGTTTCAGTTGAACAATACAACTTTCAATCGAAGTAATTTCTTCTTCTGAAAATGATTTCAATCCTGGATTCTCTTTCAAATGATAAATACGTTCTTCTTTATCCAAATAAGCTAAAAAGCACATGCCAAATGCACCGTCCGTGATCGAGAAATGCCGACCGATCGATACACTCACACCAAAATCATTGCCTTCCACTTTATCGACTAAAGCGACTTTATCTTTACTTACCTTATTGACAAGCATGGAAGTCATACCAGTCTGTTCTGTAACCTTTTCAAGGTAAGGTTTTATTATCGAAATATAATCCAAATGTTCTTTTGCCCTTTCTCCTAATGCGACCAAATAAGGACCTAATGTATATCTTTTCTTGTCTGCAATATACCGGACGACTGACACGTCCTCCAAACTTTTCAAAATCCGATAACAAGTAGCAGGACTTAAAGACAATGCGTTCGCAATTTCAGTGACCGTACTTTCTTTAAATCGATTGCGACTGAGCACCCTCAAAATTTCAAATGCATTTTCCAATGCAGGAACAGAATACTTCCGTTTCTGTTTGTTTTTCGAAACGTTCAAAAACTCTCACCTCTCAAATAATTTTATATACGGAAAAATATTTTGTCAATAAAATTATCTGAATACTAGAGTCTTGTAAGTAAAAAATGGCTAAAAGAAAACCAGCCATCCAACTGCATGACTGGTTCACTGGATCACTTATTTGTTAATAGTAAAGATAGTCCTGGTACATACGTAATGATCATTAATGCACCTAACATAAATAGTAAAATAGGTACCATTGCTTTCATAATATGCTCGATCGGCGTTTTCCCGACTGCCGAAGCGATGAACAAGTTCACACCAAATGGAGGTGTGATAAAGCCAATCGCCAAGTTGACGACCATAATGACCCCGAAATGGATCGGATCCACGCCAGCTTCCACCGCAATCGGTAACAAAATCGGTGTCAGCATTGCCAAAGCTGGGATCGTATCGATAAAAGCCCCAACAACTAATAAAAACACGTTAATACATAGTAAAATAATAATTGGATTAGATGAAACAGATGCAATCGATTGAGCAATTTGTGTCGGAATCTGCTCTACGGATAAAATATAGGCAAATGCGATTGACGTTCCGATCATATACATCGTCGCACCTGTCAACGTAATCGTTTCTAGCAAACTCTCCTTAATGACTTTCCAGTTCAATGCTTTATGAACAAAAGTTCCGACCAAATATGAATACACAATTGCGACCGCGGCCGCCTCAGTCGGTGTGAATATGCCTCCGTAAATTCCCCCTAAAATAAGAACGGGTGCAAATAGTGCCCACTTGGCATCATAGGTTGCTTTCATTAAAGAAGAAAATGAAACTTCTATTTTATCATTGATGACGTTTTTGTCTTTTTTGATCGTTAGATAAGATACAACCATCAAGACAATCGCAATCAAAATTCCAGGCAAAATACCGGCTTTAAACAACTCTCCGATAGATGCACCACTGATAACCCCGTACAAAATAAAAGGAATACTCGGTGGGATGATGACACCTATACAACCAGCAGCAGCCGTAATCGCTGAAGCAAATCCAGATTTATACATCTTTTCTTTCATCGCTGGAATCATAAATGATCCAATTGCACCAACTGTTGCTGGGCCGGACCCTGACAATGCCGCAAAAAACGAACAGGCGACAATTGTGACCATCGCAAGTCCCCCGACCATCCAGCCGACAAGCTGATTTGCTAAGTTAAGGATGCGTTGCGAAATTCCACCTTTCCCCATTAACAATCCCGCAAGCATAAAAAACGGAATGGCCATGAGCGGAAATGAATCGAGTGAAGTAAATAATTTTTGCATTAACAATGACATCGTGACCGAATCGGAAGCATAAATTGCAAACATGGAAGAGATTCCGATTGCAATCCCGATCGGGACACTGAGTAAAATGAGCAATATAAGACC
>CAOKMT010000092.1 GCA_948469885.1 uncultured Sporosarcina sp. | reverse complement strand
CGTCTACGCGGACTTGGAGACAGCCCCTTCAAGCCAAAGTGGGGAAGTTCAAGTCGAGGGACGGTTAGCCGAACCTTTCGAAGCGTTAAGAACATACTTTGAAAATAAACAGCCAAATACAGTGCTGTTAACTTTTGGTCAATTGAAAGATTTTAAACGTCGTGCAGATTTTGTCAGCGGATTTTTGGCGACAGGAGGGATCCGTGCGTTACGGAGTCCTGAATTGAACGATGTCGAAGAAGCCATTCGGTGGCTTCAAGAGGAAAAACCGGATTACGTAGTCGTTTGTGCAACGAACGAAATGACGGAATCAATTATGGATAATTTTCTCCAAGCATGTCCAAAGGAATTTGTTATCGACGTAGCGGGCAATTATAAAGAAACCGTTGCCAAAAGATGGCGCGATGCGGGATTGAACGGCTTCATCCAAAGCGGGCAAAATAAAATCGAGAAGTTGAAGAAATTGAAAAAGTTGGTGACAAGGGGATGAAAACGTTGAAAAAGCCTAATTTTGACAAAGTGGATCCACTTGAAGGAACGGCCTCACTGACGGGTACATCTCCTTCGAAAAGTGCGCCGTTTCGTACAAACGAAGGAATCGATGTGAAGTCGTATTATACACCTGAAGATATAAAAGACACGTCTCATACCTATGATTACCCAGGTATTGCACCGAATACGAGAGGACCGTATCCGACAATGTATGTCACAAGGCCGTGGACAGTTCGCCAATACGCAGGTTTTTCGACAGCTGAAGAAAGTAACGCATTTTACAGGCGTAATCTGGCGATGGGACAAAAGGGATTATCGGTGGCATTCGATTTGGCGACGCACCGCGGTTATGATTCTGATCATCCACGCGTGACAGGCGATGTGGGAAAGGCAGGTGTTGCCATCGATTCGGTCGAAGATATGAAAATTTTATTCGATGGAATACCACTCGATGAAATGTCCGTGTCAATGACGATGAACGGGGCTGTGCTGCCAATCATGGCTTTTTACATCGTCGCTGCGGAAGAGCAGGGTGTCACACCGGAACAATTAGCGGGGACGATTCAAAATGATATTTTAAAAGAATACATGGTGCGGAATACGTATATTTTCCCGCCTGAAATGTCGATGAAAATTATTGCGGATATTTTCGAATATACATCTAAGAAAATGCCGAGATTCAACTCGATTTCAATTTCCGGTTACCATATGCAAGAAGCGGGCGCGACAGCGGATATAGAACTTGCCTATACACTGGCGGATGGTCTTGAATATGTCCGCACAGGATTGAAGGCGGGCATTGATATCGATTCATTTGCACCACGACTTTCTTTTTTCTGGGCGATTGGTATGAATTATTTTATGGAAATTGCCAAAATGCGCGCTGCCCGTAAAATGTGGGCGCAAATGATGCGGGCATTTGACCCGAAAAATCCAAAATCTCTTGCACTACGGACACATTCGCAAACCTCGGGTTGGAGCTTAACCGAACAGGATCCGTTCAATAATGTGACGAGGACATTGATTGAAGCGAATGCGGCTGCAATGGGGCATACGCAGTCGTTGCACACGAACGCACTTGATGAGGCAATTGCTTTGCCGACGGATTTTTCGGCTCGCATTGCCCGAAACACGCAATTGTTTTTACAAGAAGAGACAAGGATGACAAAAGTGGTGGATCCTTGGGGCGGTTCTTATTATGTTGAAAAATTGACCGATGAATTGATGACGAAAGCATGGATGTTAATCGAAGAGATTGAAGACTTGGGCGGCATGGCGAAAGCAATCGAAACAGGATTGCCCAAAATGAAGATTGAAGAAGCTGCAGCGAAACGTCAGGCGCAAATCGACTCTCGGACGGAAGCCATTATTGGTGTCAACAAATATCGTCTCGATGTGGAAGAGCCGATCGACATATTGGATATAGACAATACGGTCGTCAGACAGAAGCAAATTGACCGCATCCATCGTATGAAAGCGGCACGTGATGAAGATGAGACGGTTCGAACGCTCGGTATTTTGAAGACAGCGGCCGAAAATGGCAACCGGAATCTTTTAGCGTGCGCGGTGGACGCGGCACGGGCACGAGCGACACTCGGAGAAATTTCGGATGCAATTGAATCTGTATCCGGACGACATAAGGCGGTGATTCGTTCTGTGAGTGGGGTATACAGTTCAAATTTTTCAAATGACGAAGAAATTGAAGAAGTGAAACAAATGGCGGAAGAGTTTTTGGACAATGAAGGACGCAGACCGAGGATTTTAATCGCAAAAATGGGGCAGGACGGCCATGATCGCGGGGCGAAAGTGATTGCTTCTTCATTCGCGGATCTTGGGTTTGATGTCGATATCGGTCCACTTTTCCAAACGCCTGAAGAAACGGCGACCCAAGCGGTTGAAAACGACGTACATGCGATCGGTGTCAGCTCTCTTGCGGCAGGACATAAAACGCTCGTTCCCGCGCTGAGAGAAGCACTTGCCAAAATTGGGCGGGACGATATTTTGATCGTCGTCGGGGGCGTTATTCCCGCACAGGATTATGCGTTTTTACGAGAAAATGGCGCGGCTGCCATTTTCGGTCCCGGAACAGTTATCCCGGTTGCGGCACAAAAAGTGATTGAACAAATTTATCGTAAGCTCGGCTATGAGGAAGTGGCAGAGTAATGCGGAAAGATAAAGAGCGTACAATGAGCGTGACGAGCGGTCTGAATGCTTCGCATGATGGAATGATAGCCGCACCGCGAAAACGTTTTGTGAAAAAAAACAGAGAAGTGCCGATTGCCGGACTGGTGGAGCGGATAGCCGAAGGGTCGCGCTTGCATCTTGCAAAAGGAATCACATTGTTGGAAAGTACGACAGCAGTGGATCAAAAAGCGGGCCAGGATTTATTGCAAGGTGTCTTGCCGAAAACAGGAAACAGCATTCGAATCGGGATTACAGGCGTGCCCGGTGCAGGGAAAAGTACGTTTATCGAAGCATTCGGGCTCATGCTTTGCAATGCAGGATATAAAGTGGCAGTCTTAGCAATTGACCCAAGTTCCACGATTACAGGCGGTAGTATTTTAGGCGATAAGACAAGGATGGAAGAACTCGCCAAACATCCGAATGCTTTTATTCGGCCATCGCCTTCTGCCGGAACACTCGGTGGTGTCCATAAAAAATCGCGGGAAACAATGCTGTTATGCGAAGCAGCAGGATATGACATTATTTTGATTGAAACAGTCGGTGTCGGACAAAGTGAGACGGTTGTACGTGGCATGGTCGATTTCTTCCTGTTGCTCGTCTTAACCGGCGCGGGAGACGAACTGCAAGGGATGAAAAAGGGGATTATGGAGCTGACAGATGCCATTATTGTTCATAAAGCGGATGGCGATAATGTGAAGCTCGCTAAAAAGACAGTACGGGAATACCGACAAATCCTTCATTTCCTCCAGCCAGCTTCGCCGGGGTGGGCTTCGGTAGCACTCCCCGTTTCTTCGCTTGAAAGAACAGGGCTTGAGGACGTCTGGGAAATGGTACGAGCGTTTAAAGAAACGATGGAAAAGGAGGGGCATTGGCAAAACCGACGCAACGTACAGACGAAAGATTGGTTCCGTTCTATGATCAACGATCGGCTGATCGACTCCTTTTTCGCTGAACAGAATCGGAAAGAAGAAGTCGCAAACTTGGAACAGAAATTACTTCAAGGAAGCTTGACGGTTACAAGTGCGGTCGATCAGTTGTTTCAAAATAGAACCGGTGACTGATTCAATAAGGAAAAAGCGTCTAAATCCATCCGTTGATGAATTTAGACGCTTTTTTACAGACTGCGAAGGCGAGCGTGCATAATAAATGAAAGGCAAAGGAGTAATTTCAATCAATCACGCCATGGCGGAAAATTTCAGCTTCCACTTTAAACTTTACTTCTATAGAAGGGTATTTTTCACGCCATTCTTCATTCGTCATATCTTTACCTTGTTCACTCCTTTTGTAATAACGCCCGTAGCCGAAAGGATCGGACTCCAAACTTTGAAGTTTCGTCAAAAGTTTGTTGAAACGGGCTTCCATATTCTTTTCGACTTCTTTTTCAAGAATTTTAATCACTTTAGGATCTTTAAAGACAACACCGGCTGATTGTTCCAATAAGCGCATTTCCATCTTTGTCTCTGTTTGAAAAACGAGGTTTTCCGCATCGATCAGTTTTGTCTTACTCTTACCTTTTTTTATGATAAAGGCGATTTCCAGCTCATCTTTTCTTTCACGGTCCTCTCTTTTTTCCAAATGATCACGAAACGGTTCAAGCGACACTGACATTTCCACTAAACGTTCTTTCACAGTACGTTGCATCAAGTTCAGTAAAACAATTTCTGGATTCGTCAGTTTGCCAACCATTCTATCCCCTCTGAACACCGCAACTCCATTTAATTTAGGTACATTATCATGAAGTTCAACAATGGGTAATGCATTGTCTTGTCCGACATCATAATAAATGCGCAAAAAGTCTTGTAATGTTTTCCGAGGAATGTTGTGATCTGTCGAATGGTTTTCAATTAACCCTTGCAAAAATTGGCCGATGTCCGTTGAAATTTGTTGTTCATCGACATGTAAAACTTCTTTGGCGGTCGTCTCACTAACTGACAAATACATTAAATCGGGGATACGAGCATCCCGCGCTTGAGAATCTAATAGGGGAAGGATCCCTTGTTCGGCTAGTTCTCTTCCGAAAAGCATCAACTTAATTTTTCCGGGCGCCAATTCATATAGGGAGGAATGATTAGCATCTTCCAACGCTCCGTCAATCGTTTTCCCCTTACCAGAAACAACTTTCGTAATTTCTTCGGATTGTGCTGAAAACTGAAATACGATTAAAGTCGACTCCAATAAGTTTTCATCGCCCTTATCGACGCCATGTGCGTTAATAATCCCGATTTTTTCTATTGATTGCGTTTTAATACAGCTTGTAAGTAAAATCGTAGAAGACAACAACATGAAACATATTAACTTTTTAACCACTGTCCTCCGTCCTTTCCTTTGACGGTTTGCGCCGCGTTTTTAATAGAACGATCGGAAGCAAAACGATCGGATAGACAAAAATGATCCAAAATCCTGCTTTGGAAACGAAACTACCGATTTTTTGAATTTGGACATTGGTCGTGATGAGAGTGCAAATAATTAATATCCCGAGCGAGACGACATACAATGTTGTTTTTTTAGGTATTCGATACAATCGTTTCGCCCCGTGTGTCAGTGCCCACATAAGTAAAACGGCTGTTGGAATTGTCACCATCATCCATTCCGCAATGATCAAGTAGTCGAAACGTTCCAGAAATGAAAAAGATACCGATTTAAACAACGATAAGACAGGCCAATCCATTAAGTCGAAGTCGTTTGGACTGTAATAACCGATGGAAATAATTGTCGTAATGAACACAATAAAGGCGGAAGCCGATACGCCTAAAAATGTAGGAAGTCGCACATTTCTTTCCCTTTTATCTAAAAACGGATAAATGAAAAATAAAATTTCCAAGCCAAGAAATGTATAACTCGTCGTACGTGCTCCTTTTAACAGCTCAGGAATGGATGCTTCGAACATCGGTAAAAAATGGGACACTTCCATCCTTGTGATCGGATCATATAACAAAATGAAAACCCAGAGGGATAAAATAACGAATAAAAAGACGACGCCGACAACAATCCGAATCCCCCCTAAAATACTGTAAACGATTAAACCAAGCAATAAGATTGCCATGACGGAAGAGGGGATCGTCGGAAAGATGAAGATTTGAACGACTTCGATATACGTCAATAGGACAGAAAGCAATTCGCAGAATAGAAAAAGAAGGTAGCCGGTTCCTAACAGCTTGCCGATCCCATTCCCGAAAATGTCTACTTGAATGCCGAGGATGTCGGCATTTTCATAGCGATTTAAAATGACAAACATGATCCATGTGATTAGAAGCATATAAAGATACGCGAGTAGGACAGATATCCAAGCATCTTGGCGTGCTTCTTCAAAAATATAGCGCGGGGCTCCCAAGACGCCGACACCGATTTGGATACCGAGCATGATGAAAAGCAAGTAGAACGGTTGAATTTGGTTACCGCGTTTTATCTTTAAATTGATGTCCATATATTCACCTACTCCTCGGTATCTCTTGCCTTCGTTTTCAAGTGGTGGGCAAGCAAAGCCGTTATGATAATAAATAGGTAACGCATTTTAATTTTTTATTCATTGCTATTGGGTAAATCTTTCAATGTTTTCCTTTTCGTTTTCAACAGGACGATCGGTAGTAAGATGAATGGATAAACAAAAATGACCCAAAATCCGACCTTTGAGACAAGGTTGGCAAAGTTTTGAATTTGAACATTTTTTGTAAAGAGACTGCAAGTAATCACCAATCCAATCGATGTGACATACAGTGTTGATTTTTTAGGGAAGCTGTACAATCGTTTCGCTCCATAAGTGAATGCCCACATAAGAAGGACTGCTGTTGGGATCACCACCATCATCCATTCCATGATGACCAAGTAGTCAAAACGTTCCATAAATGAAAACGACACCGATTTGAACAACGATAATACAGGCCAATCTATTAAGCCGAGATCATTCGGACTGAAATAACCGATAGAAATAATTGTTGCAAGTAGAACAGTGAAAGTGGAAGCCGTTATGCCTAAAAATGCGGGCAACCGTATTTTTGTTCCTCTTTTATCGACAAAAGGATAGATGAAAAACAATATTTCCAAGCCGAGTAATGAGTAAATCGTTGTACGGGCGCCCTTTAACAAGTCTGTGAAGGAGGCTTCGAAAATGGGAAGAAAGTGGGCAGTTTCTATCCTTGTGATCGGGTCATAAACTAAAAGGAAAAGCCACAATGATAAAAGGGTGAATAGGAACACGACACCAACGACAATTCGAAGACCCCCTAAAATGCTGTAAACGATCAAAATGAGTAATAATAGCGCCATGATGGAAGAAGGCATAGTTGGAAAAATGAACAACTGGATGACTTCGATATAGGTCAATAAGACGGAAAGTAATTCGGCTAATAGAAAAAGAAGATAGCCTGTGCCCAATAATTTTCCGATCCATTTTCCGAAAAGGTCAACTTGAATCCCTAGAATATCGGCATTTTCATAACAGTTTAAAATGCTAAACATAACCCACGCGACGATAAGCATATAAAGATATGCGAGAATGATCGAGAGCCAAGCGTCTTGGTGTGCATCCTCGAAAATATAACGTGGCACTCCCAAGACGCCAATCCCGATCTGGATACCGAATATGATGAAAAATAAGTAGAATGGCTGGAATTGGTCTCCGCGTTTTACAGTTAAATTGATGTCCATACAGTCACCTACTCCTCGATATCTCTTTTACGCATCGCCTCTTTCTTCGAATAGCGGGTTCTATCTTTCGGCCGGTACATCGTCGCCCGTTTACTGCTCCTAGAAGGCAGTGAATGAAAGAACACTTCATTAAAGTCTTGGAGCCTCAATGGGTAAATCGGCGATAAATAAGGTCGACCTAGAGATTTTGTACGTAGCAAGTGGATGAGTAGCAAACAAACACCGAACATAACACCGATCAAGCCGTAGATACCTGCAAGGAGAATCATCGGAAAACGGATGATCCGAAGAGATGTACCGATCAAGTAATTCGGCGTTGTGAAAGAGGCAAGGGCGCTGACGGCTACGACAATGATTAAAATATTACTCGTTAACCCGGCTTCAACAGCGGCCTGGCCGAGGACAATCCCCCCGACAATCCCCATCGTTTGACCGACTTTCGTTGGAAGTCTGGCGCCCGCTTCCCGTAATAATTCGATCATCAGTTCAATGAGAATTGCCTCCATGATTGGTGGAAGTGGAACAGCGGCTCTTGATTGGCCGATAGAAACGATTAACGCAGTCGGAATCAACTCGTATTGATAGGTGACGATAGCTACATACATCGGTGTTAATAAAAGTGCGAGTGCTATGGATAGCATCCTTAGCAAACGTAAGGCAGAAGCACCGTTCCAGCGCATATAAATGTCTTCTGTTGATTCAAAAAAACTGAAAAAAGTTGACGGGCCAATGAAGCTATTCGGACTGTTTTCAGTTAAAACGGCAATTTTCCCTTCTTTGACCACATAACTTACATGTGTCGGCAATTCAGTGAGAACGAATTGTGGAAACACATCCGTCGTGGAGTCTTCAAGATATTGCATCATGGCAGTCGTGTCTTCGATTTCATCAACATCTAATTGTTGAATCCGCTGTCGCATCGTGTTGACATCGGCGTCGTTCGCAACAGATTTCATGTACACTAAACGAACTTCCCGAGGAATGTCTTTCCCGACGATCATTTTTTCGAGTACGAGATCTTTGGAAGGCAGGAGCTGGCGCAGTACATTCAAATTTGTACTTAATGACTCGGTAAAGGATAACTGTGGACCGACGACGACCGATTCAGTTTCAGATTTCTCCAACCCGCGTTTTTCTTCTTTCATTAAAGGATAGGAAACGATTTTCATATCCTCTTCGATATATACATACACCGTTCCGAAGATGAGATCGTCGAGTATGTCTTCTAAAGAATCAGTTGTCGATCCACCGTTTAAAGGGATATCATTTAACAAGCTGTCAGTTGTCCAGGCTGTCGTCCGACTTAACAATGGCGCCAGTAATGAATTGAGCATTTTATCTGTATCGACGACGTAAGAAATGCCGAACAGTGCAATTTTTTTACCTTGATGTTCATATATGGAAAATAGCAAATCTTCGTCTGCGTTATTTTCTAATTTATTTTTAATGATTTTTTCCAATTCATTGATCTGCAGCGGGAAAATATGATCATTTTGTTTTTTATGTGCCACAGGAACCTCCCATAAACAAACGATTATAAGAAGTATGGGAAAGGGGGCGCCCAAATATACCAAAATAACGGGAACAGGTAGAAGTTTCATGAATGGTGAGGGCTTCAGACTATCCTTTTGGCAGATCAAAGAAGATAAGCACATACCGACTAGATAGGAGAATTGTGAAGAATCGTAAGGAAATGAATAAAATGCAAGCGTTAAAAGTGAATTTGATAGGTTGGGAGCATTGCTGAAAAACAAGGTTCGTGAGATGAAATCATAGACCCAACCCCTTTCGCGTGGGGAAGGTCAATGATC
>CAOKMT010000091.1 GCA_948469885.1 uncultured Sporosarcina sp. | reverse complement strand
CCAAGATGGGAAATTTGTAGGTGCGGTAACGCATATGTTTGTCGATGAACCGGAAAAAGGAGCAGCTCTTTTTTTGGAAACGATGCGTGAAGGGGAACGGTGACAAAAAAGGTCAGCCTTTAAAGGTTGACCTTTTTTGTATGGAAAATTTATATGCGAAATCCGTCGAATTTGACGGAAATCATCCATCGAAAGGTTTATATTCTTCAAAATTCAAGGGGAAAAGTACGATTTGTCGAAATATTTCTATTCCAGAACAACGTATCAATGTATAATGATAAGTGTCGAAACTTTTTAGCTGGGGGGATTTTGTAGTGGAGAAAATAAAAATAGCAATTGTTGACGATAACAAGGAACTCGTTAGAACGATGGTCACTTATTTTGAGAGACATGCGGAAATTGAAATTATTTGGACGGCGTCGAATGGAAAAGTTTGTCTATCCATGCTTGAAGAGAATGTCCCGGATATTTTACTACTGGATATTATTATGCCACATCTTGACGGCATCGCAGTTTTGGAAACGCTTAACACCATGCCGGATTACGCCGATTTGCATATCATTATGCTGACCGCATTTGGCCAAGAAGATGTAATGACACAAGCGGCTAATCTTGGCGTATCTTATTTCATGTTGAAACCGTTTGAATTTGAGCGGTTGGCGAATCAGATTTTCCAAGTGGCAGGTACTCGAAAACCCGTCGTTCAAACATCAACCACAACCGAGGAACAAGAGTCGGGTGCAGTTACTGAAAAGTTGTTAGATACGACGATTACGTCCATCATTAAAGAAATAGGCGTGCCCGCCCATATTAAAGGCTATGCCTATTTAAGAACAGCCATCAAAATGGTATATAATGATGTCGATCTTCTCGGCTCGGTGACAAAAGTTCTTTATCCTGACATCGCAACAAAGTTCAACACGACGCCTTCACGTGTGGAGCGTGCGATCCGTCATGCTATCGAAGTCGCATGGAATCGTGGAAATTATGAAGTCATTTCCAAAATGTTCGGTTACACGGTGC
The DNA here is from genome assembly GCA_948469885.1 of uncultured Sporosarcina sp. Taxonomy (GTDB): domain Bacteria; phylum Bacillota; class Bacilli; order Bacillales_A; family Planococcaceae; genus Sporosarcina. The sequence goes on along the minus strand of CAOKMT010000091.1, from coordinate 8,209 downwards.
ATCATTTAAAAAGTAAACCCACCAATAGCGAGTTTATAGCGATGATAGCAGATAAAATCAGATTAGAACATATGGCAAGCTGACGATAACCGACAAAGGGGGGGAGGTTTTCCTATTGTCGGTCTTTTTTTGTGAAAAAGGAGAAGATTGGGCAGACAATCATTGAAAAGGAAAGAAAAGTGTAATGATTTTACTTTCTTCTTCACGTTATGTTTTTTGTTTGTACAGGAGAAAATCATAGTATAATAGAAACTTATTAATTTTGATTGAGCACATGGGGAGGCAACCGGGCTGAAGAACGTAAGTCCCCGTAAAAGGCGCCTTCACTTACATCGTGTGTGGTTATCCATAACTTCAACATAGATAGAAAAAGACTATGACAATTGTCATAGTCTGGATAACCGCGGATGTTTCAGTACCATTTCGATATTAAGATTCCTTCTTTTTAGCAAAACGTTGTTGGACACGGCCATTTTTCCGGTCACGATGCAATAAAAAACCAGCAAAGAAACCAAGACCAGCCCCGAAGAGGATGAATCCTACGAGGAATTGCAACCAACCTACCATAAATGGATTGAATACAATTCCGTATAAAGCATCACGCATTAATTTAATCCCCCCGGCTGCAAAAAGGCCGGGGATGAGAAGAACGATAAATGCAGCAAGACGCGCCAATTAAAACCACTCCTTTACATGCACAAGACAGGCCGACTTCTCCTCCGTTGTCACAATGTCATCGACAAGGAAGCCTCTCAATAATTTTACCGTTAGAAGGATGATTGTCAAGGAGAGCGCAATCATGTTATGCTAAAACAGTACTGTAAAAGTTTGTATAAATAAAAGGGAAAAAAACGCATTTAACTTGATTCGGCAGAAGCCCTTCACTTTTATAAGTGGGATGATTGCTAATAGGCATTTACAATTAGGGAGAATGCAAACGTTCTGCGATTGTCGGAACACAGGCTAACTTCTTTACTTGATCTGGCCGCAATTAGGTTGAGTAAAATGTAATATAGGTATTCGTCAACGCAAATTGTCGTCGCGTTTACTATTTTGAAAAAATGAAGTATACATATCGTTAAGGGGGAATTTTGTATGGAAATTTTTAAGTATATGGAAACGTATGAATATGAACAGCTTGTATTTTGCCAAGATAAAACATCTGGGCTGAAAGCGGTTATCGCCATTCATGATACGACGCTCGGGCCTGCCCTTGGCGGCGCACGGATGTGGCCGTATGCAACCGAAGAAGAAGCGATTGAAGATGCACTGCGCTTGGCGCGTGGCATGACGTACAAAAACGCAGCAGCCGGTCTCAACTTAGGTGGGGGTAAAGTTGTCATCATCGGTGACCCGAAAAAAGATAAAAGCGAGGAGTTATTCCGTGCGCTAGGAAGATATGTCCAAGGATTGAATGGCCGTTATATTACCGCAGAAGACGTTGGAACGACTGAATTCGATATGGATCTTATCCAGATGGAAACGGATTATGTCGTAGGGGTTTCAGCGGGATCCGGTACTTCCGGGAATCCATCACCTGTGACGTCAATGGGCATTTATCGTGGTATGAAAGCAGCAGCAAAAGAAGCGTTTGGCAGTGATTCCTTGGAAGGTAAAACAGTTGCAGTTCAAGGTGTCGGCAATGTTGCTTTCACATTGTGTAAACATTTGCATGATGAAGGGGCAAAACTCATCGTTACTGATATTAATAAGGAAGCCGTCCAACGTGCAGTCGACGCATTCGGTGCAAAAGCGGTCGAGGTAGATGAGATTTATTCGCAAGAGGCGGATATCTTTGCACCATGTGCACTTGGCGCTATCATTAACGACGAAACGATTCCCCAGTTCAAATTCAAAGTGATTGCAGGTTCGGCGAACAACCAATTGAAGGAAAATCGTCACGGCGATAAAATCCATGAAATGGGTATCGTCTATGCACCGGATTATGTTATCAATGCGGGGGGCGTCATCAATGTAGCGGATGAGCTTGCGGGCTATAATCGTGAACGGGCATTGAAACGTGTGGAAGGCATTTACGACACAATTGGTGAAATTTTTGCGATTTCCAAACGCGATGATATTCCGACGTATTTGGCGGCTGATCGTCTCGCAGAAGAGCGGATCGCACGACTGGCAAAATCTCGCGGGCAGTTTGTCCAACAAAGCAAAAGCGTTTTGACAAACCGTGCGTGACGAGTGAATCGAAAAGATGGAAAAAGGTCAACAATGGAATTCCGAGTTCATATCATGATGGACTCGGGTTCTGTTTCTTCTAAACGATGAAGCCATTTTTAAAATTGATTCAGCATAAGTCTCTCGCATCTATAAGTGGCGAGATGAATGCGAACTTACCTTTTATTCAGTAGGACTCAAACCCTGTCTGAATCAAGTTAAAGCTTCCGATGGATGTCACAGATTTTTTAGAGGACTAAGGAAGGCAGTCTAAGTTCGCGACATCGATAGAGAAAGACAATCTAAGACTGCCACATCTTGTGGCAATAGTTGCATGACTCACATCGTGTGAGCCACAATGACTGCATGACCTACATCGTGCAGGCCTAAAGCTCGAAAAAATCTAGACGCAATTACGCCGATGCGTAATTGACCAGTGTATGACAACCATTTTCCAAAGGAGCGGAACGCTTCTTTTTACAAGAGGAAAAGCAAAAAAATCCATCTTAACAACAGTGGGTTCTTTTTTAACGAGGAGGAAATTGAGTTGGGACGGGAATATGATGTAGTCATTTTAGGCGGTGGGACAGGCGGATATGTCGCGGCAATAAGAGCTGCGCAACTTGGATTGAAAACGGCGCTTGTCGAAAAGGAAAAGCTGGGCGGCACTTGTTTGCATAAAGGCTGTATTCCAAGTAAAGCATTACTTAAAAGCGCGGAAGTGTTCAACATTGCTAAACATGAAGCTGTCGATTATGGCGTTAATGTGAAAGACGTGACGCTAGACTTCAGTCGAGTGCAGGCACGGAAAGCCGAAATTGTCGATCGCCTTTATCAAGGTGTTATCAGCCTGATGAAGAAAGGTAAAATCGATCTGTTCAACGGAGTCGGCAGAATGTTGGGACCCTCCATCTTTCTCCGATGCCTGGCACTATCTCTGTTGAGATGAACAATGGTGATGACAATGAGATGCTTGTATTGAAACATTTGATCATTGCGACGGGATCGAGGCCTCGCACGTTGGCGGGTCTGGAAATTGATGAGCAGGATATTATGTCCTCGGACGGAGCATTGACGATGGAAGCGCTTCCGAATTCGATGCTGATCGTCGGGGGCGGCGTGATTGGAATTGAATGGGCGTCTCTATTGAACGACTTCGGTGTCGATGTGACCGTTGTTGAATATGCAGATCGAATCCTCCCGACCGAAGATGAAGATATTTCTAAAGAAATGAAAAAACTTCTTTCGAAAAAAGGGATTACGTTCGCGACACAAGCAAAAGTACTTCCTGAAACGATAGAAAAGAAAGAAGACACTGTTACGGTGATGGCCGAAGTAAACGGAGAACGCAAAATGTTCAAAGCAGAAAAGATGCTTGTCTCAGTCGGGCGCCAAGCGAACATAGAAGGCATCGGTCTTGAAAATACGGAAATTGAAGTTAAAGATGGTTTTATCCAAACGTCGTCGACTTACCAAACGAAAGAACATCATATCTATGCGATTGGTGATGTTATTGGCGGCCTTCAATTGGCACATGTTGCTTCACGTGAAGGTATCGCGGCAGTCGAGCATATCGCCGGTATACAAAACGAGCCATTGCGGGAGACACATATTGCCCGTTGTATCTATTCAAATCCTGAAGCAGCAAGTATTGGTATTACAGCGCAGCAAGCGAAATCACAAGGTTTGGACGTAAAAATCGGGAAATTTCCATTTGCGGCAATCGGCAAGGCACTCGTTAATGGAAATTCGGATGGCTTTGTGAAAATCATCGCAGATCGAAAAACAGATGATCTACTTGGCGTACATATGATCGGCGCCAATGTGACCGAACTTATATCTGAAGCAGGTCTTGCGATGGTGTTGGATGCCACGCCGTGGGAAGTCGCGAGTACAATTCATCCTCACCCATCCCTTTCTGAAGTGATCGGCGAAGCAGCGCTCGCTGTTGATGCCAAAGCGATCCATATGTGAACAGTATAAATTTTGAGGAATAATGTAAGAATAGCGGCGTCTGTGAGTGATCCGCCTTAGCGACACCATAAGGAGGGGGAAGTTAAATGGTTAAAAATCGTCATGAAGCACTTGGACTCTCGGACGAAGATGTATTAAAGATTTTTGAGACGATGCTACGAGCTCGTCGACTTGATGAACGGATGTGGCTTTTAAACCGAGCGGGAAAAATTCCATTCGTTATTTCCTGCCAGGGGCAAGAAGCAGCTCAAGTCGGAGCGGCGTTTGCGCTGAACAACGAACAAGATTGGATTGCGCCTTATTATCGCGATATGGGGGTCGTTCTCCATTTCGGGATGACGACGAAAGATTTGATGCTTTCCGCATTCGCGAAAGCGGAAGATCCGAGTTCAGGCGGTCGGCAAATGCCCGGCCATTTCGGTCAGAAGAAAAACAGGATCTTGACAGGCTCATCACCTGTGACGACACAGTTACCGCATGCGGTCGGTGTTGCCTTAGCGGGGAAAATGAAAAAGGAAGATTTCATCACATTTGTGACGCTTGGAGAAGGCTCATCGAACCAAGGGGACTTCCATGAAGGGATGAACTTTGCGGGTGTTCATAAATTGCCAGTTATTATCATGGTTGAAAACAACAAATATGCAATTTCAGTACCAATCGAGAAGCAAATCGCATGTGAAAATGTTTCCGACCGCGCAATCGGTTATGGCATGCCGGGTGTCACCGTTGATGGAACTGATCCGCTTGAAGTGTATCGCGTCGTCAAAGAAGCGGCGGATCGAGCACGTCGTGGAGAAGGCCCGACGCTTGTAGAAACAATTTGTTACCGCTTGACGGCCCACTCTTCCGATGATGATGATCGTCAATACCGCTCGGCGGAAGAATTGGAAGAAGAGAAAAAACAAGATCCCATTTTGACGTTCACAGCATATTTGAAAGAAATCGGCGTGTTGACAGATGAGTTGGAACAGCAGTTAGAAACGCAGATTTTGGAAGAAGTGAATGAAGCGACGGATTATGCGGAAAATGCACCGTATGCCGAAGCCGAATCGGCACTACGCCACGTCTATAAAGAAGGGGAGGAGGCCGAGTCATGACGGTCATGTCTTATATTGACGCGATTACGCTCGCGATGAAAGAAGAGATGGAACGGGACGATCGCGTCTTCGTCCTCGGAGAGGATGTTGGGCTTAAAGGTGGTGTCTTTAAAGCGACGCAAGGTTTATATGACCAATTTGGAGAGGATCGTGTCATTGACGCACCGCTAGCGGAATCGGCGATTGCCGGCGTCGGAATCGGCGCCGCGATGTACGGTTTACGCCCAATTGCGGAAATGCAATTTGCCGATTTCATCATGCCTGCTGTCAACCAGATCGTCTCCGAAGCAGCCAAAATTCGTTATCGTTCGAATAATGATTGGAGTTGTCCGATTGTCATTCGGGCGCCATACGGGGGCGGGGTGCACGGTGCTTTATACCATTCACAATCGGTAGAAGCGATGTTTGCCAATCAACCCGGCCTAAAAATTGTTATGCCATCTACACCTTACGATGCAAAAGGCCTGTTAAAAGCGGCGATCCGCGATGAAGATCCTGTCTTGTTTTTTGAGCATAAGCGTGCATATCGTTTAATCAAAGGGCAAGTACCAGAGGAAGAATATGTCTTGCCAATTGGCAAAGCAGATGTGAAACGTGAAGGCGACGATATTACAATTATCACATACGGACTTTGTGTGCACTTCGCTTTACAAGCTGCTGAACGATTGGCGGAGGATGGCATTTCAACTCATCTTCTCGATTTGCGTACCGTGTATCCACTCGACAAGGAAGCGATTATCGAAGCCGCTTCCAAAACAGGAAAAGTACTTCTCGTCACAGAAGATAATATGGAGGGAAGCATCATGGGGGAAGTGGCAGCGATCATTGCAGAAAACTGCTTATTCGAGCTCGACGCGCCAATCAAACGTATCGCAGGACCGGATGTACCTGCAATGCCGTATGCGCCGACTATGGAACGTTTCTTCATGATGAATCCAGACAAAGTTGAACGAGCGGCACGCGAACTCGCTGAATATTGATTCGAGACGGAGGTAAATGGATTGGCTAATGAAAATATTGTCATGCCAAAACTTGGTGAAAGTGTGACGGAGGGAACCATTGAAAAATGGCTCGTCAAACCGGGCGATCAAGTGAATAAATATGATCCTTTGGCAGAAGTGAATACAGATAAAGTAAATGCTGAAATCCCTTCTTCCTTCAGCGGAACGATTCGGGAATTGATCGCAAAAGAAGGGGAAACGTTACAAGTCGGGGACGTCGTTTGTGTCATTGAAACGTCTGGCGATGGTAACAACCAGCCATCTCCGGTAGACGCGGTACCTGCAAAAAAAGAGCCGGCAAACGAAATGCCTGCTGAAGGCGCCTTAAAACCGCCTACTCCGTTGAAGTCTGAAGGGGAGGCAAAAAGACGTTACTCTCCTGCCGTTCTTCGGCTGTCTCAAGAACATGATATCGATTTGTCGCTAGTCGAAGGGACTGGACGTGGTGGACGGATTACGCGGAAAGACTTACTCACCCTTATAGAAAGTGGCGAAATTCCGAAAGGACAGGATACGGCAACGGTATCAACCGATATTGGGGGATCAGCAAGGACGACTGACAAGCAGACCTCACATATCACTGCTTCAGCATCTGACGTCGAAATCCCCGTGACAGGCATCCGTCGTGCCATTGCGAACAACATGGTTCGCGCTAAACAAGAAGTTCCGCATGCATGGATGACAGTCGAAGTCGATGTGACGAACCTCGTCGCGTACCGAGATAACTTAAAGGCCGAGTTTAAGCAAAAAGAAGGTTTCAATTTGACTTACTTTGCGTTTTTCGTGAAAGCAGTCGCGCAAGCATTGAAAGAATTCCCAATGATGAATTCTATGTGGGCAGGCGATAAAATCGTCCAGAAAAAAGAGATTAACATTTCAATCGCTGTTGCGACGGAAGATGCGTTATTCGTCCCGGTCATAAAACAGGCGGATGAAAAGACGATCAAAGGCATCGGGCGCGATATTCAAGAGTTGGCAACGAAAGTGCGCACCGGTAAACTGCAAGCGGATGATATGCAAAATGGTACGTTTACAGTGAACAATACTGGATCATTTGGCTCCGTCCATTCCGCAGGCATTATCAATTACCCACAGGCGGCTATTTTGCAAGTCGAATCGATCGTTAAACGCCCAGTCGTCATCGATGGGATGATCGGTATCCGTGATATGGTCAATTTATGCCTTTCATTGGATCATCGTGTGCTGGACGGTCTTGTCTGTGGACGTTTCTTGGCACGTGTCAAAGAAATTCTTGAGAATGTTTCCACTGAAAACACTTCGGTTTATTAAAAAGATAGCAATCACCCGGAATCGGTTTAATCGATTCCGGTTTTTTTACCTTACAAATTACATTGTAATCATGTAAACTATAAGTAGATTGACTATTCGAAGGAGTGAATCTAATCTGATGACGATCCAAGCAATGAAAGCGACAACGTTTGAAAAAGCAAGCGATATCGATTGGAAAGAAAGCGCTACCAAATCTTTGAGAGGCGTACCATTCGATTCGCTTATCACAGAAACGATTGAAGGCGTCAATTTGCAACCGCTATACACTGCAACAAGTTTTGAACAGTCGGAAAAAGAAATGCAAAAGACAATCTCCGCGATAAGGGCAGCAAAAGAAGAACCAAGCTGGTTGATTGCGCAGCCGCAATACGCGAAAAATGCTGAAATGTTTGTGACGGAATTAAGAAAATCAATCGATCGTGGCAATGAAGCGGTCGTTTATGATGGGCAGCAGGCATTGGACTGGAATGCAGAAGCGATTGCTGAACTCGCCAAATTGCTTCCGGTTTATCCAGTTATTTTGACTAATATTAACAATAACGACCCTATCATGCAAGCCTTTCAACTTGTACCTCCAAACGAGCGAACTGCTGTAAAAGGGGCTGTTTCGTTGTTAAATGGAACGATGCCGGAAGGGTTTCCGAATGTCCGAACGATTTGTGCGGATGTGAGGAC
>CAOKMT010000090.1 GCA_948469885.1 uncultured Sporosarcina sp. | reverse complement strand
GCAACGGAGAACGTGCATTACAATACGTCCGTGAAGTTTTTAAATGGAATGAAGAATTAAACCAAGAAATCGCGAAAATTAACGGTTTGGAATTCGGTAAAGTGCGAATCGGAACAATTTCAAGCGTATCTATTCATTGGTTACCGGAAATTATGAAAATATTTCATGCCTATCATCCTTCCATCGAAGTCAAGTTGTTTGAAGGGGATTACGATGACGTGGAACATTGGCTATTGACCGGGTTAATCGATTTTGGTTTTGTCTCATTACCGACCTCGAAGCATTTAGAGGAAATTCCGTTGAAAAAAGACAGAATGCTATGTATCCTACCGGGCGATCATCCGCTTGCCAGGCGCGATGAGATTCGTTTTTCGATGTTGAAAGAAGAGCCTTTTATTAAATCGAAAAAAGGAAGCGATAATGATCTGATCAGAATTTTGAAAGAGAATAATGTAATGGCCAATATTAAGTTTGAACTTTCGGACGACCAAGCGATTATTTCGATGGTCGCCAATGGGATGGGGATTAGTATTTTACCAGAAATGGTATTGCACAATGTCCCGCACAATGTTTGGGCAGTGCCGTTGGAAGGGGAGAATTACCGAACAATCGGACTAGCTGCGCCGTCTTTCGAAAATTTGGCACCTGCCACGAAAAAGTTTATACAATATTTGAAATCATGGTTAAGCGATGCTGTCCATTAAAATGATTCATCATTATAAAATAAATCGACCAACTAAAGAACAAGATCGCCAGCATATAGATTTTTGAGCGATTTATTGTCGCGCGGAGAGGGAAGGGAAAAATAAAAAGTTAGGAGAGGCTTGGCCTCTTCCTAACTTTTGGGTTGGATTATTTATTGTCAGCGATGAGCAACAAAATTTTACCGTGGTCTAGCTTTTCTTCCAACTCACTAGATTCGTCTTGGGAAAACCCGAGCTCGTTGAATTTTGCTCGGAGTTCATCGCCTTTTTTGCGGAAGACGTTTTTGAGCGACGTTCCAAAACCTTGTTCACCCGCACCTACTGTATTGGCATCCGCGTTATCAGCAACTCTTTTTGTACGATCATCATCATGTGAAATTACATATAAGTCGTCTTTTGAAATACCATTTTCAATTTGTTTTTGTACTTCTTCCGTTAGTTTTGTATCGTCTTGAAACTCTTTTACGATTGGTTTCATAAAAAAATCCTCCTCCAAATTGTTAATTTGATCACATTATTAGTAATACCCAGGTGAGAAAAGCTTAAACTATCGCAGAGCCAATGGGAGTAGATTCTTGTTATTGGAGTTAAAACAGGCGAGTAGGCCTCTTGCTTCTTTCAAAACAGCTCTTTCTCACCATGGCTAGCGGCATCAAATATGACAAAATCCCTCTACTCTATTCCAGACATTTGATATATGATGGGAACAAACGTTTCTTAGGAGAGTGAAGTTCATGAAATTTCCGAAATTACTACAACCATATGCGGATGTTTTAGCAGCGACGAAAAGCCGAGTCTTCTGATTCACGGGGAAGTGAAGAAAACGAACCCACTTGAAAGTAAGTTTGGTGGACAGCCTTACTGGTTACATGCGGATACGTATCCAATGACTAAAAAGGGAGAGCCGCTTCGTTTACTTGCCCAAATTAATTTTAGTGAGATGGAACCATCACTCCCACACTACCCGACGGAAGGGATTTTGCAGTTTTTTGTGGCAGATGATGATGTTTACGGATTGGATTTTGAGGACGGTACGCATCAAGATACCTTTCGAGTTGTTTACCACACGGCGATTGAAACAGACCCGTCGAAGTGGTTGAACGATTTCCCTGCGTTTGGAAACGAGAATTACTTCCCGATCGAAAAGGAATGTGCGCTAACGTTCGAACATTCGGAGGAAATTGTATCTGGCAGCGATTACCGATTCAATTTGATTTCAAAAGTTGATCAGTTATTGGAAGATGAGGATTATGAAGCGCACGAAGAGATCACAGAAGCGTACTTTGACATGGCAAGTGGACAAGGCTGTAAGCTTGGTGGCTATCCTTTTTTCACACAAGAAGATCCAAGAGCTTATGGAAAATATTTAACATTCGATACACTTTTACTACAAATCGATACGGACAGTGATTTGGCGATTATGTGGGGAGACTCTGGCGTAGCGAACTTTTTCATCTCAGCGGAAGATTTGAAGAAACGTGATTTCACGAAAGTACTGTACAATTGGGACTGTTATTAAGTGAGTCCGTTTAGATGAAAGGTTATTTCATGATCGATTTTATGGGGGACTTGTTTGGACAGGTCCCTCTTTTTTTGTCCGAATTTTCGTTTGGATGTGTCAGTGAATTTAGCCACTTGACATGATGACAAGAGACAGATGATAATATATAGAATTCCTACTTGTTAAGTAGGTTATCGGGCGTCCGTTTCTACGGTAGCTGGAAAGGGGAGAGTTGAATGGTTGTGGTTGACACGTTATTGAATGAAATCAATGAAAAATTGAACGAGGGGTTTGAAGAGATGGTCGGCTGGCGGCGACATATGCACCAGCATCCAGAGTTATCTTTTGAGGAAGAGAAGACAGCGCGTTACATCCAAGGGAAATTGCAAAGTTTCGGGTTGGAAGTGAAGACGAATATTGGCGGTCATGGATTAATCGGTGTACTGGAAGGGGATCAGCCGGGGAAGACGGTTGCCCTCAGAGCGGATTTCGATGCCTTGCCGATTGACGATGAGAAAGAAGTGCCTTATAAGTCGCAAAACCCAGGTGTCATGCACGCATGCGGTCATGATGGGCATACTGCCGCTTTACTGGGTACTGCGAAAGCATTAAGTGCGTTTCGTCAGCAGATTAAAGGAAAAGTCGTTTTTATTTTTCAGCCGGCAGAAGAAACGCCACCTGGTGGCGCGAAATTCATGGTAGAGGACGGGGTGCTCGATGAGATCGATTATGTGTTCGGGGTTCATTTGGATTCACAGGCGCCGGTAGGAACGGTGGCGGTCGGGGAAGGTTATCAAATGGCTGCGGTCGATAAATTTTCAATTCTCATTCAAGGGAAAGGCGGGCACGGAGCTAGACCGCATGAAGCGGTGGACGCGCTTGTCATCGCAAGTGAGGTTGTCAGCTCATTACAGAAAATTGTCAGCCGACACGTCGATCCATTGCAATCGGCTGTTGTGACGATCGGCGTGTTGCAGGCGGGCAGTGCCTTCAACGTGATCGCAGATAAAGCGGTTTTAGAAGGCACGGTACGAACTTTTGACGCGGAAATCCGCAAACAAGTGGAAGACCAGATTCGCCGTATTGTTGAAGGTGTCACTTCCGCATACAATGCAACTTCTACGATCGACTACTTGAATGGCTACCCGGCGCTTTATAATCCACCGGAGGAGACGGAAGTTGTCCGAAATTTGCTGGTGGACCAGTTTTCCGAGGAAAATGTTAGGGAGATGGAACCGTCCATGGGCGCAGAGGATTTTTCGTATTTCTTACTGGAAAAGCCAGGCACTTATTTCCGGGTAGGGGCACAGAATGAAAAAGTGGAGACGCAGTTTCCGCATCATCACCCTAAGTTCGACTTCGATGAAAGAGCGTTGTTGAACAGCGGGAAGTCGTTTGTGAAAATCATTTCTCATTATGTATTTTAATTGATCTTGAAAAAACACCAAGTTCTACTGAATGTCATAATTCAGTTAGAATCTGGTATTGATCATTTTCGATTTAGTCCCCAGATCTCGGCTCTTTCCAAAATTGCGAGGCGACGTGAAAGGATTATTGAGGAAATAATGTGTTTCTAACATTTTTAGAAATAGACTTGTAAATGTCCTTTTTTTAGATGTCTATCCAGCTAAAGGGTCGTAATATCCTTCCAACAATTGTCTATGGTAGTCTAATGGTTGGAGGAGGGGCAGGGATTTGAAAACGAGACGACTTTCCTTCGTTTTGTTGTTCGCTGCATTGCTTACAGCGTGCAATAGGGACAATGCTGAACAAAACAAATTACAGGAAGAGACAGATTTGATTGAGAAGGGGGAACTGACTGTGGACGAACAATTCATTTCATCAGCAGCGGCAGGAGATACCGGGAAGGTTCTACAATTGCTTGAAGCGGGGGCTCACATTAATGCAACCGATGAACAAGGGAGAACAGCTGTCCTTGCCGCGACTTATAATAATCAAATAGAAACAGTGGAAGCGCTTATTGAAAAAGGGGCCGATGTGGACATCCGTGATCTCAATTTGGAGAATGTCTTGTTGAATGCGGGCGCGCGTGGAAATCTCGAAATTGTTCGATTGGCAATCAAAGCTGGGGCGGATACGACGATTACGAATCGGTACGGCGGAATAGCCATTATCCCTGCGTCAGAACGAGGACATGTGGATGTCGTGCGGGAGCTCCTCATAAATTCGGATACTGACGTAAATCATGTGAACAACTTGCATTGGACGGCATTGTTGGAAGCGGTCATCTTAGGGGATGGCGGCAAGAAACATCAAGAAATCGTGCAATTGTTAGTGGAGCATGGTGCGGATCTGACGATTGCGGATAAAGATGGCATTACACCACTTGCGCATGCGAAAGAGCGAGGATTTCGGGAAATTGAAGAAATATTGAAGAAGGCTGAAAGTTAAGTTGAAAAGTGGGGGAGATTGATTTCTCCTAGAGGCGACTGCTCATCATGAGGGTCGCCTTTTATGTTTTCATCTTCACAGTTACTGAAAGGTGCTATGTTTCGGCATCTTTTTCTCAAATTTCGGCCAGCCTTCCTAAGAAGTTTTCTGGAAGAATTAGTTTGTCTGGTTTATGGGTATACCAGAAATAGAAAGACGTCAATTACGTCAATTACTATTGCGAGTCGTGTTAAGGAGGAAGTATAGATGGAATGGAAAGGTCGACGGAAAAGTGGCAATGTGGAAGACCGGAGAGGGAGCAGGGGAGGTGGCCTTGCGATCGGGGGTGGTCTTGGAGGATTAATCATCATTTTGCTGTTTACTTTTCTTGGCGGGAACCCGATGGAGTTGTTGAATGGCACGTCGGTTGATGTACCAGACAATACAGTCCCTTACGAGGAGACGGCAGAGGAGCATGAATTGGCGGAGTTCGTGTCTGTCGTTCTCGCAGACACGGAAGACGTGTGGTCCGAAGTATTTGAAGAGCAAGGGATGACGTATGAAAATCCGAAGTTGGTCTTATATACGGACGTTGTCCAATCCGCATGTGGTACGGCGAATTCCGCAGTAGGTCCGTTTTATTGTCCGGGTGATCATAAGTTGTATATAGATTTGAGTTTCTACGAGGAACTTCGAGACCGCTTCCAAGCGCCGGGCGATTTTGCGATGGCTTATGTCGTGGCGCATGAAGTCGGGCATCATGTACAGACCCTTTTAGGGACGAGTCAAAAAGTGAATGCGCTCCGATCTAAATTGAGTGAGACGGAATTCAATAAATATTCAGTTCGGATGGAATTACAAGCCGATTATTTTGCAGGGGTGTGGGCACATCACGAACAAGAGATGAACTTGCTTGAGGAAGGCGATATCGAAGAAGCCATCAATGCTGCCAGTGCGGTCGGGGATGACCGGATTCAGAAACAAGCACGGGGGTATGTTGTCCCAGATAGTTTCACGCATGGAACTTCTGAGCAAAGAAAACGGTGGTTCATGAAAGGCTTCAAGTCGGGGACGATTGAAGGCGGTGATACATTTAACGCGGCGAACTTATGAATGTGGAAGGGATTTATTTTCAAGGAAGTAGCATAAGGAGTACGATCGGAAAAGGAGTCCATTCGTTTAAAAATGAACGAATGGACTCCTTTTTAAATTTAGAAGCAATTGTATGTTTTTCGGTATCTTCAATTTTGGAAGGGTTGGCTTTTACGATTTTGCCATTTCCCCAAAGCCTTCACCGAAGACATCCCGCACATCATGGATGGCAATAAAAGCGTGCTCATCTGCTGCTTTCACAATTTTCTTTAACCGTACAACTTCGGGGCTGCTGATGACAACGTAAAGGATATCCTTCTGCTCTTTTGTATAGTAACCATGACCTGCATAGACGGTCACGCCCCTGTCCATAACCGCGTTTACTTGCTGTGCAATTTTGTCTGGATTTTTGGAAATAATCGTGACCGCTTTCTTCGTGTTGAAACCTTCAATGATAAATTCCATCACTTTTGTCCCGATATAGAGCATAACAATGGTCAGCAATAATTTTTCGGCACCAATAATAAAATAGGAAGACAAGACGACGATTAAGTCGAAAAATAACAAACCATAACTAATACTCCAGCCAAGATATTTTTGCGTAATGCTTGCGAGAATCGTCGTACCTGCCGTTGTTCCACCTACTCTAATGATTAATCCAATCCCAAGCCCAGCAAATACGCCTCCAAAGATTGTATTCACAATGATCTCGTCTGATTCAATGCGCCATCCTGATGTTAAATGTAAAAATAGAGAATTGAATAGAATGGCGATAATCGTATAAATCGTCGTGTTTTTACTTAAAAATTTAAAGCCGACAATGAGCAAGAAGCCATTCAGTACTAAGCTCACAAGTCCCGGTGACCAGCCATAAAGATAATAAGCAATAATCGTAAGTCCCGTGACGCCACCTTCTCCAAGGTCATTCGGGATGACAAACAGATTTACAGCTAACGCAAAAATAAAAGCACCTGCAACAATAAAAAGAAAATCAATCAGTTTTTTCTTCATAAATGTACCACCCATCTGCAAAAAGTTCCGATATAACAAATCATTTCAAACTTTACCATACTGTTCCTAATTTTGCTTCATATAAGTTATCGCTAAACCTGTTAATTCGCGATTTGAAGTGAAGATTTTTCTTTTGCGATAGTAGCATCTTCCGCCCCATACCTCTTTTCCTAAAAGTTTCGAATTTCATTCGAATATTGGATATGTCGAATTTTGTAAGTAAATGTATTGATGTGAATTATTTACAATTGAATGACGATTTGAAAAAGACTGTTGACTCTAGTGGGAATTCAAGATATGATGACATGAAACCAATAATAGTTTGTGACTTTATTCACGGACGACAAGACATAATTTGACAAGATTCGTAACTTATGAAAGTACTAAACAATGTATGAGAGATTTGATTAGGAGAGAGTGCAATGAGAAGTAATATGATTAAAATGGGTGTGGATCGCGCGCCTCACCGAAGTTTACTATACGCGACAGGTATTAAAACAAAAGATTTAGAGAAGCCATTCATTGGCGTATGTAACTCGTACATAGATATTATTCCCGGTCATAAACACTTAAACAAATTTGCTGAAATCGTTAAAGAAGCCATTTGGGAAGCAGGCGGGGTGCCGTTTGAGTTCAATACAATTGGTGTTGACGATGGTATTGCAATGGGGCACATCGGAATGCGGTATTCATTGCCAAGTCGTGAACTGATTGCGGATTCGGCAGAAACGGTGATCAACGCCCACTGGTTTGACGGTGTGTTTTATATCCCAAACTGTGACAAAATCACGCCGGGGATGCTGATGGCGGCAGTTCGGACGAATGTGCCTTCCATCTTTGTTTCAGGTGGCCCAATGGAAGCCGGAGTATCAGCAGAAGGGCAGGCACTTTCGCTTACGTCGGTATTTGAAGGGGTCGGCGCATACAAGGCAGGGAAGATGACAGCAGAAGAATTACTGGACATTGAAAGCAACGCTTGTCCAACTTGTGGTTCTTGTTCGGGAATGTTCACAGCGAACTCTATGAACTGTTTAATGGAAATGCTTGGTGTAACGTTACCAGAGAATGGTACGATTGTCGCAACTTCGGATGAACGTCATAGACTCATTAAAGAAGCTGCCAAACAATTAGTTCGGATGGTGAAAGAGGACGTTAAGCCTCGTGACATCATTACAAAAGAAGCAATTGACGATGCATTCGCATTGGACATGGCGATGGGTGGATCAACGAATACAGTGCTTCATACATTGGCCATTGCAAAGGAAGCGGAGATTGACTATAACGTTCAAGATATTAATACAGTGGCAGAGCGCGTTCCATATTTAGCGAAAATTATGCCGGCTTCGGACGTTTCAATGGATGATATATTTAAAGCGGGTGGCGTTAGTGCGATTATTAACGAACTTACAAAAATTCCAGGGGCCATTCATCCAGATCGTTTGACAGTAACAGGTAAAACGATTGGGGAAGATGTGGCGGGGTACCCGATTAAGAACGACCAAATCATTCGTACAAAAGATAACCCGCATAGCCCGGTAGGTGGACTATCCGTCTTATTCGGCAACATTGCGCCAGATGGTGGCGTCATTAAAGTGGGTGCTGTCGATCCGTCCATTAAGGAATTTCGTGGTGAAGCGATTGTCTTTGAATCACAAGAGGCTGCACAGGAAAACATTGACAATGGCACTGTACGTGAAGGCCACGTCGTTGTGATTCGCTACGAAGGACCTAAAGGTGGGCCAGGAATGCCGGAAATGCTTGCGCCAACATCTGCGATTCAAGGACGTGGTTTGGGAACGAAAGTCGCCCTCGTTACGGACGGCCGTTTCTCTGGAGCGTCTCGTGGAATTTCAATCGGACATATTTCCCCGGAAGCTGCGGAGGGTGGACCGATCGCACTTGTGGAAAATGGTGACATCATCTCGATTGATTTGACAAACAGAACGATAGAACTTGAAGTGGCTGAAGACATTTTGGCGGAACGTCAATCGAAGTTACAGCCATTTGAACCGAAAATCAAAAAAGGTTGGTTAGCTCGATATTCGGCACTTGTTACGTCTGCAAGTACGGGCGGCGTGATGAAAATTTAAGAAGTAAGTTAGTGAACTTGCTATAAAAAGATAAATCCTTGATAAGCCTTTTCATCCCAATGTGAAGAACATGTTTCTTCAGAGGGGTGAAAAGGTTTTTTTATTGAATCAATTCTACAATGGAACATCACAGTTGAATGATACATAACAGTATTTCCACTAAGCGAGCACTCTACACTTTGTCCCTTAACTGAAAA
Source organism: uncultured Sporosarcina sp. (assembly GCA_948469885.1). Classification (GTDB taxonomy): domain Bacteria; phylum Bacillota; class Bacilli; order Bacillales_A; family Planococcaceae; genus Sporosarcina. The sequence continues at coordinate 303 of CAOKMT010000090.1, read as the reverse complement.
CTTCTTTTGAATGGCATGTACGGCATATTCAGAATTTCTACTGTAAGCAATTTTAAATGCACTTTTATTCACCATTCCTTAGTTTATGTTGAATGATTGTATACGTTGGTATACAATCAATGTAAGAACGAAGTGCATACAAACGTATACAATGAGGAGATGCGAAATGAAAAGAGAAAATTTGAAAGAGACTGCAGGTGGCCGTTCTCGTGGTGGCGGCCGTTACAAAGGTAGGGGGGAATCAAAGCAGCGAGGGGCGAAAACGTTTCGGCGAGGCCGGGCATTGGCTTTTTTGGAAATGAT
>CAOKMT010000089.1 GCA_948469885.1 uncultured Sporosarcina sp. | reverse complement strand
GCCATGACGAGTATGCGCAAATGTTTGTACAGGAAGTGCGCCGTTTCTATCCATTCTTCCCATTTGCCGCAGCACGTGTGAAAAAAGATTTCACTTGGTCTGGTTACCAATTTGAAGAAGGCACGTTAACGTTGTTAGATCTTTACGGTACGAATCATGACGCTTCTCTGTGGGAGAACCCGGAAATCTTTAATCCCGAGCGTTTCCGGGATTGGAAAGAAAGCCCCTTCAGTTTCATCCCGCAAGGTGGCGGAGATTTTGTAATGGGCCATCGTTGTGCAGGAGAATGGGTGACGATCGAGATGATGAAAGTGAGCCTTGACTTCTTAGTGAATCAAATGGATTATGAATTACCTAAACAGGATTTAAGTTATAGCATGGTGAACATGCCAAGCATTCCACGGGATAAAGTCGTTATGAAGAATGTGAAGGCAAGGTAGTTCCCTGAAGTAGGGGAGCTTTAGGAACTTTGGACTACCATGAATATTTGCTGAAAGTGGCTGGCAATCAATACTTTGTAAAAACGTTAAATAATGTAAATGATCGTATCTTTCATCATGGGATGAAAATTTTTAAGCGAGATATGTCTCGAATGCAAAAGTCGATCGATGACCATAAGGAAATCAATAAGCATTTGGAAAATCAAGAATTTTTAGAAGCACGGAAAGCTATGGCACAGCATATCGAAAACGGGAAAAAGTTGTATTTATTAAGATGAGGGAAAGAGATGACTGTTCATGTGATTGAAAGTGTATGAGCGATCAATTTCGTGAGGAAGCAACAAACCTTGAAAAAGGAAGGGCGGCTACTAAAAAAAGGTGGTCGCTTTTCATGTTGGTTTTTAGTTCCACCTTACCGCTTTAACAAACTAAGTTTTAAAGCTTAAGGAGGAATCGAAACTGGCTAAACTGTTTCAATTTTAGCAATGGGGATTATTTAAGTTGATGTTCTTCATTCCATTCGCTATGAAGCTCATTATTTTCCCGGAACACCCCGTCCTCCTTAGCGTGAAATCCGATTCAAATGGGAGCCAATGCTACTTCTTAATTATAGGCCGTTATAAATCATGGCGATCTTACATACTTATTAGGGGGAGGTATGAATATGGCTGATGAGCGCAAAGTGGATGCAAATAGCAAAGATGAACAGTTGGAGTTGTTTCGAGTCGACGACAAAGGAACGAAGCTAACGACAAACCAAGGGTTGAAGGTGTCGGAAGATGAGTTTTCCTTGAAAGCTGGTATACGAGGTCCAACTTTGATGGAGGATTTTCATTTTCGAGAGAAAGTAACGCATTTTGACCATGAACGAATTCCAGAACGGGTTGTTCACGCACGTGGTTTTGCAGCGCACGGTTATTTTCAAGTCTATGAAAGTATGAAGGAATATACGAGAGCAAAATTTTTGCATGATCCAGGTACGACAACACCTGTCTTTGTCCGTTTTTCAACGGTCGTCGGCTCTCGTGGCTCTGCGGATACGGTTCGGGATGTGCGAGGATTTGCGACGAAATTTTATACGGAAGAAGGGAATTATGATTTAGTGGCGAATAATATGCCGGTCTTTTTTATTCAAGACGCCATTAAATTTCCCGATTTCGTCCACGCGATCAAGCCAGAGCCGGACAATGAAATCCCACAAGCGTCATCCGCTCATGATACGTTATGGGATTTTGTAGCGAACAATCAGGAATCAGCTCATATGATCATGTGGCTAATGTCAGACAGGGCGATTCCGAGAAGCTACCGAATGATGGAAGGGTTTGGCGTTCATGCTTTCCGCTTTGTGAATGAAGAAGGAAAGGCACATTTTGTGAAATTTCATTGGAAGCCCAAACTTGGCGTACATTCTCTCGTATGGGATGAAGCACAAAAAATAGCGGGGGATGATCCTGATTATAATCGCCGCGATTTGTGGGACAATATTGAAAAAGGAAATTATCCAGAGTTTGAACTAGGGGTTCAGATTATTGGGGAAGACGATGAATTTATGTTCGATTTTGATATACTGGATGCGACAAAGCTATGGCCAGAAGAAGATGTCCCCGTCCAAATTATCGGGAAAATGGTCTTGAATCAAAACGTCGATAATGCGTTTACAGAAATAGAACAAGTTGCTTTTCATCCGGGGCATGTTGTCCCAGGAATCGACTTTACGAATGATCCACTTTTGCAGGGGCGTTTGTTTTCCTATATTGATACCCAGCTGATCCGTCTTGGGGGTCCGAATTTTCACGAATTGCCAATTAATCGAGCGGTAGTTCCGGTCCATAATAATCAACGAGACGGTTATGGACGGCAAACGATTAATATCGGGAAAGTAAGTTATCATCGAAACTCTCTTGCAGGCAATACACCTGCCCCGACAAGCCCGGCAGAAGGTGGTTATGCACATTATCAAGAGAAAGTGGAAGGCCGGGTTGTGCAGGCAAGAAGCGAAAGTTTTGCAGATCATTTTTCTCAAGCAACTCTCTTTTGGAATAGTATGAGCCCACCTGAAAAACAGCATATTATTAATGCGTTCAGCTTTGAACTAGGAAAAGTGAAGAGTAAATCGGTGAGGCAACAAGTCGTCAATATGTTTGCGAATGTAAATATGGAATTGGCCACAACATTCGCTGAAAATATCGGAGCCATTCCGCCTGAAAGTGGCGGTTCGAACGTTACGAAATCATCTCCTGCCCTTAGCCAGGAAAATACACCAAAAAAACCAGACACCCGTACTGTCGCTGTCATTATCACAAATGGTTTTAATGACGCAGATGTAAACTATGTGCTCGAAACGTTAAAGTCGGTAGGCATTCAACCGGAAATTGTGAGTGAAAAGCTTGGGAAAGTGGTCGGGGCTGGTGGGATGGAGCTTGAAGTCGATTATACTTTCCTAACGGCTGACTCTGTGTTGTTTGATGCGGTTTATATGGTGAGGGGAAGCCGGGTGAATAAAAAGTTTAATAAACAAGCAGCTTACTTTATTGATGAAGCATTCAATCATTATAAACCGATCGGCGCCACACATGAAGGCAAGGAATGGTTGATCGTCAATGATTTTGCAGGGAAGCCAGGGGTAGTGATGAGTGATGATATGGGTGTATTTGTCACAGAATTTATCGACGCGATTGCCGCACATCGACATTGGGGGCGGCAAGTCGTGTAAGGAGCGACGAAGTAAAGAAATGGACTAATTTGTTGATTTCAGAAATACACCTTTCCATAGGTGTATTTTTTCTTTAAAATGGTTACTATCTCTCATGCTGAATTGTCCAGGTCCCTCACAGGCTAATAGGAGACGTATTCAACTTGATCAAGACAATCTACTTAATGTGAAAAAATGATAAAAGGAGAGTTGGATGTGGGCTATAAATTGAAAACAACGGAAACTGACCGTAGTGTGACGGAATACATTGAGCATGTGGAAAGTGCCAAAAAGCGGGAAGACGCTTATCGGTTGCTGGACATTTTTACGGAAACGACAGGCTATGAAGCGAAGATGTGGGGGCCGAGCATTATCGGATTCGGCTCGTATCATTATAAGTACGCTTCCGGTCATGAGGGAGATGCGCCGCTTGTCGGTTTTTCTCCACGCAAAGCGAAAATCAGCCTGTATTTAACATGTGGAGATGAGAACCGCGCGCGGTTATTAGAACAGTTTGGGAAACATACGACCGGTAAGTCATGTGTGTATGTCAATAAAGTGGCTGACATCGATGTGGATGTGTTGAAAACGTTGATCGTGGAATCTATCAAGTTTTTGCAGGAAATGTATCCGGACGAATGACATCATTCAAAGTCGAAATAGTAAAAGGATTGGGGGATCCAACTTGGCGACCGCAATCCTTTTTGTTATGCGATTTTTTGTTTCAATAAAACAACAAGCTTATACAAATAATGGGCTCCGCGCAGTTGTTGTTCAATCTGGTAATCCATGTAGGCCAATGAATCTTCGGTTATTTCTCTTGCCTTTTCGAAGCTTTGCTGGTCGATTTTGTCCAAGACTTCACGAACGGTTTCCAGAAAAAAGACGGATGATTGGACTGTGCGAATGATGAGGAGTTGGCGGATGTCGTCTCGGCTATATTGTCGGTATCCATTGTCAGGGTGGCGCCTCGGTGTAATGAGTCCTTCCAATTCCCAATGCCTGATCGTGGTGGCAGGCACTTCGATTTCACGTTCGACTTCTCCGATTGTGTACCACTTTTTGGACCGCTTTTTTAGAAAGTCCTCCATTTGCTCCGGTTTTAAAATTTCAAGGGCCTGCATCGCTTGTTGTTTTTTCTGAAACAGTTCGGCTTGGATTTTATTGATTTCCCATAAGGCTTCTGTAAACTTTTCCTGCTGGAGGAGCGGCATCGTTTTCCTTACGGTTGCCATACCGAATCCGGGATACATGGCGCGTATGCACTGGAAGTATGCGAGATGTTCTTCTGTGTATATGCGGTAGCCGTTCGACTTGCGTTCGGGAGGCGGAACGATTCCCCATTTTTCATAATGACGAAGGGCACTCGTGCCAACGTCTAGTTTTTATGCCATATCCCTTGGTTTGTATGTCATGAGAACCTCCACTAATCATAATGAAGCTTCGATTATAACATTCAAGTACCATGACGGGAATTTATTTATAAGGATTATACTAACGGCTGAATAGCCGTGAAAGTTTAGCACTTGCATAAATGTTATATGATAAGGTTAGAAAAGTTGTGGAGGCGATTGGATTGGAAAATAGCATTCAAATTCAAGGTGCGAAAGAGCATAATTTGAAAAATATCGATGTAGAGATACCGAAAAACAAACTTGTCGTGCTGACGGGTCCATCTGGGTCAGGAAAATCCACGTTGGCGATGGATACGCTATTCAATGAGTGTCAGCGGCAATATTTGGAGTCAATGGGAATGCAAGGTATCGATAAACCGAAAGTCGATTCGATCCGTGGCTTGTCTCCAGCGATTAGCATTAACCAACATGTGACGAATCGCAATCCACGATCTTCTGTCGGGACGGTCACGGATATGTATACGAGTCTTCGCATGATCTTTGAAAAATTAGGGGAGCGGCATTGCCCGGTTTGTCATGGAGATGTGAAGCCGGTGTTGAACCAAGAGGACATCGAAAAGGAAGAAGGCGGTTTTACAGAATATATACACTGTCCTCATTGCGACCATCGCATGGAAAAATTGACGCGGACCCATTTTTCTTACAATACGACGGAAGGTGCTTGTCCGACTTGTAAAGGGTTGGGTGAAGTTGTCAATATTCATGAAGCGTCTGTACTTCATCAAGATAGTTCGATTGAAAATGGGGCGGTCGATCTTTGGAAAGGGCGTTACGGGGAATATCAAGTGGCAGTCGTGAAAACGGCTATGAATTATTATAAAGTGCCCATCACGGATGAACGACCATTGAAAGCGTATCGTCCTGAACAACGTGCGATTTTATATTATGGGACGGAAAGTGAAGAAGTGAAAAGACATTTTCCTGAGCAGAAGCCACCGAAGACTGTAGCGGACGGAAAATTTGAAGGCGTTTTAACTGGGATGTGGCGACGTTTTTCGGAGAAATCGGGGCAATCGGCAGAAGCGGATGCTTATTTTTATTCTGAAACATGCCCGGATTGTGAAGGGGAACGGCTCAATTCGGTCAGTCGAAAAGTGACGGTCGCAGGAAAAACGATTTCTGAATTGGTGAACCAATCATTGGAGGAAATGCTGCAATGGACTGAACAATTGGCAACGACTTTGGACGAAAGCAGTTTATTCGTGACGGAAATGTTCATGGAAGATTTAAAAACGAAGCTCCGCAGAATCAGTAAGACGGGATTGGGATACCTGACATTGGACCGGCAAATGATTACACTTTCCGGCGGGGAAACTCAACGGTTAAGACTCGCCTCGCTGCTCGATTCTTCTTTGACAGGTGTGCTGTATGTTATGGACGAGCCGACGATGGGACTGCATCCGAAAGATACAGCAGGACTCGTCACTGTCATGAAAGGGCTCCGAGATTTAGGCAATACCGTCCTTGTCATTGAACATGATATCGATGTCATGCGGGAAGCGGACTACTTAATCGATATGGGACCTGGCGCCGGGAAACTCGGTGGAACGGTTGTCGGTGAAGGAACTTTGGAAGAGTTGATGGCCCAACAAGATTCAGTGACCGGCAATTATTTACGCGAAGAAGAAGTGGTCCAACAGTCTCCGCGTGAAGGGACAGGCGAGCAGATTACGGTGCATGCGGCAACGGTGCATAATTTGAAAAACGTGACGGTTTCTTTTCCAATCGGTTGTTTGACAGCGGTAACGGGTGTATCGGGTTCTGGAAAATCATCTCTCATTTTTGGCGCATTGGCGAAAGGGCAAGACAAGATTCATGAAGGCGTCGAGGAAGTGACAGGACTTGAACAGTTTGACGAAGTGGTCACCATTGGTCAAGCACCCCTTAGTCGGATGAAACGATCAAATGTTGCGACATATACCGAACTTTTCACTCATATCCGTAACGTCTTTGCTAAACTGCCGGAAGCGAAAGAAAAAGGATTGACGGCAAAACATTTTTCATTCAACACGACGGGCGGGCGCTGTGAAAACTGTCAAGGATTGGGATGCGTCACGACGAATATGTTGTTTTTCCCAGACTTGGAAGTCGTTTGTCCCGTTTGTCATGGAAAACGATTCAAGCAAGAAGTGCTGTCGGTAACCTATAATGGATTTACGATCAACGATATTTTGGAAAGCTCCATTTTGGAAAGTCTCGATATTTTTGCAAAAGAAGCGAAGATCGAGAAAGTGCTGAAGTTGCTTCTCGAAATCGGTTTAGGGTATTTGAAAATGGGGCAATCGTTAACGACGCTGTCGGGCGGGGAAGGACAACGCTTGAAATTGACGAAAGAATTGTTGAGCACGACGAGCAAAAAGACCCTTTATTTATTGGATGAACCGACGACCGGTTTGCATCCCGTCGATGTCCATCAATTGCTCAACATATTGAATCGACTCGTCGATGCCGGCAACACGGTCATCCTTGTCGAGCATAATAGTCAGCTGATTCGGGAAGCGGATTGGATTGTCGATTTAGGACCTGAAGGCGGCGAAAAGGGCGGCGAAGTTGTCGCGGAAGGGACGTCGGAGGAGATAAAAGCGAATGAAAAATCTATGACGGGGCTTTATTTATAGGTAGGGATTTCATTGGAAGATGGCTACGCACCCAGTTTCTTGAAGATGCCGCCCCTCCATTTTGGTGCACAAAAAGTCGGGTGGCTCTTTTTAACTCCTGTTATTGTATGGATGAAGGAGGTTATGCAATGGATTTGCTAAAGAATATGAATGAGGCGATCGAGTACATCGAAGCTAACCTTGAAAATGCAATCGACTTTAAAGAAGTCGCAAGGTTAGCTTGTTGCTCCGAATATCATTTTACAAGGATGTTTTCATTCCTTGCAGGTGTTCCGTTATCAGAATACATTCGCCGTAGACGACTCACGCTTGCAGCATTTGAACTTAAGAATCGCGATGTAAAAATAATTGATGTTGCGCTGAAATATGGGTACCGTTCACCGGACTCTTTTACAAGAGCTTTTCAAAGTCTTCATGGCGTGACACCATCAGAAGCGAGAAATCATGGTCACCCACTCAAAGCTTATCCACGCATGACCTTCCATTTATCGATTAAAGGAGGCAACGAAATGAATTACCGGATTGAGGAAAAAGAAGCATTTCGTATCGTTGGTATTATGAAAAGAGTGCCTATTGTATTTGAAGGAGAAAACTTGGAAATTTCGGCGATGTGGAAAAGTTTGAACAAAGAGAAAATCAATCAACTGAAAGAACTTTCTAATGTCGAGCCCCTCGGACTTATCCAAGCATCCACGAACTTTTCTGAAGGCCGGATGGAGGAAAAAGGGCAGCTTGATCATTATATAGGTGCGGCGACAACACTGGGATGTCCCGAAAACTTGGCACAACTTGAAGTTCCGGCTTCCACATGGGCTGTATTTGAATCGATCGGCCCCTTTCCCGAAACGTTACAAGAAACGTGGGGGCGTATCTATGCTGAATGGTTTCCATCTTCAAACTATGAACAAACGGAAGGGCCCGAAATTTTATCGATTCTTAGCGAAGACCTGTCTTCACCAACAGTTAAAAGTGAAGTTTGGATTCCGGTATTGAAAAGATGATACAAAGTTTTTAGTCCTTTATAGGTAGAAATTGATTTTCCGAAAATAAAAAAACAGATTGGGAGCGTCCAACATGAAACTGACGATTAGACAAGAACAGATAGAGGATTATGAAATAACCGAGCAAGTTGTGAAATGGGCATTCGAAAATGCCGAACAAAGTGATAAAAGAGAACATCATTTGGTCGCTCGACTTAGGAAGTCCGATGCATTTGTGCCGCAGTTATCTTTGGTGGCCGTGAAGGAGGATGGACAAATCGTTGGGCATATCCTTCTGTCAGAAATTAAAATCATTAATGAGGAAAAAGCGATGACTTCATTGGCACTTGCACCCGTTTCTGTCTTGCCGTCAGAGCAAAACAAAGGGATCGGAAAGCTTTTGATCGAGCAAGCATTAAAAGAAGCGGAAACATTAGGATACAGTTCGGTCGTTGTGTTGGGCCATCCGGGTTATTATCCGAAATTCGGTTTTACGAAAGCATCTTTATGGAAGATCAAAGCCCCATTCGAGGTGCCGGATGAGGCGTTCATGGCGTTGGCGCTGCAGGAAAAGGCGCTCGATCAAGTTTCTGGGGTTGTGGAATATCCGGAAGTATTTTTTGAATAAGTACTATTGTGGAATAAACAGAGGAGCCCAAACGCTTCTCTGTTTTTTGGGGAGACGTAAAGGGTATAATAAAGTCCGGTCTGAATCGCTTTGAAAAGAGGAGTTACTTTTTATGGAAAATAAACAAAAAGGCTTGAAGCCGTTTATCCAATTAATATTGTCGACAAAAATCCCGAAAGCGGCACTCATTATCGGGTTGACAGCGAGTATCATTACGACGCTTGCGGGTTTGGTCGTGCCGATGTTGACGAAAAACTTGGTCGATGGTTTTTCGATCGCTTCTTTGAGCATGCCATTACTGATCGCGATTGGCGTCGCTTTTATCGTACAGGCAATCATTAGCGGAGTATCGATTTACCTGCTTGCGGTTGTCGGTCAGAGAATCGTCGCTAGTTTGCGAGAGCGGATGTGGTTGAAACTCGTTCGTTTGCCGGTCGGTTATTACGATCAAAACTCGAGTGGTGAAACAGTTAGTCGCGTTGTCAATGACACTAGCATCGTCAAAGATCTGATCACAAACCATTTTCCGCAATTCATCACGGGGATTATTTCAATTATCGGCGCTGTGACCTTGTTGCTTGTGATGGATTGGAAAATGACGCTGATGATGCTGGTTGCTGTGCCGGTTACGTTGCTCATCATGATTCCGCTCGGTAAGAAGATGGCCAAAATATCACGCGGCTTACAAGATGAAACGGCCATCTTCACA
>CAOKMT010000088.1 GCA_948469885.1 uncultured Sporosarcina sp. | reverse complement strand
ATATAAGACTACCGAATAAAATAAGTATCGTCATACGCTTTCTCCACCATCATTTATTTTCCCACGGAAAATGAAGTATAATTGTTGAATGAGCCGAATCATCATCAAAACGCCACCAATTGGGAGGATCAAATAGACAATCCACATCTGCCATCCTAAAATGGAAGACGTCTGATTCATCATTTGAATTGCGAGCACAACTTTCGTTCCTTCAACAGCCATCGCAAGTGCAAAAGCAAACCAGACCACGACGACAAACACTTCAATGATTTTCTGCAACGATGCTGGAAATAATTTTACAACCGTCGTAATTCGAATATGTTCGCGCATTCGAATTGCATAACTTGCACTGACCCACGTAATCCAAATTAGCAGGTAACGTGATAATTCTGAACTCCAACCGATTGAAATATCAAATATATAACGAGCTAAAACTTGTAAAAAAACGAGTAAAACAATGACAACCGTCGAAATGATCAGTGCCCACTCTTCAAGTTTTATATCAATCAATTCTTTCCACTTCACTGTGGGACCCCCTCATTGAAAATCCATTCCTTATTTCAGCAGGTGCGAGTGATACCAATCATTGGCAACCACTCGACCTACCCTAAACACGGACGAACCGTCATTAGTGATTATTCATTAAAGCTTTTCGCTAAATCGAACAAACCATCATCCAATTTTTTTGTATACTTATCGTATACCGGTTGAATCGCGTCAATAAACTTCTCGCGATCTTCTGGACTAATTTCGTTAATTTCAATTAGCGCATCTTCTTCAAACTCTGCCAATGAAGCAGCTTCATAATCATCTACAAGTTTGTAATATTCCTGCTCCATATTCTCCCCTGCCGTCATCACAACTTCTTGTAAGTCTTCCGGTAAACTGTCAAACACTTTGCTACCGATCAATGCGATCGTTGCAGAATAAGAATGACTCGTCAGTGACAGATGTTTTTGAACTTCATAAAACTTTCCGGAATGGATAAGCGAAATTGTGCTATCCATACCATCAAACGTATTTTGTTGTAAAGACGTATACAACTCACCAAACGCTAGCGGAGATGGGCTAGATCCCATATCAGTGAAAATATCTTGTTGCAATTCAGATTCTTGCACCCGGATTTTCAAGCCTTTCATATCTGCCGGTTCTTCGATTGCTTTCTTATTATTCAACACATGACGGAAACCATCATAACCGTAAGCTAATGTTTTTAGATTCGAACTCTCCAAACTTTCCGCTAATTTATCACCGAGTTCTCCACTTAACGCTGTTCTTGCCGCTTCTTTATCGTCAAAAATATAAGGAAGATCCAAGACGTAAAAGTTTTCATTGAAGTTTCCAAGTGAAGGTGTTCCGACAATACTCACTTCAATATTTCCAAGCTGTAGCGCTTCTATGATTTCCCTGTCAGAACCATAAAGTGAAGCGTTCGGAAAAAGATTCACTGTAATTCGTCCGTCCGATTCTTTCTCAATTTCTTCTTTAAAGGCAACAGCCGCTTCATGCGCCGGGTTATCTTCTTCTACAATATGTGCGAATCGCAGTACAAACTCTTCTTTACCATCGCCGTCACTTTTGTTACCAGCAGACTTTTCACCGTCTGAACAAGCAACCAACACCCCAGCCAATACAAATAGCATGGCAAATAAAAATAATCTAAGCTTCATCAAACTTCCCCCTCATGCTTTTTAATGCTGGTCTTTCCCGTTAATGATTCGTAGCTCAGTCACTCGTTTCTTTTTATGTAACCGCTTTCTCATTAAAAACAAACCGCTTTCTTTTTTTCCGTTCAATGAGAACTGGATTCCATTTAAAGAAACTATTGAATATAGTATATTGAAAACTGTCCAAACTGTCAATATATTTTAAATACCAACAAAATATGACAAAACGTTTCAGAGACAATCAGAAGCGTAAAGAAAGACAAGTGAGACCACCGTCTTGTTTTTGAAATTCAGTCATATCGACTTCAACTGTTTTATATCCAGCAGCTTGTACTTTATTTTTCGTCGTCGCAAACCCTTTCGGAATGATGACATGGTCATTGATGAAAATACAATTGGCAGCGTATTCTTCTTCAGCTGGAACTGCAATCGTTTCATACTGTGCGAATGCTGGATGATCAATGAATTCTCCTGCCGCCAAGACGATCCCGTTATTTAAATAAGTGATGCCTGTTTTCAAATGGAAAAATTGTTTGATCGATACGATTGTCGCTTCGTATCCACCCGTTTCCATAATTTCTTTTAATTGCTTCGCACCTTCTTCATTGGTCCGGTTCGAAATCCCGATATAAAAATGGTTTTCAATTTGCAGCACATCTCCTCCGTCCAAAGTGCCAGGTGCTTGTATATAGCGCAATTCCTTGTAAAACTCTTTCAACACTGGTTCGATTTCTTTAGTTTCCCCATTTCTTGGTCCAGCCCCAGGATTTGTAATGACAGCGAACTCAGGTGTCAACACGGCGACATCTTCAACAAATGTCGAATCTGGAAATGCTTCACTAGCCGATAGATGCGTCACTTCCACCCCGCATGACTTCAATGCACTCACATATGCTTCATGTTGAACGAGCAATTTTTCATAATGAGGGGTGCCAAGATCGGATGTCGTCAATCCATTCACATAGCTTTTCCCTGGTGTCTTCACAATTACATTTTTATACATTATCTCTATCCCTCCAAAATTTTATTTTCATTTTTAAATACCAAAAATTCCATTAGACGAAAAAAAGTTCCGCACTATGGAAGTTTGATATTAATATAGACCAAAGTCTAATAGAATGTCAACGACTATTGATAATATTATAAAAATTCAAATGAAAGAATAGTAAAACAAAAAACCTCGATTGGAGGATTATTCCAAACGAGGGTAAATTTAATATGAAGAAGGTTGCTCTTTTAATCGTTATAAGTTTTCGCCAATTCGAATAAGCCATCATCCAATTTTTTTGTATATTTTTCATTGACCGGTTGGATCGCTTCGATAAACTTCTCACGATTTTCCGAACTAATGTCATTTATTTCAATCAATGCGTTTTCTTCAAAATTTGCCAGTGAATCCGCTTCGTAATCATCAACGAATTTGTAATACTCTGTTTCCATATTCTGACCAGCGGTTAACACAATTTCTTGTAAATCTTCCGGAAGTTTATCAAACACCTTGCCACCAATCATCGTAATCGTCGCAGAATACGAGTGACTTGTCAGTGAAAGATACTCTTGTACTTCGTAAAACTTTCCTGAATTAATGAGTGAAATTGTGTTATCCATGCCATCAAACGTATTTTGTTGTAAAGACGTATACAACTCACCAAAAGCTAAAGGGGATGGATTCGTTCCTAGATTACTGAATATATCTTGTTGCAATTCAGATTCTTGTACTCTGAATTTCAACCCTTTCATATCGGCTGGTTCCTCAACCGCATGCTTATTGTTCAACACATGACGAAAACCGTCATACCCATAGCCTAATGTGACTAAGTTCGACTTTTGCTTTAAACTTTCCGCTAATTTGTCACCTAGTTCTTCAGCTAAAGCTGTTCTTGCTACTTCTTTATCTTTAAAAACGTACGGAAGATCTAGGACATAAAAGTTTTCATCAAAATTTCCAAGCGAAGGCGTTCCAACAGTACTCAACTCTATGTTCCCTAATTGCAACGCTTCGATAATTTCACGGTCCGATCCATAAAGTGAACCGTTTGGAAAGAGATTGACCGTAATGCGACCATCCGACTCTTTTTCCACTTCTTCCTTGAATAATATGGCCGCTTCGTGTGCTGGGTTATCTTCTTCGACGATATGTGCAAATCGTAAAACAAATTGTTCTTCTCCATCATTATCACTACCGCCTGCATCATCAGACGGCTTTTGATCGTCTGAACATGCAGCCAACACCCCTGCTACCGTAAAAAATAGCGCGAACAACATAAATCTAAGCTTCATCCTTCTTCCCCCTAATGCTTTTTTATTTGTTGTCCATAATGCTAGTCCCATTATGTAAAATTCCTTAGATGTAAAAACTAGCTACTCGTTTCATCATTAGGAACACGCTATTTGTAAACACTCCCTAAATTATATGGACATAATGATGGAATAAATCTCGACGAATTTAGACAGATTTCTTCCCTTTTCACAGAAGAAATTCCATTCACCAAAACAAATTTCCATACAAAAGAAACGATGTTCTCATTATATTCGAAATAATTAGAACCGTCAATGTGTCTACAAGGGTCTTTAGACCCGTAATATTCATTTAAATAATCAAAACAAATCTTTTTATCTGAGCATAAGTGTGCTAAGCTTCCAGTAGTCGGGACTCCCTTTCCGCAGTATGAAAGTCGGGTAGGCATATAGCTTAAAAGATGATATGATACTATATAAATGACAATTAGTAATATTAGAAAAATTCATGAAGCTCCATGAATAAAGAAAGCTAGGTGGTTTTTATTGCAGTCAATTGATCGTTTTATGAGTGTCATTGAAGTGCTTGTTTCAGATTCCGTAGAAAATCAGCTTTCCATTACTGACTTATCCAAATCCTGTGGCATCCCCATTAGTTCGATGCATAGGATTTTAAAAGCGATGGGAAAACACAATTTGATCCAGCAAGATGAAAAGACAAAAATGTATAGTCTTGGAAACATTTGGCTCGAGTATGGATTGAGAATGTATGACACGATGGATTACATAAGTAAAATCAGACCCGAACTTGAAAGGCTTATGCATACGGTTGGAGAAAGTGTCTATTTAAGTAAACAGATTGGAATGGAGTCGCTTGTCATCGAACGGATTGACAACGTAAACAATCCAATTCGCGTTTACGATTTGTTAGGAACGAAAACACCCTTACATATTGGCGCTGCCAGCCATGCAATACTGGCAAATATGCACCCGATGGAAGCGCAGGAAATGATCGATGCTCTCCTACCGGAACAGGAAAAACAAGCGCTTATGAAGCAGTTGGCAACCGTTCGAACAAACGGCTACGCGATCAGTCATGCCGCCAGCACGGAAGGAATCTCTTCGGTGGCGACACCTGTCCGAGACCATTTCGGCGAAATTCAAGGCGCCCTCAGTATCGGCTTCGTCAATTTTAACTTGACCGATAACCGGCTCGACTTCCTCGTGGAAAATGTACTCGAAACAGGTAAACGGATTTCTTCATTACTCGGGTACAACGGGCTCTAAGGGAACCCGTTGTAAACTCGTTGGACTACTCTGGGGTACCTTCGTGCCACCCCAGGGTGTCCCATCACACTTCGGTTCGGTAGGTCCCTCTCTACCTATTAAACCAACCCAATCCATCTCCACCACGTCATGGCGACAAGGATTGTGACTGCCATCGTTATGAGCGTGGCATAGAATCCAGGTTTTAAAAAATCTTTTTGTGAAATTAATCTCGTGCTATGTACAAGCAAATTCGGCATCGTCTCCACGACGAGCATAAAACCGTACAAACTCGTCAACCCCGCCGTAAACCCCATCGCTAATGGATTTACCTCTGCATTATTCGCCAAGCTAATAATGATTGGAATGAGCGTCACAACTGCCGTCGACACATTGGATATTAGCTTATGAAAAACTTGGGTCAAGGCAACGATGAATATGACTGCCACCAAAGGATTTTGTACAATTGCCAAAAATAAATCGACACTTAAGTATTGACTGATCGTGTCAGCCGCCCCCGAATCGACAAAAGCGTATCCCATGGAAAGCGTCACACTGAGTAATAAAATTGTATTGTAATTAATTTTGACGATATTTTCCCATTTTGCACAACCGATCCCCGGCAAAGTCATCAGAACAACGCCAATTAGGGCGGGAATACTTGGATGTAACCCGTGAAGCGGTTCACTCACCCACAATCCAACAGTACATAATAAAATAAGAAGACACCTGATCTCCCGGTAGTTCACCGGTCCCAACTCTTCTAGTTTCACTTCCATTTCTGTTTGGATTTTCGGAAAAGACTGCTGCTCTTTCGGTAATGGGAACATTTTCAATAACAAAATCCAGATTGAGGGGATCAGCAATAGCCAAATCGGGAAAGTGTAATAGAACCATTGGAAATATGTAATTTTGATGCCCGCATAGCGCTCCAACAACTCAACTGTCAACACGTTTCCGATAGCCGCGGTCATGATCGCCGTCCCGCTAATATTCCCACCGAACGCAACACTCAACATGATTAATTTCCGCAAATTACTTTCAGGTCTCGCATCAAGCGTCTTATTGATCATCGCAGCTATCGGTAATGTCAATGTGGAGCGAACAGCGGTCGTCGGGATGAAAAAAGCTTGAATCTGTTGGCTAATGATAAGGCTCCCCACTAGTCCCTTTGAGGTGCCTCCCCACTTCTTCAACATTTTATATGTCACTCTTCTGATCAAAGTCGTTTCATTCACCGCTTGTGCAAGCATCATCCCTCCGACAATTAAGTATATCGCCGGCGATGCGAAACCGCTGTAAATGACGGCTGAATCCGCCACGTCAAATAACAACATCAACAACAAAATGACAATCCCCGTCAATCCTAAAGGGATTGGTTCAAGCGCCCATAAAATAATACCGAAGCACACAATCGCTGTCATCAACTTCGCTGGATGTGAAAAAGAATCCGGCAAAAAAAGGACCAGAACGATGAACACGAGCGATGCCAAAACTAAAATACCGTATGATTTAAAATTCCGATGATGTCCTTCCATAATTCCTCAACCTCTCCCATCAAGTGAGGGACTGCTATCTTCCTCACAACTAAACCATTCGAATCTATCTGATACTTTATGTTCTTCTACAAATGGGAGTAAAACCCTTTAGTATCAAAGATGTCTATCTTTAATAATAAAAAACTCCAACGAGCGATCATCATCGTTGAAGTTCATAACTATGCTTTTTTTCAGCTCTTACAATTCATCTAAGTCAATTGGCAAGTCATCGCTTTTTAATAATTCCAAACTCGTGCAAAACTTGGATGCACTTTTTTGTTCACACGCTAAATCTCCCAGTATATCCTGTAACCACTGGGGCAGGCTTTCATTCGATTTCACTTCCAGTATGACCAAGTCTGGATCGATAAAGCGCTTACCATACGACCCTTTCTCAATCGCTAAATCATCATTCCTACATCGTAAATTCATATCAAATGTAACACGGACACTTGCGTCTTCCACATAGTGAAACGCATGCCTATCATAACTAATAACAACTTCCGGGCGAAGATTATACATTTTCCGGTATTCGTCGATTTCCCGAAAAACTTGTAAATTCGCCCCATCGTCTACCAACGAATAAGAAGATTCATTTGCCAAATAGCGATAAGCTTCTCTTAAAGGTAACACGATTCTCTTTTTGTGGACAACACCGGCACACTTTTGCTTCACTTCGAAAAAGGCATTGCCATCTAAATCGGTATCATCATAAATACGCAAACGCAACTTTTGTCGAATGGGTAGTTTGTTTTTTGTCTCCGCGTATATTTTATAATCTTCACTTTCAAAATATAATGTTGTCACTGTATATTTCCCATCTACGCCGTAGCGATCGGGGCGTAAATATGACGACATACTTTGTATAAGCTGAACGTATTGTGCCGCCGTGATTAAATACTTGTACTCTCTTCTACGAAAACTTTTGAGCGTCATAAGCTCCCTCCTCTTTAATCCTCCTATAAAGTAATGCTGAAAAGTTTTATTGACATAGAAAAAGCCAGCTTCTATGTGCAAGCTGACTTTTTGTATACTATATGAAAAATAGAACCGATCCGTGAAGATATTGTAGCTCTTCAACGGCCATTTCACTTTTCATCCACTTTCTAAATCTCATAATTCGTTTTTACGTCGAGGTAAAACTTCTTTCCCCTCTCCTTACTGAATCACACCGCACGCAATACGGTCTCCCGAATCACCAGATGGTTGAGATACGCCGTCATCTGGAGCTGCATGAATGACAAGTGCGGTGCCCCCTTCTTGCATTAATGAATTTTCTTCTCCACTTTTCAACGTCACATGTTCCGCAAGCAATTCAACATCTACCGAACCATCTGCCGTCACTTCAAGGTTCGGCAAGTCGCCCGCATGAGGTCCTTTTTCATGATCTAGCCCATGACTCGCCTCTGTTGGATTAAAATGTCCGCCTGCTGATTCAAAATCCGGTACTTCGCATTTCCCCACTTCGTGGAAATGGAAACCATGTGTCCCTTCAGGTAAATCAGTCGCCTCCACTTTCATGTGTACACCGTCATCTTGGTCAGTCAATTTCACTGTGCCGACTGAGTCGCCTTCAGTATCAATTAAGTCGATGGTTGCAACTTCCACATCCCCATCACCCAGTTCATCGACTTCCGCAGGATCCGCTTCTTCATTATTATTCTCTACTGCCGGTTCTTGCTCTTCTACACCGTCGTTTTCAACGTCCGGCTCTTTCTCTTGATTGCCACATGCAGCAAGAACAATCACAATCCCTATCACAAGCGTTAACCATAGCCGTCTTTTCATATCGATAGGCTCCTTCCCAATGTTGTCAATACTCGTCTATTTCACGTAATGACTATGTTGAAACCTTATCTATAAAAATGCGAAAAAAGGTGTGTACTTAAAAATCGTAAGTACCACCTTTTTTCTAACTTATGATCCATATATCCCTTTCATCAATTCGGCTGAGCTGCCTGTTCAACCCTCTTACTCTTGCTCCAATTCAAACCGAACATAATCGCAACGATAATAACCCCGATAATATCCGTATATGTTTCTGGAATAATCATGAAAAGCGCCCCTGCCCCAAGTATGATTCGTAAAAATGGGTTGATGTCTGTTTTAAAGTAACCTTCGATAGCGGCGCTCAGCGCAATGATCCCGATCACCGCCGTGGCAGTAATCATCAATATATCTGTAAATGAAGCTAACGGAAATTCTCGCGCATTCATCGCGATGCCCGTCGTATCGATCATCATCATCGCTGGATTGTAAACAAATAAGTAAGGAATTAGCAAACCTGCCGCAGACAACTTCATCGCGGTAAACCCTGTTTTCATCGGGTCTCCACCCGAAATGCCTGCTCCTGCAAATGCTGCCAACGCAACAGGCGGTGTAATATTTGCAAAAATACCAAAGTAAAATACAAACATATGCGCCACCAAAATCGGTACATCAAAGACAGCCAAAGCAGGTGCTGCCATCGTTGCCGTAATGATGTACGCCGGAATGGAAGGTAACCCCATACCGAGGATCATCGAAGCGAGCATTGTGAAAAACAATGTGAGAAATAAAGAACCTGCACCGAGACTTGCAATAGAAGAAGTCATGACGTTTCCGAAACTTGTCAAGCTGACAACGCCGATTATGATTCCAACAACCGCACATGCCACCATCACCGCTAGCGCCTGTCTAGCTCCGCTGTCTAATGCTGCTAAAATATCTTTTATGGACATTCTTGTATTCTTTTTCAGTGCTGCTACAACGACTGTGGCGACGATCGTATAAAATGCGGCATGGCCGATCGGCACTGCCAAGTAAAGCAACACGATCAAGAACACAATAG
>CAOKMT010000087.1 GCA_948469885.1 uncultured Sporosarcina sp. | reverse complement strand
AAGCGAAAGCGGTTCAGCTGCTGGCGGCCGCAGAACTTGGCAAACGGTTATACCGCCAACATTCGGAAGAGCGTTATACGATCCGTTCGCCGGAAGACGCAGCGGCGTATTTAATGACGGATATGACTTCACTTCAGCAAGAGCATGTCGTCGTCCTTTTTTTGAATATCAAAAATGAAGTGCTCCATAAACAGACGATTTTCATAGGTTCGTTGAATTCCTCTATCATCCACCCGCGGGAAATTTTTAGGGAAGCGGTAAAACGTTCCGCGGCTTCCATTATTTGTGCACATAACCATCCATCAGGAAACCCCGCCCCTTCACCGGAAGATATTGAAGTGACGGAAAGGTTGGCGGAAGCGGGAGCACTGATGGGGATAGAACTCTTGGACCATATTATTATTGGAGATCACCAGTTCATCAGTTTAAAAGAAAAAGGGTACATGTGACACTGTCACTTTCTTCACAAATCCGCTATAATGTTGTTTATAGTTTGATGAATGCCGTCTTACAACGGTTCAGAAGAAAGGAAGAACACATTTGTTTGGATTTGGCGCAAGAGATGTCGGAATTGACCTCGGCACAGCAAATACATTAGTTTTCATTAAAGGGAAAGGCATCGTTCTTCGGGAGCCTTCTGTCGTGGCGAAAAATACGCATACCGGAGAAATTGTAGCTGTCGGAAGTGCGGCAAAAAGCATGATTGGCCGGACACCTGGCTCAATCGTCGCAACACGCCCGATGAAAGACGGTGTCATAGCGGATTTTGAGATTACGACAGCGATGATTGAACATTATATGAAAGAAGCGATGAAAGCTTCAGGCGGATCGTGGAAAAAGCCGAATGTGATGGTTTGCGTTCCTTATGGGATTACGTCTGTCGAACAGCGTGCAGTTATTGACGCATCCCGTCAAGGCGGGGCGAAAGATGCCTATACGATCGAAGAACCTTTTGCGGCGGCAATCGGTGCAGGATTACCGGTTTGGGAACCTACGGGAAGCATGGTCGTCGATATAGGTGGAGGAACGACGGAAGTGGCGGTTATTTCACTTGGGGGTATCGTGACGAGTGAGTCGATTCGTGTCGGAGGAGACACAATGGATGGCGCCATTACGACGTATATCCGTAAAACGTATAATTTGACGATTGGTGAACGGACAGCGGAAGCGATCAAAATCGAAATCGGTTCGGCGAAAGTGACTGCGAAACCGGAAAAAATGGATATTCGTGGTCGGGACTTGTTGACAGGTTTACCGAAGACGATCGATATTTCTTCCGACGAGATCGTGGAAGCGTTACGCGAATCGATTACGCAAATTATCGAAGGTGTGAAAAAGACGTTGGAAACGACACCACCAGAGCTGTCTTCCGACGTGATGGAACGTGGCATCGTCTTGACCGGAGGCGGGGTATTACTGACAAGCCTCGATAAAGTTATTTCCGATGAAACGAACATGCCTGTGTTTATCGCGGAAGAACCGCTCGATTGCGTAGCGATCGGGACAGGGAAAGCGCTCGATAATTTTGACGTAATTAAGAAAATGCAGACGAAATAAAGACTGGCTACATGGCATACGATGGATGCGGTTGACATCCATCGTTGCAAGGGAAACCTAGGGAAATACTGAAGAGCAAGAGGGAGGATATGGGCAATGCCGCGATTTTTTTCAAATAAACGATTGATTTTATTGCTCGTCGGCGTCATCGTCCTCGTAGCACTAATTTCATTCTCCTTAAGAGACCGGCACAACGCCTCCTTACCTGAACAAATTGTAAAAGATGTCGTCGGCTTCGGACAATCGTTGTTTTCGAAGCCGGCACATTACATAACGGGTATTATCGGAAATGTTGACGGGATTTTGAATACATACGAAGAAAACAAGAAATTGAAAGCTAGATTGAGTGAATATGCAGCGACGCAGGCAGAACTTGCCGATGTAGGAGAAGAGAATAAACAATTACGCGAAATTATTGGAAAGAAAGATAATCTTCGTGAATTCGAATCGATTCACGCGACGGTGATTGCGCGAAACCCGGATCAGTGGGAAGAAAAGCTAATTATTGACAAAGGGAAAAATCACGGCATCGAGAAAAACATGGCTGTCGTGACGGCGAACGGTTTGATCGGTAAAGTAGTGCTTGTGACGCCTTCAACGTCTACGGTGGAATTATTGACGACGGAAAACCAAAACTTCCGCGTCTCTGCATTCATCCCAGGCGAAGAACCGATTTATGGTCTTATTGAAGGATATGACCGTTTACGCGGAGAACTGGTTATGAAGCGGATCGACTCCAGCTATGAAGTAGAAGTCGGTGAACAAATCATCTCATCAGGTCTTGGTGGTATTTTCCCGAAAGGGCTACCAATTGGTGAGATTACAGAAGTATCGACGGATGACCACGGTTTGACGAAACTTGCATATATTCGGCCGGCGGCACAGTTTTCCATGTTGGACCATGTGATCATTGCAAAGCGGAAATCTGCGACGGCAGACGGAATTGATGGTGGAGGGACTGCGGGAACAGAAGAGGAGGAGGCATCATGATCCAGACACTCATCGTTCTTATTGCAGTTCTCCTCTTTTTTCTTGAGCCCGTTTTTAGCTTATTTTCTCCGATTTCTTACGGAGGCGAGTTGTATACGCTTGTACCTCGGTTCGTCATCGTTTATCTTATCTTTATAGCAATCTATTATAATCGTCGACGTGCCATTATCTGTGGAATCGTCTTTGGCCTCTTGTATGATATGTTTTACATTGATATTATTGGGTTATATGCGTTTCTCTATCCGTTAATCTGCTATATTGCGGCTGTACTCATCCGCTATGTATATCGTCATATTTTAACAGTGATGCTCTTGACCTTAGTGTTGATCGCGCTTCTTGAAATGCTGTCATATGGGTTTGCAAGTGTCATTGGCTTGACGACGATTGGGCTGGATGAATTCATGACGAGCCGGCTCGTTCCAACGATGGTTGCCAATGCGGTTTTCGTTGTTATGTTTGATTGGCTTATGAAAAAAATGATAGATAGTAAGATTTTTGGTCTACGGAACGAGAGTTTTTAAGAGAAGGAAGATGCGGGGTGAAGCAAATGACGACACGGCAATATGTAACAATCAAAGGGACGAAGGACGGGCTTGTCCTACGCCTTGATGATAAATGCGCTTATTCGGACTTACTTGCTGAACTCCGTAGTAAAGTTGCAGAAGATGAATTGGAAGGTCTTGCGGAAGTGCAGCTTGATACAGGCACCCGCTACTGCGATGAAGATGAATTGAAAGAAATTATGAATATTGTTCACGAGTCGCCCAATTTGCGTGTCTCGAAAATTCAAAGTGATGTTGTGTCAATGGAAGAATGTAATCGGCGGGTGCTTGAAAAACAATCTGAAACGTATATCGGCATCGTCCGTTCAGGACAAGTCGTACAAGCGAAAGGCGACCTCGTCGTCATCGGAGATGTGAATCCGAATGCCCGTGTTGTCGCAGCGGGAAGCATTTATGTTTTGGGAAGATTGAAAGGAATTGCGCATGCAGGCGCGAACGGGAATACGGAAGCCGTCATCGCTGCATCTTGGCTTGAAGCGACCCATTTGATGATCGCGGATCAGATCCAATTGATGACGGATGAACTTACGATTTTGTCCGAACATCCTGAAATGGAATGTGCTTATTTACATTCGAACGGTTTCATTGCAATCGACCGGTTGCAGGAACTCCGAATTCTCCGTCCACAACTGTCATCATTTAAAGGGGGAAGCTAATGTGGGAGAAGCAATCGTCATCACATCGGGAAAAGGCGGGGTCGGAAAGACGACGTCAACAGCGAACCTTGGCACCGCATTGGCGCTTCAAGGAAAAAAAGTTTGTCTCGTTG
This sequence comes from uncultured Sporosarcina sp., assembly GCA_948469885.1. GTDB lineage: Bacteria > Bacillota > Bacilli > Bacillales_A > Planococcaceae > Sporosarcina. Next base: position 5,705 of record CAOKMT010000087.1, on the reverse strand, counting down.
ATACCGATATCGGCTTACGTAATCTCGATGTCATTCTCGGCCTGGAGAATCGAATCATCTATGATCTTGTAGATGTCGTCGAAGGGCGATGCAAAGTGCATCAAGCGCTCGTGAAAGATAAGCGGTTTGAAGAAGGTTTGTTTTTATTGCCAGCTGCGCAAACGACTGACAAAAGTGCAGTATCGCCTGAGCAAGTGAAAACGCTAGTTGAGAATTTGAAACGTGATTATGATTATGTACTTATCGACTGCCCAGCAGGGATCGAGCAAGGATATAAAAATGCCATCGCAGGTGCGGACCGTGCCATCGTTGTAACGACGCCGGAAATTTCGGCGGTGCGAGATGCAGACCGGATTATCGGGTTATTGGAGCTGGAGGACATCGAGCCGCCAAAGCTCATCATTAACCGTATTAAACAGCAACTCGTTTCTGAAGGCGATGCGCTAGATGTGAATGAAATTACAACGCATCTGTCTATCGATTTACTTGGTATTGTCGCGGACGATGAAAATGTCATCAGCTCTTCGAACAAAGGAGAGCCCGTCGTATTGGATCCAGCCAATCCCGCGGCGATCGGTTATCGCAATATCGCTCGTCGTATTCTTGGTGAATCGGTTCCGCTCATGTCGCTTGACAAAGGGAGAACCGGTTTTTTCGGGAAAATCAAATCTATATTTTCGCGATAAATCGTGGACACGGGGCTATCCCATAAGTTGTGATGAAGCAACTTATTGGGTGGCTTTTTTTGTGGGAAGAAAGATGGGTGTTTCGACAAGGAAGATGTACGCTCAAAGCACTATGTCACGCGCGTAAAACACTTACCCTAACATCCAACGAACCCCTTATTTAAAGTTAAGCGTCAATCAATCTCCGTTCAATAATATTCCACTCGTCGTTCACATATACTGAAAAAAACGGGTGGTGTGACTGGATGAAATGGCGCACGAAATGGGTAGCGGCGACAATCTTGACGGTTGGCGTCATCGGCATAGCGAAGTTGGAAGATATGGACATGATTGACAAGCCCGTCACGCAATATGTCACGTCAGGGGCAGATTTTATCGCGATGAAAAAGTGGGTTGCTTCTTTCATAGATGAGCCCGAATCTGGCACGGTGCCGGTCGCTCATGAAACGGATCGATCGACCGCGTATGAATCGATGCAACCTTTCCAGGAAGGTGTAATCGTGTCGTACAGTGCACCTCACGCCATTGAAGCGCAAAGTTCGGGACTCGTCATTTTTACGGGGATTACTCGTCAGACCGGGAAGACAATGACTGTTTTATATGACGACGGAGACGAGGTGACGTATGGATTCGTCGGTAAGTTTTCCAAGTTACCTTACACTTCGGTGAAGCGTGGGGATACATTGGCGCTCATGGGGGAGGAAGCGATGTATTTGAAAGTGAAAAGAGACGGTGAGCACTTGGACGTCTCTTTATTACCGGCGTATTTATCAGGAACGTTTGAATGAAGTTCCGCATTCACCCTATTTTACTGCCGGTGTTTTTATTTCTTATCATGACAGGAAGTTTATCGACCTACGCGATTATTTTCCTATCTTTACTTCTCCATGAAGCAGGTCATGTCCTCGCTGCATGGTCGGCAGGCATGCGTATTAGATCGTGTACGATCATGCCATACGGCGGAGAGCTTGTCATACCAGGACAACGTACCGCACGGAAAAACGAACGTATACGTGTAGCGCTAGGTGGTCCATTGGCGACGATCGTCCTCCTCCTCGTCGCATTCTTCTTTTCGTTTCCAGGAAGTGAATTAGCCATTCGAATCCAACTTGCGTTACTGGCGCTTAACCTTCTCCCAATATTGCCGCTTGACGGAGGACAGGTACTCACAGCCCTTCTCGAAAAGAAAGGGTCAGAATATAACACCCGTGCAGTGATGCTTATCTATTCAATGATCTTTCTGGCCATCGCTGTCATCATACTTGGTGTTTCACTTCCGAAAACGTTACCCTATCTGTTTCTCGCACTTTTCCTCTTAATTCAAAATATTGCCTCCTTCCGTTTCCGGAGATATGACAAAGCATTTTCAGAGTTGAAAAAGCAGAAAGGGTAGTGACCTACCGCTATCGGTTTACTTACTTATGAAAAATCTATGTTGAGTGTCAAACTGAAGTTTGAATCAATGTTTTTTTATAATAAATCCTATACTGAATTAGAAATTTTCTTCCATGATATACTTAAATCTACAATTGAAAGTGGAAGGAAGTTGGGTATGTCATTAAAAACGATTTTTAAACGTAAACTCGTTACGTCTATCGCAGTTGGAATGCTTGCGCTCTCAGCATTCGCACCTGTCTCACAAGCAAAGGTGAAAACAGCGGATTTTACAGATGTCTCGACTAATTATTTGGAGGCAGTTGATTACCTCGTTGTCAATCAGTTTTCAAACGGTGTTACTTCCACGAAATTCGGAACTGAATTGGAGATTACACGTGGAAGTGTAGCCGTTATTTTGGCCAATGCATTAGGATTAACAAACACGAAAGCGCCTGATGCAGGATTTACTGACGTGCCAAGTCGAGCGAAAGCTGCGGTAAATTCATTGAAGCAGGCGGGCATTATTAATGGGAAAAGTGCAACGCGGTTTGGTTTTGAGGATTCGCTTAAACGTGGAGAGTTCGCGCTGATGATGACGAAATCCGCTGCTTATGCTTTAAAAGGGGATACGGAAAGCATTCAATTCCCAGATGTTAACCCGAATTACTCGGAAGCCGTGGCAGGAATGGTGGAGCACAACATAACGAATGGGAAGTCAGCCAAACGCTTTGGAACGAATGATCCTTTAAAGCGCGGCGAATTAGCTGTTTTTATTTACAAAGCGGAGATGCTTAAGTGGAATAGCGGATTTCCTGAAGCATACGACGAGTTGAGTCAAATGCTACATAAGAAAGAAGTTTCATCTATTAAATTAATTGGAGATAGTATTACGGCGGGAATGGGCGTGGAAGGTTACACGGTCCCGCAAGATAATCGGGTCATCTTCGATAACGGCAAAGGACGCGTTCACCGGGAAGCTATTTATACGACAGGTGTATGGGCGAACCAACTCAGAAATTATACGAAGAATCCAGCTTTTGGTGAATTAGACTTTATAAATGCAGGGATTAGTGGGATTTCAGCAGAATGGCTATTGGATAATATTGATTATTTAACGAAAAAAGAGGATGTTGTCTTCGTCATGATCGGGACAAACGACCGACGTAATAGTGACTTACAAACTTACGAAGCCAACGTGAGAAAATTACTTGAAATTGTGGATGCACGTTCGAATTATATGGTAGTGATGTCACCGCCACCTTCTATCAATCATGATTATCACCGTTTTTCACCAAAAGATATCGATATTGTGCTGAAGAAGATTAGTAAAGAGAAGGGGTATCCTTTTATTTCGCACTACGATGCCATTCACGATTATCTCGCTAATCATAAAGAATATGCTTTTGAAGATTTGATGGAACCAAACAGCCCACATCCTATTGAAGCAGGATACGAAGTGATGTGGCAAAAGATGAAAGAAAAGTTATCGTTTAAATAAATTTAACTTGATTCAGCAGAAGTCCTCCACTTCCATAAGTGGCGCGATTGATAATAACAGCGTAGGCGTCTTCTGCTGAACAAAGATAAAAAGCAAAATCTACTGGGACAAGTTGGAATCTCAGTGGATTTTTGTTTGTTTAGAAATTAGTTGACGAAATGAGCGCACCGTGGTAAGATTTTAATGTTATTGTTTGTAGCGCACCTGGGCTACAACCGCGCTGAAAAGGTTTAAGAATCGGTCAGCCGATCACCTTTAAAGGCGAGTCTGAGTATTAGAGGAGGTGCAGGTAAATGTACGCAATTATTGAAACTGGTGGTAAACAAGTTAAAGTTGAAAAAGGTCAAGAAATCTTCATCGAAAAATTAGCAGCTGATGTAGACGAAGTGATCACGTTCGACAAAGTGCTATTCGTAGGTGGAGATAACGTAAAAGTAGGTGCTCCTTTAGTGGAAGGTGCTTCTGTAACGGCTAAAGTTGTAGAGCAAGGACGCGCTAAAAAAATTACGGTTTTCAAATACAAGCCAAAAAAGAACTATCACAGAAAACTGGGCCATCGTCAGCCATTCACAAAAGTAATCATCGACGAAATCAACGCATAAGTCGATATGATTACAGTGACTGTTGAAAAAGAACAAGCGGGTCGCATCCAATCATTTGAAATGTCGGGTCACGCCGACTTCGCAGCACACGGGAAAGACCTCGTATGTGCAGGCGCATCGGCGGTCGCATTCGGATCCGTTAACGCGATCATCGCGTTGACAGGACAGACACCTGATATCCGCCAAGGCAAGGAAGGCGGGTATTTGAAGGTCGTTTTGCCAAGTGCAACGAATCGTGAACAAGATATCCAATTGATTGTGCGTGCCATGATTGTTTCTTTACAGACGATTGAACAGGACTACGGGCAACATATACAAATCATCTTCAAGAAGTAGGAGGTGGCACACATGCTACGTTTAGATCTCCAGTTTTTCGCATCGAAAAAAGGAGCGGGTTCCACGCGAAATGGCCGTGATTCAGAGTCGAAACGCCTTGGCGCGAAACGTGCAGACGGTCAGTTCGTTACAGGTGGATCGATTCTTTACCGTCAACGCGGAACGAAAGTACACCCGGGCGAGAACGTTGGTCGCGGTAGTGACGATACGCTTTTCGCAAAAGTTGATGGCGTCGTACGCTTTGAGCGTTTCGGCCGCACGAAAACAAAAGTGAGCGTTTACGCTGAAGCGTAAGAAGCTGAGCTTAAAAAGATTGCACGTCATGTGCAGTCTTTTTTATTTTGTCGAAAAAAGGACGAAAATGGTATACTATAAATATGACTGAAATAACGAGGTGTGAAAAATGAGAAAAGAGCAGCTGACCATGGCAGAAATGTTAAAATTCATACGCCATGATTATTTAAACGAACTTCAGCTTATCTTAATGCATATCGACCTCGGCAATACTTCGGATGCGAAGCAAACAGTATTGAACGCGACTGAAAAAATTAAGCAACGTTCCATGCTCGGAAGACTCGAACTTCCAGCGATCGAACATTGGCTGACGACGTTTGAATGGAGGTATAATGCATTTCAAGCGACGCTGACCTGTGAAATTACGCCAGGCACTCGAAAAGTGAACGAGGCGAAAGTTATCTCATACTTAGACCAAGTATTTACAGAAGTGATTAAAGGCCTGAATCCGGTCACAGAGTATAGAGCGCATATCAATGTCCAAGCATCCGGAGCGGAATGGGCGATTCATATAGCAATCCACGGGAAGATGGACCCATTGCCACAGCTTCCGAAAGAGGAAGAAGATTTCCGTGTCGAAGAAGAAGCTTCACAACATTTATGGACGTTCACAATTCGTGGACGATAGGAGGACGTTATATGTTTGTCGATCATGTGAAAATTTATGTTAAAGGCGGTGACGGTGGAGACGGGATGGTAGCCTTCCGCCGGGAAAAATATATACCGTACGGCGGACCCGCGGGTGGAGACGGTGGCAACGGCGCCAACGTCGTTTTCATTGTCGATGAAGGATTGCGCACTTTGATGGATTTTCGCTACCAACGTCATTTCAAAGCATCGCGCGGCGAACATGGCATGAGTAAAAATAAGCACGGCAAAAATGCTGAAGATATGGTCGTCAAAGTGCCATCC
>CAOKMT010000086.1 GCA_948469885.1 uncultured Sporosarcina sp. | reverse complement strand
GTCCTGTTTTAACATGGATCGCGTAAAGCGACGTGAACATCGTAGGGACAGGACCTTCATTCCAGCCTTTATTCTCAACCGCACGCGCCACAATGACATAATCTTTCGTGTACCATTCCAAATCAAGATCTACAAATCCTTTAGGTGTATATTCCTTTTGCCGTTTTTTCAATAACGGGATTTCAGCAATCGTCATCTTTTTATTTTCAACAAAAAACCTTCCTTCACCCGAAATATACGCCAATTGATTCGTTGAAGGCGCCCACTTGAACCATTTCTTGAACACTAACATCTTTCCCACAGGCTGAAATTGCTTTCCTTCAGAAGATAAAACACTTAATGTATTGCTGTCCATCGACCAAGAAGCCGTCGGAAGAAGTAAAAAGCTGACCCACTTCCCATCAAAGCTCCATTTAAAATTATCCACGTCCACGCCGAACAAATCCGGCTCTTCGATTTGGATTGTGTACGATGGCTTCATCTTGTCTTTATCTAGATTCGCATTTACCGGTATTTTGTAAAGCGGAATCGGGCTCCACCCTGTCGGCAGTAGATTCGATTGTGAAGAAACAATAAATTCTTTCCCATTTGGAAACCATTCAAAACCATCACCGCCTAACGAAACATTTTCAAACCCTTCTGGCCTGCCATTCCTTGTCTTTGTCACATTGAGTAAGCCATGGTCTGTATACGCCAACTGATTTTTAATTGGAGACCATTTAAAGTCCGACGTGGGCGTACTTGGATAAGATTGATAACTTTCTTTTTTCTTCATATCATAAATGAACAGCTCAGACTTTTCTCCCTTTTCATCGCCATCAATATAGCCAATGAAACGTCCATTATAAGACCATTTTGGACCGTATACATACCGATCCTTCGTAAGTTTGATTTCCTGGCCGTCTTTTTTAATCCATAACTGATGATCACGCATAAAAGCAGCTGTTATTGAAGTTTCCGCATTGGCGATCAATGAAAACGGAAAACTGATGAGCATGGCTAAAAATAAAATCAAGATTCTTACGTCAATCGCTCCCTTTCCTCAGTCCCAGTTATTTTGCGGAGTTCCCCTTATTTCATACTTTCTAGCAGTTATGAAAAAAATATTTTCATTTCTCCAATCGGAGTGCAAGAACAGAATAAGTCTTGTTTGCCCGTTGTTGCTTCATCGGATCATTTACTTAAATGTGAATTGCCGTAGACGAGCCGGATATACTAAACCTAAATATAATTTAGGATGATGGAATTGGATAAAATTAAACCTTTTCTCCTAGTTTTGTTCAGTATATTAATTTGTGGGTTGTATTATGGGACAGTAAATGCAAAAACGAACGACAATCCTTACTCCTTTGAAGAGAAAATTATTGAAGGCAAAGAACTTACCCCTTTAGAAAGCCAGTTAATGTCTTTTATGACTGGTTTGATGGTAACTGAACCAAAACAAGCTGTTGAATTGTGGATATTAGGCGTAAATAATCGAAGTGGTTCTGTTCAGTATGCAATGTTGTCCCCCGCGCTTCGAAAAAAATCAAGGAGTAAGTTTGACCAAACCCACTGGATAACAGGTCAGTCAAGTCCTTCGGTTAGTAACTTTCGTTTTACTAAAGTTGAAAAGCTTAACGAATCCAAAATGCGGTATACCGTTAAATACGATTTATGGGCATCATACGGGAACTTTGGCGGCGGGGAAAAGATTATAATCGTGGAAAAGAATTTAGAACCCTTTAAAGAATATTGGTTTATTTCATCGATAACAACGAAATATAATCAATGGGAAGCATTTACCCCAGCCGAAACAATTTTAAGATAGAGCATTGCAGTTAATAATCCAATAAAAAACATTCAACAATAATAAAAAACCAATCATAAGAGACTGGAAAAGAGGAGGGGAAGTCGTTATACTTTCCTCTTTTTATATTTGGAAAGAGAAAAAGTCGCATGATCGCAGCCGTTGACTTATTCGAAGGGATATCCCCTTGCTGTACCCCCTCCGGAAATTTTTGGGTATAATCAAATGGATGTCTGTGAATCTGGCAATAGGGTAAGTGTTTCGCAGAGACTTCATCAACAAAAGGGGGGAAATGGCAGATGCTCATTGTGCCGGCTTTGCTGTTTAGGGTATTATTCATCGGCTCATTTTTCATGGAGCACCGTCCTGTTTGTGCTCGGCATCCCGTTTTATCTCGCCTCGTTCATCTGGCTGCTGATCACATCGGGCTCCCGGCTCATCATAAGCCGAAACAGAAGGCGCAGATAAAATGGATCATTATGGAAATGTAAGGGCTGTTGCTTTGGGATTCCTATGATGAATAAGTGTCACGAACGAGCGCAAAACTTGAGAGGAAAAACTGCTAATGGTAAGCAGAATCAATAATCAGAAGCCTTTCTTGGGTGTGGTATAGTTAAACAAAAAGAGGGTGTGCAGGATGATGAATCGTAATGATTTACATCGATTGGCGGATGAATTGTCCGAAGGTAAACTAGTGATTTCTTCCGTTATTTATTTGACGAAAAGGAATTGGCAGAAGCTCGTGAACGCGTTAAATTGGAGAGTACCTCGTGATTTCAGAATAGAAAATTAAAGATTTTATGGGCATTTATGCATTTTTCATCAAGAGGGACGACTGCACGGAAACGAGGTAACCGAATGGAAAGAATTATAGGTTTTATAGTGGGCATTGTATTATTCGTAGGCTCGTTACCAGTTGCGGGGATCATGTTACTGGAATATGTGCATGATAAAAAAATGGATATGCGCTACCGGTTTATGGATATATCTGAAGGGGAGCCGCCAACCTCTTCAACGTTTATGTTTCACAATCAAGAGATTACGATTGAAGAAACAGCGAGTGCGCAAGAAGGGTATACGGATGCTTGGCAAAATGAAATGGCGTTTTATGATTTGGTGTTCAAGGTGAACGGGAAAGAGATCGATCGGCTGAAGGCTTATCCGGTCCGTGAAAATGAAGTGGGCTTAAATCGCTATTTCGGAGCAATCGCTTATTTTCTTGTTAAGGACAAAAAGGCGGATGAGACATCGTTTGTTCTGGCATTGAAAAGAACGAATGAGACAATATCAGAAAATACAAATGGGGAGAGGACCGGATGGGTTCAGGAAGATGAACTTCAGTATACCTATCATCAGGTGAGTCAGGACAGGAAAGTGGCCAGCCATGATTTCGGATATGCAGACCGCGATGGTTTTGAAACGAAATTATTGACAAAAGGCTATTTGGCGCCAACTGCTGTCGGATATTATACCGACTTGTGGCATGGGTATCCGTCACTCTTCTTCCCGTTTCTGTATCCGATCCTCACGATCTTCATCGGGGGCCTACTCATGATTCGCTACCGACCATTCGGGTATAAAAAGTCTAGTCATTCATGAGGTTTTCATTCACAAAGGTGCTTTGGGGATCAGAAAGAATGGCCCATTCTTCCTTAAACGGGTGCGTTCGCTTTATGAGTAATCGTGCCTTTATCGCAAACGGGCCATTGAATGGCATGAACGAATTCGCAAATGTTAATAGTTTAAAAAATGGATAAAGGGGGATTGCCAACGTATGTTTGGTTTCTTGTACAAAACAAAATTAAGAAAAGATGATTTAAAAGGTATAGCAAAATTAATGTATCAAGATGTATCTGAAGATGCTTGGGACAAAGAAAACCTTACGAAAAGAAATTTAGATTTCACTGTTGAAAGCATTCGATATATTGATATATATGTACAAAGATTAATGAATACCGGTGTTGGTACTGACCTATTGAATAAGCATTTTGATAATTTTACGAACCGTATAGGGGCATATATAGGAGAAGTTATTAAAAATAATATTAAGCAAGACTTTCACTGGTATGGGTTTGAATCTGTATCCAATCATTCATCCCAACTTGATGGAGTCTATAATCGTGGAAGTTATAGTGTACTTTATTCCAAAAAGAGGGATATAGTTATATTACCTCTGATTATCGTATCGCAATTTTTGGAAGGGAACTCCCCATATCCAAATATTTTAAATTATGTAGAAGAAATGATTAAGCAAAACTCTTGAATAAAATTTCGTCATCACGAAAGCTTCGAAGAATTAAACGAACCGGGCTAGATTGATGCATGTTAACTGTTGCTTTTCGTTTCGGCGCACGCTTTCCGGAGGGCGTTGCTTGAGCCGCTTCCTCCGCTACGCTTCCAAGGCACACGCTGATCCTCCCGGCGCCGGCGCCTACACTGCAAGCAACGGAAATTACTACATACAAAGTGTCTATTCATCAAGCAGGCCATTTAAAAGAGATAATCATTTTGAAAGCTATTCAGCAAATGCTGCTGGGCATAAGTGTCATGTTATTAGGCGGTTTTATTATGTTGGATCAATCGAATAGTTGGAGCGGTTTTGAACCTTATATATTATTAATTGGTTTTGGAATTACTTTAGCTGGTTTTATTGGTAGGAAAAAAGAAGAATAATAAATCACAATCGGGCGTAGTTGTTGAAAAAGATCATTGTCTCATCGGGCCAAAGAGGTGAACAGATGCGAAGTTTTAGTTTATATATCATCACGCCTATATTCGCCTTTATTGTTGACCTTCTCTCTTACGCCATAGTTTTGAAATCCGGTAGGGATGACTGTTATCGATGGAGAAAACCGAGCGTGTTTACACGAAGCCTTTAAACAATCTGAACATGGTCGAGTATCATGCGGCCGATTGATAAAACTGAAGATGTTTTCATCTACAAAAACGCTATGGTTCCTATTATAATAGCGTTTTTAGTATTTTTTATTTGTGGGTTGCAAAACGTCCAATAAATGGGTGCCATTTGGGAACATGGAGTGAGCTGGATACTATAAGAGTGTAACTAATTTCCTTCCACCCCGTCTAAATAGTTGGAATACTAGAACGAATGGGATGTGGAGGGGAAAATCGCCCTTACAGCACAAAGTAAAACGTTCCCACAGTCCAGTCGATAAAATGTAAAGGAGAATGCCACCGATGAAACCGTTCAAAAAACTAATTTATTGTCTTGTGTTGCCCGTTCTTTTCATCGCAGGGTGTAGTGAACAGGTACAAAAAGAGGGTGGGACTTCCGAACCTGGAAAAGTGGACACAAGTGACAACGGGGATAAAAATCCTTGGCAGGGTGGAGCAATCATCGAATCTGACGGGGACCTCATTATTGATATTCATGATGGAAATGGCAACTATCCCGCATTCAGAATGTTGAACGACTCTGCTATATATTGGGAGGTCAGGGAAATTATCGACAATGCGGATTGGAAGGTACTGGGAGATAAGAGGATTCGTTCCGGGGATTATCGTATTCAAAGTATAGATCGTACGAATGAGGAGAATCCGATGATTTCAACGATCTATTATCTTTCCGCAAATCCCGATCGTAAAACGGTCGAATTGTTTGATTCCGATCATCTACTGTATACAGAGTTGGATGGAGAGGACTCGGAGAAGCTGTTCAAAATTTTAGTGGATGAAAACTTATCAGATCATGTTGGGCAGAAGAACTAAAAGAAACTTAGGAATGCGAAGATGAAAAAGGTTCTTTTACAAGCATTTCTGAACCTATCACCTTGTTGGACGCCTATTCGGAAACGAGGTAACTGAATGGGAAGAATTATAGGTTTTATAATAGGCGTTGTATTGTTCGTAGGCTCGTTGCCGGTTGCGGGGATCATGTTACTGGAATATGTATATTCAGTCTTAGACGCCGATAAGCAATTGTATCATGCCTACCGTTTCATCTGAAAGGCATGTCGGATGGTGAGCTATGAAGAAGCAAGTGACTTGAAATGTGTGCTGTTTTTTGAAAAAGGGTATTGAAATAGTGGGCATGAAAATAGATTTCATTGAAAAGATGCAGCGTGGAGGCAACGCAGTATGAAAACAATAGTAGCAAGTGTCTTGGTGATCGCAGCACTTATTTAAAGATTTTCGGTTGAATGTTGTTCGGGAAAAGGGCGCGATGTTGGAGTAAGGATCTGTGCCTTGTATTGTTAAATCGGATCAAGATTGGTAAGGAGGTGTCCCATGGTTTGGATTTTGATAAGAGTCGGTTTGTTTCTGGTGGTTACTTTTATATGTATGTTTCTAGCGAAAGGACTCATGCGAAAGATTTTCAAGATTGAGGGAGGAAACGCAGATTCTCGCTCTGATAATTATATAACTGGATTACATCGGAAAATAGATAAAACATTTAAAGATTATTCGATTGTGATCCTATTTATCATCCTTGTTGTAAGTGTTGTTTATGTTGATGAATCCTACTACTGGTTTATTCTTGCCGTCTTTATGTCAACCTTTTTAAGAATGGTGATAAGAGCTTTCTTTGAATGGAAATATTCTAAGTATCCGAAGCAGTCTATTTTAACTTTGACCGAGATGTGTATTTTATTATTGGCCGTGGTCGTTGTTTTACAAACCGACTTAATTTTTACACAGTGAAGCTATAGAATTGATTCATCACAAATGAGGTAGATTCAGACGTCAATTGGTGAGGGAGGTGAAATCATGAAATATCAAGCTGGAAATAGTAATCTTGTTTGTCCTTGTTGTCAAAATGATACATTCGATAAAGACTATCGGCAACTCAACACAAAGGGCGCAACGTTCTTCGGCCTCGACTGGGCGAACCGTGACGCAACGATCTTGATCTGCAGACAATGTACTTATATCTCCTGGTTCATGCGTGAACCAAATATTCTCAACGATGAAGATTGAAGCCAACGGCGGTGTTTCCGTGATCGGACGTGCTTGCAGCATTGCGAGTGTTTCTAAGTCACGATCGTGCCAGATAGTTGAACTATCTTTTATGTAGGTATGCGAAAGATGTGAACAACAAAGTTTGTTTTAATGGCGTGAGGAGCTAGGAAATGAAGAAAAATACAATACATATTTTAATAGCAATCCTTATCATATCCAATGTGATTTTATTTGTGAAAAACGGCAATCTGCAAAGGCAAATAGAAAATACAAATGCCGAGATGAACCAACTTAGTGGTAGCATAAAAAATGATATGGATACAATTTATTCCAATGTTGACGAGATGTTAAAACAAAAGGCGAGCCTGATCGAAAGTGCTACTACCGAAATGGGCGAAATTAATGTAGATGACGTTACAGTGCCTCTTATATTTACGCTTACACCGAAGGAAGTCAGCGAATCCACTGTTGTCAGTCTTGATTTTGATGGTGAATTATTCCCTATGGAGAAAAATGGCACCACTTTCCTTGCAACTGTTAATCGCGATATTTTTGGTGATGCGTTACCTAAAATTGTGATCCAGGAAGAAGGTGTGAAAAAAATCACACAAGACGACAGAATTGGTATTCGGAGTATTAAAGAGTCAGTTTTCCAACATCAATGCCAAGCTTTGGAGGCGAATCGAGCTACCGTGACAATACTTTTAGGAGAAAAGGAAATCTTATTGCAGACACCCAGGAAGTAGCGTCAGGAATAAAATTCACAGACATACGCCTTGTGATCAAAGTAGATGATGAAGTGATTTCCGATAAGACAATTGCCTATGAAATGCTCTTAAACGGCTATGAAGTGGATGAGGAAATGTCTTTGCGTAAAGGCCAGATGTACACGATGACAGTTATAGCCAACAATAGTATAGGATTTGTACATCACTATATTATAGACCATTGGGTTGCAGGCACTAATTCTCAAGGTGAACCGTATAATCGCGAGCAAATTTTCTCTGCTGATGGAAAGCTGCTTTGGGATTCCTATAACGAATAATCACAAACGAGCGCACATCTTGAGTGAGCAAATTGCTAACATGTGCTCCATGACGCTGTGCCTCTAAATCGATTAAAAGCGTCTGAAAGCATTCAGTAGGCACTTGGCGTAAAGTTGGGAGAAGCTGATGGCGTCCAAATTTGTAGCTTCTGCCAGTTCTTCAGAGAATACGCTTTCGCTAATGGCACGTAAACTTTCGGTTTCATGAGTTGCGCAGTAGTAATTTCGTAAACGAAGCCATGTGTAACTTTTTTGTATAGTAATCTAGGGCAACGTAATCTAGTGGGTTTTCCTGGTCGCTGAAGGGATGACCGCCTTGCTTGCTTTCTTGTATGTCAAAAAGAAGGGGAGAAGTATGTGTAGTTAGGCGGCGGATCTCTGCAATTCAGAATAGGATCCAAGTGGAAAATGTCTGTCACGTCTAACGGTCTTCTTTAGAATCAAGTGGTAAAGTTCTTAACTCAATGCGGTGCGAACCAGAAGCGCACATGAAAACCCCGGGTCATTCGCACCATATTGTTTTGAAAAATTAGATTAAATGAGATAAAATAAGAGCGAACTTAAAGAAATAATAGGCAAGAAATTTAAAAATGATAAATATTGTTAAGAAAACGGGATATTTATCATGTTTTCACAGTCGCACTCTTTATGAGTGCGTGGATTGAAATTTTAACTAGTTCATTTCCTGTTTGTTCAGGCACAGTCGCACTCTTTATGAGTGCGTGGATTGAAATACGAAAATAGCGGATGAGTTATTTGAGGAAATGTCGTCGCACTCTTTATGAGTGCGTGGATTGAAATGCCCACTTGATCGGATTTACCGTTTCACAATGCTCGTCGCACTCTTTATGAGTGCGTGGATTGAAATTTTAGATAAAGTGAAACGGGTTAGCCGGATTAGGTCGCACTCTTTATGAGTGCGTGGATTGAAATGATACGTCATCAACGGCTACAAGGTGCAAGGCAAGTCGCACTCTTTATGAGTGCGTGGATTGAAATTCTTCGATAGCGTATCCGTAAGTCGCAAGTGCACGGGTCGCACTCTTTATGAGTGCGTGGATTGAAATCCCGAGCGAATTATGTTCAAATCCATAGCCGTGCTGGTCGCACTCTTTATGAGTGCGTGGATTGAAATATCAGTTAGATCGATGTATTGTTTCACTAGATTGCGTCGCACTCTTTATGAGTGCGTGGATTGAAATATTATTTAATCACCTCTTAAATAGAGATTTGGTTAACGTCGCACTCTTTATGAGTGCGTGGATTGAAATGGTTTCTCCACTTCATCTCCATTGTGGAAATCAAGTCGCACTCTTTATGAGTGCGTGGATTGAAATACATTAGAATCCAAGTTTCTTCAATTGGAAATAGGGTCGCACTCTTTATGAGTGCGTGGATTGAAATAATCGGGTCTTCAGGGTAACTTTCAAAATTCAGTGTCGCACTCTTTATGAGTGCGTGGATTGAAATATACGCAGTCAATGCGCCACTTGCGACCTTATCGTTGTCGCACTCTTTATGAGTGCGTGGATTGAAATTTATATTCATCATACAGGCCCATTTTATTTATTCCGTCGCACTCTTTATGAGTGCGTGGATTGAAATCGTCATCGCAAAGTGCCTTCCCCCCGCACTTAGAAGTCGCACTCTTTATGAGTGCATGGATTGAAATAAGTGTAATCAATGAAAAGGTTTATTGGGAGACTTACGAGGCTACGGATGAAGTGCAGTTCGATCTTTAAGCATTTGAGTAATACAAAAAAAGCGACTACTTATTTTTTATTCAAGTGTCGCTTTTTTATTTGTCTAGATACATATTATGGCGCCTGTTAATAAACTTCTATTTAATATTTCCTAAGAAAATATTTTTGCTTAAACTGGCAAGTCAGCTGATAGAAACTCGGGTAGTTGCTGCTCACGCTTGTCGAGCATAATCTGTTCCGGCTTGATGCCCTGTTCACGCAGTACTTCAATGTTCTGTACGAGGAATTCGTCGCTGCCGACAACATAGAAGAGTCCATCCTTGTCTGCAGCAAGATTTTTTACTTCTTCATAGTAATCTTCACGGTTATCGACGAATTGTGATGTGAATTTCTTGTCAGGTGCAGACTTGAAAATATTAGTGAATAAGATCTCTTTTGATGAATCGATGTTCAGTGAATGAATTTGATTGACGTTTTCCGCACGTTCGAAATAATCGAGTAC
>CAOKMT010000085.1 GCA_948469885.1 uncultured Sporosarcina sp. | reverse complement strand
CCATAATGGTAATGAGTGGCAATTCCGCACCAAAATCAGCAAACATTTCTGTAAATGTCGGGACAATCGTCAACATGAGAAAGAAGACGACGATGACTGTGACAAGCGCCAAAACGAGCGGGTACATCATCGCCGATTGTACTTTCTTTTTCAACGTATATTGTTTCTCGTAATAGAAAGCAAGTCTATCAAGCGTCTCATCCAAATTTCCCGTCGCTTCGCCTGCCCGGACCATATTGACGAACATAGACGGAAATATTTTATCCAGTTTTTCCGTTGCATTTGAAAACGACATACCGGCCCGCACATCTTCTTCCACAGTGTACAGCGCTTGCTTGAGCCCTTTGCTTGATGTCTGTTCCGCCAATATTTTTGTCGATTCAACGAGCGGGATCCCCGCGCGGATGAGGGTTGAGAACTGCCTGCAATAAATGACGAAGTCTGCATTTTTTACCGGTTTCCCAAAGGAGACTTGTCGATGGAAAATGCTCGTTGATTCCGATACTTCCCTCGGGTTAATCCCTTGTTTCCTCAACTTGGCAATCGCCGCCGTTTTCGTTTCGGCGTCAACGACCCCTTTCTTTAAGTTGCCTGTCGATGTCCTGCCCGTATACTTGAAGACGGTCATTGAAAGTCACCTTCGCTCAAGTACTGTTTCGCCTCGTCATAATGAACAACCCCATTCCCGATCAGTTGTTGAAGAGACGTTTCCAATGTATGCATGCCTATCGCCCGACTCGTTTGGATGACGTTTTGAATTTGATGCACTTTTTCAGACCGTATTAAATTTGCGACAGAAGGGGTCTGCATTAAAATTTCAGTCGCCGCTATTCGCCCTTTGCCATCTTTCCGTACAAATAACCGTTGCGAGACGATGCCTTGTAAAACGTTGGCGAGCTGGATTCTGATCTGATCTTGCTGATGCGGCGGAAACACATCGATGATTCTGTCAATCGTTGTGGCGGCACTGCTCGTATGAAGCGTTGCGAGTACTAAGTGACCTGTTTCCGCGGCGGTAATCGCTGTGGAAATCGTTTCTAGATCTCGCATCTCCCCGACAAGGATGACCTCTGGATCTTGACGTAATGCGGCGCGCAATCCGTTGGCGAAGCTAAGTGTATCCGAGCCGACTTCCCGTTGATTGACGATGGACTTTTTATGTGTATGCAAATACTCGATCGGGTCTTCGAGTGTAATAATATGCTTTGCAAAGTTACTGTTAATATAGTCAATCATCGCCGCCAATGTCGTCGATTTCCCAGAACCGGTAGGACCTGTGACGAGAATGAGTCCTTGTGGCTTTTCCGCCAGATCATACAGGACATTTGGCATCGAAAGCTGTTCAATCGATGGAATGTCGACCGCCACAACCCTTGCCGCGATTGAAAATTCCCCGCGCTGACGGAATACATTGACCCGAAAACGGCACATCCCTTTCAGCGAATAGTTAAAATCGGCTTCCCCCTTCGCCAAAAACTCCTCTTTCTTTTGCGGTGGCACAATTTTCACGATAATTCTCTTTATTTCTACTGACGTATACGTTTGGTCATCCAGCCTTCTCAACTGGCCGTCAACACGATAGACCGCTGGAATGCCATAGGACATATGCAAATCCGATGCGCCTTCTTCAAATGCGGTCGTTAATAGCTGTACAATCGTATTCGGCATTTCATCACATCCTTAGTCAGACGTTACAACACGCAATACCTCTTCTATCGTCGTCAAATCGGCAACGACTTTTTGAAGGCCGTCCTCAATCAAAGTTTTGAATCCGTTACTTCTTGCGTAATTTCGAATTTCCGCCGGATTCGCTCTCTTTAAGATTTGCGTTTTGATCGTCTCATCGATTATTAAAACTTCATGGATCGCAAGTCGACCGCGGTATCCTGTTCCGTTACATGAAGGACAGCCGACCCCTTTGACGAGTGTCGATTTTTCATAACCATATCGTGCTAAAATATCTACTTCATACGTATTCGGTTTATTCGCTTCAGCACAATCCCGGCAAATACGGCGAACGAGCCGCTGCGCCATGACACCGAGCAAGGAGGAAGATAATAAGTACGACTCAATCCCCATGTCCGCTAATCTAGAAATCGATTCGATCGCATTGTTCGTATGCAGTGTACTGAGAACGAGATGCCCTGTTAACGAAGACCGGATGGCGATTTGCGCAGTTTCCGTATCACGGATTTCTCCCACCATAATGACGTCTGGATCTTGCCTTAGAATCGATCTTAACCCTGAAGCGAAAGTGAGCCCAACTTCTTCTTGGACTTGAATTTGGTTGACCCCTTCCAACTGATATTCGACAGGATCTTCGACAGTTATAATATTCACTTCTTCACTATTCAAATGGTTTAAACCGGCATAGAGCGTCGACGACTTCCCGGAACCGGTCGGACCCGTTATTAAAATGATGCCATTCTGTTTGCTTAGCATTTGTTGGAAAAGCGCTAAATTATTATCGGAAAAGCTCAAGTTATTCAAGTCGCTTAAAGCGTTACTCAAATCCAAAATCCGCATGACGATCTTCTCTCCGAAAATCGTTGGCAGCGTTGAAAGGCGAATATCGATCGGCCGTAAATTGACGATTGATTTGATACGACCATCTTGGGGAATCCGTTTTTCCGTAATGTTTAATTCCCCCATGATTTTTACCCGAGCGATAACAATGTTCTGCATATTTTTCGGCAATGACCGCTCTTCCCTCATCACCCCGTCAACACGATACCGGATTTTCAGCTCCGTCTCCTGTGGATCGAAGTGAATATCGCTTGCCCGCTGTGCCACACCGCTCGCAATTATTTGGTTGACAAGCCTGACGATCGGGGAGTCTTCTGCCGTTATTTGTGCTTCGTCCTCCAAATGGGTTGGAACCAGGTCTTCGAGTGCATCATCCATTGATTCCTGCAAATCGTAATATCTTGTAATCGCTCGGAATATATCATCTTTTGCAGCGATACTCGTTTCAATTTGGCAACCTGTCACCATTCGTAATTCTTCGATAGTAAAGTAATCCATCGGATCTGCCATCGCAATGAGCAACTTATTATTTTCCCGGCGCACTGGCATTAGTTGACCTCGTTTTGCCAGCTCTTTCGGTACAAGTTGCATCAGATCTTGCTCAATAACATACTGGCTCAAATGAATGTGCGGAATTCCGAGTTGCAGTTCGAGCACTTCGATCAATTGTTGCTCTGTTATGAGTTCTTGTTGAATTAAATAGTCCCCCAGCCTTTCCTCACGGCTCTTATTAAGCAATGCGGCTTCAAGCTGGTCGGGCTGGATCATATTGGATTCCACAAGTAAGTCTCCGAGTCTTTTTCGCGTGTTCATTTTCAAAGGAGATCCTCCCCCTCTAGTTGGCATCGGGTTTAATCAAGTTCCCGCCTTTGTCATATATCTCTTCTATATCTGTAAGTTCATCTTCGTTTTCGTGTTCGCTTGGCTGATCGTTCGGGTTATTACTTCTGTTGCTATGTGGGTCATCTTCTTCTCCGTCAGGCTGGGTAGATGGCGTTTCAGTAGATGAAGAATTTCCCTCCGGCGGTGTTCCCGATGGCTCCAAAGAAGAGACTAAAACGACTTTATTTTTGGGTGGGTAAAAATCTTGGCTAATGAGAATGTCTTCTTCATAAGGGCTACCCGTTTCAGTCAACTTTTTATACACTTTCACAGACAAGCCATCTTCGCCTTGCGCCAGCAGCCTCTCTTGTCCTGCCGCCAACGACGGCGTAAGTCGGTAAATAGTCCTCGGTTTAATCGCTTCTCCTTGTCTTACATCGACAGCGGCTTCATACGCCGGTTTAAATGAATAAAGTTCCACTTTCAGACGGCCTTCTTGAAGCGATGCAGTCAGAAGAAAAGGTCGGTTTGTACGGTTCACGAATGAAAAGTCTTGTTTTCTTCTGTCATTCACTTTCACTTCAATACCAGGTTGTAAATAAGCCGGCAATACATTTTGTGAATGGCGTTCTTGAATTTCCAATTCAGATTGCAAAACAGCACTATACAGGGTAGATGCGACGAAATTTGCAGTTTCATCACTGAAGAAGCTCTTCACCTCTCGCAATTGTTCCAAGAAAGAGAATGTCTCTCCACTTAGGATCGTCGTTTCATTGAGTACATCGACAATTTGCGAAATACCATGACCATCCACGACAACTTCTTGGATCTCAAAAGAAATTCTTCCCATATCTTCTTGGGTTAACGGAATTTCTTTCGCCTGCACAGCCCCATCCCTTAAAAATCCGGCATGTTCTCGGATTGCTTCCACTGTTTCATCGACATAAAAATATGGAATCTCTCCTAATAATTCATATACTTGTTCGTCAACAGTCACTTCTATCGGGACTTGCGTTTTTTTCCCTTTACGCCAAAAATTGTACCAAGGGGTAGACGATGCAGATATATAATGTTCCACCGTTTTATCGATATCAAAGTGGATCAGGTCACTCGGAATCGTCACTTTGGCGGTCGTTCCTTCTACCTCAACATCTTTTTCTTTCCACTTCACGATTTCTGAAGCAATGTGCGACTTCATTTCAGATTTCTTTTGCTTGCCGATTTCAATACCTGCAATCGTTCCATTTCCCGAATCGTCTTTTGCCAAAACGCTCGGTACTTGGTTCGCTATTAGAAATACAGCTGCAAACATTAACAGGAATGGAATCCATTTTTTCAATTTCATAGCAACTTCATCCTTCTATTCAACTACATAAATAGTTTAATATAACAACTTTAAGCACGAGCACTTATAACTACTAAAGAGGCAATAATTAGCTTTACCTATTACTTTAATCATATCAATGAATCTAAATTCCTGCTAGATTTAAAGAGCATTTGCTAGAATAAATGCGTACAAAACCGACATTTTTCCAACAAAAAAACCCCTCCATAAAAAATGGAAAGGCCGGTTGCACCACTTGCTCCTCACGACCCAGGTGCCCACTTAGCGGATCGTAATTCTTCGCATCCTTTTAATTGTATTAAGCATTTATAACTATACTTTTTAATATTATCACTTTCACTGGCTAATCTATTACTATTTAATTAGCCAAACCAAGGTTAATAGTAGCGAATTCTAGGTGTATTGTCAATTATTTTTTGATTTACCTAGTGCCTGATTTGTCCAGCTGTTATCACCTAAAAGACCGATGTAGATGGACATAGAACACCTATTTTTTATATACTGCATGCACATCTGGTTCAACTGCCCAGTTGTACTGATCACTTGCGTTTGGTGGATTTTTATCGTCTGGATCAGGAGTTGAAGGTAATGCAGGACAATTTAATTGATCTAAATTAGCTGGTGGTTTATAAGTGTTTCCTTGGGGAACACCGTTTATATACGTCTCACCGTAGACGTAAAACTTACCATCGCTACCTGCTAAAATACCGTGGTTAGATAATCTTGCATTTCCGTACACGATAACACAAGCAACCGACCCGTGATTTCTTGCAATTTCCACCGTCGTACTTGAAATAAAGTCTCCACCGATAGCAAAACCTGTTATGCTGTCTTGCCCATTGCCGATGGTTATATTGGCCTCCACAGTAAAATCGCCACCGACGACAACCTTCGTTTCAGAATACATTCCATGTCCAAAATCGATTGAGCCTTTCGATTTCATATTACCGCCAACGTTGACTTCTGTCTGAGAAGACTGACCATAACCGATATTTGAGTTGCTACGTAAAAAGAAATCATTTCCAATCGCCAACTTCGCCTGTCCATCTTTCACAGTACCTACCTTCGCAGACCCTAGAACATCCAAAGAACCTTTATACGACCTAGACTCATTATTAACCTCCAACGAGCTAACTTTCTCAGTCACATCCGATTCAGGTAGAGGATTCGTTCCGCCATTTCCCTGTGTTCCAGATCCGTTTCCGCTATTGCCATTTCCGCCACTGTTACTCCCGCTGCCATCCGAATCACCGCTACCCTCAAGTGAAGATACCGTCACTTCTGCTTCGACCACTTTGGACGTTTTTCGCGCAAATCCTTCGCTCGTCACAGCAAACACGATTTTTTCGCTTGATGAGTCCAGAATACCATTCCCCTCACCGGTCACGATATATTTTCCTGTATTCGCAGTCTGCTCACCTACTCTGACGCCATTCGCCATTTGGAGCAATCCGCTCATATAATCTTCGAAAGAGGATGTTGCGGCTTCTGTATCATAACTTATATTGTATGCCCTTACCGCTTCGTCAACCGCCGCTTGATAATGTAAAATTCCCATCTCAGCTAAATGTCTAGCTTGTACTTGTTCTTCTTTTTTATCAAACTGTTTAGAAGCAGAGATATTCATCGTCAACAGTCCTATGCCAACAATTGTAAACACGATAACAAGCAACAATACCATCACTAACGTTCCACCGCGCTCGTTATTGAATACTTGCATCTTTTTCTCCTCCTCACTTCAGTTTACTAAACGTCGTCTTCACTTCGTAGGATTGTTCATTTCTCTCTAATCTTATATTAAACCTGAATGAGCTTTTACTTCGATCCATTTCTAACGACGAAACTGGCTCGGTCGGTTCAAGTATATAGGTGTATCCTTCAGAAATTGTCGTGCCGTCCATTTGTAAGCGATCGTCTGAAACGGAAAGCGTAATTACTGAATGCTCAACTTTCTCTGGGCGTTTTAAAAATTCTGTTCTCACTAATTCTGTAATATAATTCGCTTCTTGCTGAAGTTTTTGATTCATCTTACTTCGGTCTGAGGTTTTTAACCCACTCATAAAAACAGAACCTATTAAAATAAGGATGATACCTGCAATTGCAAGCGCCGCCACTAGTTCAACAAGCGTAATGCCCCGTTCATTTCTCATGACGCTTCCCTTTCTTCATCGAAATACATCTCCGTTGTAAATGAAGACTTTTTGCTTGCTGTATCGGCTTTAGTCGTGACCATAATTACTGCTTTTTTTAATTGAATATCGGCTGGCCCTTCGCTTACTGTCAATTCAACTAAATATTCGGGATCGAGGTTTTCATTCCTATAAGAACGACAGTAATTATCAACACATTCATATCCTACTTCTTCAATTTTCTTTCCAGAACGTAGATCAGCCACAACTAACTCTGCCACTTCGACAGCACTCAGTTTCTCTTTATTATATTTTGTATGTTTCACAGATTGTAAAAACAAACTCGAAAAACTAAGTAATACAATCGATAAAATGACGATAGATGCAACGACTTCTATTAAAGTTAAACCATCTTCTTGCTTACTTTTTACTTTATCCATTGGCAACCCCTTCTTCCGTCAATGCTCTTTACCTATTATTTCGTCATTCGTGCGTGTCATTCAAGTGAGCCTTCAGTTTTCGTTTTTATATGTACTTTATCAGATCAGCATTGCTTAAAACCTTTTAAAAGACTGAAAAGTATTTTCATGCACTATCTATTGAATAAAAATCACTATATTTCTCTATGTTGCATAATTAAAAAAGCACTTTACAATTGGGTTTGGGTGTTATGTCCAAATACCTAATTGTAAAGTAGCCAATCGCAAATAAGAATAACATAATTCCACCATTAAGTTAACTATCACGCCAAGATGCGATTCATCAGTTCACACTTCATGAACCCCCACCCTATTCCTTCCCGCTCGCTTCCCGCCGATATAAAGGGCACGATCCGCATTGCGCAAAAGATTTTGAGCATTTTTGGCATCCTCGGGACCTGTGGCGACACCTAGGCTGATTGTCATGTGCACGTCGATCGTTTTTCTGCTGGTCGATAAATCTGCCTTGATGGAAAACCGATGAGATTCGACGAGTTGGCGAAGTTGTTCGGCCCGCCCAGCAGCTTCGTTTCTAGAAACGCCGGGCATTAGTAAGACGAACTCTTCCCCGCCGTACCGGGCGACAATGTCCGAGGATGCCGCATAGTGCCGTAGCAACGCAGCAAGTTGGACCAATAATTCATTGCCGCTCTCATGGCCATATGTATCGTTGATCTTTTTGAAATGGTCGATATCCAACATGATGACGGATAAGTCGCCGATGTCCTCCCGTTCAATCGCTTTGAACATTTTCTCCAATTTCAAAAGAAGTGTTTCGTAATTATACAAATTGGTCAATCCGCATGTTTCACTTGAAGCGACTTGTTTTTCGTAGTACCGTGCTTTTTCTAAAGACATTGCGAAATAACTTGCTACAATCAACAGAATCCTTGATTCCACCTTCTGAAAAATGCGCGGGCGGCGCGCGGTAAGCACAACAAATCCTTCAAGCTTCCGATGACGTTTAATGGGGCTAATCATCACATTGTCGGCAGGATGTAGAAATGGGAGTGCGGCAAGTGTTTGTTTGTCTTTCGGCGTCGTATAAATTTTGGCAGCATCCGTATCTAGGATACGATCCAAACCGATGGCCGAATAGCTTTCAAGCCTTTCTGCCTCCCGTATCGGGATCCCTTTTTCACAGGCGCCGAGCAGTTTCCACTCTTGTTTTCCTGTTGCTTCATAAAGATACGCATTATCGAAAGGGATAATTTCTTTCATTTTTCCAAGGAATAATTTAATCATTTCCGCGTGTCGTAGCTCATTCGCCAGCTCGCGTCCCATTTTGGTGGCAGCTTCCAGTTTTTCATTCAACGTATGCGCCCTGCTGTACATGTTCATGACGACGAGGGCGATGACAAACGGAATCCCGACAAGAAGGATTGATTCGTTCCCGATCAGAGCATATAAAAAATAAAGGGACAGGCTGAATGAAAGCATAAGGAAGGTGATGACGTAATCCCATACAATCCCTTCTTTATTGCCTGTTAACAAACGGACACCAAGACACAAAAGCAACTTCGCCAATAACTGATGTGCTGTCGTAAAAGCAATTGCATACAAAGAAGCGAACGCCAGTACATGAACAAAGTCTTGCGCCCCAAGCGAGCCGCCAGCAAAATGGAAAACGAACGCGCTCACAGAACCGACCACTGCATGTACAGCGGAATGGATGAGCAATCGATGCAGTTTTGGTACGCCGCTCCTCGGACGGCAAAGCAATAGCAACAGCGTCAGTTGCGTGAAAACGAGCTGCATGAAAAAGCCGTATTGGAGGAAAACGACGAATGCCACCCATCTTTCCAGCGAGACAGTCGTATTCCCGATGCGGAGCGCTACAAGCGCTGTCACATACATGATGCCAAGCAGTGATGCGATGTTAAGCCAATCGAACGAACCGCTGGGGAAATAGGTAACTGCGAAATAAAAGCTTGAAGGGACGACCATGAGCCATACGAAAAAGGTGATTATTCTTTTTCTACTAGAAATGTCCATGTCTTCCCTCCATCTCTATTTGACGTATGCCGCCACTTTATTTCTCCCCGCTCGCTTCGCCCATAAATAAAGCGATCGATCCGCATTCCGAAGAAGTGCATTTGCCTCGTCTGCATCTTCTGGAGCCGTCGCCACACCAATACTGACGGTTATATGGACATCGAGCAAACCTCTGTCACGATCTAAATCCGGGACAATCCGAAACGCCTGTCGCTCAATATGGACGCGAAGCGCTTCCGCAAACTCAAGCGCTTCCTTTTTCGGCATTTGCGGAAGTGCGTAGACGAATTCTTCTCCGCCGTATCGGCAAACGACGCCCTTTTCGGGTGCAAACCGCCGCAACACTTGGGCAAACATCCGTAAAATATCATTTCCGCTTTGATGCCCGTATGAATCATTGATGTTCTTAAAATGGTCGATATCGATCATAATGACGGATAGGCTGTCGATTTCCTCGCGCCGAACACGCGCCATTTCTTCCAAAAGGTATTTTTCAAGGAATTGATAATTATGCAAATGGGTCAACGCGCATCGCTCGCTTTTCGCCACCACATCTTGTACATCTTCCGCATTGCTGACGGACACGGTGAAATAGGAGCTGAGTAATGCTAATATTTGCAGTTGGTACTTCTGAAAAGCATGTCGCCTAGCCGATGCAAGCACAAGTAC
>CAOKMT010000084.1 GCA_948469885.1 uncultured Sporosarcina sp. | reverse complement strand
TTCGTCACTTTATTAATTACATAAGGCTTCATCATCGTTCCACCATTTGCAATCGCAGTCGCCGCTTGAATCATTTGAATAGGCGTCACAGTCGACCCTTGCCCGTAAGCTGTTGTCAACCGCTCTACCGGCCCCTTGTCAGATACGATGCCTGCCGCTTCATTCGGCAAATCGATACCTGTTCTTTCTCCAAAGCCAAACTTTCGGACGTACTCAATAAATGTTTTATCACCTATTCGTTCAAGTAAGTATGCCATCGACACGTTCGACGACCGTTGAAATCCTTCTAAGAATGAGATTGATCCCCATCCTCTTCCACCGTTATGGTCTCTGATCGTCGTGCCGAATAAAGTATATTTCCCCGACATGTAATACGCAAAAGGATCCCATTTATTCTCCTCCATCGCTGCGGCCAATGTGACCATTTTCATTGTGGAGCCCGGCTCGATCGTATTTTCCACCGCTTCGTTCAACCAGTTCTCCGTCAAGCCTTCCCGTGTGTCTGGATGGAATGTGGGACGTTGGCTCATCGCCAAAATCGCACCTGTTTTGGGGTCAGCTACAACAGCCATCATTTTTTTCGGTGAATATTCTTTTTCAACGACATTCATCGCATCCTCGACGAAGTTCTGAATCGTCTTATCGATCGTCAATTGAATGTCGAACCCGTCTTCCGCGGGGGTAATCACCTTATCCGATCTTGGTAAAGTGATGCCCCAACGGTCTGCTTCAAATTCAATTTTCCCGTCCTTCCCGGTCAACATATCATTGTATGTCGCTTCGAGGCCCATCTTTCCGACGGTCGACACATTTTTATTTTCATCCTCCACTTTGGAGGCAAACCCGATTAAATAAGAGGCAAAAATACCATTCGGATAAAATCGCTTCTTATCTTCCAACAAGACAATGCCGGGTAAGTCATGCTCTTTGATGGCAAGTGCGGTTTCATGGCTGATATCGCGCCCTGCTGTCCCGAACTCCACTTGCTTCTTCAAGCCCTTTTCGATATCTTCATCACTTCGCGTCAACCGTTGACGCAAGTCCTCTTTTTCCAGTGGAAGATACTCGGCAAGAATCGTTGCCGTTTCGTTCGGGTCATCCACATGTCTTTTCTTTTTTGTGTCGGACATTTTTTCATCCAAGACTGCAATCAGCCGATAACTTAACGTATCCGCAGCAATCAGTTCTCCATTACGATCAAGAATGGTACCCCGGTTCGCGGTCAAGATCGATTCCCTGGCATACTTGGCATCCGCAAGCGCAGCAAGGGCTTGACCATTCGCCTCGCCCGTCACTTGGATGAATAGTAATCTTCCGAATAAAAGAAAAAAGAGCCCTCCGTAAACCAAAAACATCAGAAAGGCTCCCCATTGGAATCGAAACTTCTTCATCGTCCAGGCACGACCTTCACGTTGTTCTCGTTCAGATTCAAACCACGTTCTTTCGCTTTTTCCCAAATGCGATCGTAAGTGGATTTCTCTTTCACTTGAATGGACAATTCAGTATTCTGTTTTGTCGTATCTTGAATCTTATCCCCAATTGTCTGAACTTCACTGTTTACAGCGTTCAATTGGCTTTCCGTTTGTAAAATCATTGATGCAAAAAGTACGAGGATCGCTGCGAATAGCACGAAAAGAAATTTCTCTCCAGCTGAAAAAATCTTTCGCGAACGTCGTATTTTCGGTTGCTTCTTCGGTACTTCTGGAATTTCATGTTCCCGTACATGTGTCGAAACCATTGTCCTCTGTTCTAACGCCATCAGTCAACTTCCCCCTCCATCTTTTCTGCGATTCTTAGTTTCGCGGATCTAGCCCGCTTATTCGCTTCTATCTCTTTTTTATGTGGAACTATAGGTTTTCTCGTAATCAACTTCAAAATCGGTTTCATACCTTCCGGTATCACCGGTAAATTCCGCGGCAACTCCGGAAGAGAGGATGCTTCTTTGAATATCTCTTTGCATAAGCGGTCTTCCAACGAATGGAAAGTGATGACGCTTATTCGGCCACTCGGCTTAAGCAACGTAATCGCATCTGTCAATGACTCTTCAGCAGCGCCAAGCTCATCATTCACTGCGATTCGAATCGCTTGAAACACTCTTCGGGCGGGATGTCCTCCTGTACGTCTCGTCGCCGCGGGAATGCCGCTTTTCACCAGTTCGGCAAGTTGGGCAGTCGTTTCAATCGGTGATTGTTTACGTGCTTCTTCGATTTTGCGTGCAATCCCTTTAGAAAACTTCTCTTCTCCATAGCGGAAAAAAATCCGTACAAGATCTTCATAACGCCAATGATTCACCACTTCATAAGCGGTCAACGACGCCTCCCTGTTCATCCGCATATCGAGTGGCGCATCATGATGGTAACTGAACCCTCGTTCAGGCGTGTCCAATTGAGGTGAAGACACTCCTAAATCATAAAGGATTCCATCGACTTTTTGGATTCCAATTTTTTCAAGTTCCTCTTTTAAATACCTGAAATTCGCATGGATAAACGTAATCTTCGAGAGGTGATCCTTTAGTCTTTCTTTCGCGACTTCAATCGCCGTCGTATCTTGGTCAAAACAGATAAGACGCCCTTCCTCTGAAAGCTTTTCTACAATTTCTTTACTATGTCCCGCCCCACCTAGTGTGCAGTCCACGTAAATGCCGTCTTGTTTTATATTTAATCCGTCGACGGCTTCATCAAGCAATACCGTTGTATGGTTGAACATTTGAGTCCGCCTCTTTCATTTCTAATAATTGTTGATCAGTCATTGCAACAGTTGTCATAGTTGTTAATCAATTAAGCCTCGGCGTAACGTCGGGAGTTTGAACTCCTTCTGATGTAAAGTTACTTTGCATTTATCCCATCACTTATAGAAGTGGGGGATCTCTGCCGAATCAAGTTAAAAATCAAAATCAATAATATTTTCCGCGATATCATTGAAAGATTCCTCGGACTCATCGTAATAATCATCCCACAACGATTTGGACCAGATTTCAATCCGGTTTGAAACACCGATTACAACACAATCTTTTTCCACTTTCGCATATTGTCTGAGCGAAGCAGGGATGTTAATGCGACCTTGTTTATCGAGGTCGACTTCGGTGGCGCCTGAAAAGAAAAATCGAGTGAACGCCCGGGCGTCTTTTTTCGTGACCGGTAACGCTCTAAGTTTTTTCTCAAGCAGTTGCCACTCTTCCATAGGGTAACCGAAGAGACAGTTGTCCAGGCCGCGCGTCAATACGAACCCATCGCCAAAATGCTCCCGAAACTTTGCGGGAACGATCAGACGACCTTTCGTATCGACAGTATGCTGATATTCGCCCATGAACATACTCTTCACCCCACTATATGAAATAAATGTACCACATCCCCCCACATTCCTCCACCACAATTCTGATTTACTTCCACATTTCGTTCAAAATGTGCCAATAGTACTTGTTTCAATGAGATGTTCAACGTGAAATCGTTGCATACAAAAAACACTTTCCTCCACAGTTATGTGAAGGAAAGTGTTTGTGTCGGGAGTCCAATCAAAAGATCCGGCAGTCCCTTTTTATAAAAACACAACTTTATGCGTGCCATCCAATTCCAATGGCAACTGAAGCAAATCTTGAATAAGCGTCGGACCATGATGATTCAAATACATATATGGTGTGTAAATTCTTTCTTGCAGTGCGCCATTCGGCAGTAACTCCGCTTCCATCAAGTTGAATGTGCGAAGAGTCGCTTCATGCTTATGCAATGATACCTCTTCGGCTTTTCTTCTTAAATAATCGAACTGCAATGAATGGAACTGAAGATTTTTTTTCAATAGCTCTTGTAACATCTTTTCTTCCATCCCTATACGATTGCCGATTTTCTCATATTCGTCGACGAGCATTTTTTGGACTTCATTTACATCGGTTTCAAACTGATCATCTCGGATCGTTTCCAAGAAAGCTTCCCGCGCTTGCGGAACGCTTCCTGCCATCACATCCGCCAC
Source organism: uncultured Sporosarcina sp. (assembly GCA_948469885.1). GTDB lineage: Bacteria > Bacillota > Bacilli > Bacillales_A > Planococcaceae > Sporosarcina. Next base: position 6,086 of record CAOKMT010000084.1, on the reverse strand, counting down.
TGTGAAGGATTTCTCTTTTAACGCTTTTTGAACACGCCGGGAAACGAGTGTCAAAGACATTCGGGGTACGATAATCGGCATTTTCATTTCAAGCAAATGAAACGCTTCTTTCAACAGTGCCCAATACGCAATTTCTCCAGGTCCTCCGACAAAAGCGAGAACAGGAAACACCAGATCTTGCATAAGCGGTCTCGTCGTCACATTATTGCTAAGAAGCCACGGTTCTTCCTTCGCTATTGTTAAAAGTTCTGCCTCTGTGAAACGGATGCCTACGCTCTCATTGACAAAATAGCCATCTTCCCTGGATAAAAGAACCCGCCCTGTTGAATGGACGTAAAACAAATGAGCTGCATCGGTCTGCGCTTCGACCGGTATTCCAAATCCTTCAAGCGCAAATTGTCTTTCCTTGTCGGAAACGGCCGCAGCGATCGCTTCGGATTTTGTAATGAGCATATGGAAATAATCACTTTCCAATTTACGTAATGGCTCGTACGCCGAGTCGATGAACAGTAGCCCTTCTTCAGCGAACAAGCCGTTCATTAACCGGACAAAAAATCCGGTAAATGTCTGTTCAATTTCCACAGCATGTAGGACTTCCGCCAATAGTTCGCCCGTATAAGACGTTTCACCGAATTTCTTAAACACATCTTTGACAAATATCGTCATTTCCTGCTGGTCATATACCGCTTCGGACGCCATCAATTTCAACACAAATTGATCTTGGATCTGTTCTTTTGTCAATCGACCTTCCGTTTCCGTATAGACGTGATTGATTTCATTCAGATCATGGTCTTCTCCCGCCACCCAAAAGATAGGCACAACCGGCACATCAAGGACAGAACGTTGCTGGCGTGCAAGCAAAAGCACTGTAATCGCTTTATGTATAGAATATAAAGGTCCTGTTAAGATCCCCGCTTGCTGTCCGCCGACGACTGTAACCGCATCATCGGCAAGTTCTTCAAGATGCCGAACGGCGCTCTCCGAAAGGCCGAACGGTTCCATAAATGACCGGATCACTTGTGCGATACCTTTACGATTGAATGCGCGTTGTTTCAATTCCTCCAGTCTCTCGGGAAACGAAGACGCTTCGTTTTCATAATCGAAATACGTATGTATAAAGCTTTTGTCGTTATAATAAGATTGCATAATTTCATTTTGCTCAGGCAACTGCATTAGTTCCAATTCCATCATTACATGCCCCTTTTCACTTTCTATCCAAACGAGTATAGCATTTCATGTAATACGATTGAAATACTTACGCTTATGAAATCCCGAAGCTTACCTTGTATAGGCAATGATTTTAGAGATTGTCCCAACAAAAAAGAGCACTACATAAGCAGACGTCAAGACGAGAAAGTACAATCTCCACGTTTTGCGCAACAGACGGAAAATCTGAAATTCTTTCACGCGCGTTCGCTCGAAGATCGTATAAGCAATGACGATCAACACGGAAACCAAGATCATATAAAAACCTGCGCCTTTCCCGAAAATGGTCAAGGACAGGAAGTACACAGAAAGAAACAATAACGGCGTTGTCATATCAGCGGCTTGTCCGAGAACGGAGACGGGTGGTCTTCCCATTTTACGGTAAATGATAAGAATGATGAAAGTGACGATAAACGGAAAAAAGATCACCGTCCCAAACAACATGGAAAAAAATTCACCAATCATGAGATCCCCTCTTTTCTATCAATTGCATACAACATTTTCTCAAAGGATGTCAAAAGTGGCAATGTTTTTTTCGCTGCATATGCCTTTTCAACGACAGCAGATACAATCGTTTCAATTTCCATCCGGCGGCCTGCTGAACGATCCGCCAACATCGACGAGCGATTGCGCGCTGTGTTGCGACAAACGGCGACAACATCATCAAGCGACAGGGCAGAACGCATTTCGGGGAAGGCGACCATCAATTCCGCATACAATTGGCAGAACAATTCGTAGCAAAAAGGATTTGTTATGAGTTCGCCGTTTTCAATTTCTAAAATGGCGGTTAGCGGATTGATCATACAGTTAATCAACACTTTCCGCATCAACACAAATTCTGCATTATCGGTATACGTGATTGGAAACGTAGTTGAACGCGCTTGTTCCAACAGCTTGAATTTGTGCCTGTCGCCTCTACCAACGCCGATTGTCAATACGCCAACACCGTTATGGTGAACCGTTCGATCATCTGAACGGAAAGCGCCATGTTCCACTGTGGCAAAAGCAAGATGTAGTAAATCTGTTTTCAGCGCTAACGTAAGATGACCGATGCCATTTTGAACGAACAACAAAGGATTGCTCATTTTGTATGTGTTCATTTGTTCAAGCAAACTATGTAATGACGAAAATTTGACCGCAACAACCCATAATGGGTGGCCGCGAAGCTCCTCCATATTTGTTGTCGCATTTACGCGAAATACGGTTTTCGTACCATCTTCGTTCATCCGTTCGATACCTTCCTCTGTAAGTAGAAGAGCCTGCTCTTCCCTACGCACTAACATCGTAACTTCTATGCCGGCTTCCGCTAAAAAAGAGCCGAGTAACAAACCGACCGAACCAGCTCCGATGATCGCTACTTTCATCGTCTTCCCTCTCCTTCATAAAGTTTCAATCAAATTTAAGGCCCGCTATGGCGGGCCGTTTTAGTCATCATTTCCTTTTACACAGGGTATACCGGATGCTTTCGCGGAGGTTGTGAAAGCAACTTCGTTTCATACAACGTAAAGCGGTTGGCAAGCACTTCCCTCAAATCCGAAGGCGCGACAACTTCATCAACTATGAGCTCCGACGCCATTTTATATATATCAATTTCCTCTTTGTACTCTTTATGTTTCTCCTGCACGAATATCAACTTCTCTTTCGGATCCGCAATCGCCTCAATACGGTTCGAGTAAACAGCATTGACAGCCGCTTCTGGCCCCATCACCGCGATTTGTGCAGTCGGAAGCGCAATACACACGTCAGGCTCGAATGCCGGTCCTGCCATCGCGTAGAGCCCTGCACCATATGCTTTTCGCACGATGACCGAGATTTTCGGAACCGTTGCGGAACTCATCGCCATAATCAGTTTAGCACCGTGGCGAATGATGCCCGCACGCTCGACACTTGTACCGATCATGAAACCCGGCACATCGGCAAGGAAGAGTAATGGGATTGAAAAAGCATCGCAAAGATTAATAAATTTTGCCGCTTTATCTGCCGAATCGACAAACAGTACGCCGCCTTTCACTTTCGGCTGATTGGCAATGATGCCAACGGATCGACCTTCGATACGCGCAAGACCCGTCACAATTTCTGAAGCGAACAATTTTTTCACTTCGAAGAAACTCCCCTCGTCAATTAACGCATCGATTGCTTCGTACATATCAAAAGGCGCATTTTGATTTTCTGGGATGATCGCTTCCAATGTACGACCCACTTTCGCGGAAATCGCTTCTTTCAATGGAGGCTGCTCCGTAAAATTAGCCGGAAAGAAATCGAGATACCGCTTTGCTTCCTCAATCGCTTCACGTTCATTTTCGACAAGTACATCACCACATCCACTTACCGAACAATGCATCCGTGCGCCACCCATTTCCTCTAGAGACACTTTTTCCCCTATCACTTTTTCTGCCATTCGCGGAGACCCTAGATACATCGAGGCGTTGCCTTCCACCATAATAACGACATCACAAAACGCAGGAATATACGCGCCCCCTGCCGCGGAAGGTCCGAACAAAAGACATATTTGCGGGATGAACCCCGATAGCCTTACTTGGTTATGGAAAATCCTACCGGCCCCTCGGCGATTCGGAAACATATCGAGCTGATCGGTAATCCGCGCTCCCGCTGAATCAACGAGATAAAGGAGGGGCACTCGATGCTTTTCCGCAGTTTCTTGAATTCGGATAATCTTTTCGACAGTCCGTGCGCCCCAAGAGCCCGCCTTCACAGTTGAATCATTGGCCATCACACAAACCGCTTGCCCATTCACTTTCCCCATCGCAGTGACGACGCCATCCGCCGGTAAATCCCCCGCTTCATAATTTGCAAATTTCCCGTCTTCCGTATACTGTCCATCATCAAATAATAATGCGAGTCGATCCCTAACAAAAAGCTTATTTTGCTCCTTTAATCGCTCATGGTATTTCGAATGGCCTCCCGCGAAAATCTCTTTGCATTTTTCTTCAAGCTTTTCATTATACGTCGTTTTTTCTACCATTCCAGTACCCCCCTATGAAAAATACCGAACGCTTACCGCGACCACTAGAAAGTCCTCATACCTAAGAGTAAGATTGGAATACTGCCAATCCTACTCAAGCAAGGCCTTACTTGAACATACTTCGCCCTACCTTCCGCCCTCCCACCGGGTTTGTCAGACGTCAAACGTAATCAGCACATCATTTTCGTTAACAAAATCGCCGACTTGTGCGTGAATTTCCGATACTGTGCCGACCGTTTCTGCTTCTATCGGAATTTCCATTTTCATGGATTCAAGTATCATCACCACTTGCCCAACAGTCACTTCGTCCCCCACAGCTACCTCGACACCGAAAACAGTTCCCGCCATTGTTGAAGTTAGTTTTGTCATTTACTTTTCCCCCTTTTGTTTTCACGCCATTGTGTTAAAACATCTGTCGTATAAGCACCTGCCCCGAACATTTCGCTTTGTGAAAAATCATATAGGAAAGGTATGTTTGTGGCCACTCCTTCAATTTTCACTTTCGCCAGAAAGGCGATCGACTTTTGGATCGCTTCCTCTCTCGTCTCCGCATGAACGATCACTTTCGCGATTAACGGATCATAAAATGGCGTCAACTTTCCCTTTTCAACGTAACCCACATCGATTCGAATGCCATCCGTCCGCCCCCAATCCAGCTTCCCTATCGTCCCCGGTGACGGCATGAAAGTATCTGGGTGTTCCGCGTATACTCTGAATTCAATTGCGTGTCCTGTGAGCTTGATTGCCTCCTGCCCCGTAACGGGGAGCCCATTTCCTTTAGCCACTTCAATTTGCCATTCGACGAGATCATACCCTGTCACTGCTTCCGTGATCGGATGCTCGACTTGAAGCCTCGTGTTCATTTCCAAAAAATAAATCTGCCCTGTATCATCCACGATAAATTCGACGGTTCCCGCATTTTTATACTGAACCGCTTTTGCCGCCATGATAGCCGCTTCATAAAGTCGTTGTCGTGTACTTTCTGCCAACTGCGGAGAGGGTGCTTCTTCAATCACTTTCTGATGTCGCCGTTGGATGGAGCAATTTCGCTCAAACAAATGGACAACCCGGCCACCTTCATCCGCAAAAATTTGTACTTCAATATGTCGAGCATTCGGGATGAACTTTTCAAGAAAAACGATGGCATTGCCAAAATACATTTTCGCCTTATTTTGAACTGCTTCAAATTGTCGGCTAAGCGCTTGTTCATCTTCGCAGCGAACCATCCCAACACCCCCGCCACCAGCGCTCGCTTTCAACATAACGGGGTATCCGATTGCCGATGCAATACGTTTCGCTTCCTCAATCGTCGCCACGCCATCATCGCTTCCCGGTATGACAGGAACATTTGCTGCTTTCATCGTTCGTCGTGCTTCAATTTTATCGCCCATTTTCATGATTGTCTCGGCATCCGGTCCAATAAATATCATCCCGGCATGCTTTACCATGCGTGCAAAGTCCGCGTTTTCCGATAATAAGCCATAGCCAGGATGAATGCCTTCCACCCCAGCGCGCAATGCAATGTTAATAATGTCTTCCGCCTTTAAATATGAGTGTTGCACGGGTGGCGGGCCGATCAAAAAAGCTTCGTCCGCTTCCTTCACAAATGGCATATCTCGATCCGCTTCTGAATAGATGACGACCGTTCGAATCCCTAAACGATGACACGTCTCTATTATTCTACTTGCGATTTCTCCACGATTTGCAATCAGTATCTTTTTCACGTACATACCCCCAAGTATATGAAAGTGAAAATCAGCCCATTCTATTTAAGTTTATATGATAAGTAAAGCGTTTTTCAACCTTTGTCTGAAATTTTACAATCTTATGTAGATAAAACATGTTATTTCGATAACACGACTTTGGCGCCCATCCGCAAAATACAAACGCTAGAACC
>CAOKMT010000083.1 GCA_948469885.1 uncultured Sporosarcina sp. | reverse complement strand
TCTTGTATCTCCCGCCAGCATCGCATTGCCAGCAAGTTGGTGTCTTGTTCTGACATAAGTCCGCATCATTTGCATATCATCCGAAGACAATACTTTAGACGCTTTCGTGAAAGAACCATCATTTTTCAAAGCGGCGGGCACAATAGAAGAGGAACGTCCGATATCTGCGTCCATCCCCGTCACAACATCGGGATTTTCGAGTAAATACCCGCGCATTTTATACGATTTCGCGATTTCCGCTTCCAAACCATCCGCTGAAAGTTCTGTTCCTGGACGAATCATCGGGTTGTGGACATGCATATATAAAATGCCGGCAGGATCGGCGTAAAACCCGAGTAACTCTTCTGCATGTTCGAGTGCGACATCCAAATACGTCATCATTTGTAAAGACAAACCATAGTACACTTCTGTCAAATCTAGGCTTCTTTCAGAAGACTTATAATCAACGACGCGAATATAATTCCGTCCTTTAATTTCCGAAGCGTCGATTCTGTCGATCCGTCCTCTTAACTTCATGGAATCACCGCGACGAAGTGGAATTTCAAGTGACGGCAATGACTCACCTGGCCCAAAGCCCGCTTCAACGGCAACCGGCTTGAACACTGTTGCTTTCGCTTGTGTCCGCAACGAGTAAATCGTCCGTTGAATAATGTGCTTCAACTTCCTTTTAATGTAAACGTAACGACTGGAAGACAATAAAATCCTGTTAAAGAAATATGGCGTAATGTCTTCCACTGCATCATTTGCTAGGCGCCAACATTGTTCTCTCGTCAACTCCGCCCATGATTTTTTAAGACGGAGCATCTCATCGGATACCCATTTCAACGCCGCATGAAACAAGTCGCCAATGGCAGGCGCTTCCAATGTATATTCCGTCCGTTCACGTAGTCCAAGGCCAAACGACGCATAATGTTGGAATGGACAACTGTAATAAGACTCGACCCTTGATACACTTGAAAAGAAAGATTTTCCGTACAATCCTTCTGTCATCTCAGGCGCTAAACGCTCCGCCCGGTTACCGACTTCAAGCGGCCGTTGAATCCGTCCGATGACTGAAGACCAATACGGATCCCGTTCATAATAAGCAAGTACGGCCCGCCACGTCGGCGATAGCTCTTTTTCCCCTGCCGCTTTTCGTAATTCCATCGCAACGAACGACAAGGCAGTACGTGGATGGCTAATGTAAGATAGACGTTCATGCTCATCCGCCAGTTCCGACGGATCCATAACAGCAGTCATGATCGGCGTATTCGGCAACAACTGCATAATTCTCGATATATATAAAGACGGAATGAGCGATTTCCCTTCTTCATCCGCCACCGGATAGGACACATAAAGTTTTTCACGGGGCGCCGTAAAAGCGCGATATGCCATGAACGTCTCATCCATCAATTTCACTTTCGAAGTCGGCGCGAGTTCGAAACCGATTTCCATAAACCATTCGCGATCTGTATCGGACAAAATCCCTTCATTGTCGATCCTTTGTGGAAGGACACCGTCATTGACACCTATGACAAAAACTGTATCGATTTCCATTAAACTTGAAATTTCAATCGTCGATATTGTCACTTGGTCAAGCGCAGGTGGAATCCGCGTAAATTCTAACGAATCGAATCCTTCGTCCAAAATTTTCGCCGCATCGGTCGACGTCATTTCTTTATCGCCGAACATAAGGACAAACTGGTCGAGCACTCGAATCCACCCGTTCCATGCCTGCTCATGCTCTGTCGCACCAAGAAGTCTTCCGGCGCGTTCCTCTTCCGCACGCAAATCGATCACTTTCTCGTACACTTGAAGCTCTTCCATAAATAAAAATAGTGCCTCGGCAACATCGCGTCCATTTTGGGCACGCTTCATCTTCTTCTCGAATTGTTGCAATGGCTCGCGAATCGCATCTCGTACAATATGTAACTCTTTCTCCAATGCGAGTTCTTCATCAGTCTGCACATCTGCATGTAATTCCAACCCGCGGTATTTCTTCACTTTCCAACGGGTCTCATCGAACCAACGCGACCCGTATATGCCTCGTGCTAGCACGTAATTTTCCAATCGATCTGCCCGCTCTCGCCAAAGCAGTTTATCTTCCTGATGTGGGAAAAACAAATCGGTCTTTACGGCCCGAAAGACGGTTTCATAAGACCATCCAGTTATAACAGCTCCTAGAACGGAGCGCGAAAACTCAATAAGCGGATGATGCAACATCGATTTTTTCCGACTGATGAACACTGGAATTTCATAATGAGGAAAAATCGTCTCGATTAATTCATCATACTTTTCCGGCTGTCGATACAAAATAGCAATATCCTTATATCGTTTGCCGCCCATCGCTTGTTCACGGATCGTCCGCGCAATCGCATGCACCTCCGCCCGCCGGTCCGCCGCTTCGATAACAGATACATGTCCTTCTGACGCTTTCGGCACGGCTGGGTATTGATCGAACGCTGCTTCAAAGTGTTTCAAGTCGGCATTTTTATATCTACGCGTTTCCACTAAATGGACCTCTTCCTCCACTTCGACAGCATGATCCCGCGCGATATCACGCAACCGCAGTGCCGTCCGCACCGGATTGAAAAAGAGCTCGTGATCCGAATGAGCGGACAGATCCGCTTCCATCGGTAAAACGACCGTGACACGGTTTCCGTATTTCATCAATTCGGTAATGATTTCATACTCTCGCGTTGTGAAATTTTCAAATCCATCGATGTAAACATCCGCGTCTTTCAAAAATTCCGCGTGTTGAATTTGTGAAGCGAGCAGCGCCAAATGCCCTTCACTATCGACATAGGACGTTCCTAATTTCTCTTCGATTTTTGTCAATAAAAGTGACAAGTCACTCGCTTTATCAAGCAAAGTCCTCGGTGCATGAACTGCTTCCAATAGCGCATTCAAGTTTTTCATCGTCGCAAAATCAAGGCAATACCGACTGAATTCCTTCATCAAACCTTCAATCTGTTCCGTAAATCCCCGTTTACCTGCCGCTTGTCGAAAAAGCTTAAATTGCTCTCTATTTTCTTCCAGCACACTTCGCACGAGCATCCGATAGCCGAACCCGTCCACTTCTTTGCGTGTAATGCCACCTGTCTCTTGTAACACACGCCACGCAAGCCGCTTGAATGTCGACACTTGGGCACGCATAATTCCACTCAACCCATAGTGTACCGACAAACTATGCTCAAAGGAAAAGGACATCTGATCTGGCACGATGACAAATACCGGATTTCCCAATGGATCCTTTTCAAGGTTCGCCGCAATTTCCTGTTGGATGAATCTCGTTTTCCCTGAACCTGATCGTCCAGTGATCAAACGGAATGACATTTGGATCCCCTCCTTACCTCATAAAAAAATCCTGCCATCCTTTACTTCCTATTGTACAGAAAGTAAAGGATGACAGGAAATAATTACGCCAAATCTTCACGACGTAAACACATTATATTTTCTTCCGATTCGAAGCACTTTCCCGGAATTCCGCTTCGACTTTCTTATTCAACCGATGCTCGATCCTTTTACCGATCAGCCAAAGCAGAAAAATGATAATGCCGACGATGATCGTGCGGATCGGTTGGGTAAGCAATGCTTTTAAATCGGACCCGATAAAACTAACAGTAAAAATCATCACCAGTTTTCCCGCCGTCAGTGTGAGCAAGTAATGGATTTTTTTCATATCCGACAAACCTGCAACGAGGTTGACGAGAGATGAGGGTGTGAAAGGAAAACAAATAAATAAAAAAAGAGGTCCGAAACCGTTTCGATCTACCCATTTGATCAATCTTTGGACACGGGCGCTTTTCGTCAAAAATCGTAGTAGTCGATTGCGGCCATATTTTCGGATGACTAAAAAGACCGCATAAGATCCCGCGGTCGTTCCCACCCATGATAATAAGAAGCCGTACCATAAACCGTAAGCACTTGCATTCGCAAATACGAAAACGAAGAGTGGTAAAAATGGCAAAAATGCCTCAATGAAGGGAAGAAGTAAACCGATTAACGGGCCAAGCGTTCGATATTGATGTGATAATTCAATCCATTTTTCTACATCCAACCATTCGCTCATTTCATCCCCCCACATATCTACCACCATGTATACCCATTACAATAAGTTTATCACCATTCTGTCCATTATTAAAAGAAATTATAGCATAATTTGACAATTATATAAAAAACCACTCCATCAACATTGAAATGGAGTGGTTCTGTTTAATCTGGCTCAATCTCTTTCCGTGCATGCTTCACCATTCGTTTTGCATACCAGAAACCGACTGTCAATGACAAAGCATCCGCTATGTACAAAAGCCAATTATGCGTATAGCCTGCGTACACCGAGGCCGCGATAAGAGCTACTGTCAAAATGAGTCCGACAATGTGATGATAAGTCACCCGAGTGAATAAGACGACGAGAAGCGCAGGCGCGAAAATGGCCAATATTAATTTCGTTTCGAATAATTCCATATTCCACCCCTCCCCGACCGATTGTAATCTTTTCCCCAAACTTACCGAACGACAAGCAGTCCGAGACGATGATGGTCATGCCGGTAAATCACTTGTTGCAGGAGCCTCGCTTCACCGTCTCGTCCGAGTACTTGCAAACGACAATGGGCTGCGTTAATTTGAATTGCATCGTACAACTCTTTTTCATTGCTCACATCTTGTCCATTCACCGACCGGATACATTCCCCCGGTAACAAGCCCATTTTTTCCCCCGGCGAATTTGGAAGCACACCGGCAATGACGACCCCCGTCGTCCGAGGCGCCGCCACAAGTGGCCCGCTTCTTTCACGGATCGCGACAATAATCGTAATCGTCGCACGACTAATAACGCCGAAAAGTAATGCGGTCCATCCTAAAACCGGCAACCACATTGCGGCAAGGCCAACGATCAAGACACCGACCCCCGTCACAACAACCGCTCGTCCAATTTTAGGCATGAGTGCATCGGGATATGTCGCGCGTGCAATTTGCGAAAACCCGATCACAAGAGGAATCGGAACAAAACTAAATGCCTGTGTACCGAGCGTAAATTGCGGCCAATACGGCACATAACTGGAAATCATTTCACCTGGCACGACAAACAATATTGGCAAAAGCCAAAGCCGTTTCGCCTTGAAAACAGCTGCCCGCAATCCGCGGTTCGTATGTACAAGAAATGGTGAAGTGCTCCGTGCTGCATATTTACCGATCAACAAACCTTCCGCAACAAGCAATAAGCCCCCAATCACTGGAATCGTTACCGCTAAACTACCGAACAAATCGAGCGATGATGCCGTCCATCCGTGATAAGTAAATGCCTCCGCATAGCGCCCCATAAAGTAAATGGCGAAAAAAGCAGCGGCGACCGCGTAAATTGGTGAAGTGACTTGATAAAAAAAAGTCAACAAGGTAACGACTGAAATAACGGAAAAAAGGACAAGCCAACCGGCATCAACAACGATCCCTATCCCTGAAATAAGTACCGAAAGAACGAGTGCATGAAGCCACGATTCCGCAAGTAGCCGTTTACATTCTGTAAGCCCCGGCAAGAGACGAACTTTAAAGCTTCGTCGTTCTCGCTTCACCCTGACATACCCTAAAAAGACCGATGCGATAAGTGCGGCTGCTAAAAGTGGATTTAAGAAAAATAACAGAACTGCCTGTAATACATCAAATAATAGATTTTCGCCCAACAACCGACACCATCCTATCCTTGACAAAACACTTTCTTTCTATTGTAACAAAAAAACCGGCGACAAGGCGAATGGTTCACATAGTCTTTCTGAAAATTGAAGTTTCATATTCGCGACACGGACAACTGCTGATTTTTTTATCTCAAAAAAAGACTGTACATGGAAGGCAATCGCTCAAAGATGCCTCCCTCATACAGTCTCAGTCGTCATTTATCTTTTCTTAAAGCATGCGCCAAATAATCGATCGCCATTTGCAGTTGTACATCATTTCTACGATCTTTCCGATAAGTTTCAACTTCTTCTTTGAGCGCTGTGAAAAATGCACGATTCATCACTTTTTCTCCCTTGTTATCTTGTTCGGCGTGGAATGCCCCAACAGCTTCAGCCGTCGCTTCATCAAAGTAGCCATCCACCCGCTCGACTTCATAATCAAGACCTTTAAGCAATCGCTGTGCATAAGCGATATCGTCGTTGAAGTCGCCTTCTTTATAATCGGCGGCAACGACACCACGTATATGCTCGCTAAATAACTCAGGTTGTTCAACTTCCAAATCCACTTCCACACCTTTTCCATGAATCCATTGCTCTTTCGGCGTCAACCATTTATGCGTCGATAATTTCACTTCACCGCCATTTGACAAATCGATCGTTTCTTGCACCGTTCCTTTCCCGAAACTGACCGTTCCCGTAATGACGCCGCGCCCTAAATCTTTCAAAGCACCGCTTAACACCTCGCTCGCCGATGCACTTCCTTTATCTTGCAATAAAGCGAGTGGTAATTTCTTCAGCTTATCGTTGAAATTAAGATCTTCTGCTGGTTCTACTACGAGCGGTGTCAATGCGCCGTTCCCATCTTGCATATAAGCAAAGATCGAGTCATCCTGTAATAAGCTACCTGCAATGGCCCCGACGCTAAATAAATAACCGCCTGGATTTCCGCGCACGTCGACAATGAGCGCTTCGGCACCTTCATCCAAAACTTTATCGGTTGCGACCGCCCACTCCTTTGCAGTTTCCTCACCGAACGTCGTGATCGCTATGTAACCGACTTTCCGGTCTTTTGTTTCAATGACATCACTTTTCACCGTTGTTACCGGGATTGCGTCGCGAACGACCGACAATTCAAGATGCTCATTCAAATCAGGCCTATAAATCGTCATCGACACGGATGTCCCTTTTTTGCCCCGAATGCGCTGCACAACATCTTGCAATGAGTCCCCATCAAGTCGCTCCCCTTCAATCCGGACAATTTCATCATACGGTTGGAGTCCCGCTTTATCCGCTGGCGAAGATTTGACAGGTGCCACGATGATGAACTTCCCATTCGACCGTGTAATCTCTGCCCCAATACCGATCCGTTCACTCGCAAGTGACTCTTTATGTGCAGCAGCTTCTTCTTCCGTGAAATACGTAGAATACGGGTCTCCGATGACGTCTGCCGCCCCTCGTAACGCCCCTTCAATCAGCTGCTCCTCTTTTACGGGATGGACTCCCCGCTCTTGAATCACTTTAAACGCTTCATCAATGACACTATACGAACTTTGTGCGTGCATCCTTTCTTCTTTTTTCCCTTTTAATCCGCTGCATCCAAAAAAGATTGCCGATGCCGCAACCGCAAGGACAATAAAAAGTAAAAACCGGCTCTTGCGCATCATGTCCCCTCCTCCATCCACTCTATGTATGGAAAATGGACATTACGACAGCGAAAGCCGGTTTCGTTTATTCGATTTGATCCATTAAATCTTTCATCGTTTCTTCATCCATCGGGCCCCGGATCATTTGAGCCACCGCCCCGTCCGTTCCAATTAAATAAGTTGTCGGAATTGTGATCACTTCATACGTTTGCATAAGTTTTCCGTCTTCATCAAGTGGAATCGGAAATGTCAGTCCGTATGCCTCAACAAATTGCTCGACCGCTTCAAGCCCTTTTCGTTCAGCTTTTGTCAAATTGACGGCAATTACTTCAACACCGTCCGATTCTTTCTGTTTTTTATAATATTGCTCCATATGAGGCATTTCAGCTTTACACGGTCCACACCAGGATGCCCAGAAATTGAGCATTACTTTTTTCCCTTTTAGCTCTGATAACGTAACCGTCTCTCCCGTAAGTGTCGCAAGTTCGAAATCGGGAGGTATTTGGCCAATTTCAAGACCTATATCCTCTGGCTCCTCCACTTCAATCGGGTTAGACACCGGCTGTTCAATCGGCGCAGTTTCATTAATATTCGACTGCACCATCAAGACGACCATCGTTCCGACCAATAAAGCCGTAATGACAAAACCAATTGCTTTTTTATTCACAAAGGTCCCTCCGATTCTAAATCCATATGACGTCCCTTAAATTGCAAAAGGATAAAAAACAAACTTAACAGCCAAGTTGCCACGACTGACGTCCCCACTAGACCTGCCGGTTGAAAAGCCGCCACGAAGGCATGCATCGCCATAAACAGCAAAGCTAGCTGAACAGACGAGTAATCCGGATTCTTGATAACGAGCCAAATAAATAACATAAACGCAGCAAATAACATGACCGTCATCAACTCCGCCGCAAACGGATTATCATTCACCAATACCATCAGCACTTGATACACCACTTGGATAACAACGACACCGAAAAACAAGCCAAGTTGTGCCTTCGACTGTAAATGCTTTTTCCGAACGGCTCGGAATACAGCAAATCCGGCAGCTACTAATCCTAAATAAAAACCGACACGCCCTCCGTGGAAATAAAGGATAGAAAGCGGCCATTTTATCACGATTTTAAAATCTGTTATAAGCACACTGAGTTTCCACACGAGCACGAAGTAAAAAATAGCATCCAATAATACATCCGCACTCTGCTTCCCAAACCGGATACGAACTGCAGCATATGCAGCAATGAATCCCACGATGAGCGCAATCCACGAGGAAAGGACAGTGATTTGACCGACTTGGAATAATTTCGTCACAACCATTGGATCAGCGCCCCCTTTCCTATCAACGGCTCCATCGTATCCAATCCGAAAAGACATGGCAATGTTTTTGTCCGAAAAAAGGATAGTTGAAGTTGTACATAGCAATGATTGATTGGTATATAAAAAAGTCCACTCTGGAAAGAGCGGACTTTCGAGACTATCAATTAAAAAGGAACGTAACGCAATGGGTTCACTGCGCTTGGACCCGAGCCGGAATAATAACCGACGTGAAGTTCAAAGTGAAGGTGAGGACCTGTAACGCGACCCGTCGCTCCCATCTTCCCGATGAATTGACCTTTGCTTACTTGTTGCCCTGAACTTACACCAACGCTTGATAAGTGGGCATAGACTGTCGTATATACTTGTCCACCGACCATATGTGTAATCATGACCATATTTCCATAAGAACCGTTCCAACCAGCACGTGTTACGACGCCATCTCCAGCCGCTACAATTGGTGTACCGACACTATTGGCGATATCCATACCACGGTGTTGACGTTGCACGCCGAGCGTCGGATGTGTCCGCCAACCGAAAGGGGATGTCAATCTTCCTGAAGCCGGTCTTGTCCACGTTCCATCGGATACAGCTGGTGCTGTATAAGAAGGATTAGAAGATCCACTGCTTTGGGATACAGACGCCTGACGACGTTGCTCTTCTGCTTTTCTTGCAGCCTCTGCAGCTCTTTTTTGTTCCGCTACAATTTCTTGTTCAAGTTCTTTACTCATTTCATGCGTTTCTTCATAAGCTTCTTCGAGACTCGATTTCTCACTGGACAGTTTTTCTTGCTCAGCTTCAAGTTTATCAATCAAGCCATCTTTCTCTTTTTTCTGAGATTCAAGAGAGGCTTTCAATTCTTTCAACTTTTTCTTATTCTTTTCTTGCTTCGCAAGTTTATGCTCAACTAACTTTTTCTCTTCTTCCAATTGTTCGATGTCCGCCGCTTGCTGTTGCATAATTTTACGGTCGGCATCCATGATCGTACTAACAGCAGAAAAACGGTCGATGAAATCCGAGAAACTGTTTGCTCCGAGAAGAACATCAAGGTAGCTGACAGATCCACCATTCGCTTGCATCGCACGTGCACGTTCACGCAAGACGAGATCACGTTCTTCGATCTTATTCTCAAGATCTACAATAGAAATCTTCAATTCTTTGATTTCTTCGGTTGTCTTTGCAATTTCCGCTTCTACCCGGTTCATTTTTTCATTCGTTTCGCTGACTTGTTTGTTCAACGTTTGAATTTGATCCATAATTTGGGTAATCGTAGATTTGTTCGTATCCATTTGGGCTTCTTTTTTCTTAATATCCGAATGCAATGCATTTTTCTTTTGTTCTAGTTGGTTCTTTTCTTGCTGCATTTCTTTTAACGAACTCGCGAAAGCGCTAGGTCCTGTGAGTAGCGAAGACAGCAATAAAATGGCAACGAAACTCAATAGCGCCCATTTATTCATTCTCAATCAAAAATTCCCCTTTCAAATACGGTCAACTCTTTTTTTATACTTTCAAAAACTTGCGGACGGACATGAAACT
>CAOKMT010000082.1 GCA_948469885.1 uncultured Sporosarcina sp. | reverse complement strand
GCCACAAGAATGTTCAACGCAGCGGAAACGAGCAATTTGACTGCTAGTGGATCAAGAAACTTTCCCATATTGGTCACCAAGTTATATTTCCTTGCAAGATAGCCGTCAAACCAATCTGTCGCAGATGCAAAAATAAACAGCAATCCACCGATCAGGTGACTTACCTGCATTTCAGTCCCGAGTACGACGGTCTTTCCAAAACCGAAATCAAAGAGCATAAAAATCATAAAGACCGGAATGAGAATAACGCGGGAAACTGTTATTTTATTTGGTAAATTCACGTGAAACACCTTTCCTTTCAAAGAGAAAATAGTCATCTATGGTAGATGACTATTGCTCTTTCTCAATAATAATATTTTGTGTCGTCCGATCACTTGCATACTCTAGCAACTCACCGTTTACATAGATCTCGGTCGATGCTGTACGTCCTACCCGGATTCGAACGTAATCTGTATCCGACACATCCAGTTCAATCGAATCCCCTGCCCCAAATGTATCAGCGCCCCGCGGCTTCGGCATCCGTTCTTCACCTGCACGGTCACGCACGCCAATCCAGGAATCTCCATTTGTTCGAATTTCTAAAGTGAATTTTTCTGTGCCTGTCAAAGAATAAGTTGAATTTTCACCTGCTACATTGACATGCGTAAGCGATTGTTCGGTTTGATCTTGATCCTTGTCGGCATCTGTATCCGTATCGTCAGTATCGTCAACAGCATCATTATCGCTTGTTTTATCTTGGACGTCGTTACCACTTGTTTTTCCATCGCCTTGCTTTTGCTGGTCTTCTACTTTAATTTGCTCATCCGTTCCCACATTAAGCTCTTGCTTTTTTGAAGGATTGTTAAGTGTAAGAAACCAAAGAACCAAAAGGATGACGATAATGAACAATGCCACAATGATCTTAGGCATAACTTCATTTAACTGGTTACTTCTTTTACCACTGTTTCTTCTGCTCAAGTTCGTCGAAGCAATTTGTTGTTCCTCTTCATCCGGCAACGCCGATTCAGGACTCTCCTTATACAGTGCAAGCATTTCATCGGCATCCAAGCCAACAGCATCTGCGTATTGCTTAATGAAAGCACGAACGTAAAATGATCCTGGCATCATTGTGTAATCTTCGTTTTCGATACCGGAAAGGTACCGTTTCTGTATTTTTGTTATCGATTGTAAATCACTCAAAGTGTAACCTTTTGCCATTCTCGCCTCTTTTAGACGGTCACCAAGTCCGGTCACCAAAAACACCTACCTATCAAAAGTTGAAGATGTCGAAATTATCCATCGCGCCTTTGCTGGACACCATATGATTTTTCTCCATCATTTCATATGTAATCTCTTGATCGGGATCCGTTCTCAACTCAATGATGTAATCGAAATCTTCGATATCATATTCCGAATGTTGTACAAAGATATCGGGATGTTCGACTACTTTTATCGATGGTATGCGCATCATTTCACGGACGAGTTGCAAATGCCGTTCGTCCGATGCTTTGCGCGAAACGATCCCATCAAGAATAAATATGTTATTATCGGAAAACTCATCCCCCATGAGCGAGCTACGTACCGTCTGCTTGATCATCGTCGACGAAAGGAAAATCCATTTCTTGTTTGCACAAACACTTGCCGCAACAACGGATTCCGTCTTTCCGACCCGTGGCATCCCTCTGATGCCAATTAATTTATGACCTTTTTCTTTGAACAGTTCCGCCATGAAATCAACGAGAATACCGAGCTCATTACGAAGAAAACGGAATGTTTTCCGATCTTCGCTATCACGTAAAATATAACGGCCATGACGGACCGCCAATCTGTCACTCAATTTAGGCGGACGGATTTTAACCAATTTGATCGTCTCCATCGTCGAAGCAATCAGTTCGAAACGTTTAATTTGCGCATCGTCTTCCGTCGTCAACAGCATACCCCGGCGTCCACCACCATCATCACCGACATACCCCGCGTCGACACTATTAATCGTTGCAATATTGACACGTAACATCCCAAGCAATGAGGATATGTCACCGAGAAGTCCAGGACGGTTCACTTGAATTTCGTATTCGAGATACCACTCGCCCATATGAAACACCCCTTCCGTATTATACAGGACGCGCTTACACCTATTTAGTTCCATAATAACGGATTCATACGATGAAGAAAAGGAATATAGAAAAACAGGGATCATTTACATATACCAACCACCATTAATCTTCATAATTTCCCCGGTCATATAATCCGCTTGCCCACTAAGCAGAAAGTCGACCGCTCCCGCGACATCGGAAGGTGTACCTGTCGCCATTAACGGAATTTCATCGATGATCATTTGTCTTTCTTCTTCGGTAAATTCGTCGTTCATCCGAGTTTCAATCCAGCCCGGCGCCACGGCATTTACGCGAATCCCTGAATAGGCGGCTTCTTTTGCATAAGCTTTGACAAAGGCATGCTGGGCGCCTTTGACAGCGGAGTACATCACTTCGCCTGCCGCGCCCATGCTTCCCCAAATCGAACCGATGAAGACGATATACGACTTGTCATAACGCCGTAATTGTGAAGAAATTCGTCCGATAAATGCCGCCGGATTTTGCATATGGACTTTCCATAGCGCATCCATCTCTTCATGGGTCGTTTCACTCAACAGCTTATACATCGCTTGCCCGTTCGCGACGACGATTGCGCGCGTCTGGCGAGTTTGCTCTGCCAGACGCGCTGCGCCATCTTCCTTTGAAAAATCAGCTTGCACCGTTATAAAGTCCAAATGTGGGTATTGACTGCTCAATTCCTTTTGCAGTGCTTCCGCTTTCTTGGCGTTGGCATTGTAATGGATGTAAATCGACCATCCACTGCTTGCCAGTTTTGTACAAATGACTTGCCCGATGCCACCTGTCGCTCCAAGTACGACACAAAAACCAATTTTCCTCATGATTTCTGCTGAGGGACAACTGTGAATACCGTTTGGCTACGCTCATCGCTCAGCGTTTCGAACGCATCTTGTAAATTTTGCAAAGTGATTTTTTCGAGCGTCGGGACGACATCAAATAAATTCATATCATTGAACGCAAATCGTGTAAACTGGTTTGCAATAAATTCAATGGAATTCAAAGAACGCATAAATTGACCAATTTTCCTTTTTCTTAAGCGGTCGAGTGCTTCTTCAGTGATGGTCCAGTTGACAGTGGTATCTTGAATTGTTTTGCGAATTGCATTTTCTAATGCTTCCGGGTTCTCCGTATCGGAAACGATCATGACAAAGCCATATCCTTTTTCAAGAGAATAACTATACGAATAAGACTCGTCAATAAGTCCTTCCCTATATGCGGCTGTATAAAACGCCGATGACCTACCAAACAAAATATCTAACAGAAGTTCGGATGCCAGTTCTTGGACCATCATGTCTTGCCCCGAAATATCCGTCTTCGAACATTTCATGCCGAAACTTAATTTAGGCTTCGTCACATCCATCGTTAAAGTGCGTTCAGACACTGCAGCGGTTGCCGGCTCTGTCGGGAAATTCCGCACAATATCTACCGGCTCTTTGAAACTTTTGGCATCTTGGTTCTTTTTGATAAATGCCATCATCTCTTCGGGATCGACCGCTCCAACAACAAATAATACCATGTTAGATGGATGATAAAACGTTTCATAACATTCATATAAATGAGCGGCTGTAATATCTTCGATCGATTCCACTGTGCCAGCAATATCAATTTTCACTGGATGTTCATGATACAAGTTTTCAATTGCCCCAAAATAGAGCCGCCAATCAGGTAAGTCATCATACATTGTAATTTCCTGTGCGATGATGCCTTTCTCTTTCTCAACTGTTTCCTCTGTGAAGTAAGGTTCTTGGACGAAATCGAGCAGAAGTTCCGTATTGTCATATAGCTTATCTGTCGCCGAGAATAAATAAGCAGTTCTTGTAAAAGAAGTAAAGGCGTTCACGGATGCTCCGTTGATACTAAATTTCTGAAATACGTCTCCTTCTTCTTTTTCAAATAGCTTATGTTCGAGAAAATGGGCAATCCCATCGGGTACTGTCACTTCTTCCTCTTTCCCTCTCGGAATAAACGTCCGGTCGATCGAACCGTATTTCGTCGTAAATGTTACGAATGTTTTTGAAAAACCTTTTTTCGGCAAAATATAAACATCGAGCCCATTCGCCAATTTTTCATTGTACAACGTTTCCTGTAAATTTTCGAAATGCATTTTATTCACTTTTGTCGGCCTCCTT
The DNA here is from genome assembly GCA_948469885.1 of uncultured Sporosarcina sp. Classification (GTDB taxonomy): domain Bacteria; phylum Bacillota; class Bacilli; order Bacillales_A; family Planococcaceae; genus Sporosarcina. The sequence continues at coordinate 5,989 of CAOKMT010000082.1, read as the reverse complement.
ACCTGATAACAAATAGACGATTTCCAATTGAATCGCTTTCGCCATCTTCATCACATCGTCTTTTGTCACGGCTTCCCAGCGGGAAATCAATCGCTCGGCCGTAAAATTCTCATCCAACTCTTTAAATTGGTCGAATACTTCTATTTGGCCTCTTGCTGAGTCAAACGCACTCGTAATACTATTGTTCAATAGCGCTTTCGTCTGGTCGAGCTCCAAGTCCGTCACCTTGCCATTTTGCATTTCAGAAAGTTGCTCTTGAATAAGTGTCACAGCTTTTTCTTCGAGTTCCGCATCAATGCCCGCCATCACATAAAGAAGCCCATATTGAGATGCGTACGTGCTGGATACATAATAAGCCATACTTTCTTTTTCCCGGACATTCATGAATAGTTTACTGTGAGCAAACCCACCGAAAATACCGTTTGTTACCTGCATTTTTTCATAATCGGGATGCCCGAATTTGATCGGTGTACTAAATCCTAAATGGAGCTTCCCTTGTTTCATTTCTTGCTGCTCCCGCACACGTCTTACATCCCCTGTTGAAGCAGCAACAAGTTGTTCGACCGTCGATTTTTCACGAGTAGGACGAGCACGGAAGGCAAATATAGTTTTCAACTTTTCCGCAATTACATCTTCCTCCAAATCACCGACGACGTAAATATCAATTGCATCTTCATGGATCATCGATTCGTATGTTGATAATAAGGTGGCATTCGTCAACGCGTTCACCGCTTCTTCCGTTCCATCTGAAGAAGCAGAGACCGAACTATTAGGCCTTAATAGCTCAAGCATCCGTTTTTGCGCATACTTCGTCTTATTGTCGTATTGTGAACGGATCCGTTCTAGGACGGATTTTTTCTCGCGTTCCACGACGTCTGACTTAAAATTACCATTCTCCATGTTCGGATCAAAAATAACCGTTCTCATTAATTCGATCGTATCATCGAGCACCCCGCCATGCGCCAAATATTCATCGTTCACACATTCAATGTTCAATGAAACGATATGCGAATCGCCACGTTTCATTACATCCGTGAACAGTACCGCACCGTACAAATCATCCAAATGGTTTCGAAGCGCACTTTGCGACGGGTAGCGTCCGTTTGAATCCTCCAGTATATTTGCGAGAACGGCACGTGCAGCAGCCGTCTTCTCGTCTAACGCCGTTTTCCACTTCACGGCAAAATTGACTGTTTTAAATTGGTCCGATTTTCGGACATACAATGTAACACCTTGTTGCAATTCGATTTTTTTAAACATCTTAGCACCCCTGTTTTTATTAATATGCGGCACCCCCACTTCACTATACATTCCATAAGACCTTCCTTGCAAATGACTGTCTTTATGATGCCATGTCGGCGGGGATTTTCAAAGCAGTTTTCAACCTCAACGTTGACCTTTAATATACGGTTGCCCGTTCGCTTTAGGTGCATTCGCTTTCCCGATAAAGCCTGCAAGTGCTAGGATCGTCAAGACATAAGGTAAAATATGAAGATAGACCGTTGGCAAGTCTTGGATATACGGTATTTTAGGTGCACCAATCGCCAATGCTTGGGCAAAACCAAAAAACAATGCAGCGCCCATCGCGCCGATCGGATGCCATTTACCAAAAATCATTGCAGCCAGCGCCATAAACCCTTGCCCATTTATCGTTGCATGGCCAAAGTCATTCGTCGTCGTAATGGCGTAAACAGAACCACCGATACCTGCAAGCGCACCCGAAATAATAACCGCGATGTAACGGATACGCGTAACGTTAATTCCCATTGTATCAGCAGCCATCGGATGTTCTCCAACAGAACGAAGACGTAATCCGAAAGGTGTTTTATAAATGACGAACCATGCAACAATTGCAACACCAATAGCTAAAATGGAAGAACCGTACATCGATTTGAAAAACATCGGACCGATGATTGGGATATCTTGTAAAATCGGCATGTCGAAACGAGGAATTTTCTGTTGGATAAGATCAGTTTGCCCTTTTCCAAAAATAATTTTCACCGAAAATAAAGCAATTGCAATTCCGAGCATATTGATAGCGACGCCGGAGACAACTTGATCCGCTCGAAATGAAATGGATGCGACCGCATGTAAAAGAGAGAAAATTGCAGAAGCAAACATGGCTACGATAATTGCAATCCATGGCGTCCAGCCGCCAAATGTATCCGCATAGAACAAATTGAATAAGATCCCAACGAATGCACCCATCACCATCAATCCTTCAAGGCCAATGTTGACGACACCAGAGCGCTCGGAAAAAACACCGCCAATGGCCGTGAAGATTAAAGGGGCTGCATACGCAATCGTGGCTGGCACGATAAAATAGAGTAATTCAAGTATGCTCATATCATTTCGCCTCCTTTTTCTTCAGTCGATTGAGTCCAACGCGAATGATATAACCCGATGCGACGAAGAAAATAATGAGTGCAATCACAATCGATACGATCTCAATCGGAATCCCAGCAGCATTCGGCATATTATTCGCCCCGTATTTCAACGAGCCGAACAAAGTGGCACCGAAAATGACGCCCAGTGGCGAGTTGGCTCCGAGCAATGCGACAGCAATCCCATCGAAGCCGATTCCAGTGAAACCGCCCATGGAAGACATCGTTCCAAATGTCCCGAGCGCTTCCATCGCTCCACCAAGACCCGCAAATGCACCTGAAATAACCATCGAAAGAATAATATTTTTGTCGACATTCATCCCAGCATAGCGGGACGCCTGATCATTGAAGCCGACTGCTTTCAATTCATAACCTGTTTTCGTTTTATCCAAAATGAACCACATGACTGCGACCATCAGAAGTGCAATTAAAATTCCGTAATGCAGTGTTGAATAATCGGTTAAATTCGATAAAAACTCTGAGCGTAGAGAAGCGGTTTTATGTATTTTCTCTAACTTGTAACTTCCGCCTGAGATTGATCTGATCAACGCATTGACGATGTGAAGTGCGATATAGTTCATCATAATCGTTACAATAACCTCATGGACACGTAACTTCGCTTTCAATAGGCCCGGCACAAGTCCCCATAATGCCCCCGCAACAGCCGCCGCCAAAAGCGCAAGCGGTAAATGGATCATTGCAGGCAGTTCAAACGCCGTCCCTACATACGCTGCCGCAAACCAACCCACGATGAGCTGCCCTTCGACTCCAATATTAAAAAGGCCTGTCCGGAATGCAAAAGCGACTGCAAGGCCGGCCAGTAAGTAAGGGCTAATTTGCCTGATCGTTTCTCCGATTGCATAGGCATCTCCGAATATTCCATTCCATAACGCAGCGTAACCGATGATCGGGTCATAGCCGCTCATCCACATGACAATCGCGCCGACAAGTAAACCAAGAAAGATTGAAATGACTGGAATGAGAAACTTAATCGTTCTATTCGACATCGTGATTGTCACCTTCTTTCACTATAACGTCATCTCCGACAATGACCATCTCATCTTTTGAATGGCCTGCCATAAGAAGGCCAAGTTCCTGTTCTGTCGTTTCTCCCGCATCCACAACATCAATAATTTTCCCGTCATGAATGACAGCAATGCGATCCGACACATTCATCACTTCATCGAGCTCAAACGAAATTAATAGTACTGCTTTTCCGCGATCTCTTTGCTCGATGAGTCTTTTATGGATAAATTCGATGGCGCCGACATCCAACCCTCGGGTCGGCAATGCGGCGATCAATAAGTCGGGATCCCGATCGACTTCACGACCGATAATCAGTTTCTGTTGGTTTCCTCCCGACAATGAGCGGGCCAATGCATCCTCACCTTGTGTCCGGACGTCGAATGCCTCAATCAGTTCTTGTGCTTTTTCAGATACGCGTTTGTAATTCATCATCCCTTTACTCGAAATCGGCTGCCGGTAATACGTTTGAAGTACGGCGTTATATCCGACAGTGAAATCAAGCACAAGCCCATGCTTATGTCGGTCTTGCGGGATATGCCCAATGCCTGACTCCGTAATTTTACGTGGTTTTTTTCCTGTTACATTTTGGGCATTGATAAAGATTGTTCCGCTTTTCACCTTATGAAGCCCTGTGATCGCTTCGATCAATTCAGATTGACCGTTACCATCGATACCTGCAATCCCGACGATTTCACCTCTTCGAACGGAAAGGTTCAACCCTTTCAATTTTTCGATCCCTCGATAATCTTCGACGACGAGGTTTTCAACATTCAATACTTCTTCTGTCGGATTGGATGGCTTCTTTTCCGTCTTGAATAACACTTGGCGACCAACCATGAGCGTCGCAAGCTCTTCAGGATTCGTCTCTGGAGTGACGACCGTCCCAATGCCTTGTCCTTTGCGGATGACTGTTACCCGATCGGATACATCCATAATTTCTTGCAGTTTATGGGTAATTAAAATGATGGACTTTCCTTCTGCCACAAGCTTTTTCATGATGGCGATCAATTCATCTATTTCTTGAGGCGTCAAAGAGGCTGTCGGTTCATCAAAAATTAAAATTTCTGCTCCGCGATAAAGCGTTTTTAATATTTCCACTCGTTGCTGCATACCGACTGAAATGTCTTCGATCTTAGCCATCGGATCCACATTCAATCCGTATAACTTCGAAATCTCATCGACTTTTTTCGCAGCCCGACGAATGTTAATCATGCCCAATTTCTTCGGTTCATTGCCTAATATTATATTCTCTGTCACCGTTAAATTTTCAACGAGCATGAAATGTTGGTGTACCATACCGATGCCAAGATGATTTGCGACATTCGGATCGGTAATATTCTCCTTTTTTCCTCGTACTCGAATTTCTCCACCTTCAGGTTGGTATAAACCAAAAAGGACGTTCATCAATGTCGATTTTCCGGCACCGTTTTCACCAAGGAGTGCATGGATCTCACCTTTTTTCAATTGAAGCGTTATGTTATCATTCGCTACAAAGTTCCCGAATTCTTTTCTTATATTGAGCATTTCGATGACATAATCCAAATCATTCACTCCTTCAACAAATTTACTTTACACATAATATAGAATCGGTGAAAAGGCTTCTTCTTTTGAAGAACTTCCCAATTCCATAGGAGTCACCGTTAAATTAATACAGGAAAAGTTTTCAACTTGATTCAGCAGAAGTCCTTCGCTTCTATAAGTTACGGGATGATGCGAAACCACTTTTCAAAGTCAGAGGAAGTTCAAATTCCCTGTTGATTGGCGGAACTCAGGCTAAGATCCTCGCGTCCTACGACAACGTCTGAGTGACTAACATCCTGTTGGCCTCAAGCTTGAAAAAATCTAAACGCAATCACGCCGTCGCGCGATTGATGTGTAAAGTAAAAACCTTTCCTCTATTAATTTAAGCAAGAATAAAGACCGGAAATGCCGGTCTTTATTTTCGTCATTTTTTCTCGTCTTTTACAGAATCGGGAACAACGATTTCGCCGCTCGCAATTTTCGCTCTAAATTCGTCAATTTTATCAAGTACATCTTGTGGAATAGCGCCATGGGAGTCCGCCATTTCTATACGATCTTCTGCCACCCCTAAGAGCAATGTTTCGCCTCCCGGAAACTCGTCGTTCTTCGCAAGTTCAGCGATATCGATGACAGACGCATCTATACGTTTCAATACGGAAGTCAACGTAATGTTATGCTCGCCTACTTGTCCTTCGTCATACTGGTCCGAATCGACACCGATCACCCAGACATTGGCATTCGAATCTGCTTTTTTACGTTCTTTCGCTTCCGCAAATACACCGTTCCCAGTTGCGCCAGCTGCGTGGAAAATGATATCCACGTCGGAAGAATACATCAAATTCGCCGTCGCTTTTCCAAGCTCGGCTTTTTCAAATTCCCCTGTATATCGTCTTTCGATTTTAACATTAGGGTCAGCCGCTTCCACACCTGCGACAAAACCTGCTTCAAACCGTTCGATCACGGGAATTTTCATACCGCCGACAAAACCGACTTTATTCGTTTTCGTCATGAGCGCAGCCGTTACACCTGCCAAATAGCCTGCTTCTTGGTCTTTGAAC
>CAOKMT010000081.1 GCA_948469885.1 uncultured Sporosarcina sp. | reverse complement strand
ATTGAACGTCTTAGCGTCATAATGTAAAACAGTTAATTCAACTTATATAGTTCGATGGGGGAGCCGTCAAAAAAGTGCGAATTTATAACGTTAAGGTTTTTGAGAGGTGAAACGGTCTACTCCCTTCGTATCTTGAGTGAGGAGTTAGGCTTATGATATTCAACACTCTCTCCCGTTTGGGATGTAATCCTTTTTCATGAATAGCACCCGTTTATGGAATATCTATTTTTTATAATCCTTTTGTAAAAGTCCGTATACATCAATGTCCTCATATTCATTATGTAGAAGTTTATCTTTCCTTAATGTACCTTCTTTTTGTAAGCCCACTTTTCCCAACACCACTGATGAAGCTTTATTTCTAGTGAGAGCTGAAGCCCAAATTTTATTTAAATTCAAATCGTTAAATCCAAATTCTATAATTTTTCTGACTGCTTCAGTTGCAAACCCGTTACCCCAGTAATCTATGCCAATCCAATAACCAAGTTCGCCTTTATTGTTGTTTTTATCAATTCGTAGAGTGATTGTACCAATAATTTCGTTTATTTCCTTAGAAACTATCGTCAAAGGATATTCAATCCCATCTTTAATTTGCTCAGGTTGAATTGCAATCCAATCCTGTGCGTGCTTCAATTCATATGGATGTGGAAGGCCGAGTATATCTGCTAACTCTTTACTATTAGCTAAGTTTTTAACTCTAATAGCATCTTCTTTATTAAAAGGCTGTAAATACAGACGTTTAGTTTCTAACTTTAATGACATTTGATAAACCCCTTGATCATAATTTTGTTTAAAATATTATTTATCAAAATGGCCCGTTTGCGGAAGATTAATTTTATTGAAAATCAGTCAAATTTGTATAACAAGGATAGCATTATTGTTTCAAAAGAAATATGGTTTCTTATCTTTAATCATTTACTCGGGTTTTGATATTGCTTGCCCCTTTTCATCTATATAATAGGATTACTGTTTCGGATTTCTTTTTATTTATTTTCAAAATCCTGTTTTTGCTTTACTCTTAAACGATAAATATAATATAAGGGGATGAAACAACAAATAAATAAAATAAAGCCCAATAGCACACCAGTCATCCCGTCAGAGCTTGACGAAATAGAAACTAGGTAACCAACAATCACTGAAATGATTATTAATCCGATTAAACTTATCATAAATGATTTTTTGGGGTTTTTAATTTTCTTTTCATGTTCTACACTAACACTCATTGTCAAGTAGAGGTATACAACCATCGTTAACATAAACACTAGCCATAGTGGATTCCCACGCATTTCCTCAAGTCCACCCTGGAAAAAATTATAACCAAGAATAAATAAGATCCCAATAGTCTGAACGACATGAGCAATTCTGGTGTTTTGTAAATTCCTCAAAATAAGTCTTTCATCTGTAATTTTTTTCATTCAAAATCCTCCTGTTCAATCCAAAATATTTTATCCAATTTTTCGTTCACGGCATAGCAAATTTGCAGGCAGAGTTTTAAGGATGGATTGTATTTACCTTTCTCAATGAGGCTAACGGTTTGTCTAGTAATCCCGACAACATCAGCCAGCTGTTGCTGTGTTAAATCTACTTTTACACGGGCAAGCTTAACTTGATTTTTCATGTGAAGCTCCTCTCTAATTTCAATGTAACATATATATTACCTTATGTAAACTATAAGTTGCGTTCTTAGTAATTAATTGAATGAATATCATGATGGACGGATGAAAATATTACTGACTGTAAAAGAAAAAGGATAGAGGAGCAGGAACGATATCTGCTCTCTCTATCCTTTTTCTTTTTTATAAACTTTTTAACACTAGTTCTTTACTAGTTCTTTAATATGATCGATTGCTTATCTATTAAATTTTGTCTTCGACTTTTACTTTCAATAGGTCTAGCAAAATTTAACTTGAAACACCTAATACTGCAAGGTTTTTATGATTTATTCTCAGTAATCCTGTTGTTTGCCCTTAGTCATCCACATAAGAGCAATAACTGGTTTCATAGAGACACCTCTTTTCCTTAGTGATAGAAACGTTGGTTCTATTATTATCACATAGATGGGGGATATTTTCTAATGGGATTTGACTAGGAAGAAGAGTAGTTGAGAGGGAAAAGTTTACTTTTCAATAATAATGAAATACACTAAAGAGGATAATGATTATCCACGTTATTATTTGGGTTTAAGTAAATGAGAATAGGTGGCGATTTAATGCGAATGAAAACGGGAGTAGAACAGTCAGTATATGCCATTCTGATCCTTAACATGTTGCCAGAGAAAGCAGTATTACCCGGGGAAGCGATCAGTCAGCAATTAGGGGCTTCACCGACGTACTTTCAAAAGTTGTTGAGGAAATTAGTAAGAGCGGATTTGATCACTTCTGTACCTGGCGTAAAAGGCGGGTTTAAAATCAGGAAAAAACCTGAAGATATTCGAATTTACGATATTTATGTCGCAGTGGAAGGTCAGCAATCTCTTTACTCTTCCAGTGGTGTGCTACATGACATGCTTGATTTGGAAGAAGATAGTTGCTGTTTGTTAACAGACTTAATGGAAGAAGCGGAATCGTCTTGGAAATCTGTGCTGAAGCGCGAAACAATTGCATCTTTATATGAAGAAATTAAGGTCGGATTTAAACCAAAAGTGCAAGAACTAGAAGATTGGATAAACACAAAAATGGTTTTATGAAAACCAATCGATTTTACGTATAGGGAAGCATTCATCTCAGATGAGGTGGATGAGATTTAAGTGCTTAGGTGCATGAATATCACAAGATATCTATCAATGTTTACCGAAAGAATTATTATCAGTTTTGGCGAAGATTTGCTGAAATTGAATTTACGCGTTCCAAAATTCGACGCAACAATTAGCAGGAGAACAAGTATATGAATAAATTTAATACACATAAAGGATTTGCACGAACATTTTCCGAACGGCAATTAACTCTGGGACTTACATTTCCTTTAGAGTCATATAGGGGAAGTTTTCCCATCTTTAACTTGGAAGAGCAGATGACACTTGCGAAAAAGGCAGAAAATCTAGGTTTTGCTTCCTTATTTGTAAGAGATGTACCACTTTACGATGCGGACTTTGGCGATGTAGGTGCTTCTTATGACCCTTGGGTATTTCTAGCGTATGTTGCGGCACATACGGATCGGATAGCACTCGGTACTGCCAGTATTGTTACGACTTTACGACACCCGCTTCACGTAGCGAAATCAGCAGCATCCTTGGACGAAATATCAAGACAGCGCTTATTGTTGGGGGTTGCAACTGGTGACCGGCCCATTGAGTTTCCTGCGTTTAAAACTGATCCTAACGAAAGTGCAGCATTATTCAGAGAGTCTATAGGGGTCATGAAAAAAGTATGGAAAGATTCATTTCCGAAAATGAAAACAGCGCGAGTGGAATTAGAACAAGGTGATGTGCTTCCCAAGCCCGCCTTATTCGACATACCCGTTCTAGGAACAGGGTATTCCGGTCAATCGATTGAGTGGTTAGCCGAGCATACAGATGGTTGGTTATTTTATTCGCAAGGTGTCAATGAGCAGCGAGAACTTATGAATAAGTGGCGACAGGCGACCAATGAATTCAAACCATTTGCACAAGCTTTAGCCATTGACTTATCAGGAAATCCAAATGAAGCACCTAAACCGATACAAGGCGGCTTTAGATCGGGTTATCGATTTTTAATAGATTATTTGCATGCCTATCAGGATGCAGGTGTAAACCACGTCATGTTTGGCTTGAAACACGGAACACGACCTGCAGAAGAGGTTATACAAGAATTGGGTGAGTATGTAGTTCCGCATTTCCCAATCAATAAATTGTGAAAGAAGTGAAATAGAAATGATTGAAAGCTTAGGTCGTATTAATGAATTAGCGAAAAAGCAGCGTGAAGAAGGTTTAACCAATGCCGAAAGAGTTGAACAGCAAGTATTGCGTGAAGACTATTTACGGGAAATTCGTGGGCAAGTTCTTAACACTTTCTCAGGGTTAACCGTGGTCGATCCACTTGGAAATGACGTGACGCCTGAAAAAGTTCGCCTGAGAAGAGAATGTGAGACAAATTAGGTAGGTCAGTTAGAAAGGAAGAAAGAAATGAAAGACTATTTAGTAAAAGTGCTAGCTTATGATGATCAAGTGCGTGCTTATGCAGTTCAAACAACGGAAACAATAGACGAAGCGAGGCGTCGCCATAATACATGGTCAACCGCTTCAGCTGCATTAGGGCGAACAATGACTGCCAGTGTGATGCTTGGCGCTATGCTCAAAGGTGAAGATACGATAACAGTGAAAATTGATGGTGGGGGTCCGATCGGAACACTCCTTGTTGATGCAAACGCCAAAGGAGAGGTTAGGGGCTATGTCACCAATCCTGAAACTCATGTTGATTTAAATGAACATGGAAATTTAGATGTGCAAAGAGCAGTGGGAACAAATGGAATGCTCACTGTATCGAAGGATGTAGGGCTACAGCAACCTTTCGTAGGGCAAATCCCTCTTGTGACGGGTGAAATAGGTGAAGATTTTACATCTTATCTTTTTAATTCCGAGCAAGTTGCTTCCGCTGTAGGGGTAGGTGTGCTTGTGAATCCTGATCATACTATTCAAGCAGCCGGCGGTTTCATCATTCAACTTATGCCAGGAGCCGAAGAAGAAATAATCACTACGATTGAAGAACGTCTGAAAGTAATCGATCCGATTTCTTCAATGGTTGCGAAAGGTATGAAACCAGAACAGATACTTGAACAAATACTCGGCATTGAAAATATGAAAGTTTTGGAGAGAATGCCAGTACAATTTCAATGTCAATGCTCCGAGGAGAGAGTTACCAATGCTATCGTCAGTTTAGGAAGTGATGAGATTCAAGACATGATTCAAACAGACGGACAGGCTGAAGCAAATTGCCATTTCTGTAATGAAACTTTTCATTTCACTAAAGAGAATCTAGAGGAATTAATGGAGTCAGCCGTTTGATATAATTTCAAATTGGTTGAAGATGCGTGTGCAAGAACAAATTTCGACAATTCAACTATACGAATAAATACCCAAAAGAAGTCCACCCCAATCTTACTCTAGATGAATGATTCTATCTGGTCATAAGTTTTTAATGGATGATCTTTAGGTGTTATTTAAATTAAGATTCTATTCTTAAACTAATAATAAGTAAGTTAATAGGAGGAAATACAATGACGACAATGACTAAGGATTTATATACACTTATACAAGAAAGGAAATCTGTGCGTAAGTATGATCCATCATTTAAAATGACACAAACAGAACTGGAAGAAATTCTAACAGCTGCCACAACAGCACCATCTTCAAGTAATCTACAATCTTGGAGATTCATCGTAATTCAAGACGAGGCAACGAAAAAAGAACTTCGTGCAATTGCAAACGGTCAAGAGCAAGTTGAAACAGCTTCAGCCATTATTGCTGTTATCGGTGATTCTGATATGTATAAAAATGTAGAGAGAATTGCTGCTCAAAACGTAGCAGAAGGCCATATGGATGAAAAACAGAAAAACACGATGATCAACAATGCCATGAATCTATATCCATTTGCACCGGTAGAACTTAGACAAAATATCGCTTCATATGATGCAGGTCTTATCTCAATGCAAATTATGTTAATCGCAAAAGAAAAAGGCTACGACACAGTACCAATGGCTGGTTTTGACATGGCGAAATTTGCAGAGCGCTTTGAGTTACCAAAGCACCATCACCCAATTGCACTGATTGCTATCGGTAAAGCAGCTGCGCCGGCACATGGCACATCACGTCTCCCTTTAAAAGAGATTGCTCGTTTTATTTAAATGGTTTCGGTAGAAATCTTCAACGTCTATTAGTGAAGGAAAAATACCGAATATGAAATAGTAAACAATAGGGATTTAACACGGGTTAATGTAGGAGAACTTAGGCTAAGTTAAGAGAACAAAGACCAAGGACCAAAGACGTCACTTCTTGTGCCAACCTTTGTAATCAACATCATATCCACCTAATGCTCCGACGAATGGCATAAATTATTTAGAGAGTGCCACAAGAATTCGGTAAAAAATTTGCCGAGATATTTTATTGATTATAATATTAAACAAAAAATTAGCAGAGTGACATTAGATTCTGCTGGTTTTTTTGAATACAAATCTCTATGTTTATTTATATGAAGGCAGTATATTGTTTATACTGGATTCTATGCAAGACTAATGGGATTCTTCAATATAACTCCACTAACTTAGCTTTCACCCAGCATATTAGTGCTGTCCAATACCAATAATTTCAAGATTATGCTCTTTACAATGCTCCTCATAGAGTTGCACAGCTTCCCTCCAGTTGAGCATGTAAATAATTTTGTCTTTTTCCTCTCTAAATCCCATTGGGCCGGCAACGACAGTTATCAAGATTGCGTCTTGTTCTTGATTTTCTAGAACAATTAATGGATTAGGTAGATGATCGTATAAAGTGGAGGGAGTACCCAATTGGATGGGTTTAATGGCGTCGAAAGCAGCGGTTGCATGAAAAGGAGTAAATCGGAAGGCATTTAGTGGAAAGGAAGAAGACGAAAAGTTGTTTTACGTTTTGGGGTTTTAAATTCGCCAATAAAAGGGTATACATTTATAGAAATTATAAAATAATAATAAAAATACATAAACGAAACAGAGGGAAAATAAGCCAATGGCATATATTTTATTAATTGTTGGATTTGCATTGTTAATAAAAGGAGCTAACTTTTTTGTAGATGGGTCTTCTAATATAGCGAGGTTGCTCCGAGTCCCACCAATATTAATCGGGTTAACCATTGTTGCTTTTGGAACAAGTTCTCCAGAAGCAACGGTTAGTATTATTGCAGCACTAGAAGGAAATGCAGATGTTGCCGTGGGGAACGTAGTCGGTAGCAATATTTTTAATCTTACGCTTGTTGTAGGAATCGCGGCCTTCCTCTATCCATTGAAGGTTCAAGGTGAGACAATAAAAAAAGAAATTCCATTTACAATACTCGCAAGTGTAGCGTTGCTTATTTTGATGAGCGATATGGCATTACAAGGATTTAGTAGCAATATGATTACGCGCAGCGATGGGATCATTTTCTTATTGTTCCTCTCCATTTTTATGTATTATCTCATTGAAATTGGACTAAAAAGCCGGAAAAACACAACGGACGAACCAGTACCTGAAGATATCAATTGGGGTAAAAACATATTCATCACTTTATTAGGATTAGCTGCAATTATATTTGGAGGAAATTTAGTCGTAGATAATGGTACAAAAATTGCTTTTTCTCTTGGTATGAGTGAAACATTGGTCGGACTAACGATTATTGCAATTGGAACATCACTTCCTGAACTTGTCACATCGATTACAGCGGCATTGAAAAAAGAAAGTGAAATTGCGCTGGGGAATATTGTTGGAAGTAATATTTTTAACATTTTATTTGTATTGGGTGCCTCGGCTACAATTTCTCCATTAGCGGTGAGTGATAAAGTATTTACGGATGTTGTTTTGATGATTGTGCTGACCGTTGTTTTATTGATTTTTTCAAGGACCAGCTTCAAAGTTGGAAAGCGTGAAGGAGTGGTGCTTGTCGCCGCCTATATTATTTATTTGGTATACATTATCATAAGAAATTAATGAAAGTTTAAACAAACGAGAAATTCATGTTTGTTTGAGTGACCTCTGTCACCTAGTGCAGTGTCAACGACTCTTAAATGAGAATATGTAAAATGCAATTAAACAGCCAAAACCATTATGATGAATGAGTTTTGGCTGTTTAATATTTATGATGAAAATTTTCACACCATGATGAATGCTGCTTGCCTTAAAAGGTCTACTTCATTTCCAGTTACTTATTTCTCTTGCGTAGCATAATCAGCTTTTCCTCTTTTAAAGAATCACAATCGAAACCATAATCATCGAATATAAACTGCCCACCACTAAACAAATCAGAAACGACGTCTTCTTGATGAATATAAAAAAGTTTTGACAAGTATTCATCATAGTGTTGTTGGGATCCAGAGCAAGTCGTATGGGCTCATTATTTAAAAGCAAAGTAAAAAAAGTAGATGCACGATTCAAAACACATAGCGCTCTGAAAAAAAGCCTGTCTAGAAAAATCGTCTACACGAATTTTCTAGACAGGCTTATAAATGCTTTTACCAAAGTATATCTACCCAAATTTTAATGGCTGTTGCTAAAATTAAAACGGCTAATATCCATTGTAAAACTTTCACGTTCATTTTTTGCCCGACTTTGGCACCGATTGGGGCTGCAATTAAGCTAGCGATAATCATAATGATGGCTGGTCCGTAGAGCACTTGTCCAGTCATCATTTTTCCAACTGTAGCGCCAATGGATGAGATAAATGTTACGGCTAAACTTGTCGCAATGGTTACTCGTGTTGGAATCTTTAAGACGACAAGCATAATTGGTACGAGAATAAAAGCGCCTGCAGCACCGACAATGCCCGCTGCTGTTCCTGTAATCAGTGCAAGAATCGCAGCGAGTGGACCGTTAAATTGTAGTGTATCTCCAGGTGTAAAAGGCACTTCTTTTTTAGGCGAAAACATCATGATAACGGCAATGGTCGCTAAAATTGCATAGACAATATTTACCCCAGATTCTGATAAAAAACGCGAACCATAACTGCCAATCAGACTCCCAACTAAAATCGCACTTCCCATATACGTAATGAGACGTTTATTTAAATAACCTGTATTTTTATAAGCAAAAAGCCCGCTGATTGTTGCAAAAAACACTTGAATCGCACTAATCCCAGACACTTCATGGGCTGTAAAAGCGGTCAGCCCAAAAAGCGCGGGAATGTATAGAAGCATTGGGTATTTAATAATCGAGCCACCAATTCCAATCATCCCAGAGATGAAAGAACCGATAAAGCCGATTAAGAAAATGACGACGATAAATGAAACACTCATTTGTCCATAGCCACTCGAATGCCATTATAGCCAGACTCTACATTGACAATATTGTTATAGCCTTTTGCTTTTAGCACGCTCATCGCCATTGCCGAACGGACTCCAGATTGACAATGCACATAAATAATGTCGTCTTCTCCTGTAAATGGAATATCGCTTTCCATTAAGTGCCCGTAATGGATATGCACAGATTTTTCCAAATTTCCAGCCGTATATTCAGAAGTCGTGCGAACGTCTAAAATATTTTTAGTATTCGCATACTGTTTAGCAAAATCAGTAGCTGAAATACTATCATAATGATCATTGAAATAACGTGTTGCTTCTTTTTCAGGAACGATTAACTGCAATTGATCATAGCCAATCGATGCCAAATCTTTTTGGAGCGTTTCTGAAATTGCAGGATCTGCAATGACAGTCATTGGTGCATCATAATTAATAAACCAACCAATGAATTGTAAGAATTTGCTGTTGTACGGAATATTGATAGAACCTTTCACAAATCCTTCTCTAAAAGCTTCTTTTGAGCGCAAATCAAAAATTTGTCCCGCTAATGTTTCTGGTGTTCCAACTGGAATATCTTTCACTTCAAATAAAGGAAGTCCAACTTTATTCACTTTCTTCATTTGTGCAAAATATAATGGCGGTTCAGGTTGCTCGCTCGTTAATTCTTTGATGAAAGCTTGTTTTTCTGTCAGATTGAATGCCCAGTTATTATGTCTTTCATAACCGAGTGTTGAAAGGGGAACTGCACCTAAAGATTTTCCACATGCACTACCTGCCCCGTGTCCCGGCCAAATTTGTAAAAAGTCATCGTATTTTTGAAGGTTTTGAATGGAATTAAACATTGCGTTTGCGCCAATTTCAGTTGTTCCTTCAATTTTAGCTGCTTCTTCCAATAAATCTGGACGTCCAATATCTCCAACAAAGACGAAATCTCCTGTGAAAATGCCCATCGGCTCTTGGCTACCGCCCCCGTGATCCGTTAATACGAATGAAATACTCTCGGGGGTATGTCCTGGCGTATGAACCACCTTTAATTCAACATGTCCAACATGAATTGAATCGCCGTCTTTCAAGTAAACGGTGTTTTCAGGCATGTTTTCATACTTCCAATTTTCATCGCCTTCATCTGAAACATATAAAGTTGCATCGAATTTTCGCGCAACATCACGTAATCCTGAAGCAAAGTCTGCGTGAATATGTGTTTCTGTCGCTTGTGTAATTTTGAATCCTTCTGCTTTGGCAACTGCTTCATATTCATCCAATACACGCATTGGATCGATAATGAGTGCTTCATTCGTTTTTTGACATGCCACCATATAAGAAGT
This sequence comes from uncultured Sporosarcina sp., assembly GCA_948469885.1. Classification (GTDB taxonomy): domain Bacteria; phylum Bacillota; class Bacilli; order Bacillales_A; family Planococcaceae; genus Sporosarcina. The sequence goes on along the minus strand of CAOKMT010000081.1, from coordinate 244 downwards.
TTGTGCTAGTTTTTCATCATAAAATTGTTTAAAGAACATAAAAACCCACTCCTAATTTTTTTTATTGTTAAATAAATAAGTTTAAATTACTGTCGGAAGCGTCTCCTAAATAGGCACCGACACCACCGATTTGGACACTTGGTAATAATTCTTCACGCTCAATTGCCATTACGTCCATACTCATTAAACAGGCAACCATTTTAACGCCAAGATCTTCTGCTTTTTTAATCTTTTCAGCTAATGG
>CAOKMT010000080.1 GCA_948469885.1 uncultured Sporosarcina sp. | reverse complement strand
CTACTAATAGGGGGTGGCGATCATGCGATCATACGGAATATATAAAGTGAAAAAGAAGTACGAGCCATTTGTTATTGGACGAGAGAGGCTTTTATACGATTTATTGAAGGAAAATAGCAAACAAATTGGAGATTTACAAGAAGTTCATTATTTATGTGACCCTCTTGAGCGGCGAACGATTGACGAAGCGATTGTATCTAAATTAGGGAAAGTGTTCACATCGATCGAACGTGGAAATGAAGGGTATAAATTGATGCATCCCGTAAAAGGGTCTATCTGTATTTCACTTTCGGAGTATTCACTGGATGTCTATTGTGATGGCTCCCGTATGTTAGATCTCGATCTGTTCGTCGCATTGTCGGAAGTGGGGAACCGTTTTTTCGCTGTTATGGATGGACACGGGGAATGGGGATGGCTAAAACCGATCAAATATACGAACTATCGATCACAATCCTTAGCAGTAATTCAATGAAAGGGTAGTATATCGTGTCGTTGTGTTGTATAATCCTTCATGGTACTGTAAAATCGAACTATTGAAGTGAAGGAGGTATGGCGAATGGGCACGATTTGGTGGATACTTATAATCATCGTCGCGCTATTAGCTGGTGTGGCCCTCGGATTTTTCATTGCACGCCAATATATGATGAAATATTTAGAAGAGAACCCGCCGATTAATGAGGACATGTTAAGAATGATGATGATGCAGATGGGGCAAAAACCTTCACAAAAACGCATAAATCAGATGATGAATCAGATGAATAAGATGAGCGATAAAAAGGACAAGAAGGAAAAAAAGCCTAAGAAATAAGTAAACTCCCGTTGAGAGCAGCTAGCGTCTCTACGGGAGTTTTCTTTTATTCCGCGAAGTTATAAAGCCTGAGAAAGTCTTTTACTGTTTTTTCGTATTCGACTGGATTGTCATTAAATGATTTAGCATGTGCTCCTTTTTCAAACAGCTTCAACATTTTTTCCCCTTCTTTCGCTTCGTAAAGTTCTTGTGTCATATAGGGTAAAATGAATTCATCTTCCAAGCTATGGATGAACAGCATTGGTTTGTGGACATGACCAATCACTTCCCGCGGAGATACGAGGTTCAATGTATAACCGTCGCGCATTTTTAAAAACAAGCTTGCGATGCGAAGTGCCATCGTGCTTCTGAGCGGGGTTTCCATCCGCAAGACATGGAGTACTTGCTCAGTGAAATCAGAAAAAGGACAATCCACGATGTGGAAATCGGCTACATCTACATATGTACCCGCGTACAAAATCGTTGTTGCAGCGCCCATCGATTCACCGTGAGTACCAAGCAAAGCTTGGGGTCCGATTTTTTCCCGGATCAATTGAATGACTGCTTGTAAATCCGATTTTTCATAATAGCCAAAACTTGTTGTCTTTCCACCTGAATCACCGTGTCGGCGATGGTCGTAGACGACCGAATTGAAACCTAACCGTTCAAAAAGTCGAGCGTAGCGCATTGAATTGATTTTATTTTCAGTCACACCATGGCAAATAATAACGGTCTGGTCAGTCTGAAGCGGCTTCAAGAAAATCGCTTTCAGTGGATACCCATTGGGAGAATCAATCCATAATTCTTCTTTACGAACCGTTTCATACCATTTTTCATCGAACCGTTTTGCGACAATTTCACGTTCCATCACCATATCAGGGTCTTTCATCTTGACATACATGAGTCTGTTTGTTGCTACGAATCCAAATACGGTTAAGACGGCTGTCACCAAGCTCGAAAAAATGCCGGTAATATAAAGAAAGCGCCGTTTCAATACAACTTCCTCCTTTTTACAGTTGACCGTTCGAAAACAATCGATACATTCCGCTATCGATCGGTCTTGAAACGTGCGGAGCAATGCGTGATATTGCCTGGCAAACTTGCAACACATCGATACCTGTTTCAATATGGAGAGTATCCAACATATGGACAACATCTTCCGTCGCTACATTGCCCGTAGCACCTGGCGCGAAAGGGCAACCACCGAGCCCGCCTGCCGAACTGTCAAAGCGATCGACGCCTGCTTGGAGAGCTGCATAAATATTAGCAAGTGCCATTTTGCGCGTATCATGGAAATGTGCGGTGAGTAACGTTTCAGGCAGTTTTTCTTTCAACATTGTAAATAATGTATAACTTTCTTGAGGATTCGCCATGCCGATCGTATCTGCCACGCTCAGTTCAGCTGCCCCCATCGCCACGAACTGCTGACAAAGCGCTACAACGGCTTGCGGATCGATTTTACCTTCATACGGACAGTAAAATGCAGTCGAAATGCAAGCGCGGATAAAGATCCCTTGTGACTTTAACTGTGCAAGTACGGGGGCGAGCGCGTCCATACTTTCTTCCGTCGTCCGGTTAATATTTTTCTTATTGAAAGTATTGCTGACACCGACAAATACAGCGATGCTGGATGCCCCCGCAGCTAAGGCGAGTTCTGCACCTTTTGCATTTGGCGCGAGAACGATTTGCCGACCTTTCCGCTCCGCTTTTTGGACGATTGACGCCGCATCTTGCATTTGTGGGACCCATTTTGGAGATACAAATGAAGTTAACTCCATTTCTTGCACCCCGGCTTGCTGAAGCGCTTGAATAAAGGCAAGTTTGTCATCTTCGGCAACATAATTCTGTTCATTTTGAAGCCCATCCCGTGGTCCAACCTCGATAATCGTCACTTTCTTTGGTAAAATAAACATAACATCCCCTCCTTCTAGTATATTGTAAACAAGGGATGTACATACAGGCAATGAAATTTATTAACATGAAATGGGTGGGAAAATGTCAAAAGAAGTGGTTGTTGTAAGCGCAGTCAGAACGGCAATCGGATCGTTTCTAGGATCATTGAAAGATGTGTCGGCTGTCGAACTCGGCGCGATTGTCATTAAAGAAGCGCTGAGACGTGCGGATGTGGCGCCTGATCAAGTGGATGAAGTAATCATGGGGAATGTCTTGCAAGCTGGTCTCGGGCAAAATACGGCAAGACAAGCGGCTATGCGGGCAGGTCTACCTGAAGGCGTATCCGCTATGGCGATTAACAAAGTGTGCGGCTCGGGATTAAAAGCTGTCCATCTCGCACGTCAAGCCATTGTCGCAGAAGAGGCAGATATTGTCGTTGCGGGCGGAATGGAAAATATGAGTCAAGCGCCGTACTTATTAAAAGGCGGCCGTGAAGGATTCAAGATGGGAGACCAAAAAATTGTCGACAGCATGATTTCGGATGGCTTATGGTGTGCGTTTAATGATTATCACATGGGGAACACGGCGGAGAATCTGTGTGATCGTTACTCGATTACACGTGAAGCGCAAGACGGGTTTGCTGCGAATTCCCAACAAAAAGCGGCAGCTGCTATAAGAGCGGGATTGTTTGCAGAAGAAATTGTACCGGTTACAATTCCACAGCGCAAAGGGGACCCTCTTGTTTTTGATACTGATGAATATGTCCGTGGCGACTCAACAGCCGATAAGCTTGGAAAACTCAGACCGGCATTTAAACGAGACGGTAGCGTTACAGCTGGGAATGCATCCGGCATTAACGACGGAGCGGCTGCGTTTGTTATCATGTCAAAAGAAAAAGCACAAGAGCTTGGCTTGACACCACTTGCATCCATCATGGCGAATGCCGGGGCGGGGGTCGATCCGGCTGTCATGGGACTGGGGCCTGTGCAAGCGACAAAAAATGCGCTTGAACGTGCGAATATGGAACTTTCGGAAATTGAGTTGATAGAAGCGAACGAAGCATTTGCAGCACAAGCAATCGCTGTCGGGCAAGAATTGCAGTTCGATCCAGAAAAATTAAATGTGAACGGTGGCGCAATTGCACTTGGCCATCCGATCGGGGCGAGCGGAGCAAGAATTCTCGTGACCCTTCTTCATGAAATGAAGCGACGGGACGCCAAAACAGGTCTTGCTACGTTATGCATCGGTGGCGGTCAAGGTGTTGCGACGATCGTCAAACGATCTTAAATGAAAGTGGGGAAAGAAAGGCATGGCACATAAAAGACAAAAGAAAGCGGGTCAAAAAACGGAAAGTGTCACGTTATCCGATTCTCTGGATGAAAATATCCTTGCCAAATTGAAAGAGGCGAAAAAAGAACTGACCGTGCTTGAACGAGAAAAAGAGGAAGAACGACAAGAACAACTTCGACAAGAAAGAAAACAACGGGAAAAAAATAAGAGTTTTGAACAATTGTTGGAGGAGTATGGAGACATTGGCTCGAAGTATTGAAGTAATCTTAAGTTGATAAAGATGGATCCTCATTAAGGAGCATCCGTCCCTTTGAAGTACATCCCAAAAGTTAGCGTCGTAAGCTAACTTTTGGGATGTTTTATTATGAATGCTACGCGTCATCTTGTTTGTCTCCGTATTTCGAAAAATCTAATGTCTCCGTATTGACATCGGGATCCATTCCACCATCAGGGTTTATTTTGATCAGTGAGTCGGGCGTCTTTATATGGACGCCGCCGTTTCCACACCCACATAATAAGACGATCGAGAGTGCACCGACGAATATCATTTTAATCCACATCTGCGGACGACGGTTGATTTTGTCCAATTTATTACCTCCTTACCGAACAACGATTAATTTTTTGATTATTCTATATAATACCCAAACTGTCATAGGAATATCATTCAAGGACGATAAAATGCGGTCGATAGTCCTCAAAAAGAAGAATCAATAAATCACAGAAAATGTAAGCGTTTCAATCGTGTGAACCTTTCGAATGTTATTGACTAATACGCGAATTCAATGTATTATAACGAATAATATTGACCGAAAATATCGACAAAAAGAATAGGTCAATAGCGATCAAGAGGGGGAAAAAAGTAATGAAATTGAATTGGATAAAAAATGCAATCGCGCTGCTAAGTGTATTGTTCATACTGACAGCATGCGGAGCGGGTGGCGACCAAAATTCAGGATCCGCCTCTAATGAAGATAACGAAGCGGGCGCAAGTAAAGAACAAGGCAAATATAAAGTGGGTGTGACCCAACTTGTTGAACATCCATCTTTGAACGCAGCCTTTGAAGGATTTCAACAAGCATTGGAAGATGCGGGACTTGATGTTGAATACGACGTGCAAAATGCTCAGAACGACAACAGCTCAAACATGACAATCGCGAATAACCTTGTCAGTTCAGGCGTCGATTTGATTTTTGCCAATTCGACACCTAGTGCACAAGCTGCTGCAAGTGCCACCCAAGAAATTCCAATCGTTTTCACTTCAGTAACCGATGCGGTGAGTGCAGAGTTGGTGGCATCGATGGAAGAACCAGGTGGCAATTTGACTGGAACAATCGATAGTCATCCTGATGCCATTCCGAGTACGATGAAGTTTTTGAAAGAGGAGCTGGGCGCTAGCACTGTTGGGATGGTATACAATGCGGGCGAGCAAAACTCTGTTGCGCAAGTGAAAGCAGTGAAAGAAGTATTGGAAGAATTTGATATGACGCTTGAAGATGCGTCTGTATCGTCTTCTGCGGAAGTGAAACAAGCGACGGAATCATTAGTTGGAAAAGTAGATGCCATTTATATCATCACCGACAACACAGTCGTTTCGGCGCTGGAAACGGTCGTTTCTGTTTCCCAAGAACATAAAAATACCCTTAATAAAGGAGAAATAGACGCAAATTAAAGAGGCGCATTAGCAGCCTTTTGTTTAGAGTATTATTTAATCGGGTATTAAACAGGAGTAATGGCGGTTAAGATTTTAAAAGGAGAAAATGAACCAGCGAATTTACCGGTTCAAATCCCCCAAAATTTGAAGTTTGTGATGAATAAAGAAACAGCAGACGACATTGGTATTGAAATAAAAGATGAATGGAACGCAGAATTTAATGAATAATTAGGAGATGATTCTTTATGTTTACTGCTATCTTTGGGTCTGTCGAGCAAGGGATCATCTACGCAATCATGGCACTCGGTGTTTATATATCATTCCGGGTGCTAGACTTTCCCGATTTAACTGTGGATGGGAGCTTTGTAACGGGGGCGGCGGTTGCCGCGACGATGATTTTTTTCGGTTATCATCCGATGGTGGCTACTGTTGTTGCAATTGTTATCGGCTTCTTGGCCGGATGTGTGACGGGACTTTTACATACAAAAGGAAACATCAACCCATTGTTATCAGGGATTTTAATGATGATCGCGCTCTATTCGATCAATTTACGAATAATGGGGACCACATCTGATAGTTCGGTCGGCCGGCCGAATATTCCTTTATTGAACGCGGAAACTTTATTTTCAAAGTATAATGATTTTTGGAGTTCACTCGGAATTGATAGCACGCTAAATCAAATGCTAAGTTCCATAGGTGTCAAACATTTGCCTTCCACTTGGGGAACAATGTTTTTAGTGTTGATTGTCACAATTCTTATTAAGTTCGTTGTCGATTGGTTTTTACAGACGGAAGTCGGATTGGCAATTCGGGCAACAGGAAATAATAAAAAGATGATTCGAAGCTTTTCAGCAAATACAGATACGCTTGTCATTATCGGGTTAGGTATGTCCAACGGGCTCGTCGCCTTTTCCGGGGCGCTCATTGCACAATACTCCAAATTCGCTGATGCCAGTATGGGGATTGGAATGATTATTGTAGGCTTGGCTTCGGTCATTATCGGTGAAGCGATCTTCGGTACGAAAACGATTATGCGAACGACGATTGCGGTCATTATCGGTGCAATCATTTACCGGATTGTTCTAGGTCTTGCCCTTCGTGCAGAGTTTTTGGATGCTGGAGATACGAAGTTGATCACCGCGGTTATTGTCATTGGAGCGCTCGTATTGCCACAATATTTTGAGAAAAGAAGAGAAAAAGCGCGCAAGGCGAAACGCAATGCCCAACGGTTAGCGGAAAAACAGCGTGCTTTGGAAAAAGGAGGGGGCGTCCTTGCTAAAACTCAAGCAGATTAATAAAATCTTTAATGAAGCGACCCCTGATGAAAAGATCGCGCTTGATGAAATAAATTTAAACTTAAACACAGGTGATTTCGTAACGGTTATCGGGAGTAATGGTGCCGGCAAATCGACGATGATGAATATGGTTTCAGGCGCTTTGACACCAGATTTTGGCGTCATTGAAATTGCTGGAAAAGATGTTGGAAGATTACCTGAGTATAAACGTTCACAGATGATCGGACGAGTGTTTCAAGACCCGATGGCAGGCACTGCTCCTGCCATGACGATTGAAGAAAACTTGGCGATGGCTTATTCGCGAAATAAGAAACGTGGGTTGCGAAGAGGCGTGACGAAAAAGCGCCGTGACTTTTTCAAGGAATCACTTGAAACGCTCCATTTAAATCTAGAAAATCGATTAAATGCCAAAGTCGGTTTACTCTCAGGGGGCGAGCGGCAAGCACTTTCCTTACTGATGGCGACGTTTACGAAGCCTTCTATTCTTTTACTAGATGAACATACGGCAGCGCTGGACCCATCGCGGGCGGAATTAATCACAGATTTGACGAAACAACTCGTTGAAAAAGACCAATTGACGACGTTGATGGTCACGCATAATATGCAACAAGCATTGGATTTGGGAAATCGTCTTATTATGATGGATAAAGGTCAAATTATTTTGGAAGTAGAAGCTGAAGAAAAGAAAAATTTGACGATCGATAAACTGATGACCGAATTCCAACGCATTCGCGGGGAAAAACTGACAAGTGATAAGGCTTTACTAATGGCATAAAGTTGGATATTAATAACTCGAAAACAATCGGCTATGATTTTTTGGCTGATTGTTTTTTAGTTTTTAATTATTGAGTGAGTTTTCGGAAAGAAGGCCGTTTAAAGCATGAAAATTCGGGAATGCCTTAAATATGCTCATCGAATGGCCTTATAAGGATAAGGCTCGGCGATTGTCCGAGACCTGCGGGCTGTAATTTACGGAGAATCTTTTAATTGTAAATGAGATGATGACGTTGAATGAATAGCTTAAGTTTATGTATGCTGTGGAACGATTTGCAGCGGACAACTTCAGCCGAAGATCAAGGTAAATAAATGCTTTGTAATTTTTTCAAGCGAAGGGAGAGTGCATACTGTATACAAGAAGTACTTAGAAGTCAATACTTTTTTAAAAAGAATCTATTCATTTGTTACAAATAAACGAATTAACAAAATATGAACAAAATACGACATAATTTTCAAGTAATTTATTGTATTATTATGTTGTACTACTAAAAATATGCTTCGACAAACTTACACATCACCTCATGATATGAAGCTAAAAAATTCGTATGGAGGAAGAGTAAAGAAAATGGTCATTTCAAAAATGTTTTTATTAGGGCGTATTAAGCTGAAGAGGAAAATGATGTATATGAAAGCGAGATCTTTTGGATTTACACATCCTAAAGTGGTGGCACATAGTCAAGACTTGGATTTATTGATTAATAGATATCAAGGTATTTGCCCAGGACGGTAAAATTATATAAATGTTGAAGTTGTGAATTAGCAAACGGTCGAAAGAAGGCGCCTTACGAGAGGTAGGGGAAACCTTCTGGAAATGGACTAGCCGTTGTGAAGGGGATCCTTCATATCAACTCATATAGATTGTAAAACCGATTAAGAATTTACATTCAAAGGATCAAGGCGACTGAAGGAGAGAGCTTCTTGAAAGACCGAGATTTTTTCATCGAAACGAACCGACTCATTATTCGACCTTTTGAAAAGGGAGATTACAAAGAGTGGGATTCAGCATACAGAAACAGGTTGCCTTCCCAATATAAGTATGATGAAGGATTTATCGATGATCCATCGTATACGCAGCAATGGTTTGACGAATGGATCCAAAAATACGAACAGTCCGCTGCAAAAGATGAAATGTACGTGTTTGGTATTTTCCGAAAAGAAGATGGTGTAAATATAGGGGAGCTTGAATTGTTTAATATTTTGCGTATGGATTATGATTGGGGAATGATGGGGTATTCCATTCACAACCAATATTTCAGACGTGGTTACGCAAAAGAAAGCGTACAAGCAGTGACAGATTTTTTCTTCTATCATTTGCATTATCATCGCATCGAATTGCATATTAACGTCGACAATAAGCCCTCGCTTCAGTTGGCGGAAAGTGCGGGGTTTCGTTATGAATGCACGAGAGAAGCGTTTTATTATGAAAATGGAAAATGGACAGATATGCTTATTTATTTTAAAAATCGTATCCATTAGGGACGAGCACTGGCAATTAAAGCCGGTGCTCTTTATATTTATGTGCGGGAACAAGATGGGCCAATTTCTCTAGCTCTTCGGTTGAAATGCCTTTTTCATAGGCGACGATAGAATCGAGTAGCTGTTCTTTTGACCGAGCGCCGACAAGAGCAGTGGACACTGCATTTGACCGTAAGGTGAATGTGATAGCAGCTGTGTGAAGATCAGTCGCTTCTTTGGCTAGGATAGCTAGGATGCGTTTCAATTCCAAGGCATCGTAATCAGCAAATCCATTTGTTGATTTGGCACGCGTAGGACCTTCGGCTGTTAACAAACCTTTCGCAACTGTACCTCTTGTAATGACCGAAGCATTCGCCATCTCGATTTGTGGAAACCACTCTTCTGGCCTTCTATCTAATAAGCTGTATTGCATCATGACAGAAACGGCGGTTCCTTTCTCCAAAAAACGTTTGATGACGTTTGGACGTATCGAAGAAATTCCATACTGTCTAATAAGTCCTTCTTTCTTCAAGCTTTCGAAAGCATCGATCGTTTCATCGACATCATCTTCCATCGTACCTCCGTGAAGCTGATACAAATCGATATAATCCGTCCCGAGTCGCTTTAAACTTTTCTTGACGGCATCCTTTATATGATGGGCGGAAGGATTCCAAGACCAACTTTTGCGGTCGGTATTCATTTTGTTGCCGACTTTCGTTGCTAGGATGATTTTATCTCGATTCTCTTTGATCGCCATCCCGATTAGTTCTTCGTTTTTTCCATCCTCATACAAATCAGCGGTATCGATAAAGTTAATGCCTGCATGAATGGCGGTATCGATGATCATTTTGACCTCGGCGACAGTGTTCGGTAATGACATACCGCCAAGACCCAGTTCTGAAACGAATAGTCCACTCGTCCCTAATTCTCTTTTTTTCATAAAAGCACCTCCCCATATTCTTTCATGGTACAATGACGACATTATAATTACTATATAGAAGGGTTGGATAACGATGAAAAATTACGAAGAGAAGACGCTTTCAACAAATTCCATTTTTGAAGGGAACATTATCTCTCTCTCCGTTGAGGAAGTGGAGTTGCCTGATGGGAAACGTGCAAAAAGAGAACTTGTAAAACATCCGGGAGCTGTCGCAATTATTGCCAAAACAGCTGAAGCGAAATTGATCTTAGTCAGACAATACCGAAAAGCGTTGGATCGTACACTGATTGAAATTCCAGCGGGTCGGATTGAAATCGGGGAGGCGCCCGATGTCACAGCGCTACGAGAGTTGGAAGAAGAAACGGGTTATGGCGCGAACAAGCTTACTTACATTCAATCATTTGCAACTTCTCCCGGTTTTGCAGATGAAATCATTCATCTCTATTGGGCGGACTACTTATATAAAATTGAAAATCAGTCAGATGGAGATGAAGATGTATTTATCGAACTG
>CAOKMT010000079.1 GCA_948469885.1 uncultured Sporosarcina sp. | reverse complement strand
TTCGAGCGAGCTCGAAAAAATCTGGACGCAATCACGCCGAGGCGCGATTGATTTTCGTTAAATAAAGCAGGCGCTTCTTTTTGATAGAGTAATATTTTCCCATCGAACGACCATTGTGGCGGATAATTGTACATCGCTTTTTTATCGGTTATTTTTTCTTCATGACCGTCGACTTTGATCCAAACATAACCATCCCGAATAAATGCAACTTTGACGTTTGTTTCGCAGGAATAGAGGCTCATTTAAATACCTAATAACGTCGTCAGTATTTCAGAACTTCCAGGAAGTAACAGAATCAAAGCAGCGAATATAAACAATATGCCAAAAGCAATTAATAAAATAACCATTTTAATCTCTTTAGACACTGAATTTCGCGTAATTCCAGTTATAAATAACATGAGACCAATAAGAAGTAGTAAAATATACCAAAAACCGATAAGCATCTCCCTTTCCTTCTCAATATATTAACTTGATTCTAAACTGTGCGTTTCCAAGAACCGCTTGGCTCTCTTATAGAAATAATATGTACGACGCGGGGAAATAAGCATGAGTGAATTTACCAACTAACGTAACTGCTTAGCTTAATAACCTTCAAAGAAATAATGGATTCTAAGAAGAAATGAAATGTCCCGATAAAGTAGCGTAAGGGGTTTAATAGATTGTGAAGAAAACGAAACCATTTTATGAGAACTTCGTATGAGTACGAGGCGGAAGGGGGCGTTTCGTTTGGAGATGCTTGTCACGTATCAATGGGAAATTTTTATCGCGCTTGAAGTATTGTCGGTTGTGTCACTTATACTATTTGGGTTTTTGCGCTATGTCGTCAACAAACGGAAAATAAGCATGTTGGCGATTGCTGCTTTTCTAGGTTTATTACTTGTCGAGGCGGCTGTCGCTTTACTCATTTACAATAAGACGAAGGAAATGTCGACGTTTCAAATCGTCGTGATCATTTTTTTGTTGTATGCTTGTACGTTCGGGATTTTGGATTTCTTAAAACTTGATCGTTGGATGCGGAAGACGGTTGGCAAGTGGCGGGGTGTCGAACTTCTGACCGAAAAGGATTACCGGACAATGGAATGGCAGAAAGATCCTGTGCGACTTGCTCGGAAGTACCGTATCACATCGACAATCCATTTGCTCGTGTTTGTTGTCATCCAAGGGATTCTGTGGTGGAACGGAACGGGAAGTATGGAAACGATGACCGGGTATTTGACAGATTTATCATGGATAGAGTCGGGAAGTGCAGCGGATTCTCCGTACGCGAACGATACTGTGTATTCATTCGGGGTCATTTGGATGCTTGTGTTTGTCGTTGATTTTATTTATTCTTGGTCATATACGTTTTTTCCAAGTAAGAAGTGATCTGCTGTCTGGTTAGATCGTTGTTGCAAGACTAGTGATTCTTCTGAATTGATTCTTTTTGCCATGGGATTTCATATTACTGACCGTTATGATGTTCGGGGATCAGGCGGTCTTTTTTGTTGCGAATTTACCTTTAAGTGACAGGCTGGAAGAAAAACATTGACGTCTAGTAGACCAGTCGTTATAATTTCAAAGGGTGATTATCGGTGGTAGATAAAAAAAGTTCTAAAGGTGTATTAATAGAAGTTGCTTCACGGCTTTTTCGGCTACGCGGCTATTACGGTGTCGGACTGAACGATATTATCAAGGAGAGCGGAATTCCCAAAGGTTCGCTCTATCACTATTTTCCGGGTGGAAAAGAAGAACTCGCAATAGAGGCCATTCATTATTCAAAGCGGATGGTGATGCACAATATACAAGAGGTGCTTGAGCAGTTTGAAGATCCTGTACAAGCCTTACAAGCGCACCTGAATCAGTTAGCTCAAATTTTTGAGAAGGGCGCGAATCCTCAAGTGTTGTCATTTGCAACAATTGCGGGGGAAAAACATTCGACGAGTGAACCGATCCGATTGGCTTGTCAATCTGCTTTCCGCAGTTGGCAAACAATCTACGAAAATAAATTGCTTGCAGCAGGATTTGCTGAGCAACAGGCAAAAGATTTGAGCGTGTTGATCCATTCGTTGGTGGAAGGTGGCATCTTATTATCCATCACAGAGAAAAGTGGGCAGCCGCTTCACATTATTGGAGATCAAATAGGCGTGTTACTGACTAAGAAGTAATGCGGCTTGAATTCATAGGTACGTAATTTGAGCATAATTAGCGGGAGATGAATGCTCCTTATCCATTGTATCTCAGCTTTATCTGATTGGAGGAATTTTATTTGACAACAATTGCAAAACAAAATCAACAAGATCCGATTCGGCCGGTTCCGATTTTACTCTCTTTCTTGATCGCGGGGTTTGTCGGCTTATTTAGTGAGACGGCGTTGAATATGGCGCTTGGCAGTTTAATGGCAGAGTTCGGTGTTGTGTCGTCCACTGTCCAGTGGCTCACGACCGGTTATTTACTAACACTCGGGATTTTAATCCCGATTTCTGCGTTTTTGATCCAGACGTTTACGACACGGCAGTTATTTATGACGTCTTTATTCTTTTCTATACTGGGTACGATTGTAGCGGGATTGGCACCGGCTTTTGGCGTGCTGTTGGCGGGGCGTGTCATCCAAGCAATCGGAACAGGGATTTTGATCCCGCTTATGTTCAATACGGTACTCCTCATTTTCCCGATCAATAAAAGAGGGACGATCATGGGGTTGATGGGGCTTGTCATGATGGCGGCGCCGGCGACCGGCCCTGCGCTTGCGGGTTTATTGATCGAAAAACTAAGTTGGCATTGGATCTTCTGGGTGACGTTGCCGCTTCTCGCGCTTGCTTTAGTCGCTGGCTTGGCGTATATGCAAAATGTGTCGGAACGGACGATGCCTAAAATCGATATTTTGTCGATTATCTTGTCGACGATCGGTTTCGGCGGCATCGTGTACGGGTTCAGTATTGCAGGTGAAAACGGGTGGGGAGATATGGTCGTCATTCTATCCATAGGCATCGGTGTTTTGGTGCTTGCGCTATTTGCTATCCGGCAATTGAAATTGGAGACACCGATGCTGGACCTTCGAACATTGAAATATCCGATGCTTACCCTTGGTCTTCTTAGTGTGTTCGCGACGTTTATGGTCATTTTATCGACGATGATTTTGCTACCGCTCTATTTGCAGATGGGGATCGGACTTGCTGCGCTTGCGGCGGGGCTTATGCTGCTTCCGGGCGGGATTGTGAACGGGATTATGTCGCCAATTACAGGGCGCTTGTTCGACAAATTCGGGCCTAAATGGCTCATTACGCCTGGGTATGTGGTGATGGTCGTCATGTTGTGGAAATTGTCGCATGTGACGACAACGACTTCCACAGTAACGATTATTTTGCTTCATACATTTCTATTCATCGGCGTTTCATTAGTGATGATGCCATCACAGACGAACGGGTTGAATCAACTGCCGAGAAAATTGTACCCGGATGGGACTGCTTTACTCAATACATTGCAGCAAGTGTCGGGCGCAGTTGGAACGGCTGTGGCGATTACAATTATGTCGGCAGGAGAGAAGGCTTATATGGCGACATTATCAGATCCGTCCACACAGTTAGCGAAGAGCGAAGCGTTAACAGCGGGTGTCAGAACTGCTTTTAACTTCGGGTTGACATTGGCTATTATTGGACTTGTGATTTCATTTTTTATTAAATCTTCACGCACAGAGTAAAACGAAAAAGGTTATGGCCGTCTGATGCTTTCGCATTGGGCGGTTTTTTGGTAAGGTGAAAATGGATGGACAAACAATGTAGCGGAATTTATTTCATTTTTAATGCGTCAGATTTATAAGGGAGGAGTTAGTACCGGGGGGGATAATTTGAAATGGTTTTTTGCTATTCCATTTTTTCTGATAGGTGGCTTGTTATTTTCATTAACCATTGATGATATGGGATATATAGGTTCTATAATAATTAAAGTTCTAGCACTTGGATGTTTTTTAATTGCTAGTTTTATTAAAAGGAAAAACTGTAATTCAGTTATTGGGCTAAGATTATTTAGGGGGGGATGTTATGGTTTGGATAAAGTTCGGTTTGATTATAGCCGTTATTTTTATATGTATATTTATAGCTAAAATTCTTGTGCGAAAGATTTTCAACATTGAAAAGGCAAAAAAAGAATTTTTCACTTACAATTATATAAATGAATTACATCGGAAGGTAGATAAATCATATAGACTTTTTTCCACAGTTATACTATTCATCGCAATTATCGTAATCTTTACTTACTTCGAAAGGTTCTATTACTTGGTTTTTGTTGCAGTTTTTATTTCGATATTTTTGGAATTTCTGATGAGAGCATTTTTTGAGTGGAAATATTCCAAGTATCCAAAGGAATCTATTTTAACTTTGACCGAGTTGTTTATTTTTTTATTAGCAACCATACTTGTCTTACAATTTGACTTACTTTTTTAGACAATCGGAGCGATTTTGTTAAGGATGATAGGTTAAAACTAAAATACCTAAATATCCGGAGGGATATAAATGAAAAGATTCATTGTTTTCGCTCCTCAATTTCTCGGCTGAATTATTGTCGTTTTTTTATGTTTTTAGTAGCAGGTGCTGCAAGTGACTGTATATGAATCGCTTGTAATCATGATTATTTCATAACGTGAAACTGACCTCCTCAAAGGGAGCCAACTATTACACTGGCCGTTTCGATGTTGTAGCATCGGAACGGTCTTTTTTATTATACCTGACAACTGTTACAGATTATTTTCCTAATTATAAAAAACTATTTATAAGAAAATCAAACTTTGTCGAACGATTTTACGAATATACTTAAGAGGCGGCAATGATCATTTTGGGAAGCATGTGATGAACGATGAATCATGAGAAGAAATGGATTAAAAAGGTACAGCGGAACGGCGATGAAGCTTCTGCGAATCGGCTCGTTTCAAAATATTATAAGGAGATGTATGCATTCGTCTATAAGCAAACGCTCGATGCTGAGTTGTCGCTCGATCTTACGCAAGAGCTTTTCATAACTGTGTTGAAGTCGATCCACCATTACGACGCCCAGAAGGCGGCTTTTCGGACATGGTTGTACAAAGTCGCCTCCAATCGGCTCATTGATTATTACCGTTCGAAAAGCTACCGATACACGACATTGACAGAGCAGATTGAGGATGACTCGTTTGAAGATGGGATGGATGTGGAGGTGACGCTCGAATACAAAGAGGATTATGAAAGAGTGGCGTCGCTCGTCAATGATTTGAATGTGAATGTCCAGCAAATCGTCCGGTTGAAACTATTCGGAGAGTATACATTCCAAGAAATTGCTGAACTGGAAAAGCTTGCGGAATCGACAGTGAAATCGAGGTATTATACGGCATTGAAACGGATTCGAAAAGGAATGGAGGCGGTGTATGATGCGTAAAGAAAAAATGCATATCCCTATGCCGGATGACGAACGTATGGAAATGGAAATCAAGAAAATCGTCGCGCAAGGTTTACGGCGACAGCCGTCGTTTTGGGTGTCACTTCAAACGATCGTGCAACAAATCGGTTTCCGTCAGTTGTTTTCTGACCGTTCTGAACAGGTGTATTTGTGGATGATGGCGCTCATGGTGGGCGTGATCTTCTTTGTG
Organism: uncultured Sporosarcina sp.; assembly: GCA_948469885.1. GTDB lineage: Bacteria > Bacillota > Bacilli > Bacillales_A > Planococcaceae > Sporosarcina. Next base: position 5,157 of record CAOKMT010000079.1, on the reverse strand, counting down.
AAGCCGGACTTGGCTGTTGAACAAGTAGCAGATGTATACGCTTTTCTATTTCTCGTATCACCTGTATTATTTTTTGTGTTTTCGGTTTACACGTATGCAAACAAAATAACAAATGGAACATATGAAGTCGAGATGACATGCAAATATGATGTGTATCAAATGATTGCGTTTCGTATGTTGGCGTTCAGCATTGTCACGATTGTGATGAATGCGGCGATGATCGCCGGTTTTGTGGCGCTTTATGAAAATGTAGCGTTTTTAAGAGCGCTCGTCATTTCGACGACAGGATTATTCGTGTTCTCGGTGTTTTTTTTATTCGTCATGTGGAAACGGCGTTCGACAATGACCGTTGTCGTTGTTATCGGTAGCTGGTTGCTTGGCAATATTTTAGCGAAGCAAGTGAATGCATCATTGTACAATGACATGCTCGTCCATTTGCCGCTCGTTGTCTATGCGCTTGTCTTGATCGGTGCGGCTTATATGTATGTGCAATTATTAAAGAAATTCATGCGGCAGCACAACGCGGAAGGGGTTTTTTGACATGATCGTATTGAAAGACGTGAGCAAGCGGTATGGGGACTTCACCGCATTACATGATATCAATTTGGAGTTTACAAACGGTTTGTATGGGTTATTGGCGCCGAACGGAGCGGGGAAAACGACGATGATCAAAATGCTTGCGACGTTGATGAGGCCAAGTGGCGGTGAGATTTTATATGATGGGAAAGATATTTTCCAAATGGAAGAAACGTACCGGACATTGCTCGGATATTTGCCCCAGCAGTTCGGCTTCTATAAAAACTATTCGCCGAAGCAGTATTTACTTTATTTGGCCGCCTTGAAAGGGATCGGTAAGAAAGAAGCGCTTGTAAAAATTGAGGAGTTGTTGGAAAAAGTCGCGTTGCCGGACGTCATGAATAAAAAGATGAAAAAGTTTTCGGGCGGGATGATCCAACGCGTCGGTATCGCACAAGCGTTATTGAACGATCCGAAAGTGCTGATTTTAGATGAGCCGACAGCGGGACTCGATCCGAAAGAACGGGCGCGTTTCCGTCATTTGTTGTCGGAGCTTGGGCGCGACCGGCTCGTACTTGTATCTACGCATATCGTTTCTGATATTGAGTCGATCGCCAATGAAATTGTGATGATTAAAAATCGGCAAATTTTATATAAAGACTCCGTTGAAAAGATTTGCCAAACGTTGGAAGGCCATGTGTACGAAACGTCTATCAAATACGAAGAATTGGATGCGTTCCGCAACCGTGCAATCCTTCTGTCGGAAAAACAGGAACAAGGCAATACGATTGTGCGATTCATCCATAAAGGGAAACCGGATGTTGCATGGCTGCCTGTGACACCACAGTTGGAAGATGTCTTCTTGTACGAATATCGTGATGACGTTGACGGGGAAGTATGATGCGGATCATTTTTCTGGAATGTAAAAAAGTGTTTATGTCGCCACTTTTCATCGGTTTGTTTATTGTCTTTTCAATGTTCAATATGTATTTGATTGTAGACAATAGCTATTTTAAAGAAGAATTAAAAATTGCAAACGGGTTGGCGGAGACATATGGATTGGAAATTACAAATGAGTCGTTACATCAACTTGAAGAAGATATAAAACTCGAAGTTGGAAAAATGACAGAAATGACCGGCCAGGAAGTTGAAAGTGTTTTTTCATTTTTTGATCAACTGTCTATGGAAGATTACGAGAAATATAGCGAAGAAGAGCAATCCTTTTTCCATCAACTTCAATTGAAAGAAGCATACTTGAATGTCGCGAAACAAATAGACAGTGATTACGAAGGACTTAGCATGAAAGCATTGGCGGAAGCGGAAATCGAGAAATATCAGTTATCAGGGAATGCTGCGGAAATACTTCTGACGGAAGCTGAAAAACTTTCAATCCGATTTGACAAGTTGAAACAGACTGGGGAACATAAACAATGGTTTTTCCTCGGTCAACCGTATGAAATGCATAGCTTCTTATTCCGAACGATTGTCAAAGCCGTAGTATTCGAAGCACTTATATTGATCGTGCTTGCAACGGCGTTATTGACAACATACGAATTTGAAAACCGGACGCATCTTTTGGTATATGCAACCAAAAGAGGACGCATTGTCATGAAAGATAAACTATTCGCTTCTTTACTTGTCACGACTGTGATTGTCGCAATGTTACTGGGCGTGACGCTTGCGGCCTATTTCACCGTTTTCGATTACGCTTATTTATGGAAGAGCTCGATTAGCAGCGCGCTGAACTGGGAGTATAACTTTCCTTATATCACATGGTGGGACATGCCGTTTTGGAAGTTTCTATCGCTCGTCATTGTGCTGTTGTATAGTTGTATACTGCTATTTACAGCGATCACGTATGCCATCGCGGTTGCCGTTAAAAATAGCTACTTCACCTTCTTTATTTTTGCAGTATTTTTCGCGATTTGTTTCATGTTACCCGGCTTCATGCCGTTATCATCAAGTTTACTATTCATAACCACTTTTAATTTGTCGGTTGTTGTGATGAATCCCCATCTATTGTTCACGGGCAACGGGGGGCTCGTCATGTTCAAATATCACGAAGTCCTGACGGTCACTGTTTGGACAGTTATTGCGCTCGTTTTGTATTGGCTCGTATCTAACCATTTTAAAAAAGTAGATATTCACTAGGAGGTACGGATGTTGCGCGTTTTATGGAATGAAATGAAGAAAATCTGGACGTGGAAGATGCTTGGTTTACTGTTTATTGTCAATCTCATCCTCTTTTTTCTTGTCATCGAATTCGAAATTGAGTATTTCCCAAATGGCAGACCCGAACTGGATTCGTATCGGATTGGGATGGAAATGATTGAAAAGTACGGTATAGAGATGGATGAGGAAGACATCGCCGATTTTAAGCAAGTGTATGAAGCGCAAGTGACAGAGGCGGATCGGTATTTGCAGGCGCGTTCGGAATTTGTCGAGGTGGGCTGGGATACATATGAAAAATATAGGGCGTACGATCCGTTTGAACATCCAGAGGAAAGAAAAGAAGAGCTTGATTTTCAATTAATGCATGAAGAGCAAGTCGATTTGTTTTGGGAACTGCAAGAACGGGAGCGACTGATTGAATTTCACGATTGGAAAGAAGTAGGTTTGGAGAGTATAATTGCCGATTCGCCGGAACCGCAAAAAACGAGGTATGTGGAATTGCTTGAAAACAGGATGTTCCAATTGTATCCCGAAGTTGCAATCCGTAATTTTGATCGGTTCATCGAAGGTGTGGCAGCGACGATTCTTATCAGTGTTTTACTCGTCGTTTCTCCGATTTACTTGCAAGACCGGAACCGTCGTTTACTTGACTTGCAATATACGACGGAAAAAGGACGGGCATTGTATAGGACGAAAGTGTTGGCGGGAACGCTTTCCAGCTTTTGGGTTGTGACCGGATTGCTAGCTGTTTACTTTGTGATTTATGCACAAAACAAGACGTCTCCTTATTTCGACGTTCCGATTCATATGTTCATCGGTAAAGAGTACTGGTATGATCCGACATTTTTCCAATATATCGTGTTGTGTACGATTGGCATTTACGTGCTCAGCTTTGTATTCGTGTTTCTTGCGATGGGATTTTCAACAATCATGCCCAATTACGTCGCATTGATCGGGATTCAAATTCCGCTTGTCATTTGGATGATCGGCGATGGGTTCAATCGTCTGTTAACCGGTATGATTGATTTGTGGACCGCGAAGTGGATGGTCCCGACAGTGTACATAGTTTTTGTGATCGTCAGTGTCGGCGTGATGGTTTATTTATCGAAAAGGGAGAAGAAGCGAGATATTTCGATGTGATGGAAGTAGACGCGATTGATAATTAATTCGAAGCGCTTCGAATTTGTAGAACGGTTTTTTCGAATATACTTTAGAGGCAAGTCAATTTCATAATTAATTCTATCAGATTAAAATCCGAACAATGTTGATCTCCGTTCCGGTCGCACGCTTTCCGTGGGGCGGGCGGTGAGCTTCCTCGTCGCTATCGCTCCTGCGGGATCTCACCTGTCCCGCTCATCCCACAGGAGTCGGCGCCCTCCACTCCAATCAACAGAGATAACCTAGAAATCGAATATTATGATTCAAGATACATAATATCGTTCGCTTATATTGATGAAATAAGCAATTATGAAATTGATTCAGGCGATAAAGATCGTTTTGGGAAAGCGTGTGATGAACGATGAGCTATGAAGAAGATGAATTTATTGAAGAAGGGTGTTCGTATTACATGCGAACAAGAACTGGATTTAGTACCTTTTCCATGTTATAATAACCGTAACAATATTGAGCGGAATTTGGCGTGAAAGGGTGAAATTAAATGGAAAAAAGGGCAAGTGAAGGGTTGATTTTACAAGCGATTCGGGAATTGTCAGGTCAAGTAGTAGAATTGTCAAATACAGTGCAGAAAATGGATCAGCGATTGGACAGGATGGACGAGCGGTTTGATCAGATGGATGTTCGCTTTGACAAGTTAGAAAGCAAAGTTGATAAAATAAACGCCAAAATGGATATAGTAGGCGAAGAGCTATTAGATACGAAAGCGGATGTGCGGATGTTAAAGAAGGCGAAGTAAGGGCAGCGAAGGCTGTTCTTTTTTTATTTGTGTACTTTGTGGGAAAAAGGTGGCTTTTCATTTTATCCTAATATCGTATAGGATAAGAGTAAAAGGAAGAACATTTCGGTAGTTTTTCAATCGATGAAGGTGGGGCGAGTTTGTGAAGAGAATTTTATATATCGAAGATGAGGTAGAAATCGGCAGCATTGTCAAAGAAGATTTGGAGCAGCGGGGGTATTCAGTCAACTGGCTGATATCCGGGGAGGAAGCGGAGGCATCGCTTGAGCAAGCGGATTTGGTCATTTTGGATGTCATGCTTCCGGGACTCGATGGCTGCACGGTCGGACAACGGTTGAAAAACAGCCGCCCGGAAGTGCCGATTTTGATGTTATCGGCACGTACAGCTGTTGACGATAAGCTGCAAGGTTTACAGTTTGCGGACGATTATGTGACGAAGCCGTTTCATCCTGAAGAGCTCGCTGCACGAATAGAAGTATTGTTCAGAAGAAACCAGTATGTTTTTCATGAAGAAATCCAGATGGAGCATTTGACGGTGAATCTCACAGAGCAACGCG
>CAOKMT010000078.1 GCA_948469885.1 uncultured Sporosarcina sp. | reverse complement strand
ATGATCACGTTTGACATGAGGTGGTGTCATCGGACACTTGTCAGCAGCATCTCCACAAAGCGTGACAACAAAATCTGCATTATTTAAGATTTGTGGATCAATAATATCCGAAGTTTGATTCGAAATATCGACTCCAGCCTCATTCATCGCTTTAACAGCACTTGGATTGACGCCGTGTGCTTCAATTCCCGCACTAAGAACTTGCCATTCTTCTCCGAGATACTTTTTACCCCAGCCTTCAGCCATTTGACTGCGACATGAGTTACCTGTACATAAGAAATAGAGTGTTTTTTTCGACATAGTAAAAATCTCCTTTTTGTGTTTTATTGTATGAATGACAGCCATACATACAGCCCGATTAGTGTAATCAGGAGTGTAGGAACTGTTAAGATGATACCGATTTTAAAATAGCTACCCCATGAGATTTTCACATCTTTTTGAGACAGTACATGCAACCACAATAAAGTGGCCAAGGAACCGATTGGTGTGATTTTTGGACCTAAATCCGACCCAATGACATTTGCATAAATTAGAGCTTCGCGAATCGGTCCTGTTGTAGTTGTTTCTGATATGGCTAAAGCGTTAATCATAACAGTAGGCATATTATTCATAATGGATGATAAGATTGCCGCGATAAAGCCCATCGAAATCGTCGCTACAAAGAGCCCTTGATTGGCTGCCATTTGAATGACATCTGCCAACACACTTGTCAAACCCGCATTGCGCAAGCCATAAACGACTACATACATGCCGACAGAGAAGAAAACAATAGCCCAAGGTGCACCTTTAATTACTTGCTTCGTGTGAACAGCGGGACTTCTTTGTGCCATAAGCATAAAGAAGATGGCTGTAATCCCAGCAATAATAGATACAGGCAATCCTGTAAATTCACTAGAGAAATAGCCCACGAGTAACACGCCTAAAATTACCCAAGCTAGTCGAAACAACTTTATATCTTTAATAGCATCCTTCGGTTCTTTTAGATCTGATACTTTATAGTCTTTCGGGATATCCTTACGGAAGAATAAAAACAGTACTAAAATACTCGCAACTAAAGCAAATAAATTGGGAACTATCATCCGAGATGCATACTCAACAAATCCGATGCCGAAAAAGTCTGCTGATACAATATTGACCAAGTTACTCACAACTAATGGCAACGAAGTCGTATCTGCAATAAAACCACTGGCAATGATGAATGGAAAAATCATCTTTTCACTGAAATTCAAATTTCGTACCATTGCCAAAACAATTGGCGTTAGGATTAAGGCAGCACCATCGTTTGCAAATAAAGCAGCAACGACTGCACCTAAAAGACTGACATAAACGAACATCCGAATCCCACTGCCTTTAGCCAATCTAGCCATATGAAGGGCAGACCATTCGAAAAATCCAATTTCGTCTAAGATTAATGAAATAATAATGATTGCAACAAAAGCAAGCGTTGCATTCCATACAATCCCCGTTACATCTATGACATCCTGAAAATTAACTACGCCTACTATCAAAGCGATTACGGCACCAATACATGCAGACCATCCAATTGATAAGTTTCTAGGTTGCCAAATGACAAAAATAAGTGTAATTATGAAAATTAATGATGCGGTGATAACTGAAACCAACGTACTTTCTCCTCCTTATTGACAACAAACTCGAAGTCCTTGTGCCTCCAGTTCAGCGATTGATTCATTCTGTTCAGGAAGATGTTCAAGGATGCTTTTAATAAACGGATAATCTTCATGATTTTCATTAATCGAAAAGAAAATCCATTGACCTCTGCGTTCTTCTTTAACCAACTCAATATCTCTAAGTTTACGCAAATGCTGGCTAATCGCCGGCTGACTCATTTTAAAAATCTCAACAAATTCACACACACAGCATTCATGTGACTTGAGTAACTTCATCATCGTCAAACGTGTCGGATCTCCGAGCAATTTTAATAGTTGTGATGCTCGTTGCAGATCAATTGTTGCTGTTGTATTCATGTATCATCCCTCCACTTCATCATCAGTATATAATCATATGCTTATATATGCAAGTGTGTTTATCATTTCCTATGAAATTCTTTTTCAAAAATTATAGCGCTGCTTAATGACAGTCCTTTTGAATAGTTGGAAGTCGTATTGTCGTATAATACTTGCATGTCAAAAAGGCAATGTTGAGGTATAGTAGACATTAGGGTTCCTCATCCAGCCTCACAGTTGCATCACTTACTTATTTCGAAATGTTGGAGAGATACTTCCACTTCAACTCTACATTTAATCCCCACTCTCTAATTATATGAAATCGACTAAGTTATCTTGGGGATATTTATAAAACAAAAGGAGAATAATTTTTAATGTGGACTAGAGAACAATTAGAAGAAAAACAAATATCACTGTATGTTATTGTGCTAGTGATAGCAGCTGGATTTGGATTATTCGTGCCTGATTTCGCCGGACGATTAGATGTGACGATTTCTTTAGTTATTGCTATATTAATGTACAGTATGTTTTCTCAGATTCCATTTGCAGCCTTGAAAAAATCGTTCGGAAATCGTCGTTTTCTCGGAGCTTTATTAACGGTTAACTATATAGCCGTACCCATTGTTGTATGGCTTCTATCAAAGCTATTACCAGAATATCCACCATTATTACTCGGGGTTTATTTAGTATTGCTGACCCCTTGTATTGATTATGTCATTGTGTTCACATCTCTTGGTCGTGGAAATGAAAAGCTTTTACTTATGGCAACCCCTGTTCTTTTCGTAACGCAGATGCTCTTGTTACCTTTGTACTTATGGTTGTTTATGGGAAGGGAAGCTATAGGAATAGTGGAAGCCGGTCCATTTTTCGAAGCATTTCTCGGGCTAATCGTTATTCCAATGGGCATTGCTATCATCGTACAATTATTCGCAAAAAAAGCATCTACTGTAGATAAAATATTAAATAGTTCTGCATGGCTTCCTGTTCCATTCATGGCTCTTACACTTTTTGTTGTTGTAGCATCTCAAATAGGGAAATTATCTGGCCACATTAATTTAATAATAAAAGTAATTCCTATATATATCGCCTTTATGATCATTATGCCCATAATTTCGCGATTCTTTGCTAGGTTGTTTAATCTTGATATTAAAACTGGACGCTCGCTTATATTTGGAGGAGCAATACGTAATTCGCTCGTAGTTCTTCCTCTTGCATTGGCTCTGCCTGACGGAGTGAACACTTTAGTAGCGGCCATCATTGTGACCCAAACAATCGTGGAGCTTATAGGTTCACTTATTTATATACGTTTAATACCTAATTTAGTTTTGCGTGACTGAACGACCTAGGTTCCTATACGAGAAAAAGCAGACAATACCTTTCTTGAAACTATATCTTTGGATTTTATACACTTTGTAAAATCCTGAGATGTGATATACAGATCAATGGTTTAGATTGATTTTAAAAGCCGGAATTCCTTTCTCTAAGGAATTCCGGCTACTTTTAAATTAATATTGTTATCCAGCACAACAAGATAATTTGGATACATCTTTATCAAACGTAAGGGCTGCTAATTTCAATCCTTCTGCCATTGTTAAATAGGGAGTAAGAGTTTCTCGTAGATCTTCTATTGTCAATCCGAATTTTACAGCTAATGTTGCCGCATAGATAACCTCTCCTGCGTTTTCCGCAACTATATGAACCCCTAACACTTTTAATGTTTTTGCATCTGCTACTAATTTAAAAATACCCGTCGTTTCCCGATTAACAAGGGCCCTTGGTACGGCATCTAACGGCAAGACAGACGTTTTAACCTCAAGACCTTTTTCTTTTGCTTTCTGTTCAGTTAAACCAACAGTTGCAATCGAAGGATTAGTAAACGTAACACCTGGAACAACTTCTAAATTCACCTTTTGATTTAGTCCTCCGATTGCATTACGCGCAGCAAGTCCACCTTGATAAGCAGCTACATAAACAAATTGGGGACCAAGCGTTACATCTCCGGCTGCGTAAATTTGGGAATTGGAAGTTTTAGAATATTCATCAATGACGATTTCACTACGAGACCCAACGTCAACACCTGCTGCATGTAAGTTCAAAGATTCTGTATTTGGTTTTCTTCCTGTTGCTACAAGCAATTGTTCTGCTTCAATGATTCGCTTTTCACCATTTATCTCTACATGAACTTTTTTAATGTCTCCATCTTGTTCTACGCGTTCATAGGCTGCTCCTGAAACTAAATTAATTCCCTGTTCTGTTAAGACCTGAGTAATAGCTTCTGAAATTTCAGGTTCGTATTTTTTTAATAGACGCTCGCTTCTTTGTATCAAAGTTACTTCTGCGCCTAAATTATGAAATAGTTGTCCTAATTCCAATCCGATATATCCAGAACCAAGCACCGTGAGACGCTTTGGAACCTTCTTTAATTCAAGTAACGTAGTGCTTGTTAAATACTCTACTTCGTCTAATCCGGGAATATTAGGAATGGATGGTGATGCCCCTGTAGCTATTAAAAATCGTTTCGCAGTTATTTGGTTGCCATTCACTTCAACTGTACTTTCATTTACAAATTTCGCGTCACCCTTTATTAAATCAAAATCGTAATCTTCAATTAAATTCACATATTTTTCATTTCGAAGTGTACTTACTAAATCATTTTTTTGTTGTACTAATAAGGCTAAATCAACATTTTGTGTTGTAGTGTGTAATCCTGTAAATGGATTATTTTTTGCTGAATGATTGATTTCTCCTGCCCTTAACAAGGTCTTAGACGGAACACATCCGATATTAACGCAAGTTCCTCCCACCGTTCCACGTTCAATCATTGCAACTTTAGCACCGTAACCCACAGCTTCAATGGCAGATGAAAAGGCTGCTGCACCAGAACCAATAATGATATAGTCATAATCATCTTCGCAACCTAAATCAACTTTTACTTGTGTTTGTAAATCTTCAATTCCACCTGGATGATATTTGGCTTCAGCAATCGCATTTTTAACTATTTCAACTTCTACGTCATTTTGAAGTTCAAATACAGCTTCCCCACGGCGAAAATCAACTTCAATACGCTTTGCACCTATATTTTGAAGCGCAACAGCCAAATGCTCTTCACAACCCTTACATGTCATTCCTTGAACGCTAATCCGATATCTTTTCAATACTATTCCTCCGTCCTTAAACTTCTAGTAAAGTTTCAATAATAGGGCATTCATAAATATCTTTGTTTGCGGGACATCTTTCTTTTAGGTCGATAAGCATTTGTTCGATTCTTTTGAGACCTTGAATTTTCTGTTGAATGTCTTCAATCTTATAAACAGTAAAATCATACATATCACGGCATTTCGCTTCATCACGATCTACCACGCCTAAAAGCTTATCAATTTCATTTAAAGTAAAACCTAATTCCTGAATGCGCTTAATGAAATTTAATCGGTCAACGGTTTGTTCTGTGTATATTCGATATCCTGACTCTGTACGAGAAGGTTTGGGAATTAGTCCTAAACGTTCATAATACCGAATGGTTTCTTTATTAACGTTACATTTCTCCGCCAGTTCACCTATATGAAAAACCATTTGTTTCACCTCATACATAGTATAAACCCTGTACCTAAGTACAGGGTCAATATATAGCTTCCTAAAAAAAAATAGCACCACCTAACAGGGGTGCTATTTCGTGTTTTAAATTAATTTTATCCCTATCTGTGATGTTCATACACATGGTCATCTTGGTACAACCACTTGCCCAAATGGACATGTGCAGATATATCCAGGGGGAGACAAGTACGCCGACCGAGACGGAAAAAGGGCATTATCGCCATATGATTGGTAACACAACTTTTGAAGATGGACATATATATCAATACGAAGCATATACAAGTTTACCCATTCCATTACCGGGTGGGTTCCATACCTATTATATGGAAGTGAGAACGACAGAAGATGATGGTCATACACATGTGATAAAAGTATTCACTCAACCCTCAAAAGATTAATAAGAAACGGTGTTAAGGTGAGAAACAATCTTGTTCTGCGGGAATAGCACGAGATCAAATTTGATATAAAAAAAGAACCATGAAAAGTATTGTGAGTACTTCACGATTCTAAGTGGATGATGTTTAAAGGAATTATGTTAGTTGCATCGTTGTAATACAAGTATTGTCGCCTTCAAATGTGGAGATATTAGATTCAACTGTTTTGTCGTCATGTGTAATTTTCACTTGGAAATTTTTATTACGCGGTAACCACAGATCGATAAATCCATTTTCTAAAGAGGCGATCGTTTCGTCTACAACGACATTGCCATCTTCGTCTTGAATATGCACGTCGAAGTCTTTTTCAACTAGTTCTCCTTGGCACCCTGTTAAACTATGTATTGCACAAGGATGTGTAGTTTCAACAAATGGTGCAATAGAAACGAAGAATTCATCACTTGGCAAGTCAAATGTAGTTTCTTTGCCGTTATCATTAACAATCAGTTCATGAGATGTAATAGATGCTGTTACATCGTCTTCAAAACTTCCAACGCTATACTCATGTACCTTTTCTTTTGTATCTTTGACTTCACTTCCATCCGATGAATCATTGCTGCAAGCGACTAACATAAAGCTTAGCAATAAACCAAATACTACGAGTAATCTTTTTTTCATAATTAATTTCTCTCCTATTCTTTATGAAAAATTATAGGTCATCGAATTGACTTCACTTCTATTCAAACTAAAAAGAACTTACATCAAGTATATTTTATCATATCTCACTTATAAAAATTGCAAGTTAACCGAACCGTCACACTTTAAATTGGGAAGTTGCCTATTTGAAAATCAACTTTTAATCGAGTTAAATGATAGAATTGAAGCATGCTATCAAAAAAATGCCCCATAAAACCGATAAATTTTGGCTTATGGGACATTTTTATTCTACTTTGTAAAAACATTATTTAGCTGAAAGCTCACTTTCCGTTACCCATTTATGGTTTGTTACTTCTTCCCCACCGGTAGTCGGAGTATAGTCAATCATATATACAGTAGTTTTTTCTGCTGAATCAATTTCAGCTAATGCTCCTTCCATCCCTTTCATGTGGTCTGCCTCCACGGTGACCTCGGTTCCCTGTTCCAAAGTTTTGTCGTCATCATCTTTAACTTCTTCTTGAATGACCCATTTATGATTTTCCACTCTTTCTCCGCCAGTTACCGGGGTATATGAGATAGCGTAAGCCGTAGTATCATAAGCACCCACAATTGTTGCTACAGCCCCATCCATTCCTTCCATATGGTCTGTTTTAATAATTGCTTCGCTTCCCACTTCATAGGTTGGATTTTCTGCCACCTTCAAGCTTTCAGGGACTTCACCTGAGCCGGAATGGTTCATCTCCATCTTCATTTCTTCCTGTTTGGGTTCGCTATTATTGTTTTGACTTTCCTCGTTGCTGGTACTATTTCCACACCCACTTAAACCAATAATCATAGCGATACTTAAAAAAAGCAGTTGCTTTTTCATTTGAATAACACTCCTTATTCTGGGTAAATATCAAGTAAAAGAAGCTATCCCAAGAAAGCCTTTTTCAACTTCTTGAAATAGCTCCATTGTTGGCTACGTTTTCTGTCTATTGCTTAAGCTACCATTTGTCGACATGCCTCAGCACACTTTCGGCAAGATTCGGCACAGCGTTGGCAATGATCGTGATCATGTTTTGCACACTCTTCTGCACAACGTTCGCAAACTTCTGCACATAATTCTAAAATCTGTTTAGTAAATGGGCTATTTCGCGTCATTGCTTGTGCGGCAAACGCACATATATCTGCACATTCACGGTCCAAGCGGATACAATCAGCCATCATCTTCATATCGTCCTCTTTCAGGCACGCATCAAAACAGACGTTACACGCTTCTAGACATTCTAAACAAGCTTTCAGACATTCTTCGTATTTCGTATTCATGGACTCACCTCCTGCTATTTTTGCAATCAGTGATATTTTTCCCTTAAAAGTCGTTTTAAAACTAAAAAGAAGAAACTCCTTAAAAAATCCTTTTTCTTTTTTTATGTGTTGGACTCCAAACAAACAGATTACTTTTCTCTGTGCCAATAATAATCGCTTAGCACGTCCGCCAACGCTTCGGTAGTCCGATGTAGCTCTTCTACCGTATTATCGACACCTCCAATTTCTACAATAACTGAGTTTGGAGATAAATCCTGGTTATAAACTCCGTTCCCTTGACTGCTATCTTTTATAATTATTCCTTTTGACAAACCCGGATACCGAGCAGCAAGAAGCTTATCCAAGCCTTCTGTAAACAAAAGATTACTTTCATAATTTTCATGCCCAGTACCAATAACAAATAACAAACGTGCAAAACTTTCTCCATTCATTTTTTTAGTTGTAGAATCTTTACGCAATGAATCGCGATGTATATCCAAGAAAATTTCCAAATCTTTGTTTTCCGCACGTGCAGACCGTACCTGTTCCCCCGATAACTGATAAGAACTGTTAAAGTCTAACCCTTTCAAACTTAATTCTTGTACAATATCTGCTGAATCCACTTTCGCGCCTACCCCTCTTCTCTCTAGTGCCCTACCCAGCATGTCACCGACCAACGTAATATTTGCTTTTGAGTGATAAGCATCTTCCGGTTTATCGGTGCCTTTTAAATAAGGTAAAAAAGATTCCCTGTTATGGGTGTGATAAATATAAATAACGTCTCTGCCAAATGTCGAATGAATTGAATCTTTTGTAATTTCTTTAGGTGATTTCATATTTTCAAAGATAGCATCAATATTCTTGAAAGTTAGGTCTCTATCTTTTAAAAGATCCTTCATAGCGGGTTTGAATTCATCCCTATCTGGTTGTTTCATCCGAATCTTCACATTATCTTTTTCATTGGATGCTCCTTTTAAAGTAACATCCGTTTCACCTAATGGCTTGAGAAAATCGGAGGAATCCTTCAACGTTTCCATGTAGAAATTAGAAAAAGAATTCACTTTACCCAATAAAGGATTTTCTTTGATTTCATCATGCCACAAGTAGTAGGACAGCAATAAAACAACTAATAACCATATAAAAAATAAAATAATTGCCAAATATAAAAGGACGATTAATATAGATTTTTTCTTTTTCTTAGTGTACTTCTTAACTTTTGGAAACATAATGTAGCCCACCTTCAGAAAGAATAAATACATTCATTTTTTATATAACTATAAATTTTAATTTTAAAACAGCCAGTGTGAACTAATACACACTAGCTGCTTTAATAACGAATTACATATCATTTCCCCACATGTTTCAGTGTAAACTTCACCAATTTTCATAAAAGATGAATTAAAGTTTACTCCACTTTTACCTGTCCCATCATGCCGTTATCCTCATGTTCAAGAATATGACAATGGAACATATAGATACCCTTATGCTTAAATTGTATAGCAATTTTTACTGTCTCATCTGGTTTTATTGAGATAGTGTCCTTCCATCCCTGCTCATTTTCCGGTGGCTCTTCTCCGTCTCTGGAGATTATTTTAAATTGCGTACCGTGAATGTGGAATGGATGAATCATTCCACCCATCATGTCGGGTTTATTATAAATTTCCCACACTTCAGTAACCCCTTGCTGTTGTGTGAAGTCAATTCTATCCGGATCAAACTTTTTTCCATTTATCGTTACCATATCCATCATCCCAAAGAGTTCCACTTTCTTTGTGACTGGTAAATTCTTCTCTTCTTCTGTCAATACAAAATCATTCAACTCTTCTGAAATTCCACTAATCACTTCGTCTTGATCAGAAACCTTAAATGGTAAAAGGACAGACCCATTCTCATTTACCAACGCCAAGTCATTTGAAGTATTGAGCTGCGAAAAATCGACAATGATTTCCGCTCTTTCTGAAGGCGTAAGTGTTACTTCATTTAAAGTGACCGGTTCATTCAAGAAACCGCCATCCGTTGCGATTTGAACAAAAGAATCCCCTGTATTCAATTTAAATGTGTAATTCCTCGCATTCGATCCATTTAATAAACGAAGACGTACTTTCTCCTTATTTACAGTCAACTTAGGATTCAACGTCCCGTTGATCAGTAAGGTATCGCCAATTGTCCCGTCTTCATTCTTTGCGGCACTAAAATTCAATTGTTTTTTATCATCAAATATTCGATCTTGGAAAATCAAAGGAAAATCATTCTTCCCATAATCAGTTGGCAATCCAATGCTTTTCGAATTTTCATCCTCGATATAAATCAATCCCGCAAGTCCATTGTATACCTGTTCAGCGGTTTTCCCCTCTGGATGGGGATGGAACCATAACGTTGACGCTTCTTGTGTCACTTCAAATTCAATCACCTTTTCTTCTCCCGGCTTAACCACATCATGCGGTCCACCATCCGCATCAGCAGATACTTCCAATCCATGCCAGTGAAAAGTCGTCTCTTCATCCAGTTCGTTTATCGTTCTAATTTTAACTTTGTCACCTTTTTCAAAACGGAGCATCGGCCCTAAAAACGACCCGTTATATCCATACGTTGTAGATTCAGTACCGTCGAATATTTCGGTTTTTCCTTTTTGTGCTCGAACCGTATATACGACTCCATCCTCATTATCAGTTTCAAGCATAGAAGGGATTTTTAATTCATTTTCCCCTGTTGAGTCGTTTAAACTTACCACCTCATCATGGCTCATATGTCCCTCCATCATATCACCCATAGTGGAATGATCCATTTCCTCCATGTCTTGATCCATTTCCTTGGCAGGTTGCGGATTGTTATTGCTACAACCGCCAATAACCAATAAACTAATTGCCGCCGCGGCAATCTTTATCTTTATTC
>CAOKMT010000077.1 GCA_948469885.1 uncultured Sporosarcina sp. | reverse complement strand
GAAGCAAATGGTTCTTGGCGATCGAACTTTTCTCGATCTCGGTATAACCCCCAAGTGAAATGATTTCCATCCGGTCTTGAAGTGGCCGCGGAATCGTGCTTAGATCATTCGCTGTCGCAATGAACAACACATTCGATAAGTCATATGGCTCCTCGATATAATGGTCGCTGAATGTTGCATTTTGTTCTGGATCTAACACTTCTAACATCGCCGCTGACGGGTCACCTCGAAAGTCATTCGACATTTTATCGATTTCGTCAAGTAAGAAAACAGGATTTACTGTTTCCGCCTTTTTCATACCCTGAATGATTCGTCCCGGCATCGCACCAACATACGTTCTGCGATGTCCTCTAATTTCAGATTCATCACGTACCCCGCCCAATGAAATCCGGACAAACTTTCTCCCCAATGACTCTGCAACAGAGCGGGCAAGCGATGTTTTCCCGACGCCTGGCGGTCCTTGAAGACATAAAATCGGACCTCGCAATGAGTTCGTCAACTGCTTCACTGCAAGATATTCCAAAATGCGTTCCTTCACCAATTCAAGACCGTCATGATCTCTATTCAAAATTCTTTCTGACTTCTTAATATCCAACTGATCCTTGGATGCCTCAGACCAAGGCAAGGCAACGAGCCAGTCGATATAGGTGCGGATGACACCACTTTCGGCAGCAGCTGACGGAATCTTTTCGTAGCGGTCCAATTCGCGTTCTGCCGATTCCCGTACACTTTCCGGCATGCCTGATTGGTCGATTCGTTTTTGTAACTCGGCAATTTCCAGTCCTTTGCCGTCCTTATCGCCCAATTCCGTTTGAATCGCCTTCATCTGCTCCCGCAAATAAAACTCTTTCTGCGTTCTTTCCATCGCTTCCTTCACACGAGCCGCGATTTTCTGTTCAAGATTCAGCACTTCTTGTTCATTGTATAATTTGCTAATCAGCCAATCATAGCGCGCCTTCACTTTAAACTGCTCAAGAATTTCTTGCTTTTCGTCAATTTTCAGCGGCAAGTGGGATGCAACGATATCTGCTAGCTTACCCGGTTCGGTAATTTCAGCGACTGAATCGTAAGTTTCTTTCGATACTTTCTTCGATACAGTGGAATACTTTTTGAAATATGTAAGAAGCGTTCGCATAAGCGCCTCAAGTTCAGCGTCTTTTTCTGTCGTATCGGCGGAAGTGATGACATCAACGACGGGATATAAATCAGCTTCCTTATATTTTGTCCACTCTGCACGTTTCATACCTTCGATTAAAACACGATACGTTCCATTCGGTAATTCAGTCATTGATTGGACTTGCGCAAGGATCCCGATATCATGCAAATCATTTGGATTGGGATCTTCCACACTTAAATCTTTTTGCGTCGCAAGAAAAATCAGATTATCTTCCGCAATCGATTGTTGGATCGCAAAAATAGAACGTTCTCTACCTACATCAATATGTAATCTCATTGTCGGGTAAACGAGTACCCCACGTAATGGTAATAACGGTATGCGCTCATACTCGTTCGTTTGCATGCTGAAGTCACCTCCGTTAGTTTATGTATGATTTTAAATTGAACTTGTCGGCATGTTCTAAAAGAGCACTGCAACATAAATAATTCATTAAGTAGGAAAAAGCTGACATCCAGAAGGCGCAAATGTACGCGCACAATTGGAGCCAGCTTCATCCTTCAGGCGTTACGCCGAACTTTTTCCGTTTAATAATACAAATTCAGAACCGTCATCTTTCAGCAGGATCGGGCTCGATTCACGAAGGACTGCCTTACGGGTGATGATACATTCAGCCACTTCGTCCAATGAAGGTAGCTCATACATGACATCAAGCATAATATCCTCAATGATCGACCGCAAGCCACGGGCTCCTGTTTTCCGTTCAATCGCTTCTTTCGCAATTTCAAGCAATGCGTCTTCTTCAAAGCGCAATGTCACATCGTCAAGTTCAAGCATTTTTTCATACTGTTTCACGATGGCATTTTTAGGCTCTGTCAAGATTTTAAACAACGCATCTTCATCCAACGGCTCTAGGCTCGCAAGGACAGGTAAACGACCGATGAATTCAGGAATCAAGCCGAAGTTCTGCAAGTCCTCAGGAATTAACTTCGAAAGAATGGACTCTTCTTCTTCAACTGTATTCGGATCTGCACCGAACCCAATTAATTTCTGTCCGATTCTACGCTTAATAATGTCGTTGATGCCGTCAAAAGCACCTCCGACAATGAAGAGGACATTCGTCGTATCGATTTGGATAAACTCTTGATGAGGATGCTTGCGGCCGCCTTGAGGTGGTACGCTCGCGACTGTCCCTTCAAGAATTTTCAATAACGCTTGTTGAACCCCTTCTCCCGAAACGTCTCGCGTAATAGACGCGTTTTCGGATTTACGAGCAACTTTGTCGATTTCATCGATATAAATGATGCCTCTTTCCGCACGTTCCACATCATAATCCGCCGCTTGGATTAGTTTCAACAAGATATTCTCTACGTCTTCTCCGACATAACCAGCTTCAGTCAATGATGTCGCATCCGCTATTGCAAATGGCACATCCAAAATGCGTGCAAGCGTCTGGGCAAATAACGTTTTACCACTACCCGTCGGTCCGATCAACACAATATTCGACTTGGCCAGTTCGACATCGTCGATTTTACTGCCGGAATTGACACGCTTATAATGATTGTAAACAGCCACTGCGAGAGATTTCTTCGCACGGTTCTGTCCAATTAAATAGTCATCTAATATATTTTGGATCTCTTTTGGCTTTGGAACGTCTTTCAGTTCAAATCCTTCTTCGAGTCCTACTTCTTCCTCGACGATTTCCGCACAAAGTTCAACACATTCATCACAAATGTAAACACCTTGTCCAGCGACAAGTTTGCGTACCTGCTCTTGGGACTTTCCACAGAAAGAACAGTTTAAATTATCTTTTTCATCGTTAAATTTGAACATCATGTTCACCCCTATTCAAGTGACAATATTACAAGACTCCATCCGTTTTATCAACTAATTAGGATTCTTCCCCATTACGCTTCATCAGGAAACGTTTTTATGTAAAACAAGGTACGGTCTTCCGTACCTTGTTCTTATTTCACTGTATTATTCAGTAATTTTCGCGTTTTCCACGAGGAATTCAACCGTCTTGTTAAAGCGGAGGTCGTTTTCTAGCATTGACGTACCGCCTAATGTCGCTTTAATTTGCTCTGCTTCCATGCCGAATTGCTCGGACATTTTTTGGATTTCTGCATCGATTTCTTCTTCTGTCACTTCAATGTTTTCAGCTTTGCCGATTGCTTCAAGCGTCAATGAAACGCGTACACGGTTTTGTGCGTCGTCTTTCATTTGTGCACGAAGCGCTTCTTCGTCTTGGCCGGAGAATTGGAAGTATAGGTCGAGGTTCATCCCCTGTGTTTCAAGACGTTGACCAAACTCTTGCATCATGCGCTCCACTTCAGACTCGATCATCACTTCTGGAATGTCGATTTCTGCGTTGCGTGCCGCTGCTTCTACGAGATCGTCGCGAAGTGCTGTTTCAGATGCGCTTTTCTTTTCTCCGCTCGTTGTTTCTTTCATTTTCGCACGGAGTTCTTCAAGCGTTTCGACTTCTTCGTCGATCTCTTTTGCTAACTCATCGTCAAGCTCTGGTACTTCTTTTGCTTTAATTTCATGTACTTTCACTTTGAATACTGCTGGCTTCCCTGCAAGTTCTGCCGCATGGTATTCTTCCGGGAATGTCACTTCAACGTCTTTCTCTTCATCCACTTTCATCCCGATCATTTGGTCTTCAAATCCAGGGATGAATGAACCAGAACCGATTTCCAAATCGAAGTTCTCCGCATGTCCACCCTCGAACGGCTCTCCATCCGCGTAACCCGTGAAGTCAAGTTTAACTGTGTCACCGTTTTCCACTTCGCCGTCTTCTTTAACAACAAGCACTGCAAATGCTGTTTGACGATCTTTCAATTGTTCTTCGATTTCCTCGTCTGTCACTTCCGTGTCTTGACGCGTCACTTCTAAACCTTTGTAGTCGCCTAGTGTCACTTCAGGTTTCAGTGTTACTTTCGCAGTGAAAATAAGTTCTTTTCCTTTTTCTAATTGGACGATGTCGATTTCTGGACGATCTACTGGTTCGATGTCCGCTTCTTCGACCGCTTTCCCATATGCTTCTGGAAGTAGAAGATCGAGCGCATCATTAAAGAGTGATTCAACCCCGTACATTTTTTCGAACATTTGACGCGGCATTTTTCCTTTACGGAAACCTGGCGCTTGTACATCTTTCACAACTTTTTTGAAGGCTTGGTCAAGGCCCACTTTCACTTCTTCTGCTGGTACTTCAACTGTAAGTACACCTTTGTTACCTTCTTGTTTTTCCCATTTAACTGACATAAGTAAATACCTCCGAATCATTTGGTGAATCTATTTTCACACGTATATGCTAAATTAATAACCAATTTAGTATAGCACAACCACTTCATCTTTCAACAAATTTCACATATTATCGAAGTCCGATTCTTTGTCAACTTTTTCGATCAACCGGCAGAGCGGCGTGTCAGGAATCGGCGCTTCTGAAAATAAGCTTTCTATGTAATGAACGTAAGACATAGCGATTTCCGCCGGTTCATAGTCCCCCCAACTGAAAGGATAAGCAGTGATGTTGAACTTTTCAACAAGTCCGTGCGCTAATTCCAACCGGGATGGATCTTTATCGAGCAATTCCTCTATGGCTTCCAGCACCTCTTGTGTCTGCGCATTTTGCCCCGGCAAAGTGATCTTCGCCGGCACAATGGACATTTCCTCCCCCAATTTACGAACAGTGACCACTTCCGTATAATGTGCTTGGTATAACAGCGTCAAAGCAAACGTAATGAGGAGCGGTGATAAATGAACACTTTCTACGATATCTACCAGTACCTCCGTCATCGCCCCTATTTCCGTCCTTTCAAGCGATGCGAGCATTTTCCGCTGTGTAGCATGGTCTACTGCAAGAAACTCATCAAATGTAAATGCGGCCTCCACAGGTGCTTCATCTTCCTTTGGATAACGCACTGATAACCGGGTATTCAATTCCTGTAAATATGTGAATTTGGGCATCAGCGATGGGGGGACAAGTTCCTCTTCCATTATCGTCTCAAGCAAAATTTCCACTTCATCATATTCCTGAAGTTGAATACAGATTGTCGCATACAACTCCATCACTTCAAGGTAATTCGGTGTTCCACCATGAAGATCCATGGAGGCCATTTCTTTGGCTCGATGATAATCTTTTGTTTCATACAACGCGACCGTATACGGACCTAAAAAATCGGGACGAAGCGGTGCAAAAACCATTGCCTGATCGAATGCTTCAACCGCTTGTTCGTATTTCCCAAGTTCCACGTAACGAGTCCCTTTGCCCACCAATTTTTCATACATGCCTGGAAACGCAATGACATTTTCTTTTTTACGCAACTTCTTGTATTTTCTACGCACGACAACCACCTTCTTCCATCATAACAACTATATCATAAGGTTTTTCAGTTTTGAAACGGTTTATTCAGCTGTTTTCAAGCACCGGAAAAGCGTCGCTCACGTTTAACCGCACGACGCTTTTTATTCAGGATGCCAAATTCCAGCATCTTGCCCGATGGGTATACTTAAATCATTGCTGGACCGCTTTTCGTTGAGTCGACTGCTCTTGCGTCAACCGCCCTATGAACTTTTCGATTCGATTGAGTCCTGCTTCTAGAATTTCTAAAGAAGTCGCAAACGATATTCGAATATAGCAGTCACCTGCACCGGAAAAGGCATTCCCCGGCACAACTGCCACATGCTCTTCTTCCAAAAGACGATCTGCAAATTGAGTAGACGTCATGTCGAACTTTTCAATAGAAGGGAATATATAAAAAGCGCCTTTTGGCTTCACCACATCGAATCCTATTTCGGACAAACGGGAGAACACAAAATCCCTTCTCTTTCGGTACTCTTTTTTCATAGCGATCGGATCATCCAATCCATTCGTCAGCGCTTCCAAAGCTGCATGTTGACTAATCGTAGAAGCGCAAGCTGTATTGTAAACTTGTACTTTATACGCTTCTTCAATTAAATAGGATGGCGCAAATAGCAAGCCGATTCTCCACCCCGTCATCGCATGAGATTTGGAAAGGCCATTGATGACCGCACATTGATTCCTCAACGCTGGAATCGAAGCAATGGAAGAATGTTCTTCTTCATAATTCAACTCGCTATAAATTTCGTCGGACACAATAAAGATCTCTTTCCCTTGTAATACCTCACCAATTTGTTCCAATTCCTTTTTCGACAATACTGAACCGGCGGGGTTCGATGGGTAAGACAAGATGACACATCTCGTTTTATCCGTGATTTTTTCTTCGATGCGCTCCGCCGTCATCTTAAAATCATTTTCCGTCGTATCGACAAAGACGGGAACCGCTCCACAAATTTGAATTAAAGGCAGATAGCCGAGATAGACAGGACTCGGTAAAATCACTTCGCTTCCTTCGACCAAAATGCTCCGTAAGACAATATCTAGCGCTTGCGTCGCGCCCGTCGTAACCAGTACTTCGTCTTTCCAATTGTAAGTCAAATTGTATTTGGTAGACATATATTCACTTGCGGCTTTCCGTAGCTCCGGGATGCCTGCCGTATGTGTATACGCAGTGTGGTTTTCATCAATCGCTCGTTTTCCAGCGTCTTTAATGTGATCGGGTGTCAAAAAATCAGGTTGACCGATCGTCAAGTTAATTCCATCCTCGAACGCCATCAGACGTTGAGAGTACAATCGGATCGGGGATAATTTCACTTGTTGCACATGCGGATTAATCAAATGCTTCACTTCATCTTCCCCTTTCAAAAGGTGGTCAGCCACCAGGTTTCATCGTTCCACTTCGACATTCCAATATACACCGCCTAAGAATGCATGGAATCCCTTCACTTTATCCGTCTCACCATATAAGGCACTATATCCACCTAAGATTGACACCGGCATATACTCTTCCCACGCATAGCGTTGCAACTCATCCCATTTCGCTTTCGCTTCCTCATGTGTGGAAGACGTCCCGATCTCTTCCGTCAAACCTATAATGTAGTCATCGTTTACGCCACCGCCGTATGTTGGGCTAATTGCGAGTAATTGAGTAGGCGTTGATACTGTACCGAATGATGTGATAAACGCATCCCATTCGCCTGTCTTATTTTGCTTGTCCGCAAGTGTCGGCCAATCAAACACTTCCAATTTTGCATTGATGCCAAGTTTGGTCAATTGCTCATGGATGACCACTGCAGCATTGTAGAAATGCGGGTAGTCACGCGAGGTCATCAGTGTAAACTCTTCATTGTTATAACCGGATTCCTCCAGTAGCTGTTTCGCTTTTTCAAAGTCATTCTGATTATAATATTCGCTACCCGCCTCGCTTTTCCACCTCTCGATATCTCTCGTCATATAACTTGAATCGAGCCAATAGATATCTTTATTCGCATAAGCGCCTAGTAAAATTTCATCCGAGTCAAGTACTGCATTGATTGCTTGACGCATTTTGACGTCAGAAGCGATCCCTTCCACTTTATTGTAAACCATCACCATTTCCCCGACTTTCTCCAAAACAGGTCCCAATGCGGGGTCACTTTGCAATTGTTCGTAACTATCGTATTCCATCGCATAGGCAATATCATAGATGCCCGTCTGCAAACCAGCTAAACGAGTAGCCGAATCGCTGACAAATTCAAAGTGAATATCATCGACCAAAGCCTCTTTTTTTCCTGCCAATCCATCTGCCTCTTCTTCCAAGGCTTGATAATCTTCATATTTTGTCAAATGAATATAGCGATCCGGTTTCCACTCCACAAACTTAAAGGGTCCCGTTCCTATGTACTCCGCGACTTCTTCATCTTCTCCCGTCGCTTCGATCACTTCTTTTGGCATAATGGCAGCTGCCATTTTTGCCGATGCCATTGTATCTAAGACAAGAACAGAAGGTTTCGCCAACTGTAAAACGACCGTGTAATCGTCTTCCACTTCAAATGATGCATCTTCGAATACAGTACCAATGATAGAAGATTTTTCGAGCCAACGTTGCATCGACGCTACTACATCTTCTGCGGTCATCTCTTTCCCGTTATGGAACTTGATCCCTTCCCGCAAATGGAACGTATACATTTTACTGTCATCACTCGTTTCGACCGTTTCAGCGAGCATCGGCACCGCTTCAAATTTCGAATTCGTCGTTACCAATGTTTCAAACATCAATCTCGCAATATCTCTCGTGGAAGTATTCGTTGATGTCGGTTGATCCAATGATGCTGGCTGTGCCGATAAAGCAACTTTTAGCTCGCCACCGCCAGATTGTCCGCCATCCTGCTCTTTTTTTGTACTGTTAGGCGATGACTTTGAACTACACCCCGCAACGATGAACACCATTACGAATAAAACAATGAACAAACTTCTCTTATTCTTGAACATACTCAATCCCCTCGATCCTTCTCATGATGACTTTAGTTTTCGTTATTTTGGAATATCAAATCCAAGAGAACGTTGAATCCTAACTTAACCGACTAAAACCGCCTCCCTTCTTTATAATATCTTTTTTCAATGCCACAACAATTACATTATTCCGAATATTAACATAAACGATGGGAAGTGTAAACATCAATTAGTAAAAAACTGTTAAAAATTGAATCAGGCAATTTTCTTTGAGTTTTATAGACTTTAGCTAGGCTTTAATTTACACTATAAGGGAATTGAATATTCCAATTATTGAGTCAGTAGTAAAAGGAGGAATCAGCATGAGCAATGTTATCGAAAAAGTTAAAGTCCAAGGTGAACGTTGGTTTCCATCGGAAGCGCCGTTCGCAGACGATATGAAGGAATTATGGGGCGATTGGTATTGTGATTCGGAGATTGGAAAATTGAGAGATGTCCTTTTACGGAGACCTGGAAAAGAAATCGAATATATCACAAATGAGAATTTTGCTGATTTTCGGTGGAAAGCCCCTATGGACATCACAAAAGCACGGCAACAACACGATGCGTTAGCAGATATTTACAGATCTCATGGCGTCAATGTCCACTATGTCGAAGAACAACGATCCGACCGTCCAAACGCCCTTTTCATGAGAGACCAAGTTTTTATGACACCTGAAGGCGCAATCGTCTGTCGGAACGGGATTTCCGCACGACGGGGTGAAGAGCGGAAAACTGCAGAAACGTTGGCTAAATTAGGCGTACCAATCATTAAAACGATCAATGGAGATGGTTGGTTCGATGGGGCTTGCGGTATGTGGATCGACCGCCAAACAGTCATACTAGGAACCGGGGCCCGTGCGAATAAAGAAGGCGTAGCACAGGTGGAAGCGGAACTGAGAAACATTGGCGTCACCGATGTTATCAATTTCGAAATCCCTTACGGTCACGCTCATCTTGATGGACTCATCAATATCGCAGATCGAAATGTCGCAGCATTATTCCCTTGGCAAGTTTCGTATAATGTGGTGAAAGAATTATTGGAACGTGACTTTAAAATTATCGAAGCGACCAATTTTGAAGAAATCAAGTGGGGCTCTTGCATGAATTTCGTTGCATTAGAACCAGGCAAAGTTGTTGCACCCGCCGGCAATGCCGAAATGAAAGCGAAGTTGGAAGATGCGGGTGTCGAAGTGATCGAAACGGAAATCGACGAATTGCTGAAAGGCTGGGGCGCGATCCATTGTATGACCGCCTTCTTGAAACGCGACCCGATCGGACAACTGTAAAATAATTGACGATTCATAGATGAAAAAACGCCCTCTTCCAGAGCTAAATTTTACAATTTGGCTCAGAAAAGGGCGTTTCATCGGGTTAAAAATCAATTTCTAAGATTCACGCCGCAAATTGGCGGCATGCCTCTGCACACTTTTTACAAACTTCCGCACATTTTTGGCAATGAACATGGTCATGTTTCGCACATTCTTCCGCACAACGTTCACAAATTTCTGCACAAAGTTTGGCAATTTGCTTCGCAAATGGACTTTGTCGCGTTAATGCATCCGCCGTATAAGCACAAATATCCGCACATTCACGATCCAAACGAATACATTCCGCCATCATTTTCACATCTTCCTCTTTCAAGCAAGCGTCGAAACAAGTATTACATGCTTCAAGACACTCCAAACATGCTTTCAAACAATCCGCATATTTGGCATTCATGGAATCACCTCCCGCTATGTCGTATCCAATCGTATTGTTCCCTTTCCTCATAGAATAAAACGGAAAAATCCCAATCAACAATCTCCACGATTTTCGAGCGTATGCCTCCACTCTAATCTTTGCAATAAGTCTAGTCAGAGACCATTCACTTACATACAAACCGAAAAAAAGATGAAACGGAATGTATCCTTATCATTCCATGCTATATGGCTGATAATCCCGCCAACAGTTATTTTGCCTTGACTGCTTTCATCGTAGCCTGTCTCATGCTTTTATTTCACAATCGTCACAGGACATCGCACGTGTTTCATCACTTTATGACTGACGCTACCAAGCATCATTTCTTGGAATGTATTCAACCCGCGGCTTCCAACGAATAATCCTTCAAAATCGTTCGTATTGACATAGTCGATGAGCGTCGTGCTCGGATTGCCTTTTAAAATTGTCGAGGTGATCGTCAATTGCTGTTCTTCCGCCAATTTGACAATCGGTAGCACTTTTTGCATGCGCCTTAGTTGCAAACTTTCAGGACTTTGCGTATGCAAACGATCGTCTGCCGCCTTATTGACATCCGCGACATAAATCACTTCCAGTGTTGCATCCGGTAAATGCTTTGCTAAAAAAATCGCATGTTTTGCCGCACGTAACGCGTTTTCCGAGCCATCTATCGCAATTGCCAGTTTCATCTACATGCCCCCTTAGGCCATAAATTGATTGTATAGTTTTTCACTTGCCGGGTTCAGACCAGTCAGCTCGACCCGCTTCCCTTTTAGCTCAAGCTTTTCTTGCACTTTCAAAATCGCACCGACTGCGGATTCATCCCAAAG
>CAOKMT010000076.1 GCA_948469885.1 uncultured Sporosarcina sp. | reverse complement strand
TGTTTAGAATGTCAGGAAACTGATTTTCTAAACAGTCTTTCTTACGGGGTTATGCAAATACACCGTTTCTTTCCGTTCCAGATGGACGTTTCCGCGGGCACATCTTCAATCAGCCGCACAACGGAGAGTGCGGTTTGCCGTATTTCTGCGGTTTGTGCAGAAATTAAGGCATCCTTTGTCTGTTGCTGCTCATAACGCTACGCTTTTATTCGCAAAAGCCGTTCTTCGTGACGGCTCTTCCTGTGGGGCTTTCAGATTGTGCTGTTCCCGCTGGAGTCGCCATCTTCCACTCCAAGAAACTAAGTGTCCCTCGAATTGGATAAGGATGAATCACTTGAAAAATAGATTACGCTACTTTTAATTGCGATTGTCCCTGTTTAGGTACAGATTCCATCGGATTAAACTTAAAATGAATCAAAATACGTTTTTTATAGTTCATGAAATTTCGGTAACCGTAAGCGACAAGATTAAGCACTTTAACCTTATTATTAATGCCTTCCATACGCCCGTTATTATAAGGATAGCTGAAGCTGTTTTCGATGTAAGGAAAATGCTTTTTCAAGGTCTTTAAACTCGTTCTCATATAGCCGGAAATAAGTGGATCCACTGGTTCTTCCAGATAAGATCTGAGAGCTTCACGAGTTTAGCGGCTTCATTAAATTCTCTTTGAACGGTTGTCAGTGATATAGAACAGTCTCTAGCGATAGACTTGAGAGAGCGTGCATGAGCAGCCTTAATGACGACTAGGGTTTTCACATTCTGTGAAATAAAGCAACTCCGTTTGACAACAGACGTTTGCCCAGTAAATGAGTGCTGATAGGTTTTACACATAAAGCGCTGTTTTTGTAACAGTAAATAAGTCGGGTACATCCCGTGGAACGGGCGTGTAATACGGGAAGTTTGCGTACCGTTTTTATAAATCGTATAATTTTGGTTTTCAATTCCACAAGCTTCGCAGTGGGTAGGCGTATAGCTTAGTCTTCCAGTTATAAATTTACACTTCTTTCCCTTAAAAGTACCCATGTGGAAAAAGTTCTCTTCAAAAAGAACATTTTGGTTTTCAACGACTTTAATTCTACTGGGAATCTCACTTGTTTTCTATTTATAGAGAACTTATACTTTTTGTTATCTCTTAGCTGATTGGAGTGCAGAGCGGCGACTCCTACGGGAACAGCGCGAGCTGAAGACCCCGCAGGAGCGTGATTTTCGCGACGAGGAGGCTGAAGCCGTGCCCGTGGAAAGCGTCCGCTCGGAACGGAAATCAGCGTGTCACAGGATTTTCTTAGTTCCATATATATTTATAAAAATAACGTTAGTGAGATTCCATCCCTTCCCCAATTTTAAGGAGAAGGGATTTTCTTTCACCAACGTCATAAATTATAGAACCTCTTTTTTTCGCCTATATTTCCCAGTTGATATCTTGAATCATTCAGCATATAATAGTGAGAACAAGTGTTCTTTGGGAGGTGAAAGAATGCCATTCATTCCACAGGAAGCATTGCCTTATTGCGAAAATATGATTTATTTGCCGATGGTGCTCACTGTTTTGGCGCAGGATCGGAAACGGATCGAAAATGGCTCTTTCAAGCTGAAAAGGCCCTATGTGAATATGATGGAGAAAGCGACGAGATTTGTGCAAGCGGAGTTACGAGATGCGACGATTTACTTGCGACGCCATAACATGAAAGTGATACGCGGGGAAATGGATGACACGTTTACCGAATACGTGTTTTTCCATGGCGGTTATGAAGAGCATCGCCGCTATTTGAACGTCCGCTTGCGCAATCGGACCGAGGAATTGTTGACGGTTTACTTTGAGATGATAGGAGATTTAGCTAGTGATTCATAAAAGGGCCGAAGTACGCAGTTCCGTTCAGCCGCTTCTGTTTTTCAAGGAAATCTTCTTTCAACATGTTACCGAGCGCGTATTGACGATAAATTGTGGCGTCGGACACATTCACTTTAACGGAATTATTGTTCGCCAAATGGACGATGCATCCTGTTTTGTCGGCTTCCAAATAACTGATTGCATGGAGAGCGATCCACATATTATCTACGGATGTAGGAGACATCGTCGGTAAAAAAACGAACGGTCTACCAAAATCATGGGCGACGACAATGGGGACTTTGTGCCGCTTTTTCAAAACGGTTCTTGCGCTATATGTCGCGCTTTGCAATGAATTACCGTAAAAATGGCAAGACTTTCTGACGATATGTATGGGGGTGCGTGGAACGATAAGTTCATTGTCATGCTCAATTATGCGAGTTTTCGTTGTGTTGCCATCGATGATGGGCTTTAACATATACGTGTTGAAGGAAATAAGATGATTGGAACTCTGTTTTTTCATTTGCAATAACACCCACTCCTTATCCATAGTTACTATAAATAACATTATATAGGACATTATTAGGAATGCAATCTAATAATTGGATAATTTGTACTATTTTGTATTTTAAGTCTTTTGTTGTATGAAAAGAAGGGGAAAGGAAGTGTTTGTCATTGCCAATAGATTTAGAGAAAAAGCCTCTCCTTTTTCAAGGAAAGGCATTCATTAATTTTGGATATCGAGCGCTGCTGCACCAAGCGTTTTTGCTGCGATGAGGAGCGCATTTTCGTCAATATCGAATTTGGGATGATGATGCGGATAAGGGGAAGCCGGTTTTGCGCCTGTGAAGAAGAACGTACCCGGTACCTTTTCAAGATAATAAGCGAAGTCTTCGCCGCCCATTTGGGGAGCAGCCTCAACCGCTTTTACACTAGGTATCCCTTCCACGACCGCTTTTAAAAGTTCAGTTTCAGCTTCATGGTTGACGACAGCAGGATAGCCGCGCTCATAGGTGAAGTCGATTGTACAGTCATTTGCAAGCGCTGTACCTTCCACGACACGTTTCATTTCACGTTCCATCAAGTTACGGATTTCGGGATCGAATGTCCGAACCGTTCCGCCTAATTTTGCTGTATCGGCAATTACGTTGAAGGCGTTGTCTGCGATGAATGAGCCGACGGAGAGAACAGCAGATTCGATCGGATCCACGCGACGTGAAACGATTTGCTGTAAATTCGTCACGAGCTGTGTAGCAATTGTAATCGCATCTTTCGTTTGGTGGGGAGCAGCACCATGTCCGCCAGCTCCTTGTACGGTTATTTCAAAGCGGTCTGCCGCCGCCATGATCGGACCTGTTCGGTACTCGACCGTCTCAACGTCTGTGAGTGACCATAAATGTGTGCCGAAAATAACATCGACCCCGTCAAGGCAACCATCCTCGATCATCGGTTTAGCTCCGCCTGGAGAAGATTCTTCCGCGTGCTGATGAATGAATACATATTCGCCAGCGAGATCTTCCCGCAGTTCGTGAATCGCTTTTGCAAGTTGAAGAAGTGTCGCTGTATGGCCGTCATGCCCACATGCATGCATGACGCCTGGTACCGTCGATTTGTATGGTACGTCTTTTTCATCTTGGATCGGTAGCGCATCGAAATCCGCGCGCAAAGCGACTGTCTTGCCGGGTCTACCACCTTTGACACGAGCGACGACCCCATTTCCACCAACACCTTTGCGAACGTCTACTCCGAGTTCCGCATAAAAGTCGGCGATATATTTGGCGGTTTTTTCCTCTTTGAATGACAATTCAGGGTTCATATGTAAATATCGCCGCATTGCGACCATATCTTCATAAGAGTTTGTCAGTTTTTCAAATAGTTGTTCCTTCATGAAATTACCCCATTCCGAAAGCTAAATAGTTTGAAAGTTAATTGTATCAGTGAATTTTGCTTCCAGCAATGATAAGAGAATGAACAGACAAAAAAGAAACGATCCATAAAGGAAAGTTTCTTAGATTGCCGACAAATTTATACAGGGGATACCAGTTCCCGCTCCAAATAGGTCAGCGGGAAGCTGGCTATTCAGTCATTGCAATAGGATGTCAAGTAACTGGTATCCTAGTTCGTGCTAGTAATTGGAATGGAAGGCGGGCGATGCGCGACCGTCAGGGAAACTTATTAGCGTGGCGACGGTTAAGCGTCGTCTCTTTTTTCATCTTCTGTTTTCGTCCTATACGTTGTAATATGTGAAGCGCTTGAAAACATATGTGGCAGCTTATCCAGCCCGACGCCACTCTCATTGTCTGCATGTAGATGCTTATAAGTGGATGACTGCTTCCATATGTCGAAAAAGGCAGGGCTTGACCACTGGGTGATAATGACATAGGTGTCAGAGTTGACCGGGCGAAGCAGCCGGAAAGCAACAAATCCCGGTTCGTTATCGATTGGCTCGACTCGGCTTTTAAATCGATGTTCGAAAATGGGGCGTCCTTCATCCGTGACAGGGATGTTCGTAAAGGCGAAAAAACCTTGTTCTTGTAAGGTCCCGGAAGTGCTGATGACTTCGTACCGGCGGGGAGTCTGGAAAACAGACTTGCCTTCTGTTTCGTGCAACAAAACAGAATTTCCTGTCCCGTACATGACGACCATCGTCTCCTGTTCATGTTGTTTTCTCAACGTTTCCATAAAGTCAATCGTTCCTGATGTTAGATAAATATTCATTCTCAAAACCTCCCACAGTTCTTTTCTTTATATTTTCCCTTAATCGCTTAGTTAAAACAAATATTGACGAAAATGTGGCATAGAGGAAGGACAACTTTATGACAAATGGTGCGTTCAACTATACATTCCGGGGTAAGATGTCTACTATTTAAAACAGATAGACATTTACTTCAAATACGATATGAAAGTAGGAATAGTGTTTATGACTAAATTTAACGACACACTTCTTCGAGCTGCAAGAGGCGAAAAAATCGATCATACGCCAGCATGGTATATGAGACAAGCAGGTCGCTCTCAACCGGAGTATTTGAAAATCAAAGAAAATAACTCTTTAGAACAAATTACAAAGCAGCCTGAACTTTGTGCATATGTTACAAAACTGCCAGTCGACCAGTATAATGTTGACGCAGCTATTTTATATAAAGATATCGTCACGCCACTTCCGGCTATCGGTATCGACGTGAAGATCAAACCGGGTGTAGGTCCTGTCATCAGCAATCCGGTCCGTACGGTGCAAGATGTACACAACCTCGGCGATATTTCCCCGGAAGACGACATTCCATACGTACTGGAAACAATTAAAATTTTGACGCAAGAACAATTGAATGTACCATTGATCGGCTTTGCGGGTGCACCATTTACACTGGCAAGTTATATGATTGAAGGCGGTCCTTCCAAATCATACAACTTGACGAAGTCGTTCATGGTTTCCCAACCGGAAGCTTGGTTTACACTAATGGACAAACTTGCGGATATGACGATTACATACGTCACAGCACAAGTTGAAGCAGGTGCGAAAGCAATCCAAATCTTCGACTCATGGGTAGGTGCGTTAAATGTGGCGGATTACCGGATTTTCATCAAACCTGTCATGACTCGGATTTTCACAGAACTTCGTAAGTTGAATGTGCCGTTGATCACGTTCGGTGTTGGTGCAAGCCACTTGGCAAACGAATGGCATGATCTCCCGGTTGATGTCGTC
The DNA here is from genome assembly GCA_948469885.1 of uncultured Sporosarcina sp. Taxonomy (GTDB): domain Bacteria; phylum Bacillota; class Bacilli; order Bacillales_A; family Planococcaceae; genus Sporosarcina. The sequence goes on along the minus strand of CAOKMT010000076.1, from coordinate 5,551 downwards.
GGTTTAGACTGGCGCTTACAGATTAAAGAAGCAGGTGCACGTGGCATCACGAAGCCTGTACAAGGAAACTTGGATCCAGCCCTTCTTTTGGCAGACTGGAACATTATTGAAGAGCGTGCAAAAACGATCATCGAACAAGGTGTCGAGCACGGAAATCATATTTTCAACCTTGGTCACGGTGTCTTCCCAGATGTTAAACCGGCTACGTTGAAAAAATTGACGGAATTGATCCATACTTACAGTGCGGAATTACGTAAATCATAAGGTGAATGGATAGGTAGAGGTGACAATATGACGAAGAAAAAAATCGGTTTATTAGTAATGGCTTATGGTACTCCCTATAAGGAGGAAGATATTGAGCCATACTACACACATATTAGACGTGGTCGTCCGCCGGCGCCAGAACAGCTTGAGGACCTCCGCAACCGATATGCGGCTATCGGAGGCATTTCGCCGCTCGCGCGGATTACGGAAGACCAGGCGAACGCGCTATGCAACCGTCTGAATGAAGTGCAAGACGAAGTGGAATACAAAGTGTATATCGGGTTGAAACATATAACGCCGTTCATCGAAGATGCGGTTCAGCAAATGCATGAGGACGGTATAAAAGAAGCTGTTTCCATCGTGCTAGCCCCTCACTTCTCGACGTTTTCTATAAAATCGTACAATGGCCGTGCACAGGAAGAAGCGGAGAAGTACGACATTACAATGACTTCAGTGGAAAGTTGGTACAAAGAGCCAAAATTCATCCAATATTGGGCGGATCAAGTGCGTGACACATACGCAAGTATGACGGATGAAGAAAGAGCGGGCGCATGTCTTATCGTTTCTGCGCACTCTTTACCTGAAAAGATTCTTGCAAACGGTGATCCTTATGCAGACCAATTGCAAGAAACAGCGGATTTGATCGCGGGCGCAGCAAATATCGAGAAATACGAAGTTGGCTGGCAAAGTGAAGGGCAGACACCTGAGCCATGGCTCGGACCGGACGTCCAAGATTTGACGCATGATTTGCATAAAGAAAAAGGTTATACGACATTTGTCTATACACCAGTCGGTTTCGTATCCGATCACCTTGAAGTGCTCTATGATAACGACTATGAGTGTAAAGTCGTTTGCGATGAAATCGGTGCATCCTATTATCGTCCGGCTATGCCAAATACCGATCCACTTTTCGTCGATGCGATGGTGGACGCGTTGTTTGCCAAAATGAAGGACGTACAATAATACCGACGGAAAGTGATGATGGACATGAACGAACAACGTAAAAAAGTCGTGATCGTAGGTGGAGGGATCACGGGCCTATCCGCGGCATTTTATATGCAAAAAGAAGCGCGTGAAAAAGGACTTCCGCTCGATGTTCTCCTCGTTGAAGCGTCAAGCCGGCTCGGTGGGAAAATCCAAACGGTCAAGCGCGACGGTTTTGTCATTGAGCGTGGTCCAGACTCATTTTTGATCCGGAAGAAAAGTGTCGGTACACTTGCGAAAGACCTCGGGATTGAAGACGAACTTGTCAGAAATGCGACAGGCCAGGCGTATGTATTAGTGAACAATGAACTTCATCCGATTCCTGGCGGTTCGGTGATGGGAATCCCAACGGAAGTAGGTCCGTTTTTAAAAACGGGCTTATTTTCTTGGGCGGGTAAATTGCGGGCGGCAGGAGATTTCGTATTGCCCCGTTCCGGTATCCAAGGTGATCAATCGCTCGGTGGTTTTTTTCGTAGAAGATTCGGGGGGGAAGTAGTCGACCATTTGATAGAGCCCCTTCTTTCGGGCGTTTATTCGGGCGATATTGATCACATGAGTTTGGAGTCGACATTCCCTCAATTTTACGAAGTGGAAAAAAAGCACCGCAGTCTCATTCTTGGCATGAAAAAGACGACGCCGAAACAAGTGCCACAAAAAGATGGACATGGCGCTAAACGAGAAGGAGCATTCCATACGTTTCGACATGGTCTTGAGACATTAGTAGAAGCGATTGAACAACAACTTGAACCGGGATCCGTGTTAAAAGGTGTCAAAATAGAAGCGGTCAAGGCGGACGGCGATAAGACATTGCTCAACATGAACGATGGACAAACGATCGAGGCGGACGCGGTCATCTTAACGACAGGTCACGAGATGGCGGGACGCTTGTTTGCGCCGCATGGCATATTGCAAGAATTACGGGAAATTCCGACGACCTCGGTTGCGACTGTGGCGCTGGCATTTCCTGAAGAAGCAGTTGTGCAAGATAGAGAGGGAACAGGGTTCCTTGTCTCCCGAAGTAGCGATTATTCGATCACTGCCTGTACGTGGACGCATCGGAAATGGCCAACCTCTACACCGGAAGGCAAAGTGCTTCTCCGTGCATTTGTGGGCAGAGCGGGGGACGAAGCAATCGTCGATTTGTCGGATGCCGAGATCGAGAAGATTGTCCTAGACGACCTTAGCAAAACGATCAACATAAAAGGGAAGCCGGATTTCACGGTCATCACCCGATTTAAACAAGACCGGCCGCAATACCGGGTCGGTCATAAGCAACGGGTGAAAGCGGCGCGTGAGGAGCTTGCTGCAAAATTTCCACATGTGAAATTAGCAGGAGCTTCTTACGCGGGCGTCGGTTTGCCCGATTGCGTAGATCAAGGGAAAGCGGCAGTGCAAGAAGTTATAGAAGAATTATTTTAACTTGATTCAGCAGAAGCCCACCACTTCTATAAGGAGCGGGATGAATGCCAAAATACCTTTCAAATCAGAGGAATTTCAACTCCCTGCTGATGAGAGGAACTCAGGCGTCGCCGCGTCCTGAATGAAAGTGCCTTAATTTCTGCAAAAAAACGCAGAAATACGGCAAATCAAACCCTTCGCTGTTTGATTGGCAACGCCTGAGTGACCAATATCTTGTTGGTCCAAGCCTCCGGCGGATGTCACAGATTTTTAAGGGAACTTAGTAAGGCAATCTAAGTACGCGACTTCTTGTCGCAACGACTGCATGACCGACATCCTGTCGGGCTCAAGCTCGAAAAAATCTGGACACAATCACGCCGAGGCGCGATTGATTGTCGCTTAAGGATCCGCCCTTCGGTGGGTCCTTTTTCCTTTTGGCGTAATTCCTGTCAAGTTTTTACTAAAGGTTTTCTTTTGGGAAACCGAGGGAACGCAAGAGGGAGGGGGGCGATTGTATGCGAAAAATAATCATTGGTATTTTGATGTTGAGTCTTTTTTTAACGGGATGTGGAAATACTGAAATGGCATCGAATCCGCTACCGGAAGATGCATTCTGGACGATTGCCCATAGAGGTGCTTCCGCTTATGCACCGGAGAATACGTTGGCATCTTATGATCTTGCGGAAGAGATGGAAGCCGACTATATTGAACTGGATATTCATTTGACCAAAGACGGGGAAATCGTCATTATGCACGATGAGGATGTCGAAAGAACAACAGAAGGAACCGGATATATTGCGGATTACACACTTTCTGAATTGAAGGAGTTATCCGCGGATTTTCAATTTGAGGATAAGGAAGAGACAATATATAGAGTACCGACACTGGCAGAAGTGTTTGACCAGTTCGGAGATGAGATCCATTATTTTATTGAACTGAAGGATTCCGACAAGGATGAAGGGATTGAAGAAGCGCTTATCGACTTACTGGAACAGTATGATATGATCGGCACTGCTAAAGATGGGAAGCCGAGGACGGTCGTCCATTCGTTTTCCGAGAAAAGATTGCAACGTGTTCATGAGTTGAACCAGAAGATCCCATTGGTGAAATTGATTTCATTCAAAGATGAAAAGTTTCCGGAACTTACCCAGCATGAAGTGGATGACATTTTAAAGTATGGCGCAGGGATTGCGATCAATTATGAATTCCTTGATAGGACAGTCATTAAACAGATGCACGAAGAGGGCTTGCTCGTTTACGCGACGGCTGTGCAAGATGCAGAAGCCGCATTGCATATGAAGGAAATCGGGGCAAATGGAATTTATACCAACCGTCCAGATTTACTGGAAAATGGAGAAGCTGAATAAACAACCAAAAAAAGCAGCGACTGGGTATGTGTAAGTTTCCAGTAGCTGCTAGTAAATACTTAAATTATAATAGGTTACAGCTGTCACATTTATTGCCGTAACATTCATGTTGTTCCACAATATCATCACCACAAGTCACACATTTTTTTGCAGGTAAGTTTTTAAAAAACTCGACGATGCTTTTAACCAATTCGTTTCATCCCCTTCTGTTTGTTCGACTTTAATCGAAATTATAAAAGATTACATGAATCGCATTTGTTGCCATAGCATTCATGTTGTTCGACGATGTCATTGCCGCAAGTCACACATTTTTTAGCAGGCAGGTTTTTAAAAAATTCAACGATGCTTTTAACCATTTACTTTCATCTCCTCGTCCTTCGGTGTACTAGTACTGAAGTTGATATTAGTAGTGTATTACAACAGGTGGATGAATGTCAATACTTTTATTGAGTTTTCAGACAAATTTTCTTGTCATAAATCTAAAGGAGCGACAGCTATGCATTTTATAGATAACAAGGGCATTACAGATCCGCAAATTAACTTGGCGATTGAAGAGTATGTTCTAAGAAAAATGGACATTGAAAAAGATTCATTTCTTCTGTTCTATATCAATGAACCGTCCATCATTATCGGAAAGAACCAAAATACGATTGAAGAGATTGACACAGATTTCGTGGAGTCGAACGGGATTCGTGTCGTTCGTCGTCTTTCGGGCGGCGGGGCGGTTTATCACGATTTAGGGAATTTGAATTATAGCTTCATTACGAAGGATGACGGAGAGTCATTTCGGAATTTCAAGAAATTCACAGAACCTGTCGTAGATGCGCTTGCAAAGATGGGCGTCAAAGCGGAACTGATCGGACGGAACGACTTGCTTGTGGAAGGGCGTAAAGTTTCCGGAAATGCACAATTCGCAACGCAAGGAAGAATGTTCAGCCACGGGACGCTTATGTTTGATACAGAAATTGACACAGTCGTTTCTGCGCTTAAAGTGCGGAAAGATAAAATCGAATCGAAAGGGATTAAATCGATTCGGAGCCGAGTTGCGAACATATCGGAGTTTTTGGCAGAACCGATGTCCATCGAACAATTCCGACTCGAGATTTTAAAATCGATTTTCGGCGGGGAAGAAAAAATAAAATATTATGAGCTAACAGACGAAGATTGGGATAATATACATGAACTGTCGAAACAACGCTATGCAAATTGGGAATGGAATTACGGCAAGTCCCCCAAATTTAACATGCAGCATTCGCATCGCTTTCCAGTGGGCAGTATAGATGTGCGCCTGCAAGTGAACAAAGGGACAATCGAAGACGTTAAAATATTTGGCGACTTTTTCGGCGTCGGCGAAGTGAAAACCATCGAAGAGAAGTTGAAAGGTGTTCAGTATAATAGAAAAGCGATTGACGAAGCACTTATGGAAATCGATATTTCGACTTATCTTGGGGGAATTACGAAAGAGGAATTTTTACAGCTGATTTATTAATCAATTAGGGAAACGCGGCAAGGACCCGGGTTTTCAGACTGCGGACAAA
>CAOKMT010000075.1 GCA_948469885.1 uncultured Sporosarcina sp. | reverse complement strand
CGTTTGATCGAAGTAACAAGCAATTCAGTGAAATAAGTGATCATCTGTATCGGGAAAATCCGTGGGATGTCCGTGTGTTTATCTACGAAGAATTGGATCGACTGTTAAAAGAGGAACACGGCGAAACGTATACGGCGCATATGGCGACATTCAAAGAACAATTGTTGAAAGACGAAACGCTGGATACGCGAATGTTTGCGGCACGTGTCGTGGAAGAAGCATGTAAATGGTTGAGCGACCGACGACCGGTCATCGTCTTATTTTACTCATCGCTTTACTCTCCACGAATTGAAGTGACTGGGAAAGACGAGCAAGAACGCAATTTGCTTGATGCACTTGATGAAGCGATTGGCAAAGTGCAGCCGGATTATGAACACCCGATTGTGACGAAAAACTTTTTCCCTTATATCGCCGACGCGAGCTTTATGGCCCTTAGTGATGATGCAGACGGCATTCGAGCGGTGATGGATAATAATCCGGGATGGGGAACGAAACATTTTGTCAATTATGAGGACATTCGGGCAATTAACGTTCCGGTCATTAATATCGGACCGTATGGTTATGATGGGCATAAACAGTATGAGCGTATGGAAATGAAATATTCGCTTGAAATGGTTCCGAATATGACAAATCATATCATTCAAAAATTGCTAGGCTAAGCAAAAAACATCTCCGCATTTGGGAGATGTTTTTTTAATGTGCGACGATATGCACAAACTACAATCATTGAAATGGATGTTCCCGATTTTTGTGGGAATAATAGGGTCGATGGTCGTTATTGTAAGTTGTTCGGCGGCATGCCTGGTTGACCGGCAGTTGCATAACTAGTAAGGATCTGTTGGGCGTCTTGCTGGGAAAGCTGAGGCACTTGGTAATAATGATGCTTATTTTGATAAATGGAAAGTTCATACGCCATTTCGATACAGTTCGGGATTGAATCAGCAATGACACGGCGTAATACAGGGTTACATACTTCAAGGGCGGCGCCTGCTTTTGATGTTGCTCCAGCTTTCGCGGAACCGAGTAAAAGTCCGGAAATCAATTCATCTGAGATTTCTGCTTCGGATTGAATTGGTTTTTTCGGTTGGGAAGGCTTCATCCCGTAAATAAAGTCATTACCTGTTTGCATTTTGTAACTCCCGGTCGGGTGTGAAGGGTCTTGTCCCGTTTTAAATGCTTCAACGGTTATATTGTATTCATCTAACGTAAAGCGGTATTGTCTATCCAAAATATCGAGCAGTTCAGGGTCTTGTACATGTGGGCGTAATAACATCGCTTGATTCAACGCACCGATTGTGCCAGATAATACTTCATGTACATCAAAAAGCTCATGACCTCCGTGGTTCAATTGTGGCGGGACGGGACCTGTTTGCATATTTTCATGCGTTTGGCCGGATTGATTGTGCATCATCTAATGAATTCCTCCTCAATGGTGTTTTAAACAGCGTGTTTAGTATGGATGAAAACCTAAATGATATGCGTCCATAAAATGAAGAAGCTGGTTCAGTTTTAGAAGATGCTTGACAGGGTATGCACATACATAAGAGGAGATGAATTCTAAGGAGGTTGAAAGATATATGACACTAACAAAAGAACTTCAACAATTAAAAGATTTTCAGAGTGATGAACGCTCTGTCCTCAGTATTTATTTAAACACGAATCCAGCAGATCCAGAACAACAAAACGGGGCTTGGAAAATTCATTTGAAAAATGGATTCAAGCGTATCGAGCAATATTTAGCCGCGTCAGAGGATACAAAAGAGTTGGCTGCGTTTAAAGAGCTAAAAGAAAAAGTGGAAAAAGAAATAGAAAATCATCAGGATGATTTGCATAAAGGTATTGTGATTTTCGCTTCGCAAGAGCCGAAGCTATGGTCTGTCCATTATGTACAAGTACCAGTAAAAACGAGCTTCCATTGGGAAAATCACCCTGTTGTTGAAGAGTTATCCTACATGCATAAAGCTTATCCCGAAGCGGGTGTCGTGTTACCGAGTTTCGGAGAAGTCCGGATTTTGGATACAGCTATGGGTGTTGTGAAAGATGAGCTGACGTATACGTTTGATTCGGGGCTTGAAGTTTGGCGGGAGCAAAAAGGCATGAACCCTTACGAAAACAGAGGCACCGCGGGCAGCCATGTGGATGATCTAGATCACCGCTTACGTGAAAATCTGCATCGGTTTTATAAAGAAATGGGCTCAACTGTTGAACAACTGAAAAAGAAAAGAGATTGGGAAGAGATCCATATCGCGGGTGAAGCGGATCTAGCTAACTCCTTTGCGTCCATTTTAAATGTAGAGCCTGCTAGTTGTATTCACAAAAACTTGAATAATAGTGACCCAGGTCAAATCATTCATCAAGTGTTTGAACAATAAGTTGTGATGAAAGCGCGTGGTTTGTCCTAAATTAAAAATCAAAGCTTTTCTCCGTATTTATTATGGAGAAAAAGCTTTGATTTTTTAGTTTCATAGTAGAAATGGGTATATACTTAAAAGGTAAACAAATTTTGGAAGAAAGGCAGAAGAAGCATGACAGGAAAAACACACATCGTAGGCGGTATTGCATCAAGTCTTGCTTATGCCCATTTCATGGGACATGACCCGATCATCATGTTGGGGGCAGGGATTATAGGCGCGCTACTCCCTGATATTTGCCATTCAGGCAGTAAAATTGGTCGAAAATTGCCATTGTTATCGAAGCTCATCAATATGCTTTTTGGACATCGGACATTTACGCATAGTTTATTATTTATTGTGATCGTCGCCGCGCTTCTGACAAGTTATGTGCCAAGTGAAGCGGTACGGGACGGAGTACTTGTAGGGATGGCGAGCCACTATTTATTGGATATGGCTACAAAAAACGGGATTAAGTTATTATTTCCTTTGAATTTGACAGTGCGGTTTCCATTAACGACTACAACTGGTAGTTCCGTAGAGTCGTTATTTTTCTCGCTCCTGTCTATTGCGTCGTTTTACTATGGATATATCGCACTCATTACTTATTTCTAATGAGCAAACAGCATCACCTCAATTTGGCAAGATACCCATTTGGATACGTTCGATGCCACCTCAGTTTCGCTACCATACATAGTCAGTTACTTCTTTTGTGAATAAGTTAGTGTTGATAGCACACCTTGTAGCGTTTCCCCCATATTGCCAACCGATCACATTCGCACCAACTGGTCCAGTTGGATTATAGAAAGGCGCTTCGTTTTTGGTGGTCGTTCCGGTTTGCGGGTAAGCGGTCCAAAGAATCATTTTATCGTGAAAGCTTTCATTTGTATTGGCTAGTCGTTTATACATCTTATCCAGTTCGTGGCCTGGTAGAAATGAACCGTAAATGGCCGGCGTATAATCGGATAGTTGCAACCTTTCGAACCAGCCTTCCAAAAAATCGCTGTCAACGGGATCAGACGGTTCGATATTTGCGAAAATGGCTTTTCCTTTAGGTACGTGAAGTGCTTGCGCTAAAGAAATGGCATGCTCGGCTGAGTGTTTCCCATTTTCATAGCCCACGGCTTCGCTAAAATGGTTATACATGAGAAGTAGTTTGATATTATGGGTGTGTAAAAAATCTACTTCTTGTATGGTTAGCCCTGTGGACATGTTTTGCCGATCACCCAAATATCTGCCCCAAATCATGGGGGTATCGTAATATTCCGTCACACATTGGTAAAGCCCGTCTGTCGTCAAGCTGACCGAGTCGACGCCCCATAGAAAGTCTATATGATTGGGCTTATGCTCATTCGTTTCCTTTTGAATGTTCGGATGGGAAGTTTGATCGACTTTGAATAGGTATGGAATGGCTACTAATATGGCAACTGAGCATAGAATGAGCAAGAAATGTTTCCAACCAGTCAATTGAATCCCTCCTTTAATTTATCGTATGCGAATATCGGCAGGAGGATAGGGAATTTGTCAATTTCGTGGTGGAAGTCTATATTTACGCATATTGCCTTCTCTTTCAAAATAGTCTAGTAAGAGGATATTTCCGATAGGGAAAGGTAGAGGATAATTATGCAAATACACGTTGTGCAAAGAGGGCAGAGCCTATATGGCATCGCTAGGGCTTACGGCACTTCTGTCGCTAATATCGCAGATGCCAATGAAATACCGGATCCGTCACGACTGGTTGTCGGGCAAGCATTGGTCATCCCCATTGACGGCAGTTATCATCTCGTTCAACCTGGTGAGTCTTTATATATCATTGCAAGAAGGTACGGATTATCGGTGAATGAGTTGGCGGCCGCCAATGGGTTGTCAGTTACGGCTACACTTCAGATTGGGCAACGGCTCCGCATCCCTTCTAAACCGAAGCCGACTATCGATGTCTTGCTATATGTGGAACCGAGAACACCGGTTGCCCAATCAATGATTGACGAAGTAAGAAATAGAGTCGATTCACTCACGTATCTCGCTATGTTCAGCTACCAAGTGAAACGGGATGGCTCACTTGAAGCGCCATCGATTGACGATATTCCAGCCATTGCAAGTGCTGCGGGCACGGCAAATGCACTCGTCGTCAGTAATTTGGAAAACTATGCGTTTAATGCCGATTTGGCACATGCAATATTTACAAACGATGCTGCGCAAAATCAACTGTTCGGTAACATTATCCAAATCGCGAATGAAGTCGGGTACCGAGATGTACATTTTGATTTTGAGTTATTGAGACCTGAAGATCGCGAACTGTATAATCAATTTTTACGGAAAGCACGAGAAAGGCTTCATGCCGCAGGTCTTCAATTATCCACAGCCGTCGCACCGAAAGCGAGCGATGTGACGACTGGTATTTACGGGGCACATGATTATGCAGCCCATGGCAGATATGCCGACTTTGTTGCATTAATGACATATGAGTGGGGCTATATGTATAGTGAACCGCAAGCAGTCAGTCCAATCAATGCAGTTCGTAGCGTCGTCGAATATGCAACGAGTGTCATTCCGCGCGATAAAATTATGTTAGGTCAAAATTTATACGGGTATGATTGGTCGCGTCCATATCCGACAGAAGGTGGAGAAGCGGCGAAAGCGGTTAGTCCGCAGCAAGCGATCGCCATTGCATTAAGAGAAAATGTGGAAATCCAATATGATTACCAAGCGCAAGCCCCGTTTTTCCAATACTATGACGAGGATGGAGTCTACCATGAAGTGTGGTTTGAGGACGCGCGGAGCATTCAGGCTAAATTTGATTTGATCAAACAATTTAATTTAAGAGGCATCATGTATTGGAAGCTTGGTTTAGCTTTCCCACAAAACTGGTTACTATTGAATGATAATTTCACGATCCGAAAAATTTCATAATAGAAATGAAAGACAAAGACAACGAACAGCATCTAGGTGCGGGGTCTTTGTCTTTTTATGTTGAAATTTAGGAATGTCCAGTGGCTTGGTCTTGAAGAGGGTTCAAGGTAGCTGAAGCGGTATTTATTGATCAATGTTGTGTTTAAGATTATAGAAAACTAAACTTTGTCGAAAGAATGACAAAAGTCACAAATTAAATTGATAGAAAACATTGAACTATAAAATAAATAACGTATAATAAAATAATGAAAGAGGTGGAGATTTATTGAAAAAAGATTTACGGATTAATAGTAAGGTATTCAGTGAGGGGGCAAAAAGAGCACCAAACCGTGCGATGTTACGGGCTGTTGGTGTGACAGATGAAGATTTTGAAAAACCGATGGTCGGAATAGCGAGTACATGGAGCGAGGTTACGCCGTGTAATATACATATTGATAAATTAGCGATTGCTGCAAAAAAGGGGGCTGAGGAAGCCGGTGCTGTTCCTATGATTTTCAATACAATCACGATTGCAGATGGAATTTCCATGGGCACGGAAGGCATGCGTTATTCGTTGCCAAGTCGTGATGTTATTGCAGACTCTATTGAAACGGTTGTAGGTGGAGAAAGTTTGGACGGACTCGTAGCAATCGGTGGCTGCGATAAAAATATGCCAGGATGCATGATTGCAATTGCAAATTCCGAAGTACCTTCGATTTTTGCATATGGCGGGACGATTGCTGCTGGAAAGCTTGACGGTAAGCCGATTGATCTCGTATCGGTATTCGAGGGAGTCGGACAGTTGAATAGCGGCACAATCGACGAAGAAAGACTTAGACAGATCGAATGTCATGCTTGTCCTGGAGCTGGTTCCTGTGGCGGTATGTATACAGCGAACACCATGTCGTCTGCAATTGAAGCGATGGGGATGAGCTTACCGGGAAGTGCTTCGAATCCAGCTGTTTCAGCGGACAAGCAAGCGGACTGTGAGGCGGCAGGACATGCTTTGTACAATTTGATGGAAAAAGGCATTTATCCGAAAGACATCATGACGAAAGAAGCATTTGAAAACGCGATTACAGTCGTTATGGTACTTGGCGGCTCCACGAATGCTGTCTTGCATTTAAGAGCAATTGACCAAGCAATCGAAGTCGATCTGACGATGGATGATTTTGACCGTATTCAGAAGAAAACGCCACATTTAGCTGATTTACGCCCGAGCGGAAAGTATGTCATGGAAGACTTACACCGGATCGGTGGCGTCCAAGCAGTGATGAAGATGCTTTTGGAAGCAGGTTACCTACATGGAGACTGTATGACGGTTACGGGGAAGACAGTTGCTGAAAACTTGAAAGAGGCTCCTGATTTGGCGGAAGGGCAAGAAATTATTATGCCAATAGAAAAAGCATTCAGTAAAGAAGGCCCTTTAGTTATTTTGAAAGGGAATTTGGCGCCGCGCGGAGCAGTAGCGAAAATGTCAGGCGTTTCTGTGAAAAAGCATACAGGACCTGCACGTGTGTTCAACACGGAGGCCGAAGCGACGGAAGCTGTCATGAATGATGAAGTAAAAGAAGGCGATGTGCTGGTGATTCGTCACGTCGGGCCAAAAGGCGGGCCGGGAATGCCAGAAATGTTATCTATTTCGGGTATACTCGTCGGAAAAGGACTTGGCGAAAAAGTTGCCCTGCTGACGGACGGTAGGTTTTCAGGCGGTACGCATGGTTTAGTGATTGGACATATAGCGCCAGAAGCACAAGATGGCGGACCGATCGCTTTCATCCAAAACGACGATGAAATTACAGTAGACGCGGTTAAACAAGAATTGACGGTAGCTATTTCCGAAGAAGAATTCGAACGCCGCCAACAAGGATGGACAGCCCCACCGTTACACAAAAAAGGTGTGCTAGGCAAATATGCACATAATGTATCATGCGCTTCTGTCGGAGCTGTAACAGACTATTTAAATCGTTTATAAGAATAAGAGGCATATTTAAGGTGAACTTATGAAGCAGCCAGAGTTGACTTGCGCGAAGCTGTAAGGAGATGGAAGCGTGTTTTGGTTAAGCGGATGACAGCAAGTTCTCTAACGCTAGCGCAAGATGTGACTTCAACTTTAAGAAAGAAGGATTAAAAGTGAGTTATTTAGATGAATTGAAAGCAATATTTCCGAAAGATCGAGTGACTGCCAACCAAGTAGTATTAGAAAGGCACGGCAAGGACGAATCTTACCATACACCACATTTGCCTGATATTGTCGTTTTTCCGACCAGTGCGGAAGAAGTACGTGCAGTTATGAAAATTGCCAGTGTCCACGAAATACCGGTCATTCCTTTTGGATTAGGAACAAGTTTAGAAGGACATATCATTCCATATGAAGGCGGTATTTCGCTTGATATGTCTTTGATGGATGAGATTATTGAAATTATGCCCAATGACTTTTTAGTGAAAGTGCAGCCAGGTGTTACGCGTTCAAAACTGAATAATGAGTTAAAAAAGCATGGATTGTTTTTTACCGTAGATCCCGGTGCTGATGCGACACTAGGCGGAATGGCAGCAACGAATGCAAGTGGAACGACGTCAGTCCGCTATGGAATTATGCGCGATCAAGTAAAGGATTTAGAAGTCGTCCTTGCGGATGGAACGATTATGCATACAGGCAATTTAGCGGGAAAATCTTCTTCTGGATATAATTTGAATGGCTTATTCGTAGGTTCTGAAGGGACATTAGGATGCTTTACCGAACTTACGTTACGCGTTCATGGAATCCCTGAAACGATCGTTGCGGCAAGAGCATCATTTCATTCTATTGACGATGCTGTACAAGGCGTGGTCAATATTCTTTCCGCAGGCATACAAATGGCGAGAATCGAATTGGTCGATGAAGAATCAATGAAACGGATCAATGAATTTAGTGAAACAGATTATGCAGAGTTGCCGACACTTTTTATGGAGTTTCATGGCAATCAAGCTGGGTTGGCACAAGATGTCGAGTTTGCCGAAGCGTTACTGGCTGATTTGAATTGTCAAGAGTTAAAGTTCGAGAAAGATAATCGGGCTCGCAATAAACTATGGGATGCGCGCCATAACTTGGCGTACGCATATATCCATAACTCACCGGGGAAAAAGATGATGGTAACAGATGTCTGTTTACCGATGTCTGAGCTAGCAGGCGGTATTAAACATGCCAGACAGTTGATTGAAAAGTACGGTTTTGAAGGGGGCCTACTTGGCCACGTCGGAGATGGAAATTATCATGCTTTGCTCATGCTAGATTTGGACGACAAAACAGAAGTTGAAAATGCTGAAAGGTTCAACAAAGACATTGTTGAGTACGCTTTGCACCGCGGTGGTTCCTGTACGGGGGAACATGGTGTTGGAGTCGGTAAGATGAAGTTCCAAGAAAAGGAACACGGGGAAGCATATCCTGTGATGCAAGCATTGAAACAGACATTAGATCCGAAAAATATTTTGAATCCAGGAAAAGTTATAAAAATAAAAAAATAAGAAGTTGGGGGTACATAAATTGAGAAAAAAAGGATATACACTGCTACTTTTCGTTGCGATGTTGCTACTTGTTGCAGCGGGATGCGGTAAGGATCAAACAGGCAGTTCATCGAATAGCGGCGACGGTTCATCTTCTGATGAAACATTTGTATTGCAAGCGGGGCACTCTTTACCGGATGATCATCCATACCATCTCGGTTTCCTTGAAATGGCAGACAACATTGAGGAGCGCACAGATGGCAGAGTGAAAATTGAAGTTTTCCCGAACTCGGAAATTGGGGCTGAAAGGGAATTAACTGAAGGAATGACATTAGGAACGGTCGATTTTGTCGTTTCATCCACCGCGCCGGTCACGAACTTTGTACCGGAATTAGAAGTACTTGATGTACCTTTCGTATTTGAAGACCGGGAAACGGCTGTTGAAATTTTGGAAGGCGAAATCGGTGAAGATCTTTTTGCTAAACTACGGGATAACGGTATCATCGGTCTTTCTTGGGCAGAAAATGGATATCGTCATATTACGAATGGCGTGCGGCCAATTGAAAAACCTGCTGATTTAAAGGGACTGAAAATTCGAACACAAGAAAACGAGATTCATATCGCAGCATTTGAAGCGCTAGGTGCACAACCGACACCGATGGCATGGACAGAGGCGCTGACGGGTCTACAACAAGGAGTCGTTGATGCACAGGAGAACCCTGCCATTGTAGCGGATCAGTTCAGTTTATATGATTCTAAACAAAAGTATATGTCGTTAACGGGACATGTTTATTCCGTCGCTATCTATATGATGAGTGAAAAAACATAT
Source organism: uncultured Sporosarcina sp. (assembly GCA_948469885.1). Classification (GTDB taxonomy): domain Bacteria; phylum Bacillota; class Bacilli; order Bacillales_A; family Planococcaceae; genus Sporosarcina. Next base: position 1,622 of record CAOKMT010000075.1, on the reverse strand, counting down.
GACAAGTTACCTGAAGACTTGCGCGAAATCGTCCTTGAGGAAGGGGCGAAAGCAGGTCCGAAGCAACGCGAAATGATTATTGAAATGGAACAAGAGTCGCTGAAAAAGTTGGAAGAGAACGGTGTTGAAATCATTTCCGATGTAGATATCGCACCATTCCAGGAAGCAGTTGAACCGATTTATTCAAAAATCGAGCACCAGGATTTATTGAATCAAATTTTAGACGCACAATTATAAATATCTAAAAAGGGGGGAGCTACTCCCGCCCTTTTTCTAATTTTGGAGGGGGATCAATTGGGCAAATTGATCGACTATATGAACTTTGCAATGAAGCATTTATTGAATCTCATTCTAGCTGTATTAACGACAGCTGTCTTTGCACAAGTGATTTTTCGTTTTGTCATTAAACAACCTTTGGCTTGGACAGAAGAATTGGCCGTTTACAGTTTAGTATGGCTCACTTTTTTAGGTGCAGCCTATGCGATGTCTTTAAAAGCCCATATCGGTGTCGAATTTTTTATGGATTTGTTCCCTCTTTGGGCACGACAAATTCTGTTTGTGATCGCAACGATTGTTAGTATTGTATTTTACGTAATCATGATTGTGCAGGGATACAGTCTTGCACAACAAGGAATGGCACAATTGTCGCCTGTTTTAAGAATACCGATGGGCTGGATTTATAGTGTCATCCCCTTAAGTGGTTTTTTCTTAATTGTTAACGTTCTTGGCACTTTTGCAAAAGAATTGAAGAGTGGAGGGAAAACGGTATGACAGCATTATTGTTTATCCTCCTGATCGCAATGTTTTTAATAAATGTGCCAATCGCAGTTGCCTTGGCGATGGCTTCTTCACTTGTTTTCTATGTTGATGGCCAAGTTTCGTTAATCGTCATTATGCAGCGGATGTTTAACTCGGTGGCATCGTTTCCGCTACTGGCAATTCCTTTTTTCATATTGGCAGGAAAGTTAATGGAAAATGGAGGGATATCCAGAAGACTAATCCATCTTGCGAACGTTATGTTCGGACGTGTTACAGGGGGATTGGGTATTGTTTCGATTATCGCTTGTGCATTTTTTGCGGCTATTTCAGGGTCGGCGGCTGCAACGACCGCAGCAGTTGGGTCGCTTCTAATTCCAGCCATGGTGAAAAAAGGGTATGATAAAAACTTCTCTACGGCAATCCAAGCCGCAGGGGGGACGATCGGTGTTATGATTCCGCCTAGCGTTCCGCTCGTCTTATATGGTGTGTCTGCCGGCGTGTCCATTAGTTCTTTGTTCATCGCAGGTATTGTCCCAGGGTTGCTTGTCGTCGCTTCGCTCGTCCTTCTCGTGTATGTCATTTCTCTACGAAAGGATTACGGTGGTGGAGAGAAATTTACGTTTGCTGAATTTATAAAAGCATTTGCAGATGCTTTCTTAGCGCTTCTTATGCCGATTATTATTTTGGGCGGTATTTACGGAGGGATTTTCACACCGACGGAAGCAGCAGTCGTTGCTGTCGTTTATGGGCTTATTGTTGGCGTGTTCATTTATCGGGAAATAAAGTTAAAAGATCTTGTTGAAATCTTTTCCTCTTCCGTAGTCGCTGTATCGTATACACATCTCCGAGCCCACGAGACTAGG
>CAOKMT010000074.1 GCA_948469885.1 uncultured Sporosarcina sp. | reverse complement strand
GGATATTATGAACAATTGATCGGTAAGACGACGGTTTCCATCATTAATGGAGGCGACGGCTCGGGTCAACATCCAACGCAGTCACTTCTCGATTTGTTTACGATAAGGGAAGAATTCGGCTCATTTGAAGGATTGAACATCGTTATTGCAGGGGACATCTCCCACAGTCGAGTGGCGAGATCGAATGCCAATGCACTTACCAAATTAGGGGCGAATGTCAAATACCTTTGCCCGGCCGAATGGGCTGGTGAGTTTGAAGCAACCCATGAATGGGACGAAGAAATGTTACATAGTGATGTCGTCATGCTCCTCCGTGTCCAACACGAAAGACATGATGGGAAAATGGCTTTTACAAAAGCCGATTACCACGCGAAGTACGGATTGACGGTGGAACGTGCGAAAAAATTGAAAGAAAACGCGATTATTATGCACCCAGCACCGTTCAATCGTGGCGTTGAAATTGCAGAGGAATTAATCGAATGTGAAAAATCAAGAATTTTCAAGCAGATGAAAAATGGTGTATACATCCGAATGGCTGTTTTAGAATCAATTTTAAGCGGGAGGAATTGACATGGAAAAACTAATTCGAGAAGTTCAATTATTACAAGATAATGGACAGTTAATGAGTGGGGACGTCCGGATAGCCGGCAACGAGATCGTGGAAATCGGACAGGGATTGGATGCGGGAAGCGCAGAAATCATCGAGGGGAATGGCCTTTTCCTTTCTCCAGGTTTTGTAGATGTGCACGTTCATTTGCGGGAGCCCGGCGGCGAACATAAAGAAACGATTGAAAGCGGCACGCTCGCTGCGGCAAAAGGCGGGTACACAACCATTTGCGCAATGCCGAATACAAGACCCGTTCCCGATACGAAAGAAAATTTGTCACGCATCAATGGGTTGATTGAAGAGAAGGCGCTTATCCGGGTTCTTCCTTATGCCTCCATTACGATCCGGGAAGCGGGCAAGGAAAGAACGAATCTTGCGGAGCTGAAAGAACACGGTGCTTTCGCTTTCACGGACGACGGAGTTGGTGTCCAAGAAGCAGGCATGATGTACGAGGCGATGCAAGATGCAGCCAAAATTGATATGCCGATCGTTGCCCACTGCGAAGACAACACACTCATCTACGGAGGAGCCATGCACGAAGGAGCGAAAAACAAAGAACTTGGACTTCCGGGCATTCCCTCTATTTGCGAGTCAGTACATATCGCAAGAGATGTCCTGCTCGCAGAGGCGGCAGGTGCCCATTATCATGTTTGCCATGTCAGTACGAAAGAATCTGTCCGGGCCATCCGCGATGCGAAAAAAGCAGGGATACACGTCACAGCAGAAGTGAGTCCCCACCATTTACTATTATCGGAAAATGATATTCCGAGCAATGATGCAGATTGGAAGATGAATCCGCCGCTTCGTGGGACAGAAGACTTGGACGCGCTTCGGGAAGGATTGTTGGATGGTACGATCGATTTCATCGCAACAGACCACGCGCCACATACGGCAGAAGAAAAGGCATTTGGGATGGAAACAGCACCATTCGGCATTACAGGTTTGGAAACAGCATTTCCGCTCTTGTACACACATTTTGTAAAAACAGGTAAGTGGACGTTACAGCAACTGATCGACTGGATGACGAACAAGCCGGCAGAAGTATTTAAGTTGCCTTATGGGAAACTCGAAGTAGGGGCAGCAGCTGACCTCGTATTGATCGATCTCGGAAAAGAACAAGAAATCGATCGTGAGACATTCGTGTCAAAAGGTAAAAACACGCCATTTGACGGTTGGAAGTGTGCAGGCTGGCCAGTAAAAACGATCTTTGGTGGACAAGTTGTGTGGGAGGATGAGAAATAATGAAAAAAAGAATGCTCATATTGGAAGATGGAACAATTTTTAAAGGGAATGCGTTCGGCTCTGAAGAAGCGTCAGTCGGTGAAACAGTTTTCACAACAGGAATGACAGGATACCAAGAGACGATTTCAAACCCGTCAAATTGTGGGCAAATTGTCGTCATGACTTATCCACTCATCGGCAACTACGGCATCAACCGTGACGACTTCGAATCAATCGTCCCTGCCACGAAAGGGATTGTCGTACGAGAACTTGCGCAAGAACCGTCCAATTTCAGAAGCGGCATGACTCTTGCCCAGTTGATGACGATGAAAGGAATCCCTGGAATCGAAGGAATTGATACCCGAAAATTGACGCGTCTCCTTCGGGAGAAAGGCCCATTGAAAGGTCGTCTAACGGTCGCTGGCGAAGAAGTCAACGTTGAAAAAGAGATTGAAAGTCTTGCATCGACAATATTGCCGACTGATTTGGTTGCGCGCGTATCGACGAAAAAACCGTATCCGAGTCCTGGGCGGGGAGAACGGGTTGTCGTTATCGATTATGGAGTGAAACATGGGATTTTAAGAGAGTTGAACAAAAGAGATTGCGATGTCGTCGTCGTTCCTTATAATACATCAGCGGATGAAATATTGACGTTATTTCCAGACGGAATCGTTTTAACGAATGGTCCGGGGAATCCGGAAAATGTCGAGGGAGCAGTCGAAGTCATTGGTAATTTACTCGGAAAAGTGCCAATTTTCGGTATAGGGCTTGGCCATCAATTGTTTGCACTTGCATGCGGGGCACAGACGATGAAATTGAAAAACGGTCACCGAGGAAGTAACCACCCTGTAAAAGATCTACTCTCTGGAAAAACTGAATTGACTGCTCAAAACCACGGTTATGCAGTCGACGAAAAGACGCTGGAAGGAACGGGGCTTACAGTGACTCATGTCGCGCTAAATGATGGCTCGATCGAAGGATTGAAAAGTGATCAATATAAAGCATTTTCCGTTCAGTTTTACCCAGAGGCTTCAGCGGGACCGGAAGATGCCAACCATTTGTTTGAACGTTTTGTCGAATTAATGAAAACGAGCAGTCGAAAGGAGCAATTCAATGCCTAAACGTAAAGATATTGAAACGATACTGGTGATAGGTTCAGGTCCGATTGTCATCGGACAAGCAGCGGAGTTCGATTATGCAGGTACACAAGCTTGTTTGTCTTTAAAAGAAGAAGGCTACCGCGTTATTTTAGTGAATTCCAACCCGGCAACGATCATGACGGATACGGAAATTGCGGACAAAGTGTATATCGAGCCGATTACACTGGAGTTTGTCAGCCGAATCATCCGCAAGGAACGACCTGATGCGCTACTTGCGACGCTTGGCGGCCAGACAGGTTTGAATATGGCGATTGAGCTTCACGAATCAGGTATTTTAGACGAGCTAGGCATTGAAATACTCGGCACGAAACTGGAAGCGATCCATCAAGCGGAAGACCGTGATCTTTTCCGTACACTGATGAATGAGCTTGGGGAGCCTGTTCCTGAAAGTGATATCATTCATAACCTTGAAGAGGCATTTACGTTCGTTAACCGTGTCGGTTACCCGGTCATCGTCCGTCCAGCATTTACACTTGGCGGAACAGGGGGCGGTATTTGTGAAAATGAAGAGCAACTTCAAGAAATTGTCGCAAATGGACTAAAGGCCAGCCCTGTCACACAATGTCTATTGGAAAAATCAATCGCGGGCTTCAAGGAAATTGAATATGAAGTGATGCGTGATTCTGCTGACAATGCGATCGTCGTCTGTAATATGGAAAACGTCGACGCAGTCGGGATCCATACGGGAGACTCCATCGTTACCGCACCGAGTCAAACGTTAACGGACCGTGAGTATCAGATGCTCCGTAACGTCTCATTGAAAATCATCCGAGCGCTCGGCATTGAAGGCGGATGTAACGTTCAACTTGCACTTGACCCGCATAGTTTTGACTATTACATTATCGAAGTGAATCCACGAGTGAGTCGCTCATCTGCACTAGCTTCCAAAGCGACAGGCTACCCGATCGCGAAACTTGCTGCCAAAATCGCAGTCGGCTTAACGCTCGATGAAATGATGAACCCAGTAACCGGGACGACATATGCTTGTTTTGAACCGACACTGGACTACATCGTGACGAAAATCCCACGCTGGCCATTTGATAAATTCGAATCCGCCAAAAGGAATCTTGGTACGCAGATGAAAGCAACCGGGGAAGTGATGGCAATCGGCCGTACTTTTGAAGAATCGATCTTAAAAGCAGTCCGCTCGCTTGAACTTGGCCAATTTGGCTTGACATTAAAAGATGGTGATTCGATGGACGATGAATGGATCGAAAAACGGATTAGACGCGCGGGAGATGAACGTCTCTTCTTCATCGGTGAAGCGTTGCGCCGAGGCGTATCCGTTGAAACACTTCACGAATGGAATATGATTGACGTCTTTTTCCTTCGCAAATTTGAAAATATCGTCAAATTCGAACAAGAAGTCGTTGCCAATCTGTTTGACCCTGCCACGTTACAGGAAGCGAAAAGAATGGGGATGGCAGATGTGTCCATCGCTAAGTTATGGGATACGGATGAACAAACGATTTATGACTTACGTAAAAAACATGACATTCTACCAGTTTATAAAAAAGTTGATACATGTGCTGGAGAATATGAATCCAAAACGCCTTATTTCTACGGCACATATGAAGAAGAAAATGAGTCCATCCGTACGAATAAGAAAAGTGTCGTCGTCCTTGGTTCAGGTCCGATTCGAATCGGACAAGGGGTCGAGTTCGATTATGCGACTGTCCATTCCGTTTGGGCGATTCAAGAAGCGGGATATGAAGCGATCATTGTGAACAATAACCCGGAAACAGTATCCACAGATTTTTCGATTTCCGATAAGCTTTATTTCGAACCGCTCACATTGGAAGACGTCATGAACATCGTCGACCTTGAAAAGCCTGAAGGGGTTATCGTCCAGTTCGGCGGTCAAACAGCGATAAATCTGGCGGAAGGGCTTGAAGCTCGGGGTGTGAACATTATCGGAACGTCGCTTGAAGATACGGATCGTGCGGAAAACCGGAATAAGTTCGAGCGCGCACTTCGAGAAATTGACATTCCGCAACCGCTTGGCAAAACGGCAGTATCTGTTCCTGAGGCAGTGGCAATTGCCACGGAAATCGGATATCCAGTTTTAGTGAGACCCTCTTATGTCCTTGGGGGGCGTGCCATGGAAATTGTCTATAAAGAGGAAGAGCTCATCTACTACATGGAGCATGCGGTGGAAGCAAGCCCGGAGCATCCTGTTTTAATCGATAGATATTTGACAGGAACCGAAATTGAAGTCGATGCGATTAGCGACGGGGAGAATGTGCTCATTCCAGGGATTATGGAGCATATCGAAAGAGCAGGGGTTCACTCAGGTGACTCAATCGCTGTCTATCCACCACAAAACCTATCAGCCCGACATGTGGAGACGATTACGGACTATACGACACGTCTAGCAAGAGGATTGAACATTGTAGGTTTACTGAATATCCAATACGTCATCTCGAAAGATGAAGTGTATGTGATCGAAGTGAATCCGCGCTCAAGTAGAACGGTGCCGTTTTTAAGTAAGATCACGAACATTCCGATGGCGAACGTGGCGACGAAAGCAATTCTCGGTCAGTCAATTCCAGCACAAGGCTATCCGACGGGACTCGCTTCCGCGCCGGCAGGTGTCTACGTGAAAGTGCCTGTGTTTTCTTTTGAAAAACTGGGCCGTGTCGATATCACACTCGGCCCTGAAATGAAATCGACCGGGGAAGTGATGGGGAAAGACGTCACGTTAGAAAAAGCATTGTATAAAGGGCTCGTAGCAGCCGGAATGGAAGTCAAACAATACGGTTCTGTCCTCATGACCGTTTCCGATAAAGACAAAGAAGAAATTGTCGGACTGGCACAGCGTTTCACGGATGTCGGTTACCGTATTCTTGCGACAGAAGGAACGGCAAAAGTATTGAGTGATGTCGGGATTTACGTGGATACGGTTGACAAAATTGGTTCCGAGGGGCCGACTTTACTCGATGTCATTCAAAAAGGAGAAGCGCAACTTGTCATCAATACGTTGACAAAAGGCAAACAGCCTGAGCGTGACGGTTTTAGAATTCGTCGCCAAACGGTTGAGAATGGTGTCCCGTGCTTTACATCTTTAGATACTGCCGAGGCGATGTTACGTGTCATCGAATCAATGACTTTCCAAGCGGAGGAAATGAAGAAACAGGTGGTTCATGTATGATCATGCAAGACGAGATGGTTCTAACATCACAGCAAGAAATCGCACATCATATTTATGAAATGAAATTGACTGGCAAACTCGTCGGGGAGATTACTTCCCCCGGCCAGTTTGTTCACATTCGGGTAAGCGATACGTACGACTTTCCGCTTAGAAGACCGATTTCTATTGCTTCCATCGACGAGGATGCGAACGAAATGACCATTTTGTATCGTGCGGAAGGAAACGGAACGAAACAATTGGCACGGAAAAAAGAAGGCGACGTCCTCAACGTTCTTGGCCCACTTGGAAACGGTTTTCCAGTGGAAGAGACGAAGGAAGGAGAAACAGCTATTCTTATTGGTGGAGGGATCGGTGTCCCGCCCCTTTACGAATTGTCAAAGCAATTGACTGCGAAAGGTGTTACATGCATTCACATACTTGGCTTCCAATCAGCGGAAGTTGTTTTTTACGAGGAGCAGTTTAAAGCGCTTGGGGAAACGTATATCGCAACTGTCGACGGTTCAAAAGGGACAGCGGGGTTTGTGACGACTGTTATGGAGAAAATCAATCAGGACTTTTCAACCTATTACAGTTGCGGGCCGATGCCGATGTTAAAAGCGGTACAAGCGATGTATGCAGGTAAAAAAGGGTTCCTATCATTCGAAGAGCGAATGGGTTGCGGCATTGGGGCTTGCTTTGCATGTGTTTGTGAAACAACGGAAGAAACGGACAAGTCTTACATTAAAGTATGCTCGGATGGTCCGGTCTTTCCAGCGGGAGTGGTGTCGATATGAATAGACTGTCAGTACAATTGCCAGGCTTACAATTGAAGAATCCGATCATGCCGGCTTCAGGGTGCTTCGGTTTCGGAAAAGAGTATGGGAAGCTGTACAATTTATCTAAGCTAGGTGCAATCATGATCAAAGCGGCAACACTTGAAACGCGGCTCGGCAATCCAACGCCCCGCGTAGCGGAAACGTCTTCGGGCATGCTGAACGCGATCGGTCTACAAAATCCAGGTCTTCAAGGCGTCATGGAAAATGAACTACCTTGGTTGGAGCAATTCGACGTGCCGATCATCGCCAACGTCGCAGGGACGGAAACGGCGGATTATGTGGAAGTTGCCAAAGTCATTTCAACAGCGCCGAATGTGCATGCACTTGAATTGAACATCTCTTGTCCGAACGTTAAAGAAGGCGGTATCACCTTCGGAACAGATCCGGAAATCGCAAAGCAATTAACTGCTGCGGTGAAAGAAGTATCCGCAGTGCCCGTCTATGTGAAGCTATCTCCGAACGTGACAGACGTATCGGCAATCGCCAAAGCAGTAGAAGAAGGCGGCGCGGACGGCATTACGATGATCAACACATTGCTTGGCATGCGACTTGACGAGAAAACAGGCAAACCGGTCATCGCAAATAAGACAGGCGGTTTATCAGGGCCTGCTGTCAAACCAGTCGCTATTAAAATGGTCTATGAAGTGAGCCAAGTCGTTGATATTCCAATCATTGGAATGGGTGGCGTGACGAACGTACAAGACGTCATTGATTTCTTATCGGCCGGAGCAAGCGCTGTTGCGGTTGGGACAGCCAACTTCGTCGATCCGTTTGTCTGTCCGACAATCATCGATCAATTACCGGAAAAGCTGGATGAGCTTGGCGTCAATCATATTTCCGAATTGGTAGGGAGGAGTCACCGATAATGAAAACATCACCAATCATCGCACTCGACTTTCCTTCTGCACAGGAAGCCTATACGTTTTTACAGCCGTTCGACGGCGGATTGAACGTCAAAGTGGGCATGCAATTGTATTACCAAGAAGGCCCCGCCATTGTTGCCAAGTTAAAAGAACAAGGTTATGACGTTTTTCTTGATCTGAAATTGCATGACATTCCAAATACGGTGAAATCGGCGATGGAAGTGCTTGCGGGACACGGAGCCGATCTTGTCAACGTCCATGCCGCGGGCGGTAAAACAATGATGGAAGCTGCGCTTGAAGGGCTGGACAAAGGGACGCCGGCAGGGCAGCTTCGCCCATCTATCATCGCCGTCACCCAATTGACGTCGACGGATGAACAGCAAATGCAACGTGAACAGTTGGTTGAAACTTCGCTTGAAAATTCGGTACTGCATTATGCGCAATTGACACAGTCGGCCCAGCTGGACGGTGTTGTCTGTTCTGTTCATGAAGCATCCGCGATTACAGATAGATGCGGTAAGGCATTTTTCAAGGTGACACCGGGCATTCGACTTGCGGAAAGCGGAACGCAAGATCAGAAACGCATTGCCACGCCTGCGGAGGCAAGACACGCAGGTTCAACACATATCGTCGTTGGACGGGCAGTTACCGCCGCCAAGGATCCACTTGCGGCATATGAAATGATTTGTGCACAATGGGAAGGACTGAAATGAAATGAGTAAAATAGAAATCGCGAAAATTCTTTTAAACGTCGGGGCAGTTGAATTGAATGCGGATGAACCCTTCATTTGGGCGTCGGGCATCGAATCACCCATCTACTGTGATAACCGGTTGACAATGTCAGATCCGGTTGGTCGCAAAAAAATTGCGGAAGGCTTGGCGACAATCATCCGTGAACAATATCCTGAAACGACAGTTATCGCAGGAACAGCGACTGCGGGCATTCCGCATGCCGCCTGGATTGCGGACATTCTCGGTCTGCCAATGGTCTATATCCGTTCATCGGCGAAAGGCCATGGCCGTAGTCGTCAAATTGAAGGGAAAATTGCTGAAGGAGACAAAGCGATCATCGTCGAAGACTTGATCTCAACAGGCGGCAGCAGCTTGAATGCAGCAGAAGCGCTCCAGTCGGAAGGCATCGAAGTGACGGGCGTCGTCTCCATTTTTACATATGAACTGAAAAGCGCCGACGAAGCTTTCGCTTCCGCAAATTTATCGTATACAAGCTTGACCAATTTCGGCGCACTGATCGAAGCGTCGAAAGAAGCTGGTGCGCTAGATGAAGGTGCGATCAGTTATTTGCTGGATTGGCATGGGAAGTTGAAAGAAGGATTGTTGAATAAGTAATTGAAAAATCGCTTCGGATGTCCGAAGCGATTTTTTGAATCGAATAAAAGTGGTGTTGTTAATTAGGTCAAAAGTATTGAAATGCGAATAACTTTTGAAAAGTGCTGCATAACTTTGCGGTTTTGCCGCATAACTTTCCGAATATGCTGCATAACTTCATGGATTTGCTGCATAAACGTCAAAATGACTTTAGATTTATTGTTGCTTTCCTTTCACCGGTAAGTCCCAAAGGAGATAAACGAAAGCAACGAAAATAGAAAAGGTGAAGAACATAAAAAATGTGTTCAAATTGAAATACTGATTGTTGACATGTATGCCAAGAAACGATGTAATACTTTCCACGTATTGCAAATCAACCATACCGTCTTTTTCAATGAATGCATTTTTGATAAATTCACGATACTGATCCAGTGCATGTTTTTGATAAATAAACGCCACAATCAAATGGATAGAAATGACGAACAAACCGATTAAGGATGTCCGAATCCCTATCGAATGTACATGGAATACCCGCACCCATAACATGACCATTAAGAAAAATATTGGTACAAGAATGAAGACGCCCACTAAAACAGGGTTCCCGTTGCCTGATGTAGTAGTAGGCCCTGCCGTCATCCGATTGGCGATTTGAAAAATTGCTAGAGCAGTTAGACTGAATATAAAAAGCATACCCTTCGCGACTTTCAATTAAAAACAGCTCCTTTTTGAAGAATTGGAAAAAAGGATTATAATTGGCATTCCAAGTGTACCTTCATTTTAATCTGCAGGCATGTGAAACAGTCTGACCTATTTCACGATGATAAAGAAAGTTGTACTGAAGCAGAAGTTCTAAATGAGTAATATAATGCCGCGATGTTCGAGACCAATTGCAAAACAGATTGTAGGATGGGCAAAGAGTAATAAAGTGCGGATAATTTTTGAAAAGTGCATGATAACTTCAAGGGTTTGCCAGGAAAATTCTAAAACGTTTTGAAGGAGGAGAGGGAGAAAATGTATTCTTTATTAGAAGGTGTCTATGATTCTTTTACCGAGTTAATGTATTACTTTTATTTCGAGTATGCTATATATTGTATACTGCTTATAATCATGTTAGTTCTCAGTATTAAAGCGATTTCCAATTATGTAAGGATCAAGAGGAATCCATCTTCGAGCATAACCTTTCATCCTTTGGATATCGTGATTAGCATACTTATTGGAATAGCATTCTTTAGTGCAATGATGTTCCAAGGTGTCTTGGCTGATATATCAACAGAACAAAGCAAAATTTGGTATCCAAGCGTTTTGGCGCTATGTTTAGCTTATAGTCTATTATTTATATTGCAATGTATAGTGATCAATCGGATTGCTAAATATAAGGATAAAGACAAAGATGAGGAAGAGTAAGATGAATAAAAAATCAAAACAAGCCGCTTTCCGGTCAAATTGGAATGCGGCTTGTTTCATAAAAAGTACTCTTATGTCAAAATCAAAGTTTGATACTTGATATTTTCAAGGACATCTTCTCATTTCACGCAGCAAACTTCTATTTCCTCAACTTCCTCACAAGCTCCTCTTCCGGCGTGACGAACAATGTCTTTTGTTCAAAATAAATAACAAATCCGGGTTTCGAGCCGTTCGGTTTTTTGACGTGGCGGACTTCCGTATAATCGACCGGAACGGTAGAAGAGTCGCGGGCTTTGCTGAAATAAGCGCTGAGCATCGCCGCTTCTTGAAGCGTTGTCTCATCGGGATTGTCGTCATGGATGACGACGTGTGAGCCCGGGATGTCTTTTGTGTGAAGCCAAATGTGGCTTCTGGCCGCCATTTTAAACGTCAAGTGATCGTTTTGCTTGTTGTTTTTACCGACGGAAATAGTGATTCCCGAAGAGGATGTATATGTTTCCGGTTTCGGTCTTTTCGGTTTGCTTTTTCTGCGGCCTTTGCGTGCCTTCATGAAGCCGAGTTCTGCAAGCTCTTCACGGATCTCCGCAATGTCATCCGGAGAAGCTTGTAGCACTTGCTGTTTTTCCATCTCGAAATAGTCGATGTCATCCGCGGTTTTTTCCAAGTGCTCGGAGATCATGA
>CAOKMT010000073.1 GCA_948469885.1 uncultured Sporosarcina sp. | reverse complement strand
CACCAATACGGTCGAACAAATAACCGCCAAGCAAGTTTCCAACGACTCCAGCTGCTGAATTCGCCATTAAGACGAGTCCCGCTACCGACAATGATTTGCCAAGATAGTCATGTAAATAAATAGCATTTAACGGCCAAAGAAATGAATTTCCCATGACGTTAACGAGCATCCCGATAATGAGAAGCCACACTTTTTTTGGCATAAGCCGCCCCCTTTCTTTCTCTTCGATTGTATGCCTTTTTCCAACGTTCAACAAGGCGTATGCAAACACCCGAAATTATCCGATAATGCGGCTTTCTATCATGATCTTTACCTCTAAATGCGATCCGTTCGGCTGTACGAAAAGAAACGTGATACAATACCATTTTAGAGGAGTGAAAAACGTGGAGAAAACAACCTTTCCATTTCCCACTGAAGGGAAACGATACTATACATGGTCACGTCATTTAAAAGATGAATTCGGATTCAAAGTATTCAAAGTTGCACTGGATGCAGGCTTCGATTGCCCGAACAGAGACGGCACGGTCGCATTTGGTGGCTGTACATTTTGCAGTGTCGCGGGTTCCGGTGATTTCGCAGGCGACCGGGTCGATCCGATTGATGTGCAATTTGCCGAAATTAAAGCGCGTATGCAAAAGAAATGGCAAGACGGGAAACCGATGGCTTATTTCCAGGCATATACGAATACACACGCCCCGTTACCGAAGTTAAAAGAGAAGTTTGAAGCGGCACTCGCCCAAGAAGGCGTTGTCGGCCTATCGATCGCGACGCGCCCTGATTGTTTGCCTGACGATGTCGTCGAATATTTGGCGGAGTTACATGAGCGCACTTATTTATGGGTAGAACTTGGCCTACAAACCGTTCATGAAAAAACCGCTAATCTCGTCAACCGCGCACATGACTATGCGACATACGTGGAAGGCGTTGAAAAACTCCGTAAACACGGCATCCGTGTCTGTACCCATATCATTAATGGGCTCCCGCTAGAAGATTATGACATGATGATGGAAACCACACGTGCCGTTTCGAAACTGGACGTCCAAGGGATAAAAATCCATCTCCTTCATTTATTGAAAGGGACGCCGATGGTGAAGCAATATGAAAAAGGAAAACTTGAATTCCTGGAAAAAGATGAATATATCAACCTTGTCGCGGACCAACTGGAAATTCTCCCGCCAAACATGATCATTCATAGAATTACAGGAGACGGTCCGATTGAACTGATGATCGGTCCAATGTGGAGTGTGACGAAATGGGAAGTGCTGAACGGGATCGACAAAGAACTCGAACGCCGTGGCAGTTGGCAAGGAAAGTATTACAAGAAAGAAGTTGAAACGATGTGAGTCAAATTTTACTTCCCCGTGTCCTCCCTTTCGCAAAACGGTTAATTGCGAAAACCGTTGTTCCTGGGGAAACGGTCGTAGACGCAACGGCTGGGAACGGGAATGATACGCTATTTCTCTCTGAACATGTCGGGGAAAATGGGCATGTATACGCATTTGACATCCAGCAACAAGCGCTTGATTCGACCGCTGCCCGCTTGGAGGACTTAATGGACCGTGTCACCCTCGTGTTGGACAGTCACGCGAATGTTGATCAGTATGTCCAAAGTCCGATCGGCGGCGCGATGTTCAATCTAGGCTATTTACCATACAGCGAGGATTTGTCCATCATCACGAAGCCCGACACAACCATTGCAGCGATCCATAAACTACTGGGCTTATTAAAAAAAGATGGATTGATAACGATTTCTGTTTATGATGGACACGAAGGCGGCGCAGATGAGCGAGATGCCTTACTCGCTTATGTGAAAAGCCTTCATCAGGCCGACGTCCATGTTGCGAGGTACGAACTTCTAAACCAGCGAAACAATCCTCCTTTTCTTCTTTCGATAGAAAAGTTAAAGGATTTTGAAGAACCGACACAAGTCAATTAAGGGCTTAATAATTGAATTTTGGCGGATTCAGAGCGCTTTGGGCGCGAAAACACCCTCTTTGGGCGTTTCTTCGACGTTTTGGGCGCGAAATCACCTTCTTTGGGCGGTTGCTCGACGCTTTGGGCACGGAAACACCTTCTTTGGGCGGTTGTTCGACGCTTTGGGCGCGGAAACACCCTCTTTGGGCGGTTGTTCAGCGCTTTGGGCGCGAAAACACCCTCTTTGGGCGGTTGTTCGACGTTTTGGGCGCGGAAATAGCCCCTTTGGGCGGTTGTTCAGCGCTTTGGGCGCGGAAACACCCTCTTTGGGCGTGGAATCTTCCTGCTTAGCTTAAATGAATGTTTAAAAAGAGCGTCCTTCCAAGTTGAAAGGATGCTCTTTTATTTACAATTTCCGTATATCGGCAATCGGACCAACTTCTTCAAATTTGTCACTTTCCATAAAAGCAATCAGCTTCTCCGCCGTCTGTTCCGCACTGCTCAATAACCCTTGTTCTTTATAGTCGATGAACCGGTCAAGTAGAGGAAATGCTTCTTCGTCAGACGATCGGATCGTTTCCTGCATCCCCGTATCGATAATTCCCGGTGCGATGGAAATAATATCGACCGGATCAACTGCTTTGGACTGTTCAAGCGCAACGACGCGCGAAAAATGATCGAGCCCCGCTTTCGTCGTACAATACGTCCCCCAACCTTCATACGGGTTTCGACCGGCCCCGGACGAAATGTTAACGATGCGCTTCTTTCCTTCAAAATGTTTCAATTTCGCAATAAATGCGTTGGATAAAATCATCGGCGCTGTCAAATTGACGGCAAGCGCTTTTGTCATCTTTTCCGCACTTACGGCACCGATTAAACCGATCGGATCCACCATGCCAGCATTATTAATAAGCGTCCATGACGTCGCACCTGCCATCTCGCCATCTATGATTTTAAAAAGTACTTCCTCCAGCTGATCGGTCTTCGCGAAATCCGCCTTCACAAAATCTTCAACATCTTCAGGTGCTGTTCTCGCCAACCCGATTACTTTCTTCCCTTTTCCCTCCAACTGCTTTGCCAGTTGGAAGCCGATTCCTTTAGAAGCTCCCGTTACAATATACACATCCATTTAAATGCCCCCTTGCGTATAAGCAGCAAACCACTCCACAAGCCGTTCTTTCTGCACAATCGGCCGCTGCACTTTTTCTTCAAATTTTTGTTCGTCTTTAAATGTCAACACATCTTCTCCAAACCAGTCCTTCACACGCTCACGAGTGACCGTATACGATGCGTCCGTAAAATGGAATACGATCGTTTCCATATTTTCAATCAGCGCGAACATCGCCGTCGCATTATACAAAATTGCTTTTTCCACTTTTTCCTTACCGATGTCTTCGACGGATTGTTCATAATTCAATTGAAAGCGGAACGTCTCCGGATCTTGTGCGAATGTCCGCGGAATATCAGCTAACGGCAAATTGTTCATGAGATTAATATTGTTTCCCGCATTGCCCATAAACTTATGTTCATATGAGAGCACCTTGCCGAAATCATGCGTCTCCGGCGCCAACTGTTCAGCTTGCTCACGCTCAAATTTCGCTTCAGACTTCGGAATATAATACAATTCCACCCATCCAAACAATAGCAAGCCAGTGATGAATAATCCAACGATCCATTTAAATTTCATCCCACTCATTCGCCTCCCCTTCATGACTTTCAATATATATTTCCAATCTATTAGTCAATAACGGAACTACTATCGTAGTGAGTGGCAACAAGTAAGCCGCAAAGATATTCGCGAACTCATACGGACCGTTGATTGAGACAGGGGTGGAAAACCAAATATTGCTGCTGAAAATAACCCCGGTGATGCCTCCCCATGCGAGGAGCAAAAACAAGCCCCAAATCAACCAAGTTCTTCTTTTTATAGCCGCGACTTTGAATAAGTCGACGCTTGCTCTTCTATTTAAAAATAAATTGCGCGCTAAAAAGAGGATCAGGTAAACAATACCAAGCAAGATGATCAATAAAAATAAGAACCAAGTAGCCCTTCTAAAAACACCGATCATATTTAAAGGGATTGTCATAATCCATACGATTAACGTGTATAGGAGCGTCCATTGCAACATGCCGAACACAAGCTTTTTCACATCGACAAACTGCATACCATCGATAAGTCCATCCAAACTCGAAACCTTCTCAACACTAAGACGGAAAGCCTCTTCGAATGAATATCCTCCCGCTTGCAAGTCCTCAATTTCAGCTTCCAAATTTCCGATCACTTCTTCTTTCAATTCTAGCGTCTCTTCTGTTTGCGGGTACTTGGCGAACATTTTCTCCACATAACTTCTCACGTTATTCATCCGTTTCACTCCCTTCCTTCAGCAATTGGTCAATCAACCCTTTCGCTTTATTCCACGCTTTCACATTTTCCTTATAAGCATGAATGCCCGCTTCAGTTAACGTATAATATTTCCGCCGTCCGCCTTGCGATTGGTTTCCCCAGTAACCTTTTATAAATCCGGCTTTCTCCAATCGTTTCAAACTGCTGTACAATGTCGGTTCTTTTAAAACATACTCGCCCAAACTGCCTTCGGAAACCGCCTTCATAATTTCATAACCGTAATTATCCCCATCCCTTAACACCCGCAAAATAATCGTATCGATATTCCCTCTAATTAGATTTGCACTGATGCCACTCTCTGTCACCACCCTCACCTCTCTTTCATTGTATCTCATATTACTATGTATGACAATGTACTATGTGATAAGTAATAAATAAAAAACCAACTTCCTTTTAATAGAAGTTGGCTTTTCAGCTTCTCTTTATTCATTTAAAAAGGCATTGGGTTGTATTGTGGATCTATATTGATAAGAAGTGCCTCCCCATATTTATCCCGCAATTCCTCCGCATGTTCATCTGAAATGGACTGCGTAATCAACTCCACTTTCTCCTGATCGATTAAAATACTTAGTCCACCATCTATTCCCAACCTCTTCCTATCCGCATTCACTTGTTTGATCAATTCATTCAAATCCGCATAGCTACGATCAACTTCTTGAACAACCACTTTATCAGCACTGAATTTCTCTTTCATTCTTTCAATCACTCTTTTAATTTTCTCCGCCTGTTCCTCATTTGAAATTTCACGCTTTATTTGAATGATGACTGACTCTCCATCATCCGAGAAGTAGAATGTTCCGCCATCTTTCAGTTTCCCTCCCATTACCTCCTCTTCCGTTAAACCTTCAGTAGCGTATGCTGCCAATATTTCTTCTCTCATTTGAGTTTTACGCTTTCCCCGCTCGGCGATTTCAAGTTCGTCCTCAAGATCTGGTAAAGTTAATTTCGCCCCTTCTTCACCTCTCTCAATCTCTTCTGCTTCTTCACCTTTTTCAGATTGCGCACAAGAAGTTGTGATGACTAATAGGACAATCATGGAAACTGAAAATATCCTGTTCCTCATTTGCAAACCTCCTCTGTTTACAGGTAGACGGATCATCTCTTCATTCGTTACAAAATTCTAGGAACGTAATCGCGAAAGTCCTCATTCCTAATCAAAAAACAGACCTCTCCTCGCATTTACAAGGAAAGGCCTGCTTCGCTCAACCGTTCATCTACTCAAACGCCAATAACACCCAACAAAATTGCAATGACGAATAGGATGATACTGAACCCCCACATAATCATAAATGAATAGCGGATATGACGCCCCATCTCAAGTCCCGCCAAACCGAGAGCAAGCCATAGTGCAGGCGAGAACGGACTGACAAAAGTTCCGATAATATTACCGATAATCATCGCATAAGCTGCCGATAGAGAAGACACGCCGAAACTTGTCACCACCTGGTCCACAATTGGCAGCAACGCATAATAATACGCGTCCGTACTTAGCAATAAATCAAAAGGAACACCGAACATCCCGATAATAATATGTAAATAAGGAATGATGAATGCTGGTAAAATCGTGACTAAATCCGTTGCAATCGAATCCAACATATTCGTTCCGTTCAGAATCCCTAAAAAAGAACCGGCTGCTAAAATAATAGAAGCCATCATAAGCGCATTCGGTGCATGGGCTCTTATACGATCCATCTGATCTTTTACATTCGGGTAATTGAGAGGCAATGCAATACTTACCCCGATCATAAATACGAAGCCAGTCGGTACTTCTCCCCACACTAAAACAGCAATGACAGTGAGTGCCAACAAGACGTTCACCCAAAATAACTTCGGTCGTCTTAACGCTTCTTTCTTCTCATCTTCCGCAGAAGGCGCCGTTGGATCTTCTGTTCCTGGATCCTCCTCATCGTAAACCAATCTTTTCGCAATGAGACGCTTTTCACGCATTCCGAGTAACACTGCTAAAACAACTAATAGTACAAGGCCGATAATTTGGATCTGAATGAGGGGTCTCCATAATTCAGCGACATCCATATCCAATACCGAAGCAGTTCTACCAAGCGGGCCAGCCCAAGGGACCATATTCATAATACTTGCACTCGTCCCGACCAATAGGAGCAATAAATACGGGTTCATTTTCAATCGCTTATATAAAGGGAGCAAGGCGGGAATGGTGATAAGAAACGTTGAAGCACCTGAACCATCCAAATGAGCGATTGCAGCAATGATAACTGTTCCAACCGCTACTGAAATAACATTCCCACGAGATATTTTAATAATGTTATTGATCAGTGGATCGAATATCCCTACATCTTGCATAATACCGAAAAATAAAATAGCGAAAATGAACATAACGACGACACTAAAAACAGACTGCATCCCACTATTGAAAAATTCACCGATTTCTATGAAGTTGAATCCGGCCACAAATGCTCCGACAATCGGAACGAGGACAAGCGCAACAATCGGTGTTACTTTATTGCTCAATAGTAGTGAAACAATTACGATAATTGTCAGTAAACCAATGATACTAAGCATAATGATAACTCCTATCTACGAAATGATAGGGATCTGTATTTGTAAGCGGATACAATCGATCGACAAATAACGCAAACCCCTCTATTTCAAATTTTCTATACTTTGAAATTTATCATAGAGAGGTAAAAGAAATAAGCTTATTTAACTAAAAACACTAATGATCGTTCTACTCGTTTTGTTCATTTTGTCCACGAGGAGTATCGGCGTTCTGGTCTTCCGATCTCCCCGTACTTCAATTGTGCTTCTGCTTCTTTCGTCGAAACTAAATGTTCCAAATAACGTCTGGCAGTGGAGCGACTCACCCCGACTTGTTCACCCATTTGTAACGCGGTAACCCCTAGTTCATCGCTCATACGCAAAACGTCCTTTATTTTGTCCAAAGTTAATTGATCGATGCCTTTCGGTAACTTTTCGCTTGTCACTTTTTGGGGGATGGCTTCCTTTGGCAAGCCGATTAGCTGATCGATTTCGACTTGTTCAAGTTCTTCCCTCGATGTGAGCAATCTCTGCTGATTTCTATATCTTATCAACGCTTTTTCCAAACGAACAAAATCGACCGGTTTAACGACATAATCGAAAATCCCCCCTTGCAGTGTTTCTTGAATGGTCTCGACTTCCTTAGCCGCTGTAATCATCATAATATCTATTTCAAAATAACTTTTTCTGATTTCCCAAAACAAACTGAGCCCTTCTTTATCTGGCATATACACATCCAACAAAATGAGTTGAGGCAATATCGGGCTATTTTTCAAATAGGAAATCGCCGCTTCTCCTGTTTTCGCAATATGGACAACATGAAAGTCATCAACTTGATCGACAAATTGCCGATTAATCTCAGCCACCCTAAAATCATCTTCTACGATTAATACTGAAATGGTCTCTCCCAACATTAACCCCTCCTTTCTTCTTTCGGTAAAGAGATAACGAAGCAAGCCCCGCCGAGCTCACCTTCTTCCAAATATAATTCTCCATCCACGTCGTCTATTAAGCGCTTCGTCAAAGGCAATCCAAAACCACGATTTTCTTCGTCTTTCAGTGAAAAACCTTGATCGAAAATAAACTGAATATGCGCATCCTCAATTCCCGGTCCCGAATCTTCTATTTCGAAAATAATGTCATTTCCTTCATCTGTAAAAAAAATGGAGATTTTTCGATTGGAAGGAATTTGGTCTTTTACAGCATCAATCGCATTTTCTATTAAGTTCCCTAGCGCGGTGAGAAGCGCGTCATTTTTCCAATCCGATAACCGCGTCTTTAATTGACTATCAGGATGGATCGACAACTCAATCTGCAGCTCGTTTGCCACATTTAATTTTCCAATCAAAATACCGCTAATTAAAGGATCCGATACTTTTTCTATTAAAAGGCGTATCCATTCCTCTTGGATATTTTTTTCAATGCGTATAAAATCTATCGCTTCCTCTGGTTTGCCCAGTAACAATAAACCTAAAATTGTATGCAATTTATTGGAGAATTCATGTGTTTGCGCTCGCAATGCATTTGCGTATCGCTGTACCCTCGTCAACTCTTTTGTCAACATTTCGATTTCAGTTTTGTTGCGAAATGTCGCCACGACGCCCATCAAAGTTTCTCCCCAAAATATGGGGACGATATTGACAAACACGATATATTGACCGACAATCATTTCACGATTATACCGGCTATTGCCGTCCTGCAAAACTTCCGGTATATCTGAAAAAGGCAAAACGTCTTCAATGGATTGACCTAAATAGTTATTGCCTCTTTCATCCTGTCCATCGACTAAATTTTCCGCAGCGGCATTCATCGTCGTAATCACACCTTGATGATCCACTGCAAGAATGCCTTCATGTGTTGACTGTAAAATTTTCTCTTTTTGAAACAATAAATAAGCAATTTCTTCGGGCTCCAACCCGAATAATTTCTTTTTAATATACGATGCTAGAAAAATCGCTCCCAATAAGGCGACTGCGCCAATCAGAAGGAAAACATACCAGATCTCTTTACTGTAATTTCGAATGACCGTTTGTATATCTTCGGCTAAAAAGCCTACCGAGACAACACCGACAATTTCTCCGTCCAGCACAACCGGAACCTTGGCTCTTAACGAGCTTCCTAAAGATCCCGTCGCTTTAGACAGGTAAGATTCACCGTAAAGCAATGCCCGTTCATTGTCTTCTCCGATCATTTTTTCACCGATGAGTTCAGCATTCGGATGGGCATACCTCACTTCTTTTTGATTGCCTACGACAATAAATTCGGCTCCCGTCGCTTCTTGTATAGGTGTGACGATAGACTGAATCACCATTGCGGGATTGTCCGACTTAAACGCTGCCCGTAATTCAGGAATTTGCGCAACACTTTCGGCAACGCCGAGCGCTCTCTCCCCCATCTGATTTTCCAATGTATCTGACATAAAGTGATGAATAAAAAAACCAATGACCAGCAAGACCCCGACAATTAAAAGACTGATCAGCAAAATCATTTTCATTTTTAAATTGATTTTTACAGTTGGACGTAGATGGTGATTTTGAAGTTCAGTTTCCTGAAATTGAATCACTGCCGCTAACCCCCTTTCGGACTACCAAGTTATATCCTTTCTTCATATTATCGTATGAACGAGGGCAGAACAGCAAATGATGAACAAAATTCAAATAAATCAACAAAAAAGCTTGTCTACCGAATAAGGTAAACAAGCTTTTCATATTGTTAGTCCAATATTTTTATTTTCACGTTTTTACGTCCCCATTTATAAGCCTCAGCTTTTGTCGGGATGAAAACGTCAATTTTATTTCCTTTTATAGCACTACCGATATCTCCTGCCACTGCATAGCCGTACCCTTCCACATGTACTTTTGTACCAAGTGGAATGACCTTCGGATCAACCGCGATTACTTTCGCGTTCGGGTTTTGCTTCAAGTTAATCCCCGTTTTCGTAATGCCGGAGCATCCGTTACAATTTGCTGTAAAAGCAGTAGCCGTAACGATAAATTCTTTGGCAACACTATCATTTGATCTGGACGGCGAAGCGGTTGAAGCATTGCTTCCTGCTTGTCCACTGACACTTAATTTTTGGTTCGGATAGATTAAATCCGATTTTAATTGATTCCATTTTTTCAAATCGGCGACGCTCGTATTATGGTTCAGAGCGATTCTGTATAAAGTGTCTCCTTTTTTCACCGTATACGTGGAAGCTGCCGAACTCTCATTTGCGCCGCTAATCAGTAAAGCCATCGTTAAAGTGAAGATCGCTAAGATTTTTTTCAATGCGTCGTCTCCTTACTTTTCATTGATTAATTGATCTAGCTAAATCCTACCTGCTCTATATTACAATACGGTGACAATAAGCCTTCATTCCCGTTACAAATGAAGTCTATTATATTACAAAAACAAATTCCGACAATATCTCTTTTATAGATCTAAAAAAGCCACCAACTTTCGACAAGAAGTTAGTAGCTTTCAGCGTGACTCCTATTCGTTTTCCAATATTTCTAGTTCAAAAGCAAAACCGAGCATAGGAGACATGTAAGCAAAAGAAGTCGGGTGTACAATTTTAATTTTTCGACCTTTCTTCAAGGTTGAAAGAATCGTGTCGTCAATTCTAGATACATCGAAAATAATTACTTCTAAAAATGCTTTCTCCTGAGAACCTTCCTCCATCCAATTTTGTTCTAATGGTAAAATTGTAAGCGTATTCGTAGTTTTGTCTTGATGAATTCCCACATTTTCAATAATTCCTGTCGTTTCCACTAGCTTCTCTTCATCATTGCCCCCTTCGGATTCTTGCGTCTTATTTACAGAATGTGTAGATTTAATCTTTTTGACTGGGGTGGAAACATCAGTTGGCGGCTCCATCGCCCCTTTCTCTTCAGCACAACCGCCGAGCATAAAACCGATGATAAGCGTCCATAACAAGGACGACTTTTTCATTGATCCTCTCTCCTTTCGCATTGTAAAACGTCATTACTTAGTTAGACGGACTAGTTCTAGCTTCATTACAGACGCCAACACAAAGGAAAAACCAACTCTCATAGAAAGTTGGCTTCTGTCTTATTCCAATATTTTGATCTTCACACTTTTACGTCCCCATTTATACGCTTCGTTTTTCGTCGGGATGAAAACGTCAATTCGATTTCCTTTGATGGCGCCGCCAATATCTCCCGCGATTGCATAGCCGTACCCATCCACATAAACTTTCGTACCAAGCGGAATGACGTTCGGGTCAACTGCAATCACTTTCATGTCTGGATTTTGCCTTAAATTTTGACCTGTTTTCGTTATTCCGGAACATCCGTTACAATAAGCTGTATAGGCGGTTGCTTCCACAAAAAATTCTTTCGCTACATTGTCGGTTGTCGATCGTGAAGGTTCAGATGGTTGTGTCACGTTACTGGTAGTCGAGGCAGTAGCGACAGCTTCCGAAACTTGTGCTTTCGGTTCGTCTACGATTTTGGAT
>CAOKMT010000072.1 GCA_948469885.1 uncultured Sporosarcina sp. | reverse complement strand
CCCCAATTTTAAGGAGAAGGGATTTTCTTTCACCAACGTCATAAATTATAGAACCGAAAAACCGCCTGCACGTCTGTCTCAGACAGTGTGCAGGCGGTTCTTTTATCTTTTATTTAGCGAAATCTCCCACCTCTAGAAGTGGTGTGTCATCCCTTGGCATGATTGATTTTATGCTTTAACCGGTACGGCTTTTTCAATTGCTTGCGTCAAGTCTGCAATGATATCTTCCGTTGACTCAAGTCCGACAGACAGGCGAATCAACTCTTCTGTCACCCCGGATTTTTTCAAATCTTCAGCCCCTAATTGCTGATGGGTTGTGGACGCCGGATGAATGATAAGCGATTTTGCGTCGCCCACATTCGCTACATGCGACCATAGCTTTACATTATCAATCACTTTACGTCCTGCTTCTCGGCCGCCTTTAATGCCAAAGTTGACGATCGAACCGAAACCGTTCTTCAAATATTTCTTCCCTAACTCGTAAGATGGGTGCTCTTCCAAGCCGTTGTATGTCACCCATTCAACAGACGGGTGATCTTTCAAGAAATTGGCCACTTTTAATGCATTTTCATTATGCTTTGGTACACGCAGATGGAGCGTTTCTAGACCTTGCAAGAAGTTGAAGGCACTATCCGGGTTCAAGCACGGACCGAAGTCACGCAGTAGTTGAACACGCAGCTTCGTCGCAAATGCTGCCGCCGCTGTATCGATACCGTATCTTAAGCCATGATACGTCTCGTCGGGCTCCGTAAAACCAGGGAATCTTCCTTGTGTCCAATCGAACTTTCCACCATCTACGACGATGCCCCCTATTGTTGTCCCGTGACCACCAATCCACTTTGTTGCGGAGTGAATGACAACGTCCGCACCAAACTCAATCGGATTTAAGCCATACGGTGATGGGAATGTATTGTCTACGAGAAGCGGAATGCCGTTTTCATGGGCAATTTCTGCAACCGCTTCGATATCGAGCACGTTTAAGCTTGGATTGCCAATCGTTTCTCCAAAAATGGCTTTCGTCTTGTCATTGATCGCTGCGCGGAAGTTTTCCGGATTTGTCGAATCAACGAACTTCACGTTGATGCCGTACCGTGGCAGTGTGACCGCAAACAAGTTATACGTCCCTCCGTATAAGTTTTCAGCCGCAATAATTTCATCACCAGCCCCCGCGATATTCAGGATCGAAAAAGCAATCGCTGCCATGCCTGACGATAAAGCAACCGCTGCTGTCCCGCCTTCCAAAAGTGCAACGCGCTGTTCAAACGCATCGACTGTCGGGTTCGTAATGCGCGAATAAATATTGCCCGCTTTTTGCAAAGCGAACACACCTTGCGCATGCTCCGTGTCTGGGAAAACAAAAGAAGTCGTTCTATGAATTGGCACCGCACGCGATCCTGTTACTGGATCTGGCTCTTGCCCACCATGTAATAGTAGTGTTTCAGGTTTAAAGTTTGTCATAAGTCATTACCTCCAATGTTTTTGATGGAAATGCGGATACGTTGGGGGTATTTATAAAAAAATAACCCCCTTCCGATTAAGAAGAGGGTTGCGCTTTCGCTTGTTCCTCCTCTTATCTTTCAGATCGCTCGCACGAATCTGTAGGATGTAGCACCTGTGCAAGTTCATCGCTTGCCGGTTGCCGGGCATCGCAGGGCCTAGTCCCTCCGCCACTCTCGATAAGAGTATGAGTGATTCTGTTTTCCATCTTGTTACATAGTATAGGACTGAATATATTGAAAAGTCAAGTGATTTTTCAAAAAATTAAGTTTGCTAGGAACTCCACTTTGGTTTAAGCAATTCTAACTCTCAACCGAAAATGAAGGGCTTTGTGTCCGAGCGCTACATAGACAGCATGATAACATGCCTAAAAGAATCCGCATCATTCGTCAAAATATGCTATACTTACAGATAGTTGTACTTTCTAAATAGTCGGTAATTTCCGATAACAATTATCATTAGGGGGGATTTGAATGGCTTTTCCACGCAAAGAGAGACCGATCTCAGATTTTGTCGCAGCGCGCAAAGTCGATGAGAAAATTTCATTCGTTCGCAATGAGCATGAAGTTAAAGGCAAGATCTACAAAATACTGGAAAACTCCGTCATTGTACAAATTTCGAAACAAGACGCCGATTTAATCGGTGCCGCGTCAAATCTCACTGTCGTCTCACACAAGAACTACTCAATTATCGATTAATATTTTATGCCTTTGTCCGTCGTCCCGAGTTATCGGGAATGTCGGACGTTTTTTTGTGTTTGGGCTATTTTCATAAGCCGTAATCGTAAATTTTCTTAATTGTCCAGAAAATGATAATATAAATGTCATCATCCAGAAAGAAAGGTGTTTTCAAGATGAAAGAAAAATTGATTGAACGACTTATCCGCTACGCAAAAATTGATACCCAATCGGATTTTGACAGTCCGACATGCCCATCAACACCCGGTCAATGGGATCTGCTTCACATGTTGGAACAAGAACTGACGGACATCGGCATGGAAGATATCACGCTCGATAATAACGGCTATTTGTTTGCCACATTGCCCGCAACGTCAAAAAAAGATGTTCCCGTCATCGGCTTCTTAGCACATGTTGACACCGCCACCGACTACACAGGGAAAAACGTCAATCCGCAACAGATCGACCGTTATGACGGAAAAGATATTCATTTGAACGAAAAGACCGTAATGGCTGTAAATGACTTTCCTGAGTTAAAAAACTATGTAGGACACACTTTAATCACAACAGATGGGACGACTCTGCTTGGTGCTGACAATAAAGCAGGAATTGCTGAAATTATGACGGCGATGGCGTATTTGATCGAGAATCCTACGATTCAACATGGGAAAATCCGCATCGCCTTTACACCAGACGAAGAAATTGGTCGAGGTCCCCACAAGTTTGACGTAGAAAAATTCGGTGCCCAGTATGCTTACACGATGGACGGCGGCCCACTTGGCGAGCTCCAATATGAAAGTTTCAATGCAGCCGGTGCCAAAGTTACTTTTCATGGAACGAACGTTCACCCGGGTTCCGCCAAAAATAAAATGGTCAATTCGATTTTACTCGCCCATCGCTTCCAATCGGCATTGCCTGCTGATGAAATTCCAGAAAAAACAGATGGCTACGAAGGCTTTTTCCATCTTATGCAATTTGACGGGTCGATCGAAACGACAACACTTCAATACATCATCCGCGACTTTGACCGCATCGCTTTTGAAGAAAGAAAGCAATTGCTGGTCAACGTCGCAGATCAATTGAAAAAAGATTACGGAAACCATGCCGTTACCCTCGAAATCGCAGATCAATACTTTAATATGGGCGAAAAGATCAAACCCGTTATGGACATTGTGGATATTATAGGCGATGCGTTTAAGAAACTCGACATCGAACCGAACATCGTCCCGATTCGAGGTGGAACGGACGGGTCGCAATTATCCTATATGGGCATGCCGACACCGAACATTTTCACAGGCGGCGAAAATTACCACGGCAAATATGAATATATTTCAGTCGATAATATGGAAAAAGCGACGAATGTCATTATTGAAGCAATCAAATTATTCGAAGCACGGGCATAGGAGGCGTAGGATTTGAAAGAAATCGGCATCGGCATTCTTGCCTCCTTATTCTTTGCAGTGACTTTCGTATTAAATAGAACAATGGAATTATCCGGGGGAAGCTGGCTGTGGAGCTCTTCCCTCCGCTTTCTCTTCATGGTTCCTTTTCTCATCGCCATCGTCGCCTATCGCAAAGGATTAGGAGATGTGAAGAAGGAGATGACTGCAAAACCTGCTCCTTTCCTCATCTGGAGTGTCGTCGCTTTTGTCCTGTTTTACGCCCCCCTTACATATGCGGCAGCTTATAGTCCCGGATGGCTCGTGGCGGGAACATGGCAATTGACAATCGTAGCCGGTGTTTTGCTTGCACCTCTCTTTACTTTTGTCGTAAAGACTGCCACGGGTGAACACAAAATACGCCAGAAAATACCGGTACTGTCACTTGGCATTTCTTTGATCATTCTCGTGGGAGTTGTCTGCATCCAAATTCCCCAAGCGCAACACGTCAATGTACAAACGTTATTGCTTGGTTCCGTTCCTATCTTAATCGCTGCGTTCGCCTACCCGCTCGGCAACCGGAAAATGATGGAGTTACTCAATGGTCGGCTTGACACATTCCAGCGGATTCTTGGCATGACAATTGCGACATTACCCGTCTGGTTCTGCATTGTTCTTTATGCGTTATTCACGATCGGTCCCCCTTCTTTGAATCAGCTCGTCCAATCTTTCATTGTCGCTGTCAGCTCTGGTGTTATTGCTACAACTCTTTTTTTCATGGCGACGGATCTATCACGTGACAACCAAGGGAAACTGGCTGCGGTGGAAGCGACTCAGTCCATGGAACTCATTT
This sequence comes from uncultured Sporosarcina sp., assembly GCA_948469885.1. Lineage (GTDB taxonomy): Bacteria > Bacillota > Bacilli > Bacillales_A > Planococcaceae > Sporosarcina. The sequence continues at coordinate 6,996 of CAOKMT010000072.1, read as the reverse complement.
TTGCGATGAGTGGAGAAATGCTCTTAATCGGGATTGTGCTGCCAGGTCCAATTTCAATCATTGGCATCATGATGATTATGATAGGGATGACTCTCCACAGTCTCCATACTGCTATAAGTCGCAAGAAGCAAGAGAAAAAACCCGCCACCTTTTTCTAAGGGGCGGGTACTTGCTCATTCCCTATCATAAGTGCCGATAACCTCAATCGCCTTTTCTGTCATCGATGTATCGATCGCTTTATCCAGATCGACATCGCCACGGATCGCGCCATTCTCTTTGTATGCATCGTACTGTTTTTTGATGTCATCCACGAACATCTTGCCGTCTGGATCGAGCCCCGTTACGTGGACACGCTCCCACAGGTCAGGGTCTTTTAAGGCTGTATGCTTCGTCATAATCTCTACGATTTCCTCTTTCCCTTCCCCTTTGATAAACGCATCGTTGTAATCACGCACGCCCTTCAAATACGCTGCCATGAAACGAAGCGAAATGTCCTGTTCTTCATTCATGAAAGTGGGTGAACCTAACACCAATGCAATCTGGGATTCTGGTGCATAATCGGTCGCATCCCCAAACCGGACGTGGAATCCTTGTTCTACACCTTGCGCGATCAGCGGTTCAATATTAAGGGCCGCATCGATCGTACCGCTGTTAATGGCACCGAGCATGCTGCCGAAATCACTCATCAAAACAAACTCAACGTCATCCGTTGTTAAACCTGCGTGTTTGATCATTTCTTGGAAAATATATTCATCAATTGAGTTATACGAAGAAACCGCAATTTTCTTTCCTTTGAAATCGGGATAATCTTTTATCTCATCTACCATATGATTCCCGATGACAAAAGTGAAGTAGGACTTTCCTGGAATATTATGCCCTTTGTCTGCAATAATTTTAACGTCGATTCCTTGGGCGATTGCATTGAAGAACGATGCAGTTGAAACGCCGCCTGCAATGTCAACTTCCCCCGCTGCCAGTGCCGGCAACATATCATCACTATTACTGAACTGGGCGAACTCTACTTCGATATTATAGTCTTGGAAATATCCCTTCTCCTTTGCAATATAGAAGCCTGCGCCGGATGCCGCGCCGTCTTCAGCAATGACGACTTTCGCCGTTTTTTCGAGCGGCGCCAAGTCGCCGGATGGAATGGTCGCTTCTTCCCCATCTTTTCCTCCGCTGTCTGACTTCCCTGCCCCTTGCGGCGAACAAGCACCAAGCACTAACGCCAAAGCAAACAATGAAAGCAACCAACTATTTCTCAACCACTTCGCCATGCAATCACTCCTTTTCACGCTTCTTCTTGTCTTGACTGTTGCACTTCCTCCTGCAGATGCTTCCATATTTCAACAAACTTCGCTGCCATCTCCGGATTTTCTCGGACTTTTTCCATATTTCGAGGACGCGGCATATCGACATGGATTTCTTGGACGATTCTTCCTGGTTGTGCGCTCATCAGCAAGATGCGATCGCTAAGCAACAATGCTTCATCGATACTATGCGTAATAAAAAGAACCGTTTTTCCAGTTTCTGCCCAAATCGATAATAACTCTTCTTGCAAAATGAATTTATTTTGCTCATCGAGTGCGGCGAATGGTTCATCCATCAGAAGAATTTCAGGATCATTCGCGAAAGCGCGGGCTATACTGACCCGCTGCTTCATCCCGCCCGACAACTCTTTAGGATACAAGGAAGCGAATTTATCGAGCCCCGTTTTCTTCAAATAATACGAGGTCCGTTGCTCGACGATTTCTTTTGGCGTATGGCGCATTTTAAGACCGAAGGCAACATTTTCTTCAACGGTCAACCAAGGAATGATGCCTCGCTCTTGAAACACCATCGATTGAAGCGGCCTTTCCTCATTCTCCGTCGCAATTGTGAATTCTCCGATACTCGTATTTTCCAGCCCTGCCAATATGCGAAGCAATGTTGTCTTTCCGCATCCGCTCGGTCCGACAAGACAAACGAACTCCCCATCACCAATTGTCAAATTAAGGTCATCAAGAGCAGTGACACTTCCCTGTTTTTTATAGAAGACTTTTGTTAAATCCCGAATTGTAATTTTCGTTTTATTGCGCATCCGTTCACCTCCACGGTATGAGCTTTTTTTGCATTCCTCGCAGCATGACTGAAAATAGATAGCCAAAAAATGAAATCAAAATGAGTCCTACATACATTTCCTGAAGAAGAAATGCTTTATAGGAGGTCCAAATGAGAAAACCGATCCCTGAAGTCGCCCCCATCATTTCCGCTGCGACAATCGTCAAAAGCGCAATCGCCTGCCCCATTTGAATTCCTTCCAACATAACGGGCAACGCACCGGGTAATGCGATTTTGAGAAAGAAATTCAGTCGACCAGCACCGTAGTTTTTCGCGACATCCAAATAGATAGAGTCAATATTAATGACACCTGCTGCCGTATTAATGACGACTGGAAAGAAAACACTGCCCGCGATTGTAATGACTTTCGACAAATCACCGATCCCAAAAAGGATAATGATGATTGGCAAGAGCGCTAGCGTGGGAATTGGCATAAGTGCCATGACAATTGGCTGTACAAAATGCCGAACAGGCGAATAAAGCCCCATCAACAGACCAATGACAATGCCCGGGATGACACCAAGTAAAAAACCACCGACAATTCTGTATAGCGAAACCCCAATATGCGTCACGAGTTCTCCACTCGACATCATGGAAAAAAACGTACCGACGATGGCGGAGGGCGGTGGAAAAAACCGAATATCGAGCATTCCCGTCCTCGACATGACTTCCCATAAAAGTAAAAGGAAGACCGGCGAGGCAATCGTCAACATCTGTTTTAACCGTTCATTCGTTTGCCTTCTCTTCCATTCACGCTGCTCCACTTCAAAAGGATCATAACGGATCCCCGTTTCATCTTTACGCAACGTTCACCACCTCTTCATCTAAATTGTATGTCCTTGCCTAAGAAAGTGTGTTGGGCGCTAGCGATAATGAGCTCACTTTACTGAATGGGTTGGAGTAACTTTTGGGCGTTAGACTATCCAGCTGATTCGTTGGAACACCCTCCTATTTCGTTGGGCTAACCATTTAAACCGTTGGAATACTTCCATAATTCGTTGGACACTTTTTTTCATAGAAAGATATAATAGAAGTATGACAAATTTAACGAGAGACCAAATTAGACAATTGAATATGTATAGCATTTACGTGGATGTGCCCGAGCATCGTCTATTTTCATTGGAAAACTTGCTTGATCCTGTCAAAACAGATGCGGTGCTCAGTACGATTCAGACGATCAGCCGCAGTCCAAATAAAACTGTAGCTGCGTCTTATTTCATGCGACGCTACGGCATGTTTTCCGCGATGCAATTTTACAATTTGGCAACCTATGATGAAGTTTGGGAGGGCTTGCCAAACAACTATTGGTTCGGGGCTAAAGAAGAGTATGGGAACATGACGGTAAGCACATTTGTCGAAGCTAAAGACTGGGTAACCGTGGAAGATGGAGAGCGCCGACGTATAGTCCGTCGAATCTTGACAGACACCGATACAATTATTCGTCAACTTCGAACCGTTGCCAACATTTCTCCCTTGACGTTATGGGAGAACGTCTTCGGTTTTCTCCTTTGGCACTATTATGTTTTGTTGGGGGATCCAACGACAGCCGAGAAAGCACGGGGAGACTTAGACATGCTAAAAAGCGATGCCCTTTGGGAAGGGCTTGCCTCTCACTCTCGCTTTGCTATGTACTTGAAGGGAAGCGAGCCGTCCGCACTACTTAACACGAAAGTCCGAACGACTTGTTGTTTATCAAAAGATGTACCCGGTCTGATGCAGTGTGGATTTTGTCCATTAAAATGAAGGAGTATCATCATTTTTTCCGATACGCGACGAACCAAACTTTCATAGAGTAAATCGTACCGGAAGCAGCACCGCCATAAAAAAAGCCCATGAAAATTCCTGCCGCCAGGTTTCCCGGATGGCTAATGAAAATGGATAGAATGAGGCCCGTAACTGTTGCGATTGTTGAAAACCAAGTTTCAGGAACCTTGAAAAGCAACCTAAAGAGGATGACAACGAGTAGGATCAACGGGATCGCCCAAATGGCATCCCAAATATTTGTATGAATGATTGGAAATTCCTCAAGCAATGAACTCAACCCTTTTTTCTATTAGTGTAGCCAGTTTGTCCATTTCTCAATACAAAAAAGAAGCACATGCGCCAGGCTGTGCTTCTTTTCGTTATACCGTTTTAGTAGCCGTATTTTTAATATCTCGTCGCGCCTCGTAGATATTCCGCACAATCACTTTCCCAACAGCGTAAGCCGGTATAGCGAGCAAAATGCCTATAAATCCAGCAATATTGCCGGCTGCCAAAATGACTGTAATGACCGTTAGTGGATGGATATCCAACGTTTTACCCATCACATTCGGCGTAATGACGTTACTATCCGTCTGTTGCGCAATAAGCGTGACCACACTCACCCATATCGCCAATTGCGGCTCTTGAATAAACCCGATGATAAGCGCCGGGGTGAAGGCAATCCACGGACCGATAAAAGGGATAATATTCATAAAAAATGCAAAGATGACGAGCAATAGCGCATAATCTAAACCGATAATGAGATAACCGATGAACATAATGACCGCCAACAGGAAACTAATGAGTAATTGTCCTTGAATATAAGTACGGAGAACCGTATCGATATCTCCCAATGTTTTTTTAACCCAAACTCGTTTCTTTCCCGAGAAAAATTGGTAAATAAATGGTGCGAATTTTTCATGGTCTTTCAACAAGAAAATGAAGAAGAACGGAACGAGCACAAGGGTAAATGCTGTTTGGACAACGGACTGGAAAAATTGGACAATCAACTTACCGAAAACGACAGCAATCGACTGCACTGAATTGATCGCTTTTTCAATGGCATCTTCCACTTGGGGCGGAAAATCTTCCCGGTGTTGCAAGATATACTCTGTTTGATGCGTAATTTCTTTCGCAATAGTTGGCGTGTTTTTAATCAACTTCTCGACTTGGTCCGCAACAGGAGGACCGACGATCGCGATAAAAACCCATATAAGTGCCGCAACACTAATCAATACTGCTAAAATACTGCCCCATCGCGGAACCTTTCGCTTTTCTAAAAACCGTTGAAGCGGTTCAGTTATATAAAATAGAACAGCGCCGAGCAACAATGGAATGAAGATCGTTTTGGCAATAATGGCGACAGGGGAAAAGATGCTTTTAATTTCTAAAAAGTATTTCGTTATGAGCAAGGCGAGTAAAATGCCGATGCCTACTTGAAACCATAGCTTTCTCGTCACAGACATCACATCCTTTTAACACGATTATTTTTGTCTATAATTATACGCTGTTTTAAGGACTGCGTCGAAGAAAGCTTCCCAACTTTTCACACATATAGGCTAAAATGAAAAATTCCGCTAAATCTGCATCGACGCTTAGCGGATGCCCCCCGCGATAAGCTAGGCAGATAATCCCTACCGAACGACGATCAAAGCCTCCGGACGCAATTATGTCAAGGCATGATTGCTTTGCTAGACTTCGCCCAACCTCCTGCCTTATATTCATTTAACAGAATCCATTTCATCTTACGCAAAGAATAATCCGGTTACCGGATGGATCTTCCACAACATGAGTATTTCCTTTCGATTCTACTTGCACTTCTAACGCATTCACTTTTGAAATGGCTTCCTGTAATGTCTCCTTGCTTGGATAAATGAGCGTATACGCTTCAAGTCCAACGCGATTGGCAGATGGGCGCGGCGCTCCTTCCCCATTCCACATATTCAATCCAATATGGTGATGGTATTTTCCATTTGACTTGAACTACCCCCACTTTCACTTCATTTAGAAGTGGGGGGTTCCTAAGAACACCGGCGTACCCGCCAGTTATTGATTAGGCTAGCCCCGCAGTCCCTACGGTTAGAAGTCTTATCGCTTCTTTTTTGATGTTTATACTTGCGTTATGATCTCGGTTGTGGCTGGCGTTACATTCAGGGCATTCCCAATTGCGCAATGCAAGATTTTTAACGTCTTTATTGCGATAGCCACAGCTTGAACAAAGTTGACTTGAAGGGAATTTTTTGGCAACAGCTACAACTTGCTTACCATACCATTTCGCTTTGTATTCAAGCATTGTTCGGAATTGTGACCAACTTACTTCACTAATAGACTTCGCTAATTTATGGTTTTTGAGCATATTAGCCACTTGCAAATCTTCAATACCTATTACATCGTGATTTTTGATGATTTCGGTACTGACTTTATGCAAATAATCAGCTCTTTTGTTCGCGATTTTTTCTTGAATTCGGGCAACCTGGATTTTTTGTTTTTGATAATTTCTGGCTTCTTGCAACGGTTTCTTTTGTTTGATGGCTTGTTCTTTGCGTCTCGAAAGAATGCGCTGTTCTTTCGCAAGTTTCTTTTCAAGGGAGCGGAAAAACTTGGGATTCTTATAGGGAGTCCCGTCCGAAAGAACCGCGAAATCTTGTAGTCCAACGTCTATGCCAACGGTCGAACCGTTTTTTGGCATTTCCACGACTCTTGTTTCAACTAGAATGGATACAAAGTATTTACCGCTTGACTTGCGTCTCACAGTGGCATTCTGAATTCGACCTGCCACTTCCCGGCTGTTGGCAAACTTCACGAAGCCAAGTTTGGGTAACTTGATTTTATTCCCGACAATCGCGATATTACCATTCGTATATTTTGTTGTATAGGATTGTACGTTATTTCCTTTGGATTTGAAACGGGGTGCTTTGTTTTGTTTCTGAAAGAATCGTACATACGAATCTGCTAAGTTTTTCAGGGAGGATTGCAGGGCAATGCTGTCTACTTCTTGTAGCCAAATGAGTTCTTTCTTGAGTCCAGTTAACTGCGAAGAGCAGGCGTTGTATGTTAAGCCTTTTCCTGTTTCTTTATAAGTATCATTCCATTTAGCTAAAAAATGATTGAACACAAAACGGGAACAGCCAAAGGTTTTCGCAATCAGGATTC
>CAOKMT010000071.1 GCA_948469885.1 uncultured Sporosarcina sp. | reverse complement strand
AAATGGGACCTGACGCAACATCGCGTGCCAACGGATCCGTCGGCGGAGAAATTACGAAGCGACTTGTGCGTCAAGCTCAACAACAAATGAGCGGTTACAATCAACAATAATCCTCAAAATCAAGAAAAGCTGCTTCGGAAAAATCCGAAGCAGTTTTTTCGTAGTTGGTCGATTTACGATCGTCATTCTTCAAAAAATTAAAGCGTTCATAACGCTATGGAAAATCTTCATATTCATCATAAATTTACCAGTGACTTTTTTGTATGATTTTTTCGATACGGCACATTCTATAAGCACAAGGAGGTGGTAGTCATGGCGAGCAACAACAATAACAACTCGAACCAACTTCTCGTACCGGGTGTAAGTCAAGCACTCGATCAGATGAAGGAAGAGATCGCTCGTGAGTTTGGTGTACAAATGGGACCTGACGCAACATCGCGTGCCAACGGATCCGTCGGCGGAGAAATTACAAAGCGACTTGTGCGTCAAGCTCAACAACAAATGAGCGGTTACAATCAACAATAACTCTCGAAAAAAACAGGAAAAGCTGCTTCGGAGAAATCCGGAGCAGCTTTTCTTATTCGATCCGCTCGGTTGAAGTATCACCTTGTCACTTCGAAATTAAACGTTTTAACTTGATTCAGCGCATTGTATTGCTTTAAAGATTATAACGACAGATGTGACGGGATGAATGCTAACGTACAATTCAAAGTGTGGACGTTATTGATAAGATCAATTTTTTCGTATAGTTTATTTGAGATTGAGTATCCTACTGTTAAGGAGGTGGCAACAGATGCCAAGCAATAACAACTCAAACAAACTCGTCGTTCCCGGCGTGCAAAACGCCATCGATCAAATGAAAGAAGAAATTGCGCAAGAGTTCGGCGTTCAATTAGGATCAAATGCCTCAGCACGTGCCAATGGCTCCGTCGGTGGAGAAATTACGAAGCGTTTAATCCAGCAAGCTCAAGAACAAATGGGCAATCATCCTCAACAATAAAATTTGAAAGCTGTTCCGAAAATATTCGGGACAGCTTTTTATAATCCAAATTCCTTCTGTCGTGTATAATGGAGCTATCCAAGGAAGGGGGAGTTTCATGAACCGCGAAGAACTAATCGCACCCGAGGAATATAACATTGTCAATGAATTTGAAAAGTACGCATCCGAAGAGCGGATGGAGGCGCTGATTTACATCAATGCTGAAAGAGAAAAGAAGACCATTACGTATAAGCAACTGATGGAATTATCGAATCAAGCCGCCAATGTATTAACGGAGAACGGCCTTAAAAAAGGGGACGTCGTGTTAGTCATGGTCCCACGTCTGATCGAAGCCTATGTGACGTATATAGGTGCCTTAAAGGCGGGGCTTGTCGTTATTCCGAGTTCGGAAATGCTCCGGGCCGCTGATATCGACTATCGTTTGTTGCATAGCGGAGCGAAAGCGATTGTGTCCTATGAAGCCTTTAACGACCAATTTGAAAAAGTGGAGCATCTAGAGGGAGTCAAACATTTTGTTATCGGAGAGGCGCAAGAAAACCAAATCTCTTTAACGAAATCGATGAAAAATGCTCCTATTGAATTTACCGAAGCAGATACGAAAAGTTCCGATACCGCGTTTCTTTCTTATACATCCGGGACGACCGGGGCACCGAAAGGCGTCGTTCATACCCATGGTTGGGGCTATGCGCATCTACGGACGACTGGAGCTAGCTGGCTAGGCATTGAAGAGAAAGATGTCGTTTGGGCAACAGCGGCACCGGGATGGCAAAAATGGATTTGGACACCATTCTTATCCGTTCTGGGGAGCGGCGCCACCGGTTTAGTGTACAACGGTAAATTTGACGCAGAAACGTATTTCCAACTAATTCGTGAAAACAAAGTGAACGTGCTCTGTTGCACGCCGACAGAATACCGATTTCTAGGAATGATGGAAAATCTGTCGCAATACGATCTATCTTCCATCCGTAGCGCTGTGTCTGCTGGAGAACCATTGAACCGGGAAGTGATGGATACTTTCAGCAAAGTATTCTCACTTCAACTGCGGGATGGCTATGGACAGACGGAGAATACGCTCCTCGTAGGAACGATGCTCGGCATGGAAGCGAGACCGGGTTCAATGGGAAAACCGACGCCTGGCAATCGAGTTGAAATTATAGATGACGATGGAAACCCGGTACAAGTTGGTGAAGTCGGTGATATTGCCGTTCATGTTACAACGCCGGCATTATTCAAAGAATACTTGAATGAGCCCGAGCGGACGCATATGCAGTTCCGCGGAGATTATTATGTGACAGGAGATCGGGCTAAAATGGACGAGGACGGTTATTTCTGGTTCGAAGGCCGGGCGGATGACATCATCGTTAGCTCGGGTTACACAATCGGACCGTTCGAAGTAGAAGATGCTTTACTGAAACATCCTGCCGTCCGAGAATGTGCTGTCGTGGCGAGTCCCGATAAATTGAGAGGTAATATCGTCAAAGCGTTCATCGTCCTTCGGGATCCACAATGGAAAAATGAAGGCAATTTGATCGAACAATTACAGAATCACGTGAAAGGGTTAACGGCGCCTTATAAATATCCGCGTAAAATCGAATTTATCGATGAGATGCCCAAAACAGCATCCGGAAAAATTATGCGGGTGGAACTACGAAAAAAAGAACAACAATCTTTATGATCGAACTGTTGCTTTTGTATGTGAACGCACATACAAAAGCATTTTTAATTTCGAAATGTTACTTAATCATTCTTTACGTTTGCATCTATTCAGATTATAATGAGAATATTATTATTTCGGGTTACTAAATATTGGGGGTGTCGTTTTGGAAAGGGAGAAAAGCGGTACTCTATGGGTAGTATCGGTGTATATCATTTGGGGTTTTTTACCGATTTACTGGAAACTTATCGATCATGTATCAAGTATAGAAATATTGGTAAGTCGTGTCGTTTGGGCGTTCGTCTTAACATTGCTGCTCATTTTGTTGATGGGGAATTGGCGGCAATTGCTGGAGGATGTGAAAACACTTTGGCAATCCAAGCGTGATTTTTGGTTATTATGTATTGCATCTTTATTAATATCGGGAAATTGGTTTACTTACATATGGGCAGTCAATCATAATTACCTCGTTCAAACGAGTTTGGGCTATTATATCAATCCACTTATTTCATTGTTATTAGGCGTGTTTTTCTTAAAAGAAAAGCTGACAAGGGGCCAACAAGCGGCATTTTTAATTGCGGCGGTAGGAGTTGTTATTTTAACGGTCTCTTATGGGGAGTTTCCTTGGTTATCATTTGTGCTCGCTTTCAGTTTTGCATTTTACGGTTTTTTGAAGAAAACGATTCGACTCGACGCTTTGCGGGGCATGGCGATTGAAACGGCTTTTATCGCGCCATTCGCGCTCGGTTATCATCTATGGCTATTTGTCGAGGACCGTGCTGTATTTCTACATGGCGATATCAAGACAGATCTATTGCTCATCTTTACAGGCGCCGCCACTGCCTTGCCGTTGGTCATGTTCGCAAAAGGTGCCCAACTGATGCCATTATATATGATCGGTTTCTTTCAATACATTTCCCCGACCCTTATGCTCTTTCTTGGCGTGATTGTTTATGGGGAAAGTTTTAGTCAAATTGATTTACTCTCATTCGCGTGCATTTGGACAGCGCTTGTTTTATTTACAATGACGAATGTAGTCGGCGCATTAAAAACGAAGGAGAAAGTAAAAGTATAAAGCGGTTTATGAAGAGGCTGGATGGAGGAAGATTATGGAATGACAGCATCCAAGCGGGAGGAAATCCGATCCTCCCAGATGCTTCAATTTTCACGGCTTTTACAAATAAATCCGCTGTACTTTTTCCCAGAAGGAATTGTCTTTTAATTTCACCGTTTTAATTGTTTTCTCACTCAACTCAATTTCCACGTTTTCTACTTTTCGAATGCCGAGCGCTTCGTTGTCAGCCGCCATGATCGGGAAATCATTGCCGTCTTGATGAACGCGAAGGCGTAATTTACGTTCCCCGCTTAAGATGAACGACGAGCCGAGCGTTCTATATTTATTGTTGTTGACAGAAGCGAGTTCAGTCACTTGGAAACAAGCAAGGAGAGGATCGACGACAGCCCCGTTCACAGACTTGTTGTACGCGGTACTTCCTGTCGGCGTAGAAATGATCAAGCCATCTCCGAGGAAAGTTTCGAAAATTGTATCGTCAATGATGACGTCAAGGACGAATGTTCGGACGATGTTGGATCGGATGCTGAATTCATTCAAGCAGTAAAACTGTCTATGGTTATCAATTGTGACTTGTATGAGCGGATAGCGTCTCACTTCCAGTTTGGCATTCCGAATGGCTTTTGTCATTTCATACAAGTTATTGAAATGGAAATCACAGTACAAGCTAGGTTTACCTGTTACGGATAAGCCAGCGTACAGACAATCTTGCCTAAATCTCGTTTTCCGGACAGCTTGTAAAAATGATCCGTCGCTTCCGATGCTTAAGATGATATTGGCGGCTTGGGAATCCTCGGTCGTTGTAAACCCTTCATGGATCAACGCATCTTCTACGATTGATTTTTTGCTCAGTGAATCTTTGTCATGTTCACTGTAAATGAAAATATTCATGCGTTCTGTCACTTTGTGCACCCCTTTTTAATAAGTCGAACCTATTTTACCATGAAATGAAACATTTTGTAGTATAGACCCGTATAAAGTAAAGTAAGGAGTAAAGGAGGAAATGAACATGTCTATGAAACGATGGATTGCCATCATCGTCGCAGCAGCGCTTTTGTTCATATCGGTCGGTGTGAACTCGTTATCGTATTTTTTTACGAGAGATTTTACAGGGTTTTTAGAAGAGATGACGGCAACTTCGCCTTCCGGGTATAGTGAAACAATTATCGAACCCGGTGCGGGAAAAGAAAAGATTGCCGTGCTCACAATCGATGGGGTCATCCAAGATATGGGCGGAGTCTCTTCGTTTTTGTCGACGGGATATAATCATCAGTTTTTCATGAATCAATTAAATGAAATAGCTGAAGATCCGTTTGTGAAAGGAATCATCTTGAAGGTGAATTCACCGGGTGGCGGTGTCGTTGAATCCGCCGAGATTTACGACGGTTTACGCACGATTCAAGAAGAGAAAGAAATCCCACTATACGTCTCAATGGGTGGTATGGCCGCATCAGGTGGGTATTATGTATCGGCACCGGCAAATAAAATTTTTGTGAATCACGAAACGATTACAGGTTCGATCGGTGTCATTATGGAAAGCATGAATTATGCAAAACTTGCGGAAAAGTACGGGGTAGAATTCAATACGATTAAAACGGGTCCTTATAAAGACATTATGAGCGGTTCCCGTGAAATGACGGATGAAGAAAGACAGATGCTTCAAGAAATGATCAATGATTCTTACGAGCGTTTCGTCGATATTATTGTGGCGGGTCGCGATATGACGGAGTCAGAAGTGAAAAAAGTGGCGGATGGCCGCATTATGAATGGACGTCAAGCGATCGAAGCAGGACTTGCCGATGATTACGGTAAGTTGGGTGATGTGATTGCGGCGATGCAAGAAGATTACGATTTAGGGAAAGCGACTGTATACGAATACAAAATGAACGAAAGTTTAGGTTCGTTGTTCGGCATGCAAGCAAAATCGATATTAGGTGGAAATATGGAAACTGAACTGATCGGTAAGTTGTTGTCGGATTATAGTGCACCGCGCATGATGTATTTGTATGGTGAGAAGTAAGGAGGGATAGGCATGTCGGATTTTCATGAGTACCCGCGGAACCCAGTAAATGAAGCGACTTCGGCGGAACGGTCAGCTGAATACGATCAACAGGATACGGAGCTGTTTCGTCCGAAACTAGCAGGCTTCTGGATTCGTTTTTGGGCGTATATGATTGACTTGATCGTGTTGTTTGCGATAGGAGGTCTCTTCATTAAACCGATTTTCAGGTTTGCAGACATTTCGATTTCTAACCCACCGTTTTTACTTTTCACACCGTACAAAATTACGATACTTCTTTTGTTCCTGCTCTATTTTGCATTGATGACGAAATATATGCAACAAACCGTAGGGAAAATAATTATGGGCATTAAAGTGGTGCCCAAGTATGGTGAACAGCTTACGTGGGGAGTTGTCTTATTTCGAGAGGTCATTGGACGATTTATTTCCAAGACGCTTCTAATCCCTTATTTGCTCGTTATTTTTATGCCGAAAAAGGAAGCGCTCCACGACTTATTTGCAGATACATATGTCGTAAGCGAGAATACTTTTGAAAAGAAAATAAGTCAACGATATGAAAGGGAACAGTTGCCAGAAAGGGCCACTCTTTAGTATGATGTTAAAAGAAAGGGAGGCGTTTTAAAATGGTTAAAGTTACATTTCAGAACAATCCTGTTACGTTACTTGGAAAAGAAGTCGCAGTTGGAGATACAGCACCTAGTTTCACGGTCCTCTCCAATGATTTGAAACCTGTTACCCTTGAAGATTCGAAAGGTAAAATACGACTGATTAGTGTAGTACCGTCGCTTGATACGGGTGTGTGTGCCCAGCAGACACGTAGGTTCAATGAAGAAGCGGCTGCACTTGGGGAAGATGTCGCCATTTTAACAATTTCAGTCGATCTACCTTTTGCGCAAGCAAGATGGTGTGGCGCTGAAGGGATAGACGCTGTGCAAACATTGTCCGATCACCGCGATTTGTCTTTCGGTGAAGCGTACGGTGTCGTTATCCAAGAACTTCGGTTATTGGCGCGTTCTATTTTCGTCATCGATCAAGATGATAAGGTGGCTTATGTGGAGTATGTCCCGGAAGTGACGGATCATCCAGATTACGATAAGGCGATTGAAGCGGTAAAAAAATTAAGTAAATAATTTAAGAAGGCCCACTCGGCGACGGGTGGGTTTTGTTAAGTAGAGGATGCTGATTATGACGGATACAGAAAAGATTTTTTCGTATTTAGATACATACGCCGAATCGGCCGAGTTGTTATATCTTGAAGCGGTAATCGAGGCTTGCGAAAAGTGGCTAGCTGGCGAACAAATGCCTGATCTGATTGGAGATATTTCGAAGGAAGATGTACGTCGTGGTATCCAGTTAGCGGTATTAAAAGGGATGCAGCAACATGCACAACCGCATCACCAAATGACGCCGGATTCGATTGGTATGCTGATCGGCCATATTGCGGGGAAGCTAGTTGAAGGCGATAAGGATATTTCACTGTTGGATCCGTCAGTTGGGACGGGTAATTTACTTTTTACGGTCATGAATACAATTGAGGGTAAAGTTTCGGCAAATGCGGTTGAAATCGATGAGTTGCTCATCCGATTGGCGGCCATTGCTGCTGAACTGCTTGAGCACCGAATTACGTTTCATGTGCAAGATGCATTGCGTCCACTTTTGATCGATCCTGTCGATCTGACGATAAGCGATTTGCCGATCGGTTATTATCCGGATGACGATAATGCCGTAAACTATGAGATGGTGCCGGCAGAAGGACATGCCTATGCCCACCATCTGTTTATCGAACAGTCAATGAATCATACAAAGCCAGGTGGGTATGCTATTTTTATCGCTCCAGCGAATTTGTTCGAATCTGAACAAGCATCGCAGCTTCATCGGTATTTGAAGCAACAGACAAGGATACGTGCCGTTATCCAACTGCCACCTTCGTTGTTTCGAAGTGCGGCGCATGCGAAATGTCTGCTCATTCTTCAAAAGCCGGCACCAGAAATGGGACCATCGCCAGACGTTTTACTAGCGGAAGTTCCGGATATGAAAAATAAAAAAGCGATGGCTTTTTTCCTCCAAGAAATTGATGCTTGGGCTGCGAAGGAAAAGTGACGTATTGAAAAGGGAAATCTTTCTTTTTACTTAACACAATTACAATATGAATGAATACGTTTTGAAAGGGTGCTTAATTATGCCGCTTATTTTGGCAATCAATGCTGGCAGTTCGTCGTTGAAATTTCAACTTCTTGATATGCCTAAGGAGCATGTAACTGCGAAAGGACAAATCGAAAGGATTGGCCTTCCAGATTCCATTTTCTTGATAAAAACTGAGCATGGGAAAGTGGAAAAGAAACAAGATATTAATAATCATGCTGAAGCGGCAGCATTGCTTTTGAAAATGCTCATCAGCGAGGGTGCTGTCGCGTCTTACGATGAAATAGACGGAATCGGCCATCGAGTCGTCCACGGAGGAGAAGTGTTCAGTGATTCCGTTTTAATCGATGACGAGATCATGGAAAGTCTTGAAAAGTTATCGGATCTTGCACCTCTTCATAATCCTGCAAACATCGTCGGCATTCAGGAGTTTAAAAAAGTGCTACCCAACGTGCCGGCTGTCGCTATCTTCGACACTGCGTTTCACCAAACGATGCCCGAAAGTTCATTTCTTTATCCATTGCCAATTGAATATTACGAGAAATATGGGATTCGGAAATACGGATTTCATGGCACGAGCCATAAGTATGTGACGGAGCGGGCCGCTGAAATTTTAAACCGTCCTCTCGAGACGACTCGATTCATTTCCTGTCATCTGGGGAATGGGGCAAGTATTGCGGCTGTGCAAGGCGGAAAATCACTTGACACATCGATGGGATTCACCCCACTTGCGGGTGTCACAATGGGAACGCGATCGGGGAATATTGACCCAGCACTTATTCCGTACATTATGGAGCAGACCGGCAAAACGGCCGAAGAAGTACTCGATATATTGAATAAGCAATCAGGCATGCTCGCCATGTCCGGGTTTTCAAGTGACCTCCGAGATATAGAAATCGAAGCATCGAACGGAAATGAACGGGCGCAACTCGCACTAAATGTTTTTGCTGACCGTATTCACAAATACATCGGTTCGTATGCAGCCAGAATGGGCGGCGTCGATGCCATCATCTTTACGGCAGGCATCGGAGAAAACTCCAACGTCATTCGTGAAAAAGTACTCAAAGGTCTTGAGTTCATGGGTGTTTACTTCGATCCCGACCTGAATGATATACGTGGCATGGAAGTTCATATTAGTTATCCGTATTCGCCTGTGAAAGTGCTAGTTATCCCGACGAACGAAGAAGTTATGTTGGCCCGGGATACGATCCGCGTGGCGGGATTGTAAGACAAAGAAAATGATGAACAGTGAAAAACGAGTTGTCCGATATTCGGGCTAACTCGTTTTTCAATAGGCAATTATGCCTCGGCGCAATAATCTTAACCTCAGTTCCTCTAATTAGCAGGGCGTTTAAACCAAAGGTGTTTTGACACTCATCTCCCACTTACTTGAAGAAAGTGAGGACTCTACTAATTCAAGTCAAGCTTAAACATATTCTTCAGGTGTACGGATAACGAGGACGTCGCATTTAGCCGAACGGACGATGTTTTCGGAAACGCTACCGATGAGGAAACGCTCAACTGCGTTCAGCCCGGTTGCCCCACAAATGATTAGATCGACATGTAGTTTTTTTGCTAGATCACGAGGAATCAATGTCTTCGGTGAACCGTACTCGACAAGGACATTGACATTTTCAAGCCCGGCGACCATCGCTTTCTGTTTATAGTCATTGAGTAGATCTGTGGCGAATGATTGGGCACGATCTGCAATGGATCGATCATACGCTTCCACTGCGGCATAAGAACGTGTGTCGATAACGTTGACTAAGTTTAGTGTCGCGTTGTTTCTTTCCGCGATTGCCACTGCTTTCTTAAATGCCCATTCTGCTTCTTTTGAACCATCGACAGCAACAAGTATTTGATGATAGACAAGTGTCATATTATTCCCTCCATTAGATAAAGTCATTCTATTACTACTAATTGTATACCTTCTATTTAACGAAAGAAAACCTTTTACTAAAAAAATCATTAAAATATTGTGATAATATTACATAAATTCGACACAGTTAATGAATAAGGATAATTTTTATAATTATGAGAAATAGGCATTAGCGGTTATTATCTGTTAATATAAAGAGGCAATGGTCCGCGCGGATTGTTCACGGGCGCACCAACGTTTTACGAATTTATACAGGAGGGTAATATTATGCGCATCGGCGTTCCAAAAGAAGTATTAAACAATGAAAATAGAGTTGCGATGACACCGGCGGGAGTATTCACATTAAAAACAGCAGGTCATGATGTATTCATAGAGACAGGTGCCGGAATTGGATCCAGTTTTACGGATGAAGATTATATAGAAGCAGGCGCAACGATCGTGGCGACGGCGGAAGAAGCTTGGAATGCAGAAATGGTTATGAAAGTGAAAGAACCACAAGCATCGGAGTTTTCTTACTTACGGGAAGGGCAAATTGTGTTCACTTATTTCCATCTTGCACAAGAGCCTGAATTGACAAGAGAATTATTGGAAAGAAAAGTGACAGCGGTCGCCTACGAAACTGTCCAATTGCCTAATAATTCTTTACCACTTCTAGCGCCGATGAGTGAATTAGCGGGGCGAATGGCAACACAGATTGGGGCTCAGTTCCTTCAAAAAACACATGGTGGAAAAGGCGTATTGTTAGGTGGAATCCCTGGGGTATCACGAAGTAAGGTGACGATTATCGGAGGCGGCATGGCTGGAACGAATGCTGCGCAAGTAGCGATCGGTATGGGAGCACGCGTTACGGTGATCGATTTATCGATTGATCGATTGCGTCAATTAGAAGAAATGTTTGGCAATGATGTACAGACACTCGTTTCGAACCCTTATAACATTGCGCATGCAGTGGAAGATGCAGATTTGGTCATCGGAGCCGTACTTATTCCAGGGGCAAGAGCACCAAAGCTCGTTTCCGAAGAAATGGTCAAATCGATGAAACCTGGCTCTGTCCTTGTCGATATTGCGATCGACCAAGGGGGTATTTTTGAAACGTCCGACCGAATTACAACGCATGATCATCCGACATATAAAAAGCATGATGTTGTTCATTATGCAGTTGCAAATATGCCAGGAGCTGTTCCGCGGACGTCAACAATGGGCTTGACGAATGCTACTGTCCCGTACGCGGTGCAAATCGCAAACAAAGGCGTGAAGCAAGCGTGCCTCGATAATCCAGCTTTGCTGAAAGGGGTCAATGCATACGGCGGCCATATTACGCATAAAGCAGTGGCTGAATCACAAAACTTGGAATTCGTGTCGCTAGAAGGCTTGTTTGAGAAAGATGTAAATTGAAGAAAAAGGCTATCTCCTTTTCACTAAAGGGGATAGCCTTTTGTTTGCTGATAGATGCTTTCAAATTCAGGGATTGATAATTTGTAGCTCTTTCGGGAATTTGGTGAGCACTTCTACGCCGTTTTTGGTGACGACGACATCGTCTTCAATACGTACCCCTGCAATGTCAGGATGGTAAATCCCTGGTTCGATTGTAAACACCATACCTTCTTCAAGAACCATTTCATTTGTGGCAGTGATAGAAGGATATTCATGGACAGAGATGCCAAGCCCGTGACCGAGTCGGTGGGTGAAATAATC
>CAOKMT010000070.1 GCA_948469885.1 uncultured Sporosarcina sp. | reverse complement strand
CTTCTCCCCGCCCGTTTTTCCATACATTTCCGCCCTCGGTAAATGACAGTTCAGGCCGCATGTCTGCGAGGACGCTATCTTTGAAGACAACGATCCGAGCGATTGGATATATTTTCTTTTCTTCGAGTTCCTCCAACATCGCATGAGGGTCTTTAATGTACGGTTGCTCAATGTTGAGTTCCTTCAAAGGAGATTCATCGTTCGGGATATATGTCAGATTACCGAGATCATCTTTAATGTCAATGACCATCGCATTCAAGTCTGTCGTCTCCACCAATTCGATAAGGTTTTTGAAACGTGCCCCGCCTGCAGAATGTCCAGTGACATAAATCCCCCGAACCGCATCCGGATATTCAAAAACAAGTCCCGAATCATATTTAAATAACGTAGATGACGCAACCATCCGTTCATCAATGATTTCAAAACCATAGGATCGTTGTGCAAAATCTTCTCCCGGCTTTTGTTCTTTGGCTTGCGCGGCTATGGGAAATGCAAGACTAATAGCAAGCGCAAATCCTGCCGCCCATTTCATCAGCTGCATTCGACAACATTCCCTTCTTTTTTTCATAGTCTAACAAGAAACGAGTTTAATTGAAAGGAAGCCCCTTCATCGAACTTGCTTATTTTGGGCATCTAGCATATAATACAGAAAATATGATAAATGATCGGCATTGAAGGAAAGAGTATTTTCGTGGCGACTTTACAGAGAGCCTGTGGCTAGTGCAAACAGGCAAGTCGAACGGGAAGAATGGGCTCCAAAGCTTGGCGAGTGAAACAATGAGTAGCTTGTCACGTCTCTCCGCGTTAAGGAGTTTGAGTGGCCTTCGGGCAATTCGGGTGGTACCGCGGATGACATAGATCAGCCGTCCCTAATATTTTTAGGGATGGCTGGTCTTTTTTTATGCAAACGATCATGAGGAGGAGTTTTATGATGAAAAAAATTTTTTCTGGAGTACAGCCAACAGGAACAGTAACAATTGGGAATTATATTGGTGCATTTCGTCAGTTCACGGAGTTGCAACACGAATATGATTGCTTATTTTGCATCGTCGACCAACATGCGATCACGATGCGGCAAGATCCAAAAGAGCTGAGCAGAACAATTCGCTCTCTCGCAGCGCTATATGTGGCAAGCGGGATTGATCCTGAAAAAGCGATTTTATTCATCCAATCGGAAGTTCCCGCTCACGCGCAAGCCGGCTGGATCATGCAATGTTTGTCCTATATCGGCGAACTTGAACGAATGACACAATTTAAAGATAAGTCGGAAGGTCAAGATGGCGTTTCATCCGCACTTTTGACATATCCACCGTTAATGGCAGCTGATATCTTACTGTACAATACGGATATTGTCCCTGTCGGGGATGACCAAACCCAGCATCTTGAATTGACAAGAAACCTTGCCGAGCGCTTCAATAGCCGGTACGGTGACAGCTTAACGATTCCAGAAATCCGGACGCCGAAAACCGGAGCACGAATCAAATCACTTCAGGAACCATTGAAAAAAATGAGTAAGTCCGATCCGAATCAAAAAGCGACAATTTCTCTTCTAGATACACCGAAAGTGATTGAAAAGAAAATTAAAAGCGCAGTTACCGATTCAGAAGGGATCGTGGCATTTGATGAGGCAAACAAACCAGGTGTTTCCAATTTGCTTTCAATCGAGTCGGCAATGAGCGGACAATCGATCGAAGCGCTCGTCTCCAAATATGACGGCTTAAGATACGGCGACTTCAAAGCTGGCGTCGCAGAAGCGGTCATCGGCCATTTGGCACCTATTCAAGAAAAATACTACAACTTGGTCGAATCATCAACGCTTGATGATATTTTAGATGATGGAAGAGAAAGAGCCAATGCCATTGCAACGGTCACTCTTCAAAAAATGGAGAACGCGATGGGCCTCGGTAGGCAACGGTAATCGCCAGTATTATTCCTGATACAACGAGCAATGCGAAGTCACCCGTGCGTATGATAAAATAGAATACTTGATGCCACTCGTAGCCGAGCGATCTATAATTTAAGTAAAAAATGATTTGAGTTGCACTGATTACGACAAGTCCATAGCTAATCAAAAATAGAAATAAGCGTGTCATCGCGCATCGTCCTTTTGCTTTTAGTAAACTATATGTACAAGGGTCCTCTTTAAGACGAAGAGGGCCTTTTCCATTTCTAAATCAATCACACCTCGGCGTGATTGCGTCCAGATAAAAAAAGACGCTCCCTTTCCGCTGGGAGCGCCTTGCGACAAACCTTATATTTTCTTAAAAACGAGCGAAGCGTTATGGCCACCAAAGCCAAGTGAGTTGCTCATCGCATACTCGATATCCACTTTACGCGCTTCATTTGGCACATAATCGAGATCACATTTTGGATCTTCTGTTGCGTAATTAATTGTCGGTGGCAAAATACCTTCCTGGAGCGCTTTCACTGTAAAGATCGCTTCAAGTCCGCCAGCCGCACCGAGCAAATGACCTGTCATCGATTTTGTAGAACTCATAGCGAGCTTGTACGCATGATCGCCGAAAACGGTTTTCGCTGCCATCGTTTCGAATTCATCGTTATACGGCGTGCTCGTTCCGTGCGCGTTAATATAATCGATTTGGTCAGGTGAAATCTCTGCCTCTTCAATCGCTTGAGCCATTGCACGTGCCGCGCCTTCTCCTTCAGGTGCAGGTGCCGTAATATGATGTGCATCCCCTGTCGAACCATAACCGAGAACTTCTGCGTAAATTTTCGCTCCGCGCGCAACTGCATGTTCGTACTCTTCCAAGATGACAATACCGGCCCCTTCCCCGATAATGAAACCGCTACGTTCTGCATCGAATGGACGGGAGGCAGTTTTTGGATCTGGATTCAACGACAATGCTTTATTCGCACAGAACCCAGCGACCGACATTGTTGTAATCGGCGCTTCGGCACCTCCAGTAATCATCACGTCCGCATCTCCACGACGGATTACTTCAAATGCGTCACCGATCGAGTTCGTACCCGATGCACATGCCGTCACCGAGCAAGAGTTAATCGCTTTTGCACCAAAATGGATAGATACTTGACCAGATGCCATATCCGGGATCATCATGGGCACAAAGAATGGACTGACACGGCGGTAGCCTCTTTTTTGGAAGATTTCAAACTGCTGTTCATGCGTTTCCATACCGCCGATTCCTGAGCCAATCCACACACCTGTACGAAGCGCCAATTTTTCATCGAGTTCTTCGAGCCCCGCATCTTTCATCGCCATAATTGAAGAAGCGAGTGCATAATGGGTAAATCTATCCATTTTCCGCGCCTCTTTACGATCGATATACGTTTCAATATCAAAATCTTTCACTTCAGCAGACACTTTCACTGGAAACTGCTCGCTGTCAAGTCTTGTGAGCAAACCGATTCCAGACTTACCGTTAATGACGGCTTCCCATGACTCTTCAGCCGAGTTTCCGACCGGCGAGACAGCTCCAATCCCTGTCACTACTACACGACGTTTACTCATTTTCAGAACATCCTTTCACTTTATCATAAAAATCGAATTTATATTTCAAACTGATCATGCGATTATCTTCCCCATCGCATGCATATTCCACCCCATGTCAATCCTCCGCCAAAACCAACTAGAACGATGACATCATCGTCCTTCACTTTTCCTTCTGCAAGGTCGTCAACGAGTGAGATCGGGATCGATGCGGCAGATGTATTGCCGTATTTGTGAATCGTTTTCGACATTTTTTCCAGCGGCAATCCGAGCCTTTCTCTCGAAGCTTCCATAATCCGGATATTCGCTTGATGCGGAATGAGATAATCGACGTCATCTTTTTCAAGTCCCGCTTTTTCGATGACATTGACTGCGGTCTCTCCCATTTGCCGAACTGCAAATTTGAATACTTCACGACCATTCATCTTCAACTTGTCGTCTTGGTAAAGGTACTTTCCGCCTGAACCGTCCGCGCCAAGTTCAAATGATAAAATGCCACGTCCTTCGCTCACTTTTCCAACGACCGCCGCGCCTGCGCCGTCTCCGAAAAGAACTGCTGTATTTCGGTCATTCCAATCCGTTATTTTGGACAGCTTCTCGACACCGACGACAAGTACATTTTCATATGTCCCCGATTCTACAAACTGCTTTGCCGTAACAATTCCATACATAAATCCTGCACAAGCGGCAGAGATATCCATAGCTGCTGCATTTTTCGCACCGAGCTGGTCTTGAAGCATCGTCGCAACGGATGGGAATGGATAATCCGGCGTCACCGTGGCAACGAGGATCAACCCAATGTCTTCCGGTTGTATACCCGCATTTTCAATCGCTTCGACAGCTGCATTATACCCCATATGGGACGTGTTCGTCTCGTCATCCGCGATACGTCTTTCCTCGATCCCTGTCATCGTCCGAATCCATTCGTCCGACGTGTCAAGTCGTTGTTCCAAATCCTCGTTCGTCATAATATGTGGAGGCGCATACTTCCCTACGCCTATTAACCCCGCATTCATTCCGCATCCCCCGTTCTTCTTTATTATCTATTATTAGTACCTAGTATTAATCATAAAAGAATCAAGAACATTTTACAACTTCCTGACACCATTTCGCCAAAATAAAACATCGGTTCCTTGATTATTTGTTTCAGAAATGTTTAGACTATGCTATGATTAGACTTGGAAAAATACTGTTGAGGTGAAATCGATTGAGATACATAATGACTCTTATTTGGTCGTTCCTTTTAGTGACGTTGCTTAACTATGTTGTCGGATCGATTGCGAACGTACCATTTAACTTGGAAGCTGGTATCATCGTATCGGTCATTCTTGCTGTACTTGTTATCGCCCTTGGCGAAGCTTTACCGGAAGAATCCGTTTCCGACCACTAATTTTCAGCAAATTCAATTCACACAAAAGCCGCTCGGATTTGAACAACCAATCCGTAGCGGCTTTTTTCGTTATGGCAAGCACCCTATTATAATTCTTCAATATTTGACATTCAATTCTCCATCTTGCATGGATAGTTTCATCTCGTCTCCAGGTCCAAGTTCTCCCTTGATCAGCTCTTTTGCGACGACAGTTTCGACATGCCGTTGGATGAAACGTTTCAACGGCCGTGCCCCGAAATCTGCGTCGGTTCCTTCTTCGACGATCCAATCGAGCACATCTTCGTCGTAAGCCATCGTCACTTCCTGTTCTTCTAATCTTGCGGAAAGGTCTTCAAGCATTTTCCGGGCAATCAACTTAAATGAAGAACCTGTAAGAGAATGGAATATAATAATATCATCCATCCGATTCAACAGTTCCGGTTTAAAATGACTTCTAAGCTCACTCATGACCAAGTCTTCCACCGCATGATTTTCCGTATCCATATTGCCTTGCAATAAATAAGAAGAGCCAATATTGGATGTCATAATGACGACCGTATTCGTAAAATTGACGAGTCTTCCTTGGCTATCGGTAATTCGTCCATCATCCAAAATTTGCAGCAATATATTCGATACGTCAGGGTGCGCTTTCTCGATTTCATCTAGCAAAACGACCGAATAAGGATTCCGACGCACCGCTTCTGTCAGCTGTCCCCCTTCTTCATAACCGATATAACCAGGGGGCGCTCCGACAAGTCTAGAGACACTATGTTTCTCCATATACTCCGACATGTCGATCCGGATAAAATGGTCTTCCGAATCAAATAAAGTCGCGGCAAGCGTTTTCGCAAGTTCCGTCTTGCCGACACCCGTCGGTCCGAGGAAAAGGAAAGAACCGATCGGTTTAGACGGGTCTTTGATACCTGAACGCGCACGCCACACCGCTTCTGTAACAAGTCGAACAGCATCATCCTGTCCAATGACACGCTCTTCCAATGTTTCCCCAAGACGTAAAAGTTTCTCCCGTTCTCCTTCAACGAGTTTTGTAACTGGGATACCAGTCCATCTTGCAACAATGGTGGCGATTTCTTCATCGGTCACTTCTTCTCGCAGCAAACGATTTTCTTTATCATCCAATAAAGGTGCTTCCAATTCTGCGAGTTCTTGCTCAAGCGCCGGGATTTTTCCGTGACGCAATTCTGCTGCTTTGTTCAAGTCGTAACGGTTCTCAGCATCCTCCAATTCACGTCGGAATTGATCGAGCTGTCCCCGTTTCTCCTGAATTCCCCGTAACGTCTCTTTTTCAGCGTCCCACTGCGCCCGCATGCCGGATGAGGATTCTTTCAACTCTTGAAGTTCGTCACGTAACGCTTCAAGCCGCGATTGGCTTGCCGAATCTTTTTCCTTCCGAAGTGCTTCTTCCTCGATTTCCAGCTGCATAATACGCCGTGTGACCGCGTCAAGCTCTTGAGGCATCGAATCGATTTCAGTCCGGATCATCGCACTCGCTTCATCGATCAAGTCGATCGCTTTGTCTGGCAAAAAGCGTTCAGTCAAATAACGATTGGATAACGTTGCAGCTTCTACAATCGCTCTATCGTGGATGCGGACACCGTGGTGCAATTCGAACATTTCTTTTAATCCGCGCAAAATCGATATTGTATCTTCCACGGATGGTTCACGAACCATCACTTGTTGGAATCGACGCTCCAGAGCAGGATCTTTCTCGATATACATCCGGTATTCATCAAGTGTCGTCGCCCCGATACAAAACAGTTCCCCACGTGCAAGCATCGGTTTCAGCATATTTCCCGCATCCATCGCGCCATCCATTTTACCCGCACCGACAATCGTATGGATTTCATCGATAAACATAATAATTTGCCCATCGCTATCTTTTACTTGTTTCAATACGCTTTTCAACCGCTCCTCAAATTCGCCGCGGTATTTTGCTCCTGCAATAAGCGCACTCATATCCAATTCGAAAATTTCCCGATCTCTTAGCCCTTCAGGGACGTCGCCTTTGACAATTCTTTGCGCAAGGCCTTCAACGATCGCTGTTTTCCCAACGCCCGGTTCGCCGATAAGCACGGGATTATTCTTCGTTTTTCGGGACAAAATGCGGATGACATTGCGAATCTCTTCGTCGCGTCCGATGACCGGGTCCATCTTTCCCTGTTTGACGTCTTCCACTAAATTCCGCCCGAATTGTTCAAGAGGTGTCCGCTCGTCTTCTTGTTGTCCAGCCATTCGCATAAACATCTTCCTTTCGATTTTACTGTATAGGTTGAATGAAAAAATTCCATTTAAGTCCGCCATGAGATTAAGTAGGTTGCCTTTTGAAAGGAATTTACTTTCCTACTCTAGCATTCCTCAACACAACAAGTGTAATCCCTTGACCTTGACTATCTTTGACTAAACTAAGTATAAAACGTCTACCGCCATCATGTAAAGAAGGTTGTTTCAAACATTCTAGAACGATAGCCTGCCTTGCACATATTACTATACCCGTTTCTCGTGATATAAATCAGCGTCATTGAACCCTATAAAAAAAGTTGTATGACAATGTTGTCATACAACTCATTTTTATCGTACGCCGAGCGCCATTTTAGCATAGCGTGACATTTTATCTTTGGACCATGGTGGATTCCAAACGACGTTCACTTCAACGTCCTTCACTTCCGGCAGTTCCATTAACTCTTGCTTTATGTTCGCAACGATTTGCGGTCCCATCGGACACCCCATCGATGTAAGCGTCATCGTAACAACCGCTTTCTCTTCATCATCAAGCTCGACGTCATAGACGAGCCCCAAGTTAACAATATCAATACCGAGTTCAGGGTCGATTACATTTTCAAGCGCACCCATCATGCTATCTTTCATTTCTTGACTCATATTCAGCACCCCTTCCGATTCCGTTGATACCTTCATCATAGCAGTGTCTGTTCATGCATTCAAATGTCTTGCAAGCCAACCCATCGCTTCCAGCATTGCCGGTCTGGAGACGACGTGGGCCGCTTTCGGATCAGCCGTGAAAGAAAGCCGCTCCGGCACATCACTATAATCTCCCCGGATCGACTCATAAAATGCCCATGTCGGTCTAAATGGAACGACGGGATCTTGTTCCCCATGCCAGAAGTGGAGCGGCCTTTTATTCAATAAAGAAGGATGTTGCGTAATATCATGCGCCGCCAACTTTTCGAATAGCTGACGCTTTTCATCTTCAGGTGTCGGGATTTCAAAGCCTTCTTTTTCCCAGTTCTCGATCTGCTCCGTTGCCCGTTCGACAAATGCAGGCGCCCCCATCATCACCGCTGCCGCATCAATCCAATCATAAGCCGCAAGTGCCCCGCAAGATATGATGCCGCCCATCGACGTCCCGCTCACACCTATTTTGGCCGTGGATAGCAGTTTTTGCTCTTTAAGCGTTTCCCGGATGATGTCCAGTTCTTCAATCGAATTCAATACCGTATCCCAAAAACGCAAGCGCAACCCTATCTCATCCAAGTTTTCTGAACGCGCTCCGTGGAACTGGGCATCCGGTAAAATGACGCGAATACCTTGCTTCGCCAAGTTAACCGCAAAATGAAGATTATGTTCTTTTGCACTCATGAAGCCGTGATGAAACACAGCGACCGGCACTTCTTCGTCGCGGTTCTGCTCATTTACCATATGTAACAATGGTATATCTCCCCAAAGCTCTTCTTTCAAAATCATGTAATCCCACCCTTTTCCATTCAATCAATTATCATCAAGCTTAACAAAGCTTTTTCAAAAAAACAAAAGGTGCGAACCTGTTGTCCATATTCCTTCAAGTGGAGTCTTTTCCATGATAATGCTAAAATCGGATGTAAAGGGGGAGTTTTTTTGAAACCACATTTAATTGTTCTTGATTTGGATGGAACGTTATTAACAGATCAAAAAATCATCACCGACAAAACGGCTAACACTTTGATGGAAGCGAAATCGAAAGGTCACCACGTCATGATTGCAACAGGCAGACCATACCGGGCGACGGAGCCGTATTACAAACAACTTGGCCTCACGACACCCGTCGTCAATTTCAATGGTGCTTTCGTTCATCTTCCAGGCGATAATGCCACATGGAAGCCGATCCATGAAACACTGCCGCTGACGGTCGTGAAAGAGGTCGTCGACGCGATGCAACAGTTTCCGCATAACAATATTGTCGCGGAAGTGCTCGACGACGTCTATATGCATTATCATGATGAAAAACTGCTGAACTCATTCAAAATGGGTAGTCCGCAAGTTACAGCAGGTGATTTGAAAGATTATTTACAAGATCATCCGACAAGTTTACTCATCCAATCCGACGAGAAGGACGTCGTTAAAATCCAGGAGCATTTAAGCCATGTGCATGCGGAAGTCGTCAACCACAGGCTGTGGAGCTCGCCTTGGGGCCATGTCATCGACGTCTTCCGTTGCGGTATCAGTAAAGCATCCGGCATTGCGTCAGTCGCGAAATGGATGGATATTCCCCGCGAAAGGATCATCGCATTCGGCGATGAAACGAATGATCTTGAAATGATCGATTATGCGGGTGTCGGTGTTGCAATGTCTAATGCATTGGACGAACTGAAAGCGATCGCCGACGAAGTGACCTCCTCTTCGAACAATGAAGATGGGATTGCACAAACACTCATCGACAGGCTACACTTGAAGTAAACTTATTCCATGTCAGGAAGAACGGCTTCCGGCATGAAGGAGGGATTTCCTGTGAGAATATTCGCGGATAGCGCTTGTGATTTACCATTATCCTTTTTTAAAGAAAACGATGTGACGCTCATCCCTTTACATGTTTTATTGGATGACCGAGAATACGAAGACATTGTCGAAATTGATTCGCGGGAAGTTTATGAGGCAATCCGGCAAGGGAAACAACCGAAAACCTCGCAAGTCTCACCCGAACTTTTCATGCAATTATGGGGGGAGCTTGCTGCTTCGGGAGAAGATGGCATTTATATCGCCTTTTCCTCAGAACTATCCGGCACCTACAGCACAGCCGTCATGATGCAAGAACAGATCCGGCAAGAGAACCCCGATTTTAACCTTGTCATCATCGATACGAAATGTGCTTCCCTCGGTCTTGGGCTACTTGTAAAAGAGGCGGTCCGACTCCGATCGGACGGTGCAAGCACGGATGAGATAGAACGTGAAATCAAGGCGCTGGCCAAAAGGATGGAACACCTCTTCACCGTGGAAGACCTCGACTATTTGGCAAAAGGCGGACGCGTTTCAAGAGCGAGCGCTTTTATCGGCGGTATTTTAAATATCAAACCGCTCCTGCATGTTGAGAATGGAAAGCTCGTCCCGTTCGAAAAACATCGGGGACGCAAAAAAGTGATCCGTCGGATGTTGGAATTGATGGCGGAACGCGGCGATCGGTTAGCACAACAAACAATCGCCATCAGCCATAGTGATGATGAAACGATTGCCCTTGAACTGAAAGACGCAATCATCGAACGCTTCCAACCGAAAGAAGTCGAGGTCTATATGATCGGCTCAGTGATCGGTGCGCACGTTGGGCCTGGCACTTTTTCCGTCTATTTCTTGAACGGATCTAATGAAAATTCGTAAAGGAGGGATATTATGGATATTGTCATCGTCGGTGCAGTTGCGGGCGGCTCAGTCGTCGCTGCGCAAATGAAACGCGCCATTCCAGAAGCAAATGTCACGCTTGTCGGCGCAGATGCTGAAATCGGATACGGTACATGCGGCATGCCCTTTGTCATCGGAGGGTTGATCGAGGATAAAGAGAAGATCAAAGGGCCTTCTGCCGAATCATTTAAAGAAAAACGACAAATTGACACCTTCACTCGTCATGAAGTGCTTTCCATCAATCGGAAAGATAAAACGGTAGACGTCCGCGACTTGGTGAACGGAAAGACTTTCAAGAAGCGCTATGACAAGTTGATTTTATCCCCGGGTGGCAGATCCCGCCTGCCCGATCTCGAAGGGCTTGGCGACCTTCCATTGCTCACTTTGAAAGATTATGCGGAAATGGAACAGATCATTCAGTATATCGAGCAGGAAAAACCGGCATCCTGCGCAATCATAGGCGGCGGGTTCATCGGCGTCGAACTGGCGGAAAATTTCGTCCGACTAGGCATCCGGACAACGATGATCGAGCGCAACGACCGCGTGATGAAAGTGATGGATCCCGAAGTGACGGATATCCTCGGTGAAGAAATGAAGAAAAACGGCGTCACGTTCTATTTCGAGGATGCGATTGAACGGGTTGATGGAAATACGCTCCATATGAAAAAAGGGCCGGATTTCAAGGTCGATTTCCTTGTGGCAAGCATCGGCCTTATCCCGAACACTGAACTGGCTGAAGAAGCGGGTCTTGCAATCGGAAAGACAGGCGGCATCGTTACAAATGCTTACATGCAGACCGATGATCCCGATATCTATGCGATCGGCGACGCCGCAGAAGGATCCGATTGGTTCACTGGTAAACCGAAAAGGGTCCAACTTGCTTGGCATGCGCATCGGGAAGCGGCGATCGTCACAAATCATCTCGCCGGCAAGGCCGAAAAAATCAACGGTTACCTCGGTACGATGATTACAAAACTCTTCTCGCTCACAGCCGCAATGACAGGTCATTCAGCAAAGGAATTGACGGAAGAAGGTATCCCTTTCGAAACGGTTGTATATAACGGGAGGACAAACGCCGGCTATTATCCAATCCATGGAAACATCTTGTTACGGGTCCATTATGATTCCGCAAGCCGTAAAATCTTAGGTGCGCAAGCTGTCGGCGACCTCGGTGTCGATAAACGGATCGACGTCATCGCCACAGC
>CAOKMT010000069.1 GCA_948469885.1 uncultured Sporosarcina sp. | reverse complement strand
GGTCATATTTTTAAACACTTGCAAGTTTTGAAAAGTACGTGAAATGCCAAGAGGCGCCACTTGATAAGTTGGTAATTGGTCTATCCGTTGTCCTTCAAATGCAATTTCTCCACTCGTTGGCGGATCTACCGCTGAAATCATATTGAACATCGTACTTTTCCCTGCACCATTCGGGCCGATCAACCCTACGATCTGTCCTTTTTCAATCGAAAATGACACAGCGTTATTGGCAACGACGCCACCAAATTTTTTCGTCACTGATTTGACCGTTAACAACTCAAGCACCCCGCAATCGTGATTGTTTTTCTTTTTTCACTTTCCTGCTTCGAATTTTCAAAGAAATCGTCCGAACGCCATCAGCCGCTGCGGGGAACAAGCCACGCGGCACAAAGATGACAACGAGCATTAAAATGAGTCCGTATAGTACGTGTTCAAAATCACTCGTGATGAATGAGACTTGCTCGCCGAGTGCATGGACAATGATGCCAAGTGTTTGAATGAGCAATGTCCCGATTAAAGCACCCCACACGCTCCCACTTCCCCCTAAGACGACCATTGCCAAGAAAATGATAGATGCGTCAAACGTGAAAGAAGTAGGTGAAATACTATAACTCATATGGGCAAACAACCATCCTGCCAATCCCGCAAACATCGCACTTAAAATGAATATCTGCATTTTATATTTCCCTGTATTGACCCCCATTGCGCTCGATGCAATCTCACTATCATGAATGGAACGTAACGCACGACCCACTCTAGAATGGACAATATTCAAGGAAATGATGACGACCATGACGACAAAAAACCAAACTAAGTAATAGTAAGAAATCCCTTGTGTAAACGTATAACCGAAAAGATTAATCTGTGGAATACCAAAAAATCCGGAAGCTCCTTTCGTCACACCGCGCCATTCAACTAACAAGGAATGGACAATGATCCCGAAAGCGAGCGTCGCCATCGCCAAATAATAGCCACTTAATCGTGCCATCGTATAGCCCATAATAAAAGCGAGCAAACCCGGAATGAGTAAAGCAAAAAGTAAACTGATCCATGGACTCCACCCTAAAGTCGTCGTCAAAACGGCTGTCGTATAAGCACCAACACCATAAAAGGCAGCTTGTCCAAGTGATATTTGTCCCGCATATCCCATTAGTAAACCAAGACCAATAGCAGCAATCGCATAAATACCGGCAAATGTCGCTTGCGTCAAATAGAAAGACTGCGTCACGACAAGTGGGAATATGACAATGAGAGCAGCCAAGGCGAGTACACTCATCCACGTTGTTTGTTGAACTCCTCTTAACTTCATCATAATCCTCCTTTTCCGACGTTTTTCTCACCTAAAATACCGCTCGGACGGATCAGCAATAAGAGCAGAATAATCGAAAACGCAATCGCATCTTTCATCCCTGAACTAATATAACCAGCACCAAAAGCTTCAAATAAGCCAATCAGCATACCGCCAAGAACCGCTCCCGGCGCACTCCCAAGTCCCCCTAAAATGGCTGCCGAAAATCCTTTGATCCCTAACATTGCCCCCATATCATAAGAAGGGAATAAAATTGGTGCGATCGCCAAGCCAGCAAGCGCGCCGAGCGCAGCACTTAATGTGAATGAAAGTGAAGACATCCGATTCGGACTAATCCCCATTAAACGGGCAGCCAAAGGATTGACCGAACATGCTTGGAACGCTTTTCCGATCAATGTCTTGTCTATGAGTAAGTAAAGAAACAGGACAACAAACAGCATAATGGCAACGACCCAAATCCCTTGCGGCGTCGTTGTCGCGCCCGCAATTGAAATTGGATTGTTTTCCGTGAACGGTGCGACACGCACTTGGTCTTTCCCCCAAATCATACTCGCGATTCCTCGTATGAAGATCGCCGCACCGATTGTCAAGATGATTAAACTAATGGGACTTGCGCCTTTCGCCTTCCGGATCAACACCCATTCCATCAGCCACCCGATCACCATCACAATCCCGATTGTTATAAAAAAAGCGAGCCAGTACGGCACTCCTGATGTGGAAAGGGAATACATTGTCAATCCCCCAAGCATGACGAATTCCCCTTGCGCTAAGTTAATGACTTTCGTCACACTGTAAATCGTCACAAAACCAAGTCCGACGATGGCGTAAATACTTCCGATCGTCAACCCTGTTAGCGTAAACTGGAAAAAATCCCCCATTCTACATTTCCCCCTTTACTTATCGTTGTTTTAATTAGCCCAAAGCTTATACTTGCGCTGAATTCGGGTAGCACCTCTTCTTCATCCCCCACTGATAGAAGTTAAGGACTTCTGCCGCAGTATGTTCAACTATTAGATGAAAGCGCTTACTTCATTCGGTATATGTATAAAACGACTTATCCACTCCTTTCGCCCAACTACATGAATCGCATAACATTATTAGGTCGAGTACTCTCGAATTAGTAATATAGATATAGACTAGTCGTATCTATTGAAGATGTCAATAGGATTTCTGAAAATTCATACCCTTCTTATTCTTTATCCGCTATATTATAAGGTTTTATCGCCCGTGAACAGCATTCACTATAAGTGATAAAACCTCCAGATATCCCTAAATAAACGTATCCATAACAAAATAAAAACGAATATCTCTATATTGTATTGCTTCAAAGAGCATGGCACCCAAAAAATAGAGAGCGGGAACCGCATCGTCCCCCTCTCCGCTTTTACTTATTCCTTAGGAACAGCCGTATCCCAGTTCGCTGTTTTGCCCCTTTTTCTTGATCATACATGAACGAAAGGTTTTCCCCTTAACGACCGTGAGGCCCCCCCATTCCACCATGGCCGTGATGACCGTGGTGGTGGCCATGATGACGGCGAGGATAGTAGTAAGGATAATAGGGGGTATATGGATAGTACGGATAGTATCCATATGGATAGCGTCCATAATAAGGATATCTTCCATAGTTTCCATGGCCTCCGTAATATTCTCTTCTATTTGGCATATGTCTCCCTCCTTTCTATAAGTCGTACATTATAGTGTATGCAACCTAGGGAAAACGGCTTGGACGACAACACGGCTTCCTGGTAAAAAAGAAATAAAAAAAGCGATTGCCGCACCAACAGTTTGGTGCGGCAATCGCCTATGTACTTATCCATCATTATTTATAGCTTTTTTACAAATTCGGTTTTCAGTTGCATCGCACCAATCCCATCAATCTTACAATCGATGTCATGATCTCCGTCAACCAAGCGAATGCTTTTCACTTTCGTTCCCTTTTTAACAACTAAAGAGCTACCTTTAACTTTCAAATCTTTAATGACCGTGACTGTGTCACCGTCTTGCAAAGTATTTCCGTTGGCATCTTTAAACACTTTCTGCTCTTCACTTTCTTCCGTTTCCGAACCTGCCACCCATTCATAAGCACATTCCGGGCAAATTAAAAGATTTCCGTCTTCATATGTATATTCCGAATTACACTTCGGACAATTTGGTAAATCAGCCACTATTTTTTCCTCCGTTCATTGAATCACATAATGCTTACATATTGCCACAATTGCTGCTAATTCTCAAGCTTTCCTCCTAGTAACTGAATAACCACTCTTCATTAGACAAAAAAGCCGAAGTCCGCGATTTGAACTTCAGCTTTTTCGAAATGACCTATTCTTTTTCTGTTAAGGGTACTTCCCATTTTTCTTCCACTTCTTCATAAAGTGTCAAAGATACCAAATGCAATGTCATTTGCTCAGGCACTTTGTCCATCCCATACACCCTAAGCTCGATTGTTCGACCATAACGGCCGTTTTTGTTTGGCTCATTCATTGTGCCCCCGTTGCCGTAGGCTTTGTAAGCTTTGCCTTGATCATCGACCACAATCCAAGTGCCTAGTTGAGGAGAATGTTCATCTTTCTCCCCTTCCATTTCGATGAGAAACATTTTTTCCTTTCCGATTGGAAACAATGACTTTTTCAAATGGTAGGAAGTTTGATTCTCGGCTTTTTTAACCGTTAAATAGTTCCCTGCATACTCAAAGGACATCGGTTTTTTCTTCAGTTGTTTTGGTTCGATGGTGACTGTGAAATCTGCCGGCACTGTTTTGATCACGCCTTCTAACACAAAAGTTAAAGGACGATTTTCTTTCAGCGGAACGAATGAATCGTTCCGCGCCACACCACCATTTTCATCCAAGTCACTACCCGAACCTTGCATGAATCCTATATCATTCGAATAAACCTTATTTTTTGAAAAAGTACTACGTTCATAAATGACTTCTTTACGATCATTTTCAATATGATATTGAAGTTCACTTCCATAGCGGGTTGCATCCTCGGCAATGTCTTTGCCATATTTTTCTGCCAGCATTTCTCTTTGGTCATCCATTTTCTCTTGTTCTTCTTCCGTAAAACTCATTTCGTAAAATAAATCAGTGGAAGAAGGCGAAAATCTCGCTTCGTTCATCTGAATCGCAAGGCCGTTCACAATTTTTTTATAGTTAACGAGCGGAATAGTCGTCGTCAATGCTCGGTTTTTTGTCGCGTCGATCGGAATTTCCATTTTCCAATCCCCTTTTACACCATTCAATTCAACGATATCCAACTTGATTGTAAGATGATCCGTCGCTACTTGTTCTCTTAGTGAAAATTCGATTGTTCCGTAGTCACTTCCGTCATGCCCCCCCATTGAATTCCAACCAAACTTTGTGCCGTTTTGATCGACAACGGCTATTTCATTATGATCGATATCAGCTAAATCTATATCGATTGGTTTTCCATTTTTGTTTAACACTTTGTAAGATAACACGACGCGGGAAGCATCTGCAAAGACGTCTTCGACTTTCAACGTATAGCCTTTATCTGTCGTTTCAAAATCGACACGTTCTGTCAAATTGGCTTCATTTGCCATCCTTAATCCTTCATCGACTTGTTCCGTCGAGAAAACACCGCCTAGCCATTCGGCAAAACTTGGATTAAGCGTTGCACTTACACCTACCGCAAGCACCATGCCAGCAGCGGTCAACATCGCTCGTTTCCAAATGCGCGGCTTGCGCTTTTGTTGCTTATAAGGCTCTAATTGATCAAGGACGGAAGTTGCAAAATCATCGGGCAATGAAGGAGTTTGCAATGTTTCTTTAATAAATAATTGCTCTTCTATAAAAGCTTCTACGACTTTTTGACATTCCTTGCAACTTTCCACATGCGCTTCGATTTGCTCCAGTTCTTCTTCTCCTAACAAGGTGTCGACGTATTGCGATAACTTATCTACAGTTGGACAATTCATAAAAGTCTCCTCCTTCACGTTTGACCATTTTTCTCATTTTCCTTTTCGCTCGGTGAAGCTTGTTACGAACCGTTGATAATGGAACGCCCACCAAATCACTGATGGCGTCATAACTCAGCTCATTGATGTAGCGCAACAGAATGATCAGCCTTTCATCTTCCGGTAATGTGCCGATCAATCTTTCCAACTGTCTGCTTTTTTCTTTTTTCATGAAAACAACTTCGGGATGCTCGGCATTCACGTCATGGACACTGTCCATTTCGACTTGCTTCATCTGATAACGCTTTTTTCTAAATTCATCCATACAGTGATTGATGGCAACCCGATACAACCAGCCGGAAAATGAACCTGTTTGATTGTATTTTTCAAGCTGCTCATATACTTTGATAAAAGCTTCCTGCACTAGATCTTGAGCGTCGTGCGGGTTTTTTGTCATCCGCAAAATTGTTCCGTATAATGGATTTTTATATTTGTTAATAATATGGGCATACGCTTGCTTATCTCCTGCCAGCACAGCTTGGACCCATTCATAATCCTCTTGCATATTTTCCTCCCTGCTAAACGACGATGCGCATCTCTCGTTTTTGTCTTTCACTCACTATAACGGGATTCGCTTCAAGAACGTCTCACTTTCTTTGCAATTTTCAACACAAAAAAGCACTTAAGCTAATGTGGACTTAAGTGCTTAGATTTATTTCAATTTACTTTTAAGCGTTCTTTATATTGAAGATCTCTCTTTCGTGTCTGCCTATTTTTTGATCAAAATAGCTTAAATCATCTTTCGTTGCCAACTGGGCAAAACGGGCTTGTGTTTCATTGTGGTACTCTGTTAACTTAGCCGTTTGCTCGAAAACAATTTGTTGTTTCGCTTGAATATTGGAAGTGACCTCTTTTAACTGATTTACATCGGCTTCAATGGTTTTGACATGCTTTTCAAGACTGCCAACGCGATGTTCGATTTTCTCGACATGTCCTTCAAGCTTGCCAACACGATGATTTAACTTTTCCAACTCTAGCTTTACAGGCTGAAGCTCTTCTTTAAGTACGGAACGTAATACTTCAGTAATCTCCATATTTGCTTCATTCCCTTCGATTTAATAGGGGATCGCATCGTAATTTAATAAGGCTCTTCGCTTGGGTAATCCTATTATACCATTAAGGAACAATGTAGGCGAGTCGGTTAGGTACTTTTTCCTCAAAAAAAGTACTTAAGCTTGCATTCCAGCAAACTTAAGTACTCATCTTTTATACTTTCTGCTCAGACAATTGAACTGGTTTTTTCTTCCGCGAAGGAATCATATTGAAAACAATATTCAATGCAATAGCTGTAAGACTTCCGGCCACGATACCGTTGCTCGTCAAAATTTGCATGCTGGCCGGCAACTGGGCAAACAAGTCAGGCACCACAGTTACACCAAGGCCAATACCGACTGAACAGGCGATGATCATTGAATTCTCCTGCGATTCCATAATAATTTTACTTAACATTTTAATCCCTTGGGAAACAACCATCCCGAACATCGCAACCATCGCTCCACCTAAAACTGCGGATGGAATGATCGTTGTCATTGCCGCAATCTTCGGAACAAATCCAAGGGTAATCAGCATACCGGCTGCGATGAAAATGATTTTGCGCGACCGAACGCCAGACATTTGGATAAGCCCAACGTTTTGTGAAAATGCCGTATAAGGAAACGCGTTGAAAATACCGCCAAGTAAAATGGCCAGCCCTTCAGCACGATATCCTTTTGACAGGTCTTCTTCTTTCACATCTTTTTCGCAAATATCACCGAGTGCAAAATACACCCCCGTCGATTCGACGAGAGAAACCATTGCCACTAAGATCATCGTCAAGATCGCCGACCATTCAAACGTTGGCAATCCGAAATAAAAAGGTTGCACCATATGGAAATAAGATGCTTCCTGAACAGCCGTAAAATCGACTTTTCCCATAAAGCTTGCGGCAATCGTCCCGGCGATTAAACCAAGAAGAATCGAGATCGCACGCATAAAGCCAGTGGAAAATTTATAGACGAGGATAATGAATAGCAAAGTTCCAAATGCAAGTCCCACATTGGCAAGAGAACCGAAATCACTTGCTCCTTGCCCGCCCCCCATATTATTGATAGCGACAGGGATCAGGGTGATTCCGATAATCATGACGACCGAACCTGTCACGACGGGAGGGAAAAATCGAACGAGACTTCCAAAAAACTTACTGATCAGCACGACGAAAAGACCCGACACAAGAATCGCACCGTAAATCGCAGAAATGCCGTACTGTCCACCGATCGCAATCATCGGGCCGACCGCTGTAAATGTACAGCCTAACACGACAGGCAAGCCAATCCCGAAGAAACGGTTATTGACAACTTGTAAAATCGTTGCAATACCGCACATTAAAATGTCAATTGAAACGAGATACGTCAATTGTGTAGAAGTAAGACCGAGAGCTTCACCGACAATGAGCGGGACGATCACCGCACCGGCATACATCGCAAGGACATGCTGAATGCCGAGTGCAGAGGCTCTGAATGAATTTTTCATTCTGTACGAGCCTCTTCCACAAATTCAACTTGGCCATTTTTCAACGAAGCGATATTCGCCAAGGACTC
This sequence comes from uncultured Sporosarcina sp., assembly GCA_948469885.1. Taxonomy (GTDB): domain Bacteria; phylum Bacillota; class Bacilli; order Bacillales_A; family Planococcaceae; genus Sporosarcina. Next base: position 4,276 of record CAOKMT010000069.1, on the reverse strand, counting down.
AACCCGGATCCCTTGTTCCCGAATGAGCTGTCCGCCTTTTTGAAATCCTTTTTCAATGACAATGCCGACACCTGCTAAGTTGGCATCTGCTTGTTTAATAATATCCAATAACCCTAATACCGCTTGTCCATTTGCAAGGAAGTCATCAATGATCAAAACAGTATCTTCTTGTTTGAGGAAATCCTTTGAAACAGAAATATCGTTCGTTTCATTTTTGGTAAATGAATAAACACTCGCTGTATATAAATGATCGACCAACGTCAATGATTTCCGTTTCCGTGCAAAAATCACCGGAACTTCTAGAACAAGTCCTGCCATCATCGCAGGTGCAATGCCGGAAGATTCAATCGAAAGGATTTTCGTAATGCCAGCCTCTTTAAAACGTTCAGCGAATTCCTTTCCGACTGCCTGCATAAGCGGTGGGTCGATTTGATGATTCAAAAAAGAATCCACTTTCAATACGGATTCGGATAACACTTGGCCCTCTTTGATAATTTTGTCTTTCAACATTTGCATGTTATACTATTCTCCCTTCAACTTTTACGATAAAACACGAAAAAAAATAAGCTCGATGACAATGCATCCAACCCATGAGTGGAGCAATGTCATTCGAGCTTAACGGTCGAATGGAAAAGAAAAAATGCGGTTCGAAAACCGGACAAGTTCCTCTTTCCGTTGCTTCTCATAGTCGATTTGTTTACGGCAAATCGGTAGAAACTTGCAGGCCTTATTCCTGCGGTTATATGAGTAAAATCATATTTGAATGGCATCAGTATAACATGATTTGACGGTATCCCAAAGTTTAAAAATCATTCCCACTATTTAAAATAAAAAAGCCGACCAAAGGAAATAATTCCCTTTGATCAGCTTGATCCTCTATTTATTAATGAGCGTCTGGGAAGACGTTACGGACAGATTCTGTAAACTCTTCAAAAAAGCCAGATATTGGATGTCCTTCATTGATTTTCGTCACGTAATCAGACATACGCTCTACAAAATCGGGGTTCATCGAGACATAAACGTTATCGATATTGTTGTCCGTTTTTCTCACTTCATCCGCAACTTTATCTTCCAATTCAGAAGTGATTTCGTCCTGGGCGTTGTCGTGTAAAACGACCGCTGCATACGCCGTGTGATCTGTCACGATGACCGTCGCATTATCGATTTCCTCCAAGTCAGCTACCCGGTCTGCCGCTTCCTCCGCCACTGCCATTTTTGTATCATTATCGGCATTATCGCCAGCTGCATTGTCATCCCGAACATCGTCATTCACCTGATCATCATTATTTACATCATTCGTTGTATCATTAACATCCGGTTTTGTACCATTGACATTATTGTCATCGGTTTTGTTCTTGTTCCCGCACGCAGCCATCGAGATACTTAACAGAAGTGCGAAACAAATCAACATCATTTTCTTCATTTGTGATTCCTCCCAATTACTTATTTTCCTTTGTAGAATAACCAACTTTTTCTTTTTTAATCCCAGAACGTAAATGAAAGCATGAACAATCAAATATTGGGGATTCTATGCGGTGTATGAAATTAAGGAGGTTTTGAATGTGCGTCACCGGCTTTTATTGCCACTTTATTTGACGACTTGGTTTTTCCTTTTCTTCACGGTTGTGGCGGCCAATACTGAGCCGTCCAGAGAAGAAACATTGGATAGACGTATGAACCATTACTTGCATTTTGAAAACGAAATTGTTCCTTGGTATTATTTGGCGGCCGTCGATCAATTTGAACGTAATATCCAAGATGTCCGTACCGATCTTCCCAAAAGGGAAAGTACTATTGCCATTCAGTTTTCACCAGAAGATTGGGCCGGTCCCTTGAATCCCAATCCTGATGACAGCTCCCCTGCCTCGATCGCTTATTTCACAGGACAAGGACTGGATGGTAATGGAGATGGCTTGGCAAAAATCGATGATGATGAAGACATTCTTTTTACAATGGCGACATACTTGAGCAGCTATGGTGCCAGCGAAAAGGACTTTAAAACAGCGATTTCGGATTACTATGAAAAAGAAGAAACCGTCAATCAAATCATGGCGATCGCCAAGCTTTATCAACACTTTGGAACATTGGATTTGGATGAACACGCATTTCCAATCCCCGTACAGCACCATTACACATACAAAGGGACATGGGGGGCGAGTCGTGGTTGGGGCGGACGACGCATCCACGAAGGGACCGATTTATTTGCCGGGTACGGCGTGCCTGTTCAATCCACTGCTTATGGCATTGTGGAAGTGATGGGTTGGAATGAGTACGGCGGCTGGCGAGTCGGTATTCGGGACATCCATAATACGTATCATTATTTCGCACATTTAGCTTATTTTGATAAAAACATTAAAGAAGGAGACATCGTTGAACCTCGAACGATTGTCGGATACGTCGGCAATACTGGGTATGGACCAGAAGGAACTGCCGGAAAATTCCCACCTCACCTCCATTATGGCATGTATAAATACAACGGTAAGACGGAATGGTCATTCGATCCCTACCCGTCATTGCGTGCATGGGAGCAGCAAGACAAGAAAATTGACCAATGACTTTTAATACGTGGATACGTGGATGCCAGGTGTCGTACCAATTCGTGGAAATGCGCGAACGGTTTCGCCACTTGGCTTCTTAACGTACCCAAATTTCGCTGTTTAAATATGGAATGACTCTGTTATACTAATTAGGGGATTAGCAGAAAGATTAGGAGGATAAAAATGCCTAAATATGCAGTCGCCTATCTTTATCTAGTTATTGCGTTACTCATTTTTGCAGGATGCTCATCAAACGACGCTCCATCTTCAATGACTGCCGATACACAATTCGATGAAGAAGGTAACCAAAATACATACGAATACCAAAACGCCTTAACTACGATGGCCGTTCACTTCCTAGACGTCGGTCAAGCTGATGCATCATTGATCCAATTCAATGATGAAGAAGGAACACCATACACAATGCTAATCGATACGGGAAATTGGAATGCAACCGATGTCGTTTCCTATCTTCAGGCCGAACAAATTACATCCATTGATATTATTGCGATCACCCATCCGCATGCAGATCATATCGGACAACTTGATAAAATCATAGAAACGTTCGATGTCTCGGAAGTGTGGATGAATGGGGAAATTGTTAATTCGGATGTGTTCGAAAGAGCATTGGCTGCTATCGAAACACACGAAATTGATTATTATGAGCCGGAAGTTGGCGACATATTCGACATGGGACCAGTTGAAATCGCTATCATCCATCCCGACGCCCTTTCCGGTAATACAAATGACAACTCGATTGCTATGCGTCTTCAATTCGGTGAAGTCTCTTTTCTTTTTACAGGGGACGCGGAAGCAAAAGCGGAACAAGCAATGTTGGAACGTAACAGCAATTTGAAAGCGACCATCTTGCACGTCGGACATCACGGATCCGACACATCGACAACCGCTCCTTTTCTAACCGCCGTTAGTCCCGAAGTTGCAATTTACTCAGCAGGACGCGATAATTCATACGGTCATCCGCACGAAGATATCATCGAGCGCATTAAAACGCAAGGCATCCAGTTATATGGCACCGATATTCACGGAACGATCCGAGTTGAAACGGACGGCAACACTTACGCTGTCCAAACCGGCGATGATCTTGAAACAATGCCAAGCAACCCAACAGCTCAAGCAGCAAGTGCCACAGCAGAAGAAGAAAACTTTTCGCTCATACCTACCGAATCATGCATCAATATAAATGAAGCGAGCGAATCGGAAATCCGGCAAATCGTACACATTGGACCCGACCGTGCACAATCTTTAATTGATCAAAGACCTTTTGAATCGATCGATCAATTAATGAAAATTGAAGGCATCGGTCCAACCCGCATCAAAGACATTAAAGTACAAGGAATCGCCTGCATAGGAGGTGACTAACTAATATGTACACCGCTTATTTTGATCGGTTGACAGACGATGGTCACGCACTTCTCATCGTTGAGCAATTAAAAAAAGAATACCACGTCCCGACAGCAGCCCTTCCTAAAGGGAGCTTAGCCGGTACGTGGTTTCTTGTTGAAATTGAACATGATGTCATCACTTCGATGCAAATCGATGCCCAAAAGACGAAAATAATGCAGAACCAAATCGACAACCGGATGCAACGATTGAAATCGAATAAAAAAAGTCGTTTCAAACGGAAACAAGAATAATGGAAGGCAATTTAGTCACAATGGAAAACGGTTCTTTGTCAAATGACGTTGGTGAAGAATTTTAGCCGATCATATTTGTTTTAA
>CAOKMT010000068.1 GCA_948469885.1 uncultured Sporosarcina sp. | reverse complement strand
TAACACCTTTTTCTTCAAATGGCTTTCGATATGGCTTGTTTCATCGTTTGCGCCTGTGCCGAATAATTCTTTGAAGAAAACGACCGGATCGGATACCCGGTAAGAATAGATACCGTACCCACGCAATCGGATCATGCCGAAATCTGGATCTCTCATCATGATCGGATTTGACGTGCCCCATTTTTGGTTAATGAACTGCTTCGTATTGATAAAATAGACTTCCGCTTTGAAAGGGGAGTTGAATCCCGTTTTCCATGATTTCAACTTCGTCAAAATGGGCAAGTTTTGCGTATATAGCAAGTGATGCCCTGGCCCGAATACATCTGCGATTTCTCCTTCATTGACGAAAATTGCCGCTTGGGACTCCCGAACGATCAGTTCCGCTCCCATTTTAATTTCATTGCCTTGCACGGGAAAACGATACACCATCGTATTTGAACTGTTGTCTGTCCATTCTATAACTTCTATGAATTGGCTTTTGAAAAAATTGAAAAATCCCATATGTAGCTCCTCCTAGGAAGTATTGAATTTATATGAAAAAGTTATGTTAATTATAGCATTTTGTAAGGCTAATGGTGTATACGTCTACAATAAGAGATAAGATTCATTGTTTTGTACAATCGCTTGCAGGTAAAATCTACCGATTGAATCGATAGGGCGCGCCGGGATATACTTAATCAATAAGAACTAATGTTCCTGTGGAGGGGAAAGCGATGATATACAAATATTTACCGGAACGGAAAATTGTTTGCTTGGATATGCGCAGCTTTTACGCGAGTTGCGCCGCGGCGATGGAAGGGTTGGACATTGGGGAGACACCGATCGCAATTATCGGGAATAAAAAACGGAAAGGTGCTATTGTACTCGCTGCCTCACCGATACTTAAGGAAAAGTTCGGTGTGCGAACGGGCCATCGGCTATTCGAAATTCCGGACGACCCATCCATCCGCCTCATTGAACCGAAGATGGATTTTTTTCTTAGGGTGTCTATGGAAATTACTCGTTTTTTGAATCAGTTTGTACCGCAGGAAGCGATCCATGTGTACAGTGTTGACGAAAGTTTCATTAATTTAAGTGGGACCGAGCGGCTATGGGGGCCACCCGAACAGACGATGCGCTATATACAAGAGGGGCTCTACCATCAATTTCAGTTACGTTCCGCCTGTGGAATAGGGCCAAATATGTTACTTGCAAAACTGGCGCTCGATCTTGAAGCGAAAAAAACGGATATCGCGATATGGGGGTATGAAGATGTACCTCGGAAACTATGGCCTGTTGCACCACTTAGACGAATGTGGGGCATCGGCAGACGGTTGGAAAAAACACTGAACAATATGGGGATATACTCTGTCGGTGACTTGGCGCATACGCCGTTGGAAAAACTGGAAAAGAAATTTGGCATTATGGGCAATCAACTCTATCATCATGCACATGGAATCGATTTATCCGATTTGAATTCAGCGGCGGTGGAAGAGCAGGTGAGTTATGGAAAAGGACAAGTGTTATTTCGTGATTATGAGGAACGTCGAGACATATTGACCGTTATTTTGGGTATCTATAAAAAAATGTGTGCATAATATATAAACACCTTATTTTCACCTTATTCATCCCTTTTCTACACGAAATTAAAATTGTGCATAATTAAAACTGAGTATAATGCTAGTCTATTTATGCTCAATTTACATTGGTGTAAAATGTAATTTAAGTAATAAAAAACCCTTTCCAGATTTAACAAAATTTCAGCAAACTGACTCCGTTAAAAATAGCTAACAGAAATAAACTCCATAATGGCAGAGTAACGAGCGATCCCTCTAAAAAGGATGGATCGCTCGTTTAGTAATTAGCTGGTGTCATATCAAGAAGAAGTTATTAATAGCAAATACATTGTATTATGAAAGCTCATTAGCTTGATGTCCTCCCACTAATTTTGATCTTTCCACTGTAGTACCAGCGGAAGTTAGCGAACAAGCGCGTACAAGAGATGCAGAACCATGTTTTTGTCGAATTGCATCCATGACGAAACCTAATTTTTGTCTACGAAAACCATTTGGATCAAGTAATGACATTTGAAATGTGTTCGTATCTTTAGAAAGATTCGTTAGACGAACGCTTATATACCTAATTGGATAGTTTTCAACAAATCGTCGATAAATTGTCAAAGCTATATTATACATCTGCATGGTTTCATTGAACGGCGCCTGGACAGTCATTGAGCGATTGAATCCATCGACGGCAACATCGTGGCTATAGTTTACAGTGATAGTTACAGTTTTCCCTACAAACTTGTGTAATCGAACTTGTCGCATGGTCTCTTCGCAAAGTTCTACAAGGATGGTTTTAGCTTCCGCAATGGAATAATCTCTTAAAAGCGTTTGGCCGCGACCAAATCCCGTTGTTTTGGGGAGCTTCCCCATATTAGAGTCGGCAGAGTGATAAGGAATGAATAATCCATTAAAAACGCTAGTATCGATTCCCCAGGAATGCAAAAACCATTCACGTCCAAGAACACCAAAGCGTTTTTCTAATTTCTCAACTGGGTAATGAGCTAATTCATATACATTATTAATTCCAAGCCGAGCCAAGTTTTCCGTTGTTCGATGTCCAATCCCCCATATATCTGTAAGATTCTTTATCGTCCATAGTTTAGTCGGTACATCGGAATAACGAATTTCCGCTATACCGGAGGGTTCTTTCTTCGCATAATTGTCTAATGCTATTTTAGCTAAAAAAGGATTGTCACCTAGACCCCATGAAGAAGGAAGTCCGAAGCTATTATAAATTGCTTGTTTAATACGAGTTATAGCTTCGAATGAATCATATAAAGAAGAGTAATTAGTCAGGTCGATGAATTGTTCATCAATTGAATATACAAATATGTCATCAATTTGGACATACTGATTCAGTAGTCGTGTAATGTTAACGGATACATCGATATACAATTGCATATTTGGTGAAACTACATATTTACGAAATTCTTCAGGGATATCATAAAGTCGATTACCTGTTTTAATACCAAGATCTTTAAACTTCTTGGTGGCGGCCAGGATAACGGAACCATTGCGTTCAGTATTGCCGGCAACGGCCAAAAAATCGGTTAAAGGATCTAAGTTTCTCTTCACACACTCAATTGAAGCGTAAAAACTTTTCATATCAACGATAGCAATTTCCCGAGCTGGGAATTTTGAGTAGTCCATATAAATCCTCCTAACTATTCTTTAGTGATCTCTAGGATTTTGTGGAAAGCAATGAAGTGGGGTATGTTTTGATAATCCTTTATGCGAAACTCTTTACCAATGACATCGATAAAATGAATAAGACCCTTGACTTTTTTGAGTTCTCCATCTTCCCAAAATGTAAATTGAAGTAGTGTATTAAATTCCATCGCTTCTCCTACAAGAAGATCCATTTCAGATAGTTCTTGTTCATCTAAAACTGGTTTTTGAATTTTATAAACTTCTTGGTGAAACTGCTTTAGCTTTTTTATATGCTCAGGCAATAGCATAGCGCTTTGCCATTTTATAACCCCTCTATCATGAATAGGATCCATGTTAATCACCTTTTCTCTTTAATTCAATGTTAAACGAACGAATGTTCTTGGGCAAGTGGGAAAGTGTGGAATAGAAGGATTTAATAGGTTTACAAAGGATGCTTTAGGTATTATTAAGTTTTTTATGTGTGATTAAAATCAAATAAAAAGTTGAGAATAAAGGATTTAAACACCGTAGTGAGGGATTGGATAGGTATTAGTTATAATAAATCAAAAAAAGTTGATTTAATGATTGCTTATTTGGGATGATATTGTTTATACTTTAAACATCATGAAAATTTGTTGAAAGGAAAATTGACTACAATGACAAATCAGTTCGAACAATATGAAAAGAAATTTAAAGCTCTAGCCGATCAGAAACGATTAGAAATTATGTATGAGCTTTGTCAAAGAGGAGAAACATGTGTATGTGATTTAACAGAAATTTTCGAGATGAGCCAATCAAAACTTTCCTATCATCTTAAAATTTTATTGGATGCAAATTTGTTAACAAAGGAAACTAAAGGAACCTGGAGCTATTACGATTTAAATGATGATGAAGTCAACAATTTACTATCTGAGGAACTTTGTTGTGTCTTTAGAAAAACTGGAAAAGGAAGTTGCTGTTAGTTTTTTGGGCTTTATATCAACTTTTTTTGATTAATAATATAAAACTGTTGGAGGTATAACTTATGAAGTATGTTCACGTTGGAATTAACACTACGAATTTAGAGAAATCCATTGAATTTTATCAAAAACTATTCGGTATAAAACCTATTAAGGTAAAAGCTGATTATGCAAAGTTCTTATTAGAAAGTCCGGGACTTAATTTCACGTTAAACGTTCAAGATGAAGTGAACGGAAATCAGGTTAACCATTTTGGGTTTCAAGTTGAAACGAGCGAAGAAATTACAGCTCATAAGGAAAGACTCGAAACAGAAGGTTTTTTTGCACGTGATGAGATGGATACAACATGTTGTTATGCCGTACAAGATAAATTCTGGGTAACAGATCCAGACGGAAATGAGTGGGAGTTTTTCTTTACAAAAGCTGATAGTGAAGTTCATAAAACAGAATCAACATCTTGTTGTACGCCTCCAGATGGAGTTATAGGTAGCTCCAGCTGCTAGTGAGGGAACTACACGAGTAATGGAGGGCAAATAGAGTGGTGACAGCGTTATTAGCAACGATTATATTTTTAGCGACAATTATTCTCGTTATCTGGCAGCCAAAAGGATTAAATATTGGTTGGAGTGCATGTGGTGGAGCTATCTTAGCTTTATTACTCGGAGTAGTTGGTTTTAATGATGTAACTGAAGTTATTGGAATAACTTGGAATGCAACATTATCATTTGTAGCAATCATTCTTATTTCATTAATTTTAGACGAGATTGGATTATTTGAGTGGGCAGCATTACATATGGCCCGAGTTGCTAAAGGTAATGGAATTAAAATGTTTGTCTATATTAGTATTTTAGGTGCCATCGTCGCTGCACTATTTGCAAATGATGGAGCTGCCTTAATTTTGACACCCATTGTTTTAGCAATGGTTCGTAATTTAAATTTTAAAGAAAAGATGATCTTTCCATTTATTATGGCCAGTGGATTTATTGCAGATACGACATCTTTGCCATTTGTCGTAAGTAACTTAGTCAACATTGTATCTGCCGATTTCTTTAATATTGGTTTTGTAGAGTATGCTTCAAGAATGATCATTCCTAACTTGTTTTCAATAATAGCAACGATTACAGTCTTATTAGTTTATTTTAGAAAAAACATTCCTAATTCGTATGATTTATCTAAATTAAGAAAACCAGTAGAGGCAATTCAGGATTTTAAAATGTTTCGCCTTTCTTGGTATGTGCTAGGGTTATTGATGATTGGTTATTTTTCAAGTGAATTCACCCAAATACCAGTTTCAATTGTTGCAGGAGTCATTGCAATCTTCTTTTTATTGATGGCCCGAAGAAGCAATGCAGTTAATACGAAAACCGTTATAAAAAGTGCTCCTTGGGCAATTGTTTTTTTCTCAATAGGGATGTATGTGGTCGTTTATGGTTTAGGAAATGCTTGGCTAACTGGATCATTAGCAAGTGTCATCCAAGCAACTGCTGATCAAGGTTTATTTGTTGCAACGATAGGCATGGGCTTTATAGCAGCCTTTTTATCGTCTTTGATGAATAATATGCCAACGGTCATGATCGACGCATTAGCCATTGCCGAAACCAATACATCTGGTCCAATCAGGGAAGCACTCATTTACGCAAATGTTATTGGTTCTGACTTAGGTCCGAAAATCACTCCAATTGGATCGTTAGCAACCTTAGTATGGCTCCATGTTTTATCTCAAAAAGGAGTTAAAATTTCATGGGGAACATATTTCAAAACAGGTATTGTTTTAACGATTCCAATTTTATTTATTACCTTGCTAGGTCTATACTTTTCTTTATTAGTTAACTAAAAGGAGATATACATCATGTCTAAAAAAACAATCTACTTTTTATGTACTGGGAACTCTTGCAGAAGCCAAATGGCCGAAGGTTGGGCGAAAAAACATTTAGGTGATGGGTGGAACGTATACAGTGCTGGAATAGAAGCACATGGGCTAAATCCAAATGCTGTAAAGGCTATGCAGGAAACCGGGGTTGATATTTCTGGTCAAACGTCAGATATTATTGATCCTGAAATCTTAAATAATGCTGATTTGGTAGTTACATTATGTGGAGATGCTGCGGATAAATGTCCAATTACTCCACCACATGTTAAACGTGAACACTGGGGATTCGATGATCCAGCTGGAAAAGAGTGGTCCGAATTTCAGCGTGTTCGTGACGTAATTGGTGAACGAATTCAGCAGTTTAAAGAAACTGGGGAATAAGAAGCGCCATTCTGCTAATTTATAATCGATGCGCTTGTTTAAAATCACAAGCCTAATTCCTCGTAAAAGGGCAGAGGAATTAGGCTTTTAACTTTCAAAATCATTGATCAGTGCTTTTGGGATGATAACAATCATTAGGGATATTAAACAAATTTATTTTTTTACATTATCGTTATCATCAAATAACTCAGGGTACATTTTTACAATGTTAGCACCTAAAGCGCGCTCTTCTGCTTTTATATTTTTTGTGACCGATATAATATTTTGCAGACCATCTTCTTCCTGAAATGTCTTATAAGTGCTTTTAACGGCTACTTCAAGATACTGTTTTTTGAGTAATTCCATTTCATTTTCGAGTCTATTAATTTGATTTTCTTTCTTGGATAAATGGTTAGATAAGTCTATGTTTTGCTTAAGTAAAGAATCATGATCCTTCGCCTTTTGATATAACACATTTAACATTTCATTGAAATGTCCTAATGCGCTGATTAGCCCAGTCTTGTTATTCCAGTGAGTTTCAACAAGTTCGACAACATTAGGTAAGGGCAACAAATCCTGCCCCTCAGTAACCTCCAACTGTACAGGCTCATTAATCTTCGCAATTTGTTCAGACATTCTTCTTGTCCAAATAAATCGATTAATTCCTGTCTCTCGTTCTAAAAGGGAAGGATTAATCTTTTTTCCAGGATTTTTCGAAATATATTTTAATAAGGTGTCTTTTAATTGTTTATCTGTATATTTTTGTGGGGCACCTTTTTTCATAATTCATCCTCCAGTAGATAAGAATCGACCATAGCCTTTTGATCCATCAATCTTCTTGCTTCATTGCACGTCGACGATAGCCGTTCCTGACCAGATTGTTGAAATGTTAAGTTTTCACAGTCATAATTCATGTTTTTTGTTATGTGTCGTAAGAGTTCTAATTGTTCTTTTAATCTATTTTCCAGTACAATAGAACAGTCTTTTAACCAGGTCAACCCCTTTTGTTGATCTAATGGCGAAAAGAAGTAAAATTCGCAAAAACGGCAATCCCCAATTCTGCAGTCAGCAGGATTATCTGTACAATAACCATGTTCTACTCTATATTTTTCTTGAAAGTCACTGGCTCTAAAGAGCTTACTTTTAGCAATTATTGTATGAGTTTCAGTGGTCCAATTAGATTTCCATTTATTCATGCGCTGCATTCGTAATGTCTGCGCAGCATGATGGACAAAAGATTGAGCAAAGTGATCTAAGTGTTTCTGGTAATGCATTTGGGTTTCAAGCTGAGCATGTCCCCCCATTCGAGCAATTGTTAACATATTGAAACCCTGTAGCATCATATTGCAAAAGGCAAAATGTCGAGTATCTCCAGGTTTTATTTTTTCTAAATCCCCAAACTTTGGGATAACAATTTCATCATAAAATCGATCAAGTAAATTAATAAATTGATAGGTCCCCATTTTCTTGTATGTTTTTTCTTTAGTTTTTGTTTTTACATACTTCCTATACGCCTTGTATGATATTAAATAAGTGGATTCTAAAGAAAAAGCAGATGTTAGCCGATTATATTCTTCAATTAGTTCGAAAACCTCTTGATTGATTTGAACCTTATCCGTAATTTCAAGCTTTCCTGGGTGGTTTGAAGATTTCTTTTTTCTCGGTAATACCATCCAATATCTACCTTCAGAATCAACTGTTGCACAATCCCTATATAAACCATAAAACTCACTTGGGCGCATGGGAATTATACGGGTAATTCTCCACCATAAAAAGACTGGGAAATATTGTAGTTTTTCTTTATCTGAAGTACAGGACTGAAAATAAATATCCAGGGCATAATCAAAAATTAAGATGTCTTGAAAATTAGGTAGTTTTCTAACGTTTGAAATTTTAGTATTATAATTTAAACACAAGTCGCAATATGCATCCGAATGGGGATGATTATAAAAAACAAGAAACTCTCTTATGCTGATACTAAAAGGAAATTGTACATGTTTAGTGAAATGATTGATTGCGTCTTCTAATTTTTCTAGATGATCTAAACGGAACCCTCGGGTAATCTTTATTGCATCTCTAATTTGTCTTACATTTTGGCGAACGGTTTGCGGATTGATACGGTTATATAATTTTTGAATTGAATAGCATCTTAAGGCCAAATTAATTTCACCATAGACCTCACAGTCAAACTGAAGGTTAAAACGATTATTTTCTTCTGAAACTAATAACCACAATGGGTCTTCAAAATTTGTTTTTACTATTAAACCTAACTGTATAAGCTCTTCAAACATTTCTTTATAAACGTGAAGCTCTTCAAGTCTAAAGATAACGAACTCGATACTTTCTAATATCTGTTTATCACTTAATTCATCTACGGTTGTTCTTCGTTGTAATGCTGCATGAAATTTCGCCATTAGATTTCCTCGCTGATTAAATGTTGAATTGTGATTATTTTTTGCTTCATATTGTTAAGGTCTATAAAGGTTTGAACGTAAGATTTACCAAATTGCTGAACTGCCTGATTTAAAAGATCTAGGATTTGAAACAGCAACTTGCTATCTCTAACTCGAACAGCAGGGAACTCTGTTTTTTGAATCGACTCAATTAATCGATCAATTTCACTCCGGATAGAGATCAATACATATATTTTTGGAATAGCGTATTCACAGTGTAAACAAGTTGTAGAGGTTGGAGAAGAACAACTTGGAAAGGTCAGACATTGTACGTGTTGCAGTTTCGCAGGCATTTCATTTTTGTATATTTTAAACAACAAATTCTTCAAATCCTTTTCGCTTAGAGTAGACAATCGCAATGCTAATGATTCTTTACTATTTTGCTGGCGGATTAAAAAATAGCTAAGTTGTTCCAGCTGATAGGGATTATATTCTTTTCGAAACTGCTCGATGATAGAGGTTCGCATCTCCAAATCCAGCTGTGGTGCTTCTGACATAGACAGGTGAATAAGATGATGATACAGCCATCCAAAGTGTCCCCGATTAAACAGATTAAGACTTACGCGATTAACAGACCCATCCTTGTTTACTGATTGGATGTATGTTGCAGTCGAATCCTTATTAGAATGTCCCCTAACCTGCTGTGCTAGTTCATAAGCAATATCCGCATTCTCTTTACCTTCCATAACACTATAAAAAAAGTAGGTCAATAGGGTTCTATTCATTTTTCGGCTTTGGAAATCAATAAGATTAGGTTGCTTATTGAAAAAGGGTTGGAAATGAGTTTCCTTTTGAAAAATGACAAATTTTCTTTTGCCTACTTTAAATAACTGCTGATCTCCTTCAATCCTTCGATGGATCTCTGCGATAATAAGTACAGTAGCCGTTGGGATAATCATGTCTTGATTTACAAGGAAATGACCTAAGGCACCAGTTTTGCTAATATACATACGTTCTACACGCTTATATATATGATTTATAACTGCTTGCGCCTGCTCCAATGTTATTTTTTGTTCTTGGAGTTGATCAAAGGTCTGAATATCGCAGACTTCCAGTGCAACATTTGGTAGTTTTATAATGTCTGACGGTCTCCAAGCGTCAATGACATGCATTAATACAAATAACCATGTTACCGCATAATCTCTGCTTTGAATGGCTTGATGGATATGAAGATTAACATCTTTTATATAAGTGTAGTATTCTAAAAATCGCTCAGGGCTGTATATTTCTCTTTCTTCAATAGACAAGGAAGTAACCTTATAGCTTTTTGAAAATGTACACAGTCCTTTACCTGAACAAAACTCTAAAAAGTAAGTTAATACTTGTTTGTCTCGAATAACAATTTCAGGACTTGTAAAGATGAGCTCTAATTGTTCCGCATTAAGTAAAAAGATTTCATTTACTAAGAGACGGGATAGGCGTTTGAATGTACTGATATATCCCAAAACCTGATAATAGATTGTTTTCTCATTTGCTCGACTACTATTAAGTTTAATGACAACAAATTCACGATAAAGCTCTAACGTTTTTTTAAACGAATGAGGAACCTCTAACTCGGCTAGCTTGTAATCAAATAATTCAACTGGTGTTAAACTTTTTTCTAAAACCTGTTTTTTTCTTAGTTTTTCAATGTACTCATTTATTTCCTCTAAAGAGAATATATACTCGTTGTTCTTTTTACTTTTATGTATTAGACCATGACGGATTAACCGGTATACCCAGCCTTTGCTCACTCCTAACTGTGCAGCAATATCAGATATAGGGATATAATCTTTTGGAGAAGGTTGAGACTCCTTGTACTGAATTACATCGTTAATAGGTATAATCCATCCTGCGTGATGATAAGCAATCTTTTGTCTTTTGGCATTTGGAAATGTCCCTTTCCTTGCTAATGTAGATATTGATTCAGTATTTAATGATAATTCTTTTGCTACTTGGATAGTGGACATATACCCCTTAGGCGGTGAAATGGATTTTAAATATTCGTCAACAGTTTCTTTCTTAATGTAACGAACATCATCGACGACTTCCACGTCAGTTAATACGTTTTTTAATATTAATTTTCTTATCCACGATACATCAACGGAAAGAAATTCAGCAGCTTCGGGAATCGAAAGCAGCCCTTCAGGTGAAATGCCACAAGATTGAATATATTCTTCTAATGAATTCGTTGGTACTATCCAAGAGCCCTTGAGCTTCTTCGCACCTACGAATGTCCCTCTTCTTATAAGGTTGTTAACCCAACCGGGGGTATAATCAAGTCGTTTAGCAATCTCAGGTACGGCCAAGTATCCTGTTGGTATAGGTGCAGAAGATGGTTTTTTGTAGTTTTCCACTGCTTCTAAAGGAATTTGCCACGAGCCATTTACCTTGATTGCACCATTCAACTTTTCAGACTTCAATAAATTAAGTAAACTTGTATAGGATATTTTAAGTTTAGCTGCAGCTTCTACCGAAGTTAAATAATGCATATTCAAATTACTCCAAACTTTATTTTTTTGTTAATTCAGGTAAATAGTTTTTGTATAATTCCTGCATTCTGTTTTCAAGTTTTTTTCTCATACGTTCCGTATTTCCTTGATAAACTAAAGATGAGGAAAGATTGGAATCTCCTCTAGGTAGGGCAATGTCGTATGGATTTTCAGCTTCTTCAGCTAAAAGATTTGTAAAAACTCCTCTACCTAAATGAGTTGACCATTTATTTTCTTCTAATTTGATTCCGTAAATAATGTCATCTGTGTTAGGGGAACTCCTCAGCTGTTTTAGAAATTCTTTTTTCAATTTATTGAAATAGGCTCTATAGCTTTGTCCTGACATGGCTTTTCCATCACGGTTTATAAATAATGCATCTGATCCATCTACAGGAATATAATTATCCAAGTGTTGTTGATATAGTTGCTGTAACCAATTTTGAATGGGGAAAACTATTTGTCTTCTTGGTTTTTTGACGCCACTTGCACCAGAGTTGTCTTTAATATCCTTTCTCAGAATCCTTTGTTGTAGATTTATTACTACACCAAATTCTCCAAACGAACCAATAGATGTCACATCAGATCTTTGGATGTTCACTATCTCTCCCTGACGAATTCCTCCAAAACATTGTAAATAGACTCCTAAAGCAATGGGATTAGCAACTTTAACAGCTAGCTCAATAAAAGGTAAAATATATTGTTCTGGTAAATCGTGTGCAATATGCCCTTGTTTATTTCTTGGTTTAATAACACCTTTAAATGGAGATGTCGTATATTTTTGATTTGATTTTCCATAAAGGATTTGTTTTTTGAAATCGCTTTCTTTAATGTGGATTAATAGTTTTTTCTTCGCTAAAAACTCAAAGAATAAAGTTAGGGTTCTTTCCGCCTTTCTAACTGTCATTCTTGATTTTTCTTGCTTCGATAATTCGTTCAAAAAGGCGGTTCCATGGAAAAACTGAAGTTCTCGCAAGGATGACAACTTGTATTTTTTTTGATTTTCAATCAGTATAAAATTTAAAAATGAACAAAGATAATTGGCATATAATCTTTGGGTATTGTATGCCTTATATTTCCAGTAGTAAAAAATAAAATCAGTAAGAGGATGAACGCAAAGTCTACCGTTTTTTTTATTTTGCAAAACAATTACTGCATGTTTATTAATGACAGGCACGC
>CAOKMT010000067.1 GCA_948469885.1 uncultured Sporosarcina sp. | reverse complement strand
CGATCGTGAAAAAAGCGATTGTCGAAAGATTGAATAAGGCGTATAAGCGGACCGGGTTTCTCTCGGAATCTGGACCGTTATTCAAATTGGAAGTATCCATTTTAAAAGATAAAGTGACATTGACAATCGATTCGAGTGGCACTGGTCTTCATAAACGCGGTTATCGAATCGGGCAAGGCGATGCACCGTTAAAAGAAACATTAGCTGCTGCATTAGTGAAGTTGACACGGTGGAGTCCAGATCGGCCGTTCATAGATCCACTTTGTGGTTCTGGAACGATTCCAATCGAGGCGGCAATGATCGGTCAAAATATCGCGCCAGGAACGAATCGGGATTTTTCATGTGAACAATGGCCGTGGATGACGGACGCTGTGTGGAACAAGGCACGTGAAGAAGCGGAAGATTTGGCGAAGTATGATCAGCCACTTCAGATCACTGGTTCCGACATTGACATGAAAATGGTGCGTATCTCGGAAGGAAATGCTGCCGAAGCAGGGTTCGTTGATTTGATTGATTGGAAACATCAAGATTTACAACATCTTGAAATTCAAGGGTTGAATGGTGTCATGGTCGGAAATCCACCATATGGTGAAAGAATTGGGGAGTTGGAAGAAGCGGAACAACTGACACTCAATTTAGGAAAATTGATGGAAAACCATCCATCATGGTCAGTCTATATGTTGTCCCCGCTCGAAAACTTTGAAACGTTGTACGGCAAAAAAGCAACACGGAAAAGAAAGTTGTTTAACGGCTTTATCCGGACGGATTACTACCAGTTTTGGGGTAGACGTCAATAACTGATAGTGAAATGTTTAGAAGCACCGGATGAAAATTATAGCAACCGCACCCTTCGTTGTTCGGTTGGCAGCACTCGTGGATAAGGGGCGCTGGAACGTACAGAAACAACCCATGGATAGCAGTGGTAAAATTTTCAGTCCATTTTATGAAACAAGGAAGAGGAAACCATCCTCTTCTTTTTGATGTACAGAAGGAAGGGGTTCACTAAATGAAAAGTAAGATGCCATTCCCATTATCGAAAGAAAAGTCGTTTTATGAATCATTAAACGACTGGATCGGGGATACATTGTACGACGATCTGACTGAAAAAGGTTTCGAATGTCGGGATGAACAAATTTTTATGGCATTTCAAATTGAAAAAGCATTGAAAGAAAAGAAAGTGCTTTTTGCGGAAGCTGGGGTAGGAACGGGAAAAACGATCGCCTATCTTCTTCCAGCTATCGCGTATGCGCGCTATACGGGAAAGCCGGCGCTCATCTCTTGTGCGGATGAAACGCTTATTGAGCAACTCGTCAAAGAAGAAGGCGACATTCGGAAAATGAGCGACGCGTTGGATCTTCAGATTGATGTGAGACTAGCAAAGGCGAGAAACCAATATTTATGTTTGAAGCGGCTCGATGATGCTTCTGACTGGATGTCGGAAACGTATATCGAGGAGATTGAAGACCAACTTCCGGATTTTGTCTACGGGGCGGGTTCCTTACAGTCTGTCGCGCCTTATGGGGAGAGGTCGGATTATCCTGATTTAAGTGATGAACAATGGAAAACGGTAAACTATCATCCCATCCAACAATGTGCAGCGTGTGATTTGCGAAATAGATGTGGGCAAACGCTTCATCGGAATCATTACCGGGAAGCAGTCGAACTTATCATTTGCTCGCATGATTTTTATATGGAGCATATATGGACGAAAGATTCTCGCGAAAGACAAGGCCAGTTGCCACTCTTACCCGAAGTTTCAATGGTCGTCTTCGATGAAGGGCATCTTCTTGAATACTCGGCACAACGGGCACTCACATACGAAGTGCAAAACAGTACGTTATTACAGCTGTTGGAACGCATTATGGTGGACGGTGTGCGAGAGTCGACACTGCAACTGATGGAGCGTCTAATTGAAGCGCATGAAATGTTTTTCAAGTTGCTCGATGATTGTGCGGAAGAATCGGATACCGAACGGAAAGCGATTGAAAAACTACCTGAATTGCTTGCAGTAGGAAAAGAAGCAACCCAAATCTCAACGGCTCTTTTGGAAGAGTTTGTTTTTGAAGGTGAACTTTTTATCATTCCAGAATACGACTTGAAAATGGTCGAAGAATATTTGGATCAATATATTTATTCAATGGAATTATTCACTTCCGAAAATGATGCTGTTGACTGGCTTGAAGCACCGGAAGGGGAAGTGACACTTGTCATCATGCCGCGTCTCGTGACGGAAATCTTGCAGGAAAAATTATTTTCCTCGCGTATCCCGATCGTATTCTCCTCCGCCACGCTGTCCGTTCAAGAAGAGTTTTCTTATTTAGCGAACAGTTTGGGGATTCAGGACTATCTTTCATTTTCTGTGGAGTCGCCGTTTGATTATGAAGAAGTGATGGAAGTTGTTGCTCATGAACTCGAAGCGCAAGAAAAAAGTGAAAAAGTTTTTGAGTTGGTTCGAAAAGGAGACCAAACTCTCATCCTTTTCAAATCGGAATATGCCATGCAGCAATTTAAAGGGGAAATCCCGGAAGCTTTGCGCGTCAACTTTGCCTTTGAAGGGGAGCGCGAATTATCTTCCGTCGTCCGAGATTTTCAACAAAAACGGATTCAAGTCCTTTGTTCATTCAATCTATGGGAAGGGTTGGATATTCCTGAAGATGCATTGACGCGAGTGATTATTCACGATTTACCGTTTCCACCTGTCGATCCTTTGTTTGAAGCGAGAAGAAAGCATGCGACTGATCCATTTACGGAAGTCGATCTGCCTTTTATGATCTTACGGCTTAGACAAGGAGCGGGGCGACTTATCCGTACGTCTGCCGACTATGGAACGATCGATATCCTTTTGACGGGGAACGACCGACAAATGAAAAACAAAATAGAAGGCGTCTTTCCCGTAAAAATGCAATGGAACAAATAAGAAAACCGCTTTTTCATCCGATACGACTGGATGAAAGAGCGGTCTTTTTCATTGAATGATTATTCGTCAATCGTTAACAGAACTGTCAACGTACTGCCGTTTTCAAATCGTACCGGCAAAGTAAATGCTTTATTGAATCCGTAAAACTTTGTCGTCCCCGTCATGACGGTCGGCGGGGAAATATCGAGGGAAAGTCCTCCTTGTTCAAGGTGTGTACATAAATTTCCTGCGATCATGTTCCCGAGTTCGCCCGTAAAAGATTCAATCATTTCCCCTTCAATTGACATTCCGAACATCGCTTGTCCGATTGTATCGATCACATCGGTAGAGGTGTCAAGAATGAGTCTCCCTTTTATATCGCCAACGAGTCCGATGAGAACACTCAATTGCTTTTGTTCATAAGGTTGAACAATTAAGGAGGGTGCGAGAACATCCAACTTTATCGGTATAACAGTCGTCAAAGAAGTAATCGTCCCGTTTAAGATCATTTGAACATTTTTGGAAGTGCTCAATTAGCAATCGCTACCTTTCTAGTTTCATTGTCATAGGTGGATTCTACCATATATGCCCTCGGAATAAAATTAAACAAACTTTCTTACAGTTTCCTATAAGAAAAAATGGTATGATAGGTACAGCAATTGATGAAGGGATCGAAAACGGAATGCTAGATTTTGACAATCAACTAGAACGGTTGCTGAAAGAGGCGGCCACATATGGAGCGATTTTTAAAAAGAACGAGGATGACGTCCGGTTTGAGAAGATAAAGCGTTTTGCAGAAAAGTTAATAGATAAAGAATATATGATCGGATTTGCCGGTCATTTTTCGGCTGGGAAATCATCGATGATTAATGCGTTAACAGGTGTTAATTTACTACCTTCCAGTCCGATTCCGACGAGTGCGAACATCGTAAAAGTCCATAAGGCGGAAACGGATTACGCGATTGTATATGCGACAGATGGCACTGCAGTGAAATATGAAGGCGACGGTTTTGCCGATGCGGTGAAATCATTTAGCTTGGACGGGGCTGCCGTTTCGCTTGTTGAAATTGGCCATCAACAATCCGTCTTGCCGGAAGGGATTACCGTTATGGACACGCCGGGTGTCGATTCAACAGATGACGCACACAGATTATCGACGGAATCTGCACTACATCTTGCAGACCTCGTCTTCTATACGATGGATTACAATCACGTTCAATCCGAATTGAATTTTAGTTTCACCAAAGAATTATTACGGTATAATCCGAATGTCTATTTGATCATTAATCAAATCGATAAGCACAGAGAGAGTGAGATTTCGTTCGCGCAATTTCAACAATCTGTTGAAGCATCCTTTAAGTTGTGGGGCGTCGAGCCGCAAGGGATTTTCTATACGTCATTGCGCGATCACGACCACCCGCATAATGATTTTGGTGAAGTGAAAGCGATCGTTGAAGGGGCAATGGTTGATTGGCAACAACGTTATCTAGCAAATGCAGAAAAAACAATGGAGAAACTTCGCGACGAACATGAAGCCTATTTGAATGAAGAAATCGCGGAACGGAAAGATTCGTATTCAACAGTCGTTTCTGACAACGAATGGCACCAATATGAAGAGCTGAAAGCGGAAGTGATGGAAGCAAAAAAAACGATCGCACTTCTTTCGGGTGACGCATTTTCGCGCAACTTTGATAAAGAGCGTAATGATTTGCTGCAAAACGCATCCATCACCCCATATGAAACGCGAGAATTATTGAAAGCCTATTTGGAATCGCAATCACCACGTTTTAAGGTCGGTTTCCTTTTCGGTGCGAAAAAAACGGCGGAAGAACGTGAAAGGCGAAAGGAAGCCTTCAGCGATAATATTCGGACATTAATTCACACGCAAATCGAAGTGCATTTGAAAACACTCATGAAAAAGTCGTTGAAACAAGCGGATATTTTAACAGATGATCGGTCACTTGCTATTGATGCGATGGATATGACGATTCCTTTTGAAACGATCGTCAAACAATTCAATGCGACAGATACGATGACAGGCGACACAGTTCTAAACTATTCGAAGCAAATGCAAGTTAATATTACGCATGCATTCCGACAATTGACCGAAGCGTGGAAAATCGAAATGACTGAAATTGCGACCACTGCAGGGCGTGACAATAATGAGGCGTTCGCGCAACGAATTGAGATCATGGAGGAAAAGCTCCAAGCTATCGGACAAGTTCAGGAACTGATGGCTCAGCTTCACTTGCTGACAACGGATACGAAGCAACCAACTCCTGCAATGTGCAACGAACGGGATGGACTTTTACACACTTGGAAACGAAAAAACGAAAAGATTAAAATTGCGACATATGAAGAGCAACGTGAAGAAAAGGAAGAAGTACAAACGACAATAGAAGGGGAAATACCGAGTCAAGCAATAGATGACCTTCCAACAAGTGACGTGGCCAGCGTCGTTCAAACGGCGCAACATATCGCTACTGTTGTGAAAGACGTGCCTGGATTTTTAGAAACTGCCGAACATTTGAAGGCAAAGGCGAAGCGCCTGGACAACCAACAATTCACAGTCGCTTTATTCGGCGCTTTCAGTGCAGGAAAGTCTTCTTTTTCTAATGCGTTGATCGGTGAAAAAGTATTACCTGTTTCTCCAAATCCGACGACGGCGACAATCAATCGGATTCGCCCGGTAACGGACGATAAAACAGATGGCACCGCGGATATTGTCCTTAAAACGGTCGCCCGGATGACCGAAGATGTCACTCGTTCTTTTGAAGCGCTCGGCATCCAGACGCAATCATTGGAAGAAGCTTTTGAAAAAGCAGATGAAGCCATCCATACACAATTACAAGATGAAAAGCTTCATATTCATAAGTCATTCATTGAAGCGTTCCAAAAAGGATATCCGCTGTACGGCGATGCGCTCGGTACTGTGTTAACGACTGACCGGGAAGAGTTCGTAAAATTCGTCGCGGAAGAAGAGCGAAGCTGTTTCGTGGAATCGATCGACTTCTATTATGATTGCGAGCTGACAAGGAAAGGGATCACACTCGTCGATACACCGGGTGCAGACTCTATCAACGCTCGTCATACGGATGTCGCATTCGACTATATACGAAGCGCGGATGCGATTCTATTTGTCACCTATTATAATCATGCCTTCGCAAGAGCGGATCGAGAATTTCTCATTCAACTCGGTCGGGTGAAAGACGCTTTTGAAATGGATAAAATGTTTTTCATCGTCAATGCGATCGACTTGGCGGCGGATGAAGAAGAGGCGGCGGCGGTTCAAGCATACGTGGCAAATGAATTGCAGCAATTTGGAATCCGCCATCCACGCATCCATGGTTTATCAAGTTTACAAGCATTGGAAGCTAAAAACGAAAAACGTGAAGATCCTTTCATGGCTCCGTTTGAAGAGAAATTCCATCAGTTTTTACAACATGATTTAAGAGGTTTGGCTGTTCAAGCACTCGAAGAAGAGTCCATTAAAACTTCAGAACGTCTCGCGTCATTAATTACCCGAACGGAAGCGAATATGTTGCGGAAAACAGAGCGGCTGGAAGAACTGGCACAGCATGAAGAAATTGTAGAAGCACGGTATGCCAAAGGGTTCGCTGATGTTCTAAAAACTGCAGCGGCAAATGAATTGAATGAACTCGTATACTATATAGGGCAACGTGTCTTTTTGCGGTTTAATGATTTCTTCAGAGAAGCGTATAACCCAGCTGCCTTCACGAATAAATCGACAGATCAAGCTTTGCAAGATGCTCTTCAAGAAACAGTGCAAATGGTTGGGTTCGATTTAACGCAAGAACTGAAAGTGACGAATTTGCGCATCTCCAATTTTCTGAACAAGCAGTTGGCAGAGCGTCAACGTGCGGAAGTGCGTACTTTAAAAGAAATTGACGGCGCATTCGTCCCGGCCTCTTACGAAACCGAAGAAGCCGATCTGCTGTCATTTACAAGACCATTTCAGGAAATCGATGCTTACAAGAGCGTCAATAAATTATTTAAAAATGGAAAAGCTTTCTTTGAACGTGGAGAGAGAGAACAATTGAAAAACCGTCTTGAAGAGCTCTTGAGACAAGATACAGAGCGTTATTTGAACGAGGAAAATAGTCGGATCGAACAATGGGCGAATCAATGGATAGGAAAAGAAGCGGATCATTTACGCAAACATCTCCTCCATGAATGCTTAACGCAAATCGAATCGGAACGTATATTGCTGGATGGGGCGGAAAACCTTGAGGAATGGCGCGCGGTATATAATAAAATCCAAGGGAAGGTGCTGGTGTAAATGACGGTGGTTTTTAAATCGATACAAAATATTGTGTATGAAGACTTTAAATGGATTGATGCGCGGTTTTCTTTGCAAGATGAAAAGGAAGGCAAACGGAAGTATGCGGAATGCCATGTAAAGGGAGCCGTCCATTGGGATCTGAATGAGGACTTGTCCGATATGACGAAGCAGAGCGGCAGGCAGCCGATGCCGGACAAATCGGTGCTCATCGAACTATTCAATAGATCAGGCCTTGAGCTAGATGATCCCATTCTCATTTACGATGATGGAGGCAGCCCTTTCGCTGCCCGTGCATGGTGGTTTCTGCAATATGCGGGATTCAAGCATGCGTTTATCGTTGTGGAAGGATTCGATCGGATCAAAGAGGCGGGTATCCCTATCGATGACAGGACGCCTCAGCCTACCAGAACTTCGGTCGAACCGGCATGGGATGAATCGATATATGCATCCAGATACTTTGTAGAGCGTACGGTTTCAGGAGAGACGGACAGTATTTTGATTGACGCGCGAGCACCGGAAAGGTATCTTGGTGAAACGGAACCGATCGATCGGATTGCAGGTCATATCCCGGGCGCATTGAATTACGACTGGGTTCAATTGAAAAAAGACGGCGCATTCCGTTTTGATGAAGCTATTCGGAAAGAACTGGCGGCCGTGGCAAATCCTTCGGAGGAGATTACGGTGTATTGTGGAAGTGGTGTGACCGCCTCGCCATTATATGCGATGCTTGTCCATTATGGTTATGAAAATGTCCGGCTTTATATCGGAAGTTATAGCGATTGGGTTTCGCAAGAAGGGGCAACAGTAGAGAAAGGGTAAGTTACCATTTCAGCAACTAAGGGTATACCTCCCAATAAAAGCATATTGGGAGGTATCAGCTTTATGTATGTTTCGCTTTTTCTGAAATTGTTTGTAGGATTAATCGCTTTGCTCGTTGTCATTCGACTTCTTGGGAAGAAAGAGCTTGCGCAATTGACTCCTTTTGATTTCGTCTACACGCTCGTGCTCGGTGGCATCCTGGAAGAAAGCTTGTTCGACGAACAGATCAAGGTGAGTCATTTTCTTTTTGCGCTATTTTTGTGGGCTCTTTTCATTTATGTGATTGAAAAGGCTGCTCAAAAGTGGAATAAAGTTCGCGCGATCCTAAAAGGTAAGCCGGTTAAATTAATCGGTGACGGACACCTAAATATGCAAGCTTTCGTTAAAAACCATTTGGATATGGAACAATTGCGCTCGGCTCTCCGAGAACAAGGAATATTTTCATTAAGAGTAGTTCGCGACTTGTTTTTGGAACCAAGTGGAAAAATTACAGTCAATAAATATGCCAAGTATGATTCTATTACCAACGGCGATTTAGATATGACAGTGAAGGAAGAAGAACCGACCGTCCTTTTGGTCGATGAAGGGATCATTAAAGAAGATGTACTCGCCTTCTTAGGGAAAACGAAAGAGTGGCTTATGGAGGAACTTGAAAAAAATGGAGCCTCTTCGGAAAAAATCGCTTACGGCGAATGGTCGGAAACAGAAGGGTTGTTCTTGAAGAAATATTGACAAAAAGTTTCAAGTGGAGGTTTGTAGTGTGCAGTATGCAATGATAGGAGATATCCATTCTTCTAAAAAAGACTTAGTAAAAGTGATCGAACATATTGCTTGCCAAGCACCGGAAGCAGAATTGATCGGCACAGGTGACTTGTATGAATGTACAGTAAGCAAAAGAGACATTGGTAAGCGTAAATATCATAAGCTGGAGGAAGTTATGCTGTTGCCCGAGGGCTTCGCGGAATTAGTAACTTTTCCATCTGTCATAGGGAATCAGGAGGAAAGAATTTTATTGCTAACGGAAACTTCTGAGGAACATTTTAAAACAACGATCGCTGCATTGCCCGAAAAGATGCAGG
Organism: uncultured Sporosarcina sp.; assembly: GCA_948469885.1. GTDB lineage: Bacteria > Bacillota > Bacilli > Bacillales_A > Planococcaceae > Sporosarcina. Next base: position 3,695 of record CAOKMT010000067.1, on the reverse strand, counting down.
TCGGGGAAGCGGAAGTCATCCATGGGCATCAATGGGAGTGGGGCGGAAATCCGTGGCGTCTTTTGGAAGTCCATACGAATCATCCGGTCGTCTTTTATGGTCACAGCCACAACTCGATACTGACAATTGACGGTGTTCAACAATCCATTGAATTCGGGATACCTTATTCATTGGCGGGTGACGTCGTCCTCGTAAACGTTGGGGCGGTGGTTGGAAACCGGGAATGGGCTTTGTATGACAGCGAACGGAACATAGTCACTTTCATGAAGGCGGATCAAACATGAGCGGCAAATCAGATCTACTTCTAGTAAATTAAGAAAGCCTGAATGACCACAGGCATGCTGCAATCATTCAGGCTGCTTATAAATGGCTTCACGTGCGAGTGCATCCGCCGCACGGTTTTCTGATCTGGGAATCCATTTGATGAAAAAGTAATCAAATGAACGGGAAAGCTGTAAGATTTTTAAAAGGTATGGCTTATGTATTTCATTTTTGACAAATTCTTTTTCAACTGCTGTTACGACGATTTGGGAATCCGAACGGACAGAAACGATGCCAGTCGTCAATTTTGCGGCTTCTTCCATCCCTCGAAGAAGTGCTTGGAATTCTGCCGTATGATTATCGGTCGGCTCGATCGGTTCAGCTATTTTAAGATGCTGTCCTTCACCTTTTATAAATATACCGATACCACTTTTTCCGGGATTGCCTGCGCTTGCTCCATCCACATATAATTCGATCATCGTTCGATCACCTCGTTCTCAGGATAAATGATGAAAAAACGTACATCCTTTACATAGAAAGACGACTTACGTCAAAATGTAAGTATCATTACAAAGAAAGGGAATGGAAAGACAAATGGATAAAACAATGGTCATGACGGAAATTGATACGATCCTCGATACGTATTGCGAGGGATGCTTTTTGAAAAGTCAACTTGCAAAAGATAAAGGCAAAACCGCCGCTCACCGATTTTGTATTTCAGGTTGTACGATCGGGGACCAATTAAAGTTTTTAGGAAAAGAAATGAATAAATTCACAAAATAATATCCCGCAGGCGTTTGAGATGCTAGCGGGATTTTCATTTTTTTTATTTGTTTTCATGTTTTGTAACATTAGCTGCCTGAGGACCGCGATTCCCATCAGTGATTTCGAAAGATACTTTTTCGCCTTCATCAAGCGTTTTAAAGCCTTCACCTAGAATGCCTGTAAAGTGGACAAATACATCTTCCCCGTTCTCCGATTCAATGAAACCGTATCCTTTTTCATTGCTGAACCATTTCACTGTTCCCTGGTACATATAAAACGCTCCTCTCCAGTCTTCCCACGTTCATCTACACCGTACGGTAGATGGCTTCAACTATACACGAATCGACATTCAACGTCAATGATATGGCGAAATCTTCAGAAAGGCGTCAGTGATAAAAAATGACGAACATTCATAGACTGCCCCAAAAGAGTCAGAAACATTCAAAGTCATTCATTGGAATGCAGTGGCATCAGTTAATATTCAATCGTTTCTCACGTTGCTCATAAAATGAACGTAAAAACGCTTGCTCATACGCAAATCCGGCGCGAAGAAGGGTCTTTTCATCAAATGCAGCAGCCGCAAGCTGGAGACCGACAGGCAATCCATTGGAAGCGAGTCCGCATGGGATGGAAAGGGCGGGTTGACCTGTTAAGTTAAAGACGGCCGGTATACGGATCATCGTATTGAATGTGCTATCTTTAATGCCGTCTATTGTCACTTCTTCTTCACCGATTTTTTTCGTCGTGTCCGGCATGGTCGGGGTCGCAATAACATCGACTTTTTTGAAGACATTTTCGAAATCATTGAACAGTTCTTGCTTTCTTTTCAAGGCTTTCATATAATCGAGCGCTGTAATGGTATGGCTGAACTCAAGGGATGCTTTCACATCAGGTCCGAAAGTATCAAGTGCTTCCGAGATCGACCGTTCATGGACAAGACCTGCTTCTGCAATACCGATACTGAAGGATAACGCAAGATCTTCCGGCGAAAATGGAATATCGATTTCGATTAAAATAGCATCCAAGCTTTCCAGTTTTTCAAGTGCTTTTTGAAAAAGATCTGCTGTCTCGCCTGCGATGAGCTCATTGAAATAGTTTTTTGGTACACCGATTCGTAGCCCGCGAATATCTTCTGTTAAGGCGTCCGAATAATTCGCACCTATCATCGCATCCATCATGATACCCAAGTCGCTCATGTTTTTCGTGAGCGGACCGATATGATCGAGTGTCCATGAAATATGCTTTACATTCGTCGCATCCACCAAACTATGTGTAGGTTTCAACCCGACGATCCCTGTTGAAGCAGCAGGGATACGGATGGAGCCAGCCGTGTCTGTCCCGATAGACGCAACGCCGAGTGAAGCGGCAACAGCAGATCCTGATCCACCGCTGGATCCTCCCGGTGTATACTCAGGATCCCAAGGGTTCTTTACCGCCCCGTAAAACGGATTATTAGAAGTGATGCCGAACGCATACTCATGCATATTCACTTTACCGAGGTTGATGGCGCCCTCACGGCGAAGCTTTGTCACAATACCGGCGTCGGTATCAGGGACGAAATTTTCGTCGATTTTTGACCCGCTCGTCGTCCGTACCCCTTTTGTATATAAATTGTCTTTATAAGAAATCGGTATGCCTTCCAATATGCCTGTCTGTTCTCCGGCTAAATATTTCTTTTCGGCAATTTCTGCCTGCTTGATCGCTTGTTCGGAAGTCACTGTTATAAATGCATTTAAGTGACTGTTTGTTTCGATGCGTTCCAAGTGATCGCGTGTCACTTCGACAGGCGATAATTCTTTCTTTTGGAAACGGTCTTTCATTTCTTGTATCGTTAAGTTTTTCATTTTGATAACCTCCATCATACTAATCAGGTACCCTCTATTAGTCTAGCACAAAAAAAGAGTGGCAAAACGGAGTTTCCGCTTTGTCACTCTTTTCCTTTTTTACCGTTAAAAAATGAAGAAGTGTGCAATAAATACAACAATCGGTAATGTGATAATCGTACGTTGAATGAAAATGACGAGCATGTCCAAGAAAGTTAACGGAATGTTGGAACGTAAAATCAAAATCCCGATTTCCGACATGTAGACGAGTTGTGTCATTGAAACTGCCCCTACAACAAATTTTGTCAGCTCGCTTTCAAGTCCGTTACCGATAACAGCCGGCAGGAACATATCCGCGAATCCGACCAGGAATGTCGGTGCGGCATCAGCAGCTTCCGGAATACGCAACCATTCAAGTACGGGAACGATCGGATACGAGAGCCAGTTGAATAAAGGCGTGAATTCCGCCAATATGAGAGCAATTGCACCGAGGCTCATAACGAGTGGAATCAGGCCGAGCCAAATATCGAGCACCGTTTCAACGCCATCTTGGAAAAGTTTTTTAGGGCTTTTCCCTGCATTCGCCTTTTCCAGCGCTTGTTGCCAGCCCCATTGGATGGGGGAGACGCCTTCAGGGATTGTTTCGTCAATTTGTTGGCCTACTGGCTCATAATATGTATCGGGTTTGCGTGATAACTGTGGAATCCGAGGCATAATAACCGCCGCCACGAGACTTGCGATCGCGATTGTTATATAAAACGGAAGGAACAAAGGGCTGATGCCGATCACTTGTGCAATGACCAATACAAAAGCGATGGAAGCGACTGAAAAAGTCGTCGCAAGGAC
>CAOKMT010000066.1 GCA_948469885.1 uncultured Sporosarcina sp. | reverse complement strand
TCTTTGCCTAGCGCTTTTTCAAGGACTGTTTTTGCGTAGCCGATTCCACCTTGTGAAATGTAATCTTGCGCTATGGCGATATTATGAAACTCCTCAATAACTTCTTCTTTAACGGTTGCTTCCACTTTTTTTACGCCTGATATTTCCAAGGTAAGTCGTTCAACTTCTTCTTCGGTCAAGTTTTTATAGACCGAAGCCGCCACTTCAGGACCGAGGGAGATAAGTAAGAGTGCCGCTTTTTGTTTTCCCGTCATCCCTTTTTCTTTTCTGACCAACGTTCATCACTCTCCCTTTAATCTTCGGTAATCCATGTGCGTAATAATTTCGCAAATTCCTCAGGCTTCTCTTTTGCCATTTTCTCAAGTTGTTTTCGACGAAGCGTCGCTTCCGTTTCAACGTCTTCGTTAATATCTTGTATATCGAATACTTCTTCCTGCTCTTCATATATAGCCGCTTGTTCCACTTCCTCGGTTTGTCGTCGACTGCGTATTAATGCGATGATGAGGAAGATTAAAATAAGTAGCAATAAACCGCCACCCACGTAAGCCCACCAAGGAATCGCCATCGCTTTCCCGTCGAACTCCACTTCTCTTCCATTGAACGGTTGAACTGAAACAACAACTTTGTCATTGATGTCAGTTGCGGACAGTTCTCCTGCCGCCTCCTTATCGATCGATGTTTGGATGATTGTCGCGAGAATTCGTTCAATATCCGCACGCAATTCCTGTGGCATCGATGACACATCATCTCTTTCCGGCGGTTCGACCATCACTTGAATGCCAATATCCCGAATTTTATAAGGGCTTTCTACAATCTCTTTACGGATACGGTTCACTTCATTGTTCACTGTTTCTTCAATTCGTTCATAATCACCGTTGGAAAATGTTCCTTCTACATATCCTGTACCGTTGTCTGTCGGATCTTCCGCTTGCGGCGTTCCGCCGGCAACCGGTCCATCACCAGTAAATGACTCGGTAATTCTTTGAACGCTGAGCGCAATGCCTTCCATACTTTCTTCATCTACGGGGGTTACAAGTGACTCTTCCCTGTTTTCAAGTTTGAAATCTATATCTGTCGTAACCGATACGACGACCTTATCTTGCCCCATCATGGTACCTAGCATCATTTGAACTTGTCGTTGCAAATCTCGTTCAATCGTTTTCTTAACAGCCATTTGATCCGCCATTGTCGGTCCATACTGGTTATCATGATCTTTCAAATCGTAGTATTCGAAATACTGGTTCGTAATGACAATGTCTTCTGTGGAGAGATTTGGCAAGCTCTTTGCTACGAGGTTATATAGTGAATTGACTTGTCGGTCAGTAAATTGATGACCCGGATCTGTCTTTAATACAATTGAAGCACTTGCTTGTTGAACTTGATCATTCATAAAAATACTTTCTGTCGGCAACGTGATCATCACTTTGGCATCTTTGACACCTTCAATACTTTTCATCAGATTGGCAAGCTCTGTTTGCATCGAAGCAAGTTTCATCACGTTAAACTCATTATCGGTCATCCCAAAACCGGCGTTTTCCGAAAAGAACGAGTAGTCGATCACTCCAGTATTCGGGAAACCTTCTGCCGCCAATTGGACAAGCAGATCATCAACCCGCTCTTTTGGAACGAGTATGGAAGTTCCACCCACTGCAATCTCATTCGGCACTCCTTGGCTATCGAGCTGCTCTTTAATCCGTCCGATTTCCGCCGGCGATACTTCTGAATAGAGTGGAACATAGTCGGTTCTAGATAAAAAGAATGTTAAAAAAACAGCACCGACGATCATTGCGGAAAGCGATATAATATATGTAAGTTTTTGTTTTCTTGTCCGACTGGACCAAAACGTTTCTAAATCCGTTTTGATTTTTTTTATTCTTTCATTCATCCTAATCCTCCGGTCAGATTACATAATTCAAAACGATGCAACTAACTAATTGATCATACTGGCATTCGAATGATTTCCTGATATGCTTCAACAACTTTGTTGCGGATTTCCATCGTTGCATTAAGAGCAATTGAAGCTTTTTGTGCCGCGATCATCACTTCATGAAGTTCAACTTCTTTTCCTAGCACAAGTTTCTCTGTCATCCGATCGGATTCGACTTGATGTGTATTGACATCATTTATCGCTTCTTTTAAAAAGGTTCCAAAGTTTTTCTGTGCTTCTGAAGGTGTTGGTGTTATCGGCATTTTTGTATTCGTCACACTTCCCGTAGGTATGTGCTGAAAAATAGATTGGATTGCCATCACTTTTACTCCTTTCCGTTCCGGTTATTTACCGATTTCAAGTGTCTTCATCAGCATTGATTTGTTCGCATTCAAAACAGTGATATTCGCTTCATAAGAACGCGTCGCTGACATGAGATCGACCATTTCTCGAAGTGGATCGACATTCGGCATTTCAACATACCCTTCCTCGTTCGCATCAGGGTGTGTAGGATCGAACACGAGTTTAAAAGGCGTTTCCCTGTCTTCGATCACTCGTGACACGGTAACACCGTAACCTGCCGATCCTTTCGTCGTTTTGCCGATAGCTGCATCCAACATGGATGCGAACTGCCCTTCTTTCGGCTGAAGTGCAACTGCCTTACGACGGTACGGCTGCCATTCGCCATCAATCATTTTGGCACGCGTCGTATCTACGTTTGCCATATTGGATGCAATGACGTCCATTCGAAGACGTTGTGCAGTTAATGCCGATGCAGATGTATTCAAACTATGAAAAATCGTCATCTTTAGCGACCTCCTTTTATGACATTTTGAAGCGTGTTAAATTTGCCATTCAACCGATCTACAAGCGCATGGTAGTAAATTTGGTTCGTCGCTAGGTCTGCTTGTTCTTTGTCCATATCAACACCATTTCCGTCATGTCGATAACGGAAACCCGAATAGTTGAAAACCCCCGTTTGCATTCCCTTGTTTTTAAATTCAAAATGACGATTATCCGTCCGAGAAGCTTGGAGCGAACTTGCTTGCGCTTCCGCGAAGATATCTTGGAAACGGACATTTTTCGACTTATAGTTCGGTGTATCGACATTGGCAATATTTTGTGATATAACTTTTCCTTTCGTAGTGGAATAGTCCAGTCCACGCTCAAGGGTCGCTATCGAGTTCCCAAAAAGATTCATCCCGTTCACCTCTAAATCTATCATTTATTCTAGCTATGTATCTTCTAAACTCTGTTTTTTACAAAATACGACCTTTTTCGCACTGTCTCTATTATAACGCATTCTTGATACCCATACCACAGGGTTTACCCTATAACGCATAGGTCTAAACTTTTATTTTAATTTGCAACTATGGTCATTTCCAGGCATAAAGACATAATTATTCTCAACATTTACACTCTTTTTCAAATTAAAACACTTCTTCCGACCTAGGAAGAAGTGTTTTAATTTTTGTTTTTGTTTTGAGTTAAGATTTTTGTTTCTCTAAAGCTGGAAGGAATTTGTTGTTCAGCACTTTGATGTACGTTCCTTTCATTCCTAATGAACGTGATTCGATGACGCCTGCACTTTCAAGCTTACGCAATGCGTTGACGATAACTGAACGCGTGATGCCTACACGGTCAGCAATTTTGGAAGCCACGAGCAAACCTTCTTCTCCATCCAGTTCTTTGAAGATATGTTCGATTGCTTCGTGCTCACTGTATGAAAGTGAATTGATCGCCATTTGAACGACTGCTTTACTTCTTGCTTCCACTTCAATCTCTTCAGATTTTTCACGTAGAATTTCCATTCCGACAACCGTTGCACCATACTCAGCAAGGATCAGATCATCTTCTGTAAACTCTTCTTGCATTCTTGCGAGCACAAGTGTCCCTAGACGCTCTCCTCCACCTATGATCGGAACGATCGTTGTTAGACCTTCACCAAAAATTTCTTTGTTTTCGACTGGGAAAGCTGAATAGTCACTATCTATATCGATATTGGAAGAAGTTTCGTTAATCTCGAAAAGCTTTTTCGTATACTCTTCTGGGAATTGGCGTTCTTCAAACATTTTCTTCATACGTTCGTTTTCAATAAGCTGATGAACTTCCAGTCCGAGTAATTTACCTCTTCTGCTTACAATAAAAGAGTTACATTCAATGACTGAGCTGAGCTTTGCAGCCATTTCTTTAAAGTTTACAGGTTCTCCACCTGATTCTTGTAGCATAGCATTAATTTTGCGCGTTTTTTGTAACAATGTCATTTCGTTTTTTCCTCCTCAACATAATTCAAGATCGTTTGTTATTCATTTATAGAATATTCTAAAGGTTTTTAAACATTAAATAAACTATTTTGGTCTAATTACAGGATAAATTGTGACAAATCTTTGTTTTTTGCTATTTCTTGTAGCTTTTCGTCGACATATGTCGGCGTAATGTTAATCGTTGCCGGTCCGATATCAGCCGCTTCGAATGACAATTCTTCAAGCAACTTTTCCAAAATGGTATGAAGGCGTCTGGCTCCGATGTTCTCCGTGTTGTCATTCACTTCAAATGCGATTTCGGCAATTCTGCCAATTGCTACATCCGAAAACTCAAGAACGACACCTTCTGTTTCAAGCAACTTCTCATATTGACGAATGAGGGAGAAATCAGGTTCCTTTAAAATCCGCTCAAAATCAGCTTTTGACAACTTATCGAGTTCCACTCGGATTGGAAAACGTCCTTGCAGTTCAGGAATAATATCCGAAGGCTTCGCGATATGAAATGCGCCAGCAGCGATGAATAAAATAAAGTCCGTTTTCACGGTACCATACTTCGTCGACACAGCAGACCCTTCCACAATCGGTAAAATATCACGTTGGACACCTTCACGCGAAACGTCGGCTGATGCATTTCCACCAGCTGCACTCGCAATTTTGTCCATTTCATCGATGAAAATGATACCCGACTGTTCGGTCAGTTCAATCGCATGTCTTGCAATTTCATCGTGATCGATAAGTTTGTCAGCTTCTTCCGCTTCAAGCACGACCCGTGCATCTTTCACCTTCATTTTACGTTTCGTCTTTTTCTTTGGCATTAAGGAAGAAAGTGCGTCTTGCATATTGGCACCCATCTGTTCCATACCAGAGCCCTGAAACGCATCGTAAAGCGAAGGAGCTTGGGCAGTGACTTCAACCGTCACGTTCTGATCTTCCAACTCACCTGCCTGAAGACTCCGGGCGATGTCGGAACGTTTGCGCTTCACTTCTTGGACTTCTTCATCATTCGTTTCTTCTGCCTCATTCTTCTGGCCGAACAACATCTCGAATGGATTTTGATTGGTACTTTGTTTTTTTCTTTCCGGCACTAGAAGCTTAACGAGCCGTTCGTTCGCCGCCTTTGCCGCTTGTTCCTTGACCGATTCCCGCTTTTCTTCGCGCACGATGCGGACAGCCACTTCGGTCAAATCTCTAACCATCGACTCCACATCTCTACCCACATAGCCTACTTCGGTAAACTTCGTCGCTTCCACTTTGACAAAAGGTGCTTTCACGAGCTTGGCGATTCTTCTTGCAATTTCTGTTTTCCCTACGCCTGTTGGTCCAATCATCAAAATGTTTTTCGGGATGATTTCATTTTTTTCCTCTTCAGTCAGAAGGCTTCTTCTGTATCGATTCCGAATCGCTACCGCTACTGCACGCTTAGCATCATCTTGCCCAATAATATAACGATTTAAATACGCAGTTAGTTCTTTCGGCGTGAATTCCTTTCTTTTCATCATCACAGTACCTCCACAATAATCTGGTCATTCGTATAGACGCATATTTCGGCTGCTGTTTCGAGTGCCGCTTGTGCTATATCTTTAGCCGTCAGCGAGTCTCCACTATGTTTTTTCAATGCACGGCCTGCTGCGAGCGCATAATGACCGCCTGAACCAATGGCTAACACACCATCATCCGGCTCAATCACTTCACCGGTTCCAGAAACAAGCAATAATGCATCCTCATCCATGACGAGTAACATTGCCTCCAACTTGCGAAGGATACGATCTCCTCGCCATTCTTTTGCAAGTTCAACTGCCGCTCTTCGAAGATTGCCATTGTATTCGGTCAGCTTCCCTTCAAACAAATCAAATAAAGTGAATGCATCTGCGACTGAACCGGCAAAACCGGCAAGCACTTTACCATTAAAAAGCCGTCTCACCTTTCTTGCAGTATGCTTCATGACGACTGCATTCCCAACAGTCACTTGCCCATCACCCGACATCGCACATGCGCCGTTATGTTGAATCGCAAATATCGTTGTTGCATGAAATTCCATATTCTCAACCTCCCTATGCTCTCGGATGCGTATTCATATACGTCGTCCGTAAATGTTCCTTCGTTACATGTGTATATACTTGCGTTGAAGAAAGGTGGGTATGCCCCAGCAACTCTTGAACAGTTCTCATATCAGCCCCATTTGATAACAAATGAGTGGCAAACGAATGTCGAATCATATGTGGATAAATTTTCGAATGAAGCGACGCGCGCTCCATCATTGCATTTAGAATATGATGGATCCCACGATTGGTGATCGGATCACCGCGCAAATTCACAAATAGCTTATCATGCACTTTCTTTTTCATTAATCGTGGACGACTTTCTTGCATGTAGACTTCGAGCGCTTTTTTCGCAAAACTGCCGAAAGGAACGTAACGCTCTTTCCGCCCTTTTCCCATCACCATGACGATGCCTAACTGATGATCGATATCATTGACCCGAATATTGGTCAGTTCGCTCACACGGATGCCAGTTGCATAGAGCATTTCCAAAATTGCGTAATCTCGCAACGACTTAGAGTCTTCACCTTCACAAGCCGCAAATAATAACTCCATTTCTTCCTCATAAAAAAAAGCGGGAAGTCGCTTTTCTTTTTTCGGGTGATGGAGCGATTTGAACGCATGATCGGTGATGCCGTATCTAGCACTTGCAAATTTGAAAAAGGAGCGGACCGAAGATATTTTTCTAGAAATTGTCGCCCTTGATAACCCTTTATCATACAGAATTGTCGCGTAATGTCTTGCTTCAGGATATGTAACATCGTTTAAGTCTGTAATCCCTTCACTTGCAATAAAGGATAGAAACGCATCGATATCTGTTGCGTATTCAGCCACGGTATGCGATGAGTAATTTTTCTCTAATTGGACATATGAAATATATTCATCTCGAACAATTGATGGTTGGATCGTCAAACAGCTCACCCCTTATTTGGATAGCCTCTGCTATTATAGCAAAATAAAGACATGTTTGAACAGAATTGCGCATCGCCGAACACCAATTGTGTAAATTCAGAAGATGAATTCAGCAAGCAAAAGGCTGACTAGTAGCTAAATTCCGAAGTCGCCCGCTCTTTACTATACAATAAACACAAACGGAACGACAACTATAAGCCTTTCGTTTTTAACAGCTGAATGTTCAATCGAAACAATCGGATACACGCCACAAAAAAGAGGAGCCGAAGCCCCTCTGCAGCTGACGATTTCTTTTACTGTACATCCTCTTTATATTCACATTCCGTACATTGAATGCGCACACCTTTTTTAGACTTTTTCTCAACGAGTGTATTGTCACATTTTGGACAAGGTCTGGCAATCGGCTTATCCCATGACACATAGTCACATTCCGGATATTGATCGCATCCGAAGAAAGTGCGTCGCGTTTTACTTTTCCGTTCCACAACTTGCCCTTCTTTACATTTAGGACAAGTGACACCGATCGGCTTCATAATCGCCTTCGTATTACGGCAATCTGGAAAACCTGAACATGCCATGAACTTTCCGTAGCGGCCGAGCTTGTACACCATCGGCTCTCCACACTTTTCGCAATCTTCTCCGGCAGGTTCGTCTTTAATTTCAATCTTTTCCATTTCAGCGTCTGCGTGTTCAACGTGCTTTTCAAAGTCTTTATAGAAGTTATCGATCACTTTGATCCATTTCTTTTTTCCTTCTTCAACTTCATCCAATTCTTTTTCCATTTGTGCGGTAAATTCCACATCGATGATATCAGGGAAATATTCATTCACCGCTTGATGGACGATACCACCAAGTTCCGTTGGGATGAAGCGCTTTGCATCGAGCGTCACGTATCCACGTTTCTGGATCGTGTCAAGCGTCGGCGCAAATGTGGAAGGTCGGCCGATACCCAGTTCTTCCAGCGTCCGGACGAGCCGCGCTTCCGTATATCGCGGAGGCGGTTGTGTAAAGTGCTGTTTCGGGTCGACTTTTTCATATTTGACATGCTCCCCTTTTTCGAGCGGAGGTAAGATGCCGTCTTTCTCTTCTGTCTTGTCATCTTTGCCTTCTACATACACTTTCATAAATCCTTCAAATTTCACTTGGGAACCCGTCGCTCTAAAGCGGACATCTCCATTTAACAAGTCAGCTCTTACCGTATCTAAGACAGCTGGCGCCATTTGACTGGCGACAAATCGTTCCCAAATCAATTTATATAATCTTAATTGATCTCGGGACAAATACGGTTTCATCGCCGCAGGAGGCCGCATGACAGACGTTGGGCGGACTGCTTCGTGCGCATCTTGTGTTTGAGCTTTCGCTTTGGTCGCTTTTTGCGTTGTCGCAAGGAATTCTTTACCGTACGTCGTTTCGATGAACGACTTCGCTTCTTCCTTCGCACTATCCGCCACCCTTGTGGAGTCTGTTCTCATATAAGTGATGAGACCGACGTCCCCTTCTTTTCCAATGGTAATCCCTTCATATAACTGTTGGGCGATCATCATCGTTTTTCTTGCCCGGAAGTTTAGCTTTCGCGCCGCCTCTTGCTGTAAGGATGAAGTCGTGAAAGGGAGCGCAGGAGTCCGTTTACGTTCTCTTTTCACAACTTCTGCAATTTCAAAGCTGTCACCTTCAAGGCTGTCCAAAATCTCATCGACTTGCTTTTTGTTCGAGAGCTTCACTTTTTTCTTTGCATCTCCGTAGAAAACAGCTTCAAATTCATTTTTCCCTTTTTTGAATGTGCTCGTAATGCTCCAATACTCTTCCGGTTCGAATGCATTGATTTCATTTTCACGATCAATAATAAGGCGTAATGCCACCGATTGAACCCGACCGGCAGACAAACCTTTTTTTACTTTTTTCCATAAAATCGGACTGATATTGTAGCCGACAAGACGATCAAGAATTCTACGTGCTTGTTGTGAGTCAACAAGATCCATATCAATCGGACGTGGATTCTTAAAAGATTCTTTAATCGCGTCTTTTGTAATTTCATTAAAAACAACACGGCATTCCGATTCAGTGTCGACGCCGAGCTGGTGTGCCAAATGCCAAGCGATCGCTTCCCCTTCTCTGTCGGGGTCAGCTGCGAGATATACCTTCTTCGCTTTTTTGGCATCTTTCTTTATTTCTTGAAGTATCGGACCTTTACCTCGGATTGTAATATATTTAGGTTCATAATTATTTTCGGTGTCGACACCCATTTGACTACGTGGTAGATCCCGTAAATGACCGAGTGAAGCGGTTACTTTATACTTTTTCCCAAGATAGCGTTCTATCGTTTTCGCTTTTGCCGGGGATTCTACAATTACTAAAAAATCTGCCATCTTATCCGCGCCTCCTTATAGAGGTTCCATATTTATTCCTTGAAAAGAATACCTGTTGCAAAATGTATACTAGATTAACGCTAAAAGCAACTGTTTAAGTATTTTTTCGATCAAACATATTAAAAACCGTCCATAAATCCGCTTGAACAAGATGGGATTATTCTCCTTTTTCTGAATGTCAATAGGCTAATTGCCCTTCTCTGAAAAGACCTTCCTGACAACAGTTCAGCAGTTTTTTTGAAGCGATTCAATGATTTGAAAGCCGTTCCATAACGGCTGAGCACCTTCGTCGATCAGTTTATGCGGGCCTTCGGAGAGTCGCGAGGTGATAGGGCCTGGCACCGCATAGACCGTTTTACCATGATCCAATGCATGCTCGATCGTACTCATTGTTCCACTTTTACTTGCCGCTTCGGTGACGACGACCGCATCCACCAACCCGCTAATAATCCGATTACGCATCGGAAATGTCCAACGTGCCGGTTTGACATAAGGCGGATATTCGGTAATCAGTAAATCTGATTTGGCAATTTTCTCCGCCAGCAATGTATTCGCTTTCGGATAAAGATGGAACAAACCGTGCCCGAGCACCGCAATCGTCTTGCCGCCATACGCCAACGAATATTCATGCGCCATCGTATCAGCCCCTTTAGCTAAACCCGACACAATAGTGATGTCATTTTGAACTAAGGGAGGCACAATCTGCGTCAATGCCCGCCTGGAATAGTCTGTCGCCTGACGGGATCCGATAATCGCTACTTTTGTTTTCTTCGATAAAAGCATGCAGTCTCCTCTTGCATAAAGAACAGCTGGCGGGTCGATCAATGTTAGTAAATGCTTAGGGTAAAGTCTATGGGTGAAAGGTATGGGGATCATATTATACTTTGCGTACACAGTTTCATATGGCGTCGTTAAACTTGTTGCTAACTTCGCTTTTAGCTTGCCCGCTTTTTCTACCGATATATTCAATAGACGCGCAAGTCGCTGTGCCGAATACGTATGGAAGTTTGCAAGAGTGGGGTCATCTTCTAACAGCGCATTCAGGCGGTTTTTGGGGACTGGAAACAAATAATGAAGCGCTAACAAACGTCGTTCGACCGCTGTTATCATCATCTACTTGTCTCCTTTTTTAAATTAATCTATTAAAAAAATACAGTGTACCTTTCGATACACTGTACTTCCTATATTAGTGGGTTTTACATTTTTCGTAAAGACCTTTTTCTTTAATTACTTTAATTAATGTTTCGCCGATAACAGAAGGCGTGTCTGCTGTTTCAACGCCAGCAGCATTAAGTGCTTTGATCTTCTCAGCTGCTGTTCCTTTACCACCGGAAATGATTGCACCAGCATGGCCCATACGCTTTCCTTCTGGCGCTGTTTGACCACCAATGAAGCCAACAACTGGTTTTGTCATGTTTTCTTTGATCCATTCAGCAGCTTCTTCTTCCGCTGTTCCACCGATTTCCCCGATCATGACAACCGCATATGTTTCAGGGTCTTCGTTGAATTCTTTCAGCACATCGATGAAGTTCGTACCGTTGACAGGGTCTCCACCGATACCAACAGCTGTCGTTTGACCGATACCAGCTTGTGATAGTTGGTGAGTTGCTTCATACGTCAACGTTCCTGAACGGGAGACAACTCCGATATGACCTTTTGTATGAATATATCCTGGCATGATACCAATTTTACATTCGTCAGCCGTAATAACGCCTGGGCAGTTCGGACCGACAAGACGTGTTTTCTTGCCTTCCATGTAACGCTTCACTTTGACCATGTCAAGAACAGGGATATGTTCCGTAATACAGATTGCCATATCAAGTTCTGCGTCAACCGCTTCCATAATTGCATCTGCGGCGAATGGTGCTGGTACATAAATGACCGAGACGTTTGCACCTGTCGCTTTTACAGCTTCTTCAACCGTATTGAAAACAGGTACGCCTGCCGCTTCAGCTCCACCTTTACCAGGTGTCACACCGCCGACAATTTTCGTTCCGTATTCTAGCATTTGCTCCGTATGGAAAAGTGCTGTAGAACCTGTGATTCCTTGCACGATTACTTTTGTATCTTTATTAATATAAATACTCATCGTTTGTCCCTGCCTTTCTTAGCCTACGAGTTCAACAATCTTTTGTGCACCGTCCGCCATTGTATCGGCAGCGATGATGTTCAGTCCTGATTCGTTCAATAGAGCTTTTCCTTTGTCAACGTTCGTTCCTTCCAAACGTACAACAAGTGGTACTTCGAGACCTAATTCTTTCGCAGCTGCAATGACACCTTCCGCAATGATGTCGCATTTCATGATACCACCGAAAATGTTAACGAAAATACCTTTTACTTCTTCATCGGAAAGGATGATTTTGAAGGCTTCTGTTACTTTTTCAGCAGTCGCGCCGCCCCCAACGTCAAGGAAGTTTGCCGGCGATCCGCCGTAGTAGTTAATGGTATCCATTGTCGCCATCGCAAGACCGGCACCATTCACCATGCAACCGATGTTGCCGTCAAGTGAAATGTAGCTTAGATCATGTTTGGATGCTTCAATTTCTTTCGGATCCTCTTCATCGAAATCACGTAGCTCCATAATATCTTTGTGACGGTATAGTGCGTTTGCATCGAAGTTAAACTTCGCGTCAAGCGCCAAAACATCATCATCGCCAGTTACAACAAGTGGGTTAATTTCGACGATCGAAGCATCCTTATCGGCAAACACTTGATAAAGACCTAGCATGAATTTAACCGCTTTATTGACAAGATGAGAAGGGATATTCATATTGAATGCCATACGGCGCGCTTGGAATCCAGTCAATCCAACAACCGGATCGATGATTTCCTTGAAAATTTTCTCAGGTGTTGCTTCCGCAACTTCCTCGATATCCATTCCACCTTCTTCAGAACCCATTAATGTAACGCGGTCTGTCGCCGTGTCAAGAACAAGTCCTAGGTAGTATTCTTTTTTGATGTCAGAACCTTCTTCTACAAGAAGACGTTTCACTTCTTTACCTTCAGGGCCTGTTTGATGCGTTACGAGTGTTTTGCCAAGCAATTCTTTGGCATATGTACGCACTTCGTCAAGATTTTTGGCAATCTTAACGCCACCCGCTTTACCACGGCCACCTGCGTGGATTTGTGCTTTGACAACAATCACTTCAGTTCCGAGTTCTTTTGCCGCTTTTACCGCCTCTTCAGGGGAGAAGGCGACTTTCCCGTTTGAAACAGCTACACCATATTCTCTTAGCAACTGTTTACCTTGATATTCATGGATATTCATCTTACATCCTCCAATCAAACTTGTGACTCTTTTA
>CAOKMT010000065.1 GCA_948469885.1 uncultured Sporosarcina sp. | reverse complement strand
GTAATAACCGGTTTCCCCGCCTGATTACATTTTTCAATCAGCTTTTTCTGAATGAGCGGCACTTCTTCAGAAGGAATTTCAACGCCAAGATCACCACGTGCCACCATCAATCCATCGGAAATATTAAGGATTTCGTCGATATTATCGACGCCTTCCCGGTTTTCGATTTTCGGGATGATTTGTAAAGAAGAACCGCCATTTTCTTCAAGTAAACTACGAATTTCCATCACATCGGAAGATCTGCGGACAAAGGACGCCGCGATGAAATCGACCCCTTCTTGGATGCCGAAAAGGATGTCGTTTGCATCTTTTTCCGTCATGCCTGGAAGCTGCATTTGGACACCTGGTACGTTGACACCTTTTCTGTTCTCCAAAATGCCCGAATTGATAACAACCGTATGAATGAGCCCTTTTCCTTCGTCTTTTCCGGTCACTTCAAGTTGAATAAGTCCATCATCAAGAAGGATGAGTGACCCTTTTTGCACATCTTCAATAAGCTTGTCATACGTCACGGAAAAGACTTCTTCCGTCCCTTCCACTTCAGACATCGAAATGTCCACTTCACGTCCTGTCAGAAGTTCAATACGTCCTTCCTTCATCGTATGGGTGCGAATTTCCGGTCCTCTCGTATCCAGTAAAATTCCGACAATTTTCCCTTTCCGACGAGCCGCTTCGTTGATTCGATCGATGCGTACTTTATGCTCTTCATGACTCCCGTGCGAAAAGTTCAACCGGGCTACGTTCATACCGGCGTCGATAAGTTGTTCAAGCAATTCTGGCGAGTCACTTGCCGGTCCGATGGTACACACTATTTTTGTTTTTCTCATAATTATCGCCTCACATACTTTATTTTTTATGCAATCTTTTAAATAGATAGCTCTTTGGACAGTTTATACTTCGCGGCATCCAATTGGTGTTCCGTTTGGAAAACTTGTTCTAAGTCATAGTCTACCACTTGATGATTTTGCATGCCAATTGCAACGCCGCCACGACCAGCCATCAACACTTCAACCGCCCTTGCACCGAACTCGCTCGCAATGACACGGTCTCTTGCAGAAGGGGATCCTCCTCGTTGAATATGCCCCAGGACGGAAACCCGCGTTTCGATGCCGGCTTTTTCATTTAATAATGTCGCCAGTTCATTTGCGGACATGACGCCTTCGGCTACGATTAGTATACTATGCTTTTTTCCACGCCCTGTTCCGCTCTCCAACCGCTCGACAATATCTTCGACGTCATACTGTTCTTCCGGAATAAGAATCGTTTCCGCTCCCCCGGCAAGACCAGCCCATAGCGCAAGATCACCAGCATCTCTGCCCATCACTTCAACGATAAATGTTCGTTCATGGGAACTTGCAGTGTCCCGGATTTTATCGATCGCTTCGATTACTGTATTCAGTGCGGTGTCAAAACCAATTGTAAACTCGGTTCCGTTAATATCATTATCGATCGTAGCAGGCACACAAACACACGGAATGCCTAATGTTGTCAACTCATGGGCGCCTCTGAATGAACCATCTCCACCGATAATGACAAGTCCATCAATGCCATTTAACGTTAATTGTTTAACAGCCTTTTGGCGACCTTCCAATGTTCTGAATTCGGCACTTCGAGCGGAGCGGAGCACCGTTCCTCCCCGGTGAATAATGTCACCGACAGAGCCGAGTTGGAAAAGCTCGATTTTACCATCGATCAATCCTTGGTAACCGTTGAAAACGCCCGCAACTTCCAAACCTTCATAGAGTGCTTTCCGCACGACACTCCGAACAGCAGCGTTCATGCCCGGCGCATCCCCACCACTCGTCAAGACAGCTATTTTCTTCATCCTCATCACCTCTACATATGTACTTACATTCGCAAATGACCTATGCGACAGTAGGAAGACAAATTTCCTCGAAATTGAAAAGATGCGGACATTCCCCGCATCTTTTTCATTCAGTAAATTTACCGATCTCCCGAAACTTTACGTACCGATCTTGGACAATTTCTATCGCGTCCAACTCACTTAATTGCTTTAACGATTTGCGGAGAGCATCACTTATGAAGTTTGCCTGTGCTTCGGGATCGCGATGTGCGCCCCCCAATACTTCCGGGATCACTTCGTCAATAATCCCCATTTCTTTCAAGTCGGGTGCTGTAATTTTCATCGCTTCTGCTGCTTGTTTCGATAAGCTCGCGTCTTTCCATAAAATCGATGCGGCGCCTTCAGGCGAAATGACCGAGTACGTCGAATGCTCAAGCATATGAATATGGTTCGCTACGCCGAGTGCAAGTGCTCCTCCACTGCCCCCTTCTCCGATGACGATAGAAATTACAGGTACTGTCAAACCTGCCATTTCAACCAGATTCCGTGCAATTGCTTCACTTTGTCCCCGCTCTTCAGCTGCTTTTCCTGGGTACGCCCCTTTTGTATCGATAAAGCAAACAATCGGTCTTCCGAATTTCTCCGCTTGCTTCATCAGGCGCAACGCCTTACGGTATCCTTCAGGATGCGGCATACCGAAATTCCGTTTGACATTCTCTTTCGTATCTTTTCCACGCTGATGACCAATAACGGTAATCGGTGTCGATTCAAAAGATGCGATGCCTCCCACGATTGCCGCGTCGTCACCGAAATTCCGGTCACCATGCAATTGTATAAAATCATCGAATAGCTCGTTTATATAATCATGCGTCGTCGGGCGTTCGGGATGTCTTGCAACTTGAACACGATCCCACGCTTCCATATTGCCGTATATTTCCTGCTCTAAATTTTGTAACCGACCTTTCAACGTGCCGATTTCATCCGATAAATCTACGGATGAATTTTTTGTGAAATCTTCAAGCTCATTGATCTTTTCACGAAGTTTCACGATCGGTTCTTCAAATGTCAATGTTTTACTCATGTCGCTGTGCCTCCTTCGTATGAAGTCGAACAATTTTAGCGAGCGTCTCTTTCATCTCTTTACGATTCACGACTGCATCAAGCTGTCCATGTTCAAGAAGAAATTCGGCTGTTTGAAAGTCAGCCGGCAATTTCTCTCTTACCGTCTGTTCAATGACACGTCTCCCCGCAAATCCAATCAACGCTTTCGGCTCCGCCAAATTAATATCCCCAACGGATGCAAAGCTTGCTGAAACGCCTCCTGTTGTGGGATATGTCATCGTTGAGATGAATAGCAAACCTTCTTGCGCATGACGATTTAACGCGACGCTCGTTTTTGCCATTTGCATAAGAGAAAGGACGCCTTCTTGCATTCTTGCACCGCCACTCGCAGTGAATATGAGCATCGGAATCCGTTTCTCTGTCGCCTTTTCAATGGCACGTGTAATCTTTTCACCGACGACGGACCCCATCGATCCCATACGGAAATGAGAGTCCATGATCGCCACTGCGACTTCATGCCCTTCAATTGTCCCGATGCCTGTCAACACCGCTTCATTGAGCCCGGTTTTTTGGGCATCTTCCTCGACTTTTTCGGTATAACCCGGAAATTCAAGCGGATTTTCCGTCTTTAAATGATTATCCATCGATTCAAATGTTCCTTCGTCGAAAAGGAATTGCGCTCTTTCAGTAGCGGTCAACCGGAAATGATGATCGCATGTTGGACAAACTTTCAAATCCTTCAACAGATCTTTTGTCAACATAATTTGTTTACAATCCGGACATTTCGTCATAATTCCTTCTGGCACATCATTTTTGGCTCCATTGGCAGGAATTGTTGTCGCTTGCTTATCCCTCTTTTTTCTAAAAAAATCACGAACCATTTCTAGTTTCCTCTCTTTCCCCTTCAACTAAGCATATCCATTCCTCATATGCTTCAAGTGCTATCTTCTCTTTGCCGGCACGCACTTGTCTAAGTAATTCTACGACGTGACCGTTCTCTTTTTCAGTTATCTTATTTAAGGGAACTTCACTATACTGTTTCAATAAAAACCAGATTTTCAACGATAACCTGTTTCCGGTTGCCACAATCATTTCTCGAATCACATCTTCACGCAACACCTCTTCGCCTGCTTCAATTTTCATAAGCAAACTTTCCCAAACAGGTAATGTGCGCAAAGCTACTTCCTGACAAACCGCACGGATGGCTGCCATCTCATGAATTTTCCGTGTGTTTCTCACTTCCGTAACGGAATTCGGCTGTGTCATGATAAACTCAGCTAACACTTCCACAAATTGATTTTTTTGTAAGTCGGCAAGGAATGTGCCTTCGCCCCGTCTTGTCTCAATGAGGCCAAGCAACTCCAAGCTGCGGAGCGCTTCTCGAACAGTCGATCTACCCACTTGCAGACGCTCCGCCAACTCCCGTTCGGATGGTAGTTTTCCACCTGTCTTTATGTTCTCGTCTTTAATCAGGCGTCTAAGTTCTCCGACAATGTCAATATACATTTTGGTTTTTTCTTTTTGATTTTTCATCGCAGAACTCCTCTGATCATCAATTGCGCCTTGGCGTAATTGCCGTCCGAATTTTGCGGTAAGCTCTCTACGCTTGTCCAAACTAAATAGCAATTTTCCCAATTTAAGTGCATCCGTCAGAAACTTATGCCAACACGACGTTGGTCATGCGACGTGGTGACTTTAGTCTGCGCTCCTCTTTCGTTCAGCAGGAGGCTGAACAGTAAAACAAAACCATCATTTTATCACCTAAGGAGGTGGAGGTTTTCTGCTGAATGAAGATCCATAACGAGGAGTGGTCAGACCAATCTTTCTATAATGATAAAGAAAAAGTTACTATACGTAAAGTGAAAGAAGATTTTTCAAAAAAACACTTCTTCTGACCTATTCTTTTTAGGCACTTATTTTCATAATAAGGGGAAATAAACAATCCATTACAGCTCGGCGTAATTGTGTCCAGATTTTTTCGAGCTTGAGGCCTGCACGAGGCAGGTCATGCAACCGTTTCAGCAGGACGCAACGATCGTTAGCCTGAGTTCCTCAAAATCAGCAGGGAGTTTGAACTCCCTCTGACTTGAAGTACATTTCATCATGCATCCCGCCACTGATAGAACTGGTAGCTTCTCCTGCATCAAGTTAAGATTCGATTTAACTAAGGCAATTTTCTTTGCTACGACAATCCACTTGCATGTTGCACGATGATTTGTAACCTTCCTCTTCTTCTTTCAATCGTCCCTTCAATGCGGATCATTTCCATCTCTTGCAACTGGGCATTCGATGCGCTGAACTGTTGCGGAAAAAAAGTACAGGAGATCGACCCACTTTCATCTTGAACAGTAACGAATGCCATCGCTTCCCCTTTTTTTGTTCGAATGCGTTTAATATCTGTCAGTAATCCTAAAATCTTCACATAACTGCGCTCGCGCATCTTATCGATGGATGCAACGGTTGCAAATTGTTCATCCAAGGACTTTTTCATTTCCGTAGCAGGGTGCGCTGAAAGATAAAAGCCGAGCACTTCTTTCTCATAGGCAAGCATCGTCATACGTGGCATAACACCGGCTGGTGAATATTTTGGACTGGCAAGGGATTGGACATACGAAGCCAACAAATCTCCGTCCTCGCCCGGTTCGATAAATGACGCATGTGACATTGCCGCATCAATCGAAGCGAGCAACACGGCCCGCGTTTCTCCAAATTCGTCAAGGGCCCCTGCCTTAATGAGTGCACCCAACACTTTCTCCGATAACAGATGGGCGCCGATCGATGCCGCAAAATCGAAGAGCGTACGCCAACGAGTGCCTGATTTTCTTACCTCCCGCAAAACCGCATAGAAATTTGCCGGAATGCCTTTAATCGAACCGAGTCCGATTCGGATAGCGCCATTTTCGACCGTATACGTATATTTACTATCATTGACGGATGGCGGAAGGAAGCGGATCCCTCGCGCTTCCGCTTCCCGCATTAACGACATGGCTTTATCGGCATTTCCAGCCGTCGATGAAAGAAGCGCGGCATAAAAATACGCAGGCTCATGCGCTTTCAAGAAAGCGAGACGATACGAAATGAGCGAATAGGCAACGGCATGACTTTTTGGAAATCCGTAATCCGCAAATTTAACAATTAAATTATAAATAGTGGCAGCTGTCTTCTCTTCGACACCATTCGCTACGGCCCGCTCGGTAAAGCGGGCTTTTTCCTTGATGAGCACGTCACGATTCTTCTTACTGATCGCCCGACGAAGCAAATCCGCCTCGCCCATCGAATAATTTGCGAAATGAACTGCAATTTGCATAATTTGTTCTTGATAGACGATGATACCGTAAGTTTCTCCTAAAATTGGTTCAAGTAACGGATGCATATACGTAATGTTTTCCTGCCTATGCTTTCTCCGACCATAAACCGGTATATTTTCCATTGGGCCCGGACGATATAATGCGTTGATCGCAAATAAATCTTCAAATGTATTCGGTTGGATCAATTTAAGTGTTTCCCTCATACCGTCTGATTCGAATTGAAAGACGCCGGTCGTATCTCCGGCTTTAAAAAGCTCGAATGTCTTTTCATCTTGAAGAGGGATCTGCTCAAAGTTTATCGTCACTTTTTTATCGTAGGCGATCATCGTACGGATGCGATCAAGCAACGTCAAATTCCGAAGACCGAGAAAGTCCATTTTTAGAAGGCCTTGATCTTCCACGACTTTCATCGGCCATTGCGTCAAGTAAATCCCTTCGCCACCATCTTGCAAAGGCACCGTATTGACGAGCGGAGCGGGAGACAGCACAACACCTGCCGCATGTGTCGACGCATTGCGTGGAAGCCCTTCGAGCGCAAGTGCGGCTTTAAACCATTTCTCGCGTATCGGGTCCATTTCAATCCAGTCGCGCAATCTTTTCGATTCCTGACGCGCTTCCTTTAGTGTTATACTGTGACGATTCGGAATGGCATTCGAAAGAAACGCCAGTTCTTCAGCAGGAAACTGAAACACACGCGCGACATTTCGGGCCACCGACCTCGCAGACAATGTGCCGAACGTAATGATTTGCGCAACGTGGGCTTTTCCGTATTTCTTGGCAACATACTGAATCACTTCCATCCGCCTGTTATCTGCGAAATCGATATCGATATCGGGCATCGTCAAGCGTTCAGGATTTAAAAAACGTTCAAAAATCAATCCATATCGGATCGGATCGACATCTGTTATATGAAGTGCAAAAGCGACAAGTGAGCCAGCGGAAGAACCACGTCCCGGTCCCGTTAAAATATGGTGATCCGCCGCAAACCGCATAAAGTCTTCGACGATCAGAAAGTAATCGGTATAGCCCATTTCAGCGATGACAGACAATTCATACTGAAGTCTTTCATCATATACGGGCGCAATGTCCCCCACTCTCTCTTTCAAACCTGCAATGCACCGACTCCTTAAATAAGACTGTGCATTTTCACTGTTCGGTACCGGAAAGACCGGCATCTGTAAATCGCCCTCACTCAAATTGACCGTACACCTTTGTAGGATTGAAACCATCTCTTCCAACCATTCCGGCTTATCAGAAAACCAAC
This sequence comes from uncultured Sporosarcina sp., assembly GCA_948469885.1. GTDB lineage: Bacteria > Bacillota > Bacilli > Bacillales_A > Planococcaceae > Sporosarcina. Next base: position 5,495 of record CAOKMT010000065.1, on the reverse strand, counting down.
GTGTCAATTCTGCTTCTTCAGGCAAATATGCATATTTATGTAAGTGACCTCTACTTTTCCCGTCATTTATTTCATGACCTTCACGAATCGCTGTCGCAACTTCATAGGAAAACGCGTCATCCGGATGCGTGAAACGTGATTCATACACCGCTGCTACGGGGAATTCAAAAGCGAGTGCTATGTTTTCGATCAACGTTTCCTCCGTATGCCGCTCGCCTCCCGGTCGGGCAATGCCGATCGCGAGGACAGCGCGTCCAATTTTCTCGATGAGCAAAGCTAAAGTTTGTTCGTCCCTTGAACCGTCCCAAGAACTATCGGTCAGCGGACAGACAATGACACAATCCATGCTATATGCCCCGAACCACTGGAGTGGTAGTGTGTCCGTCTCTCTCACCGACACGGCACTGCTCATTTTCAACAAATTTCGATACCCTTCTTCATTTCGAGCATAGACATAGACAAGAACCGCTTCGCCTTCTTGCAATTCGACCATCACCGACAACCCGATCACCGGTTGGATCCCTCTTCTTTTCAACGCTTGGTAAAATGAGTGAACACCGTACATTTTCGAGTTGACAATCGCCGCGGCTGTAGCCCCTCTCCTTTGCAGAAGCGGGGCTATGTCGGTCAGTTTATTGATCCCACGCAAAAGGTCCGCGCCGGTTACAACTTGCGGATAGATAAGTGTCAAATGCATTCCCTCCGCTTTTTTATTTTTATCAATGACGCCTCGGCGTCATTGCGTCCAAATTTTGAATGGCACTTGAGAAGGATCCAACTAGCTTCAAAATGGAGTTTAAACTCCCGCTGAATCAAGTTAAACACATAATTTTTTCAGCTTTACAATCAGCTCATCGGCCTCTTCCCAAGTGTGAACGGATGCACCTGCCGCCAATGGATGTCCGCCTCCTCCATATTCGGCTGCGAGTCCGTTGATAATCGGGCCTTTCGAACGTAAACGGACACGGATCTGATCTTCTTCTTCGATGAAAATGACCCAAGCACAAATGCCCTGCACTTCCCCGAGCGTTCCGACAAGTTGGGATGTTTCAGCTGGTGTGACCTTGAATTGCTCCAATATTTTACGATCGATTTTCATGTGGGCCGCCCCGTTTTGATCGATTTCAAAGTTTTGGTAAATATACCCTTGGAGATGCAATATTTTTCGATCCACTTCATACATGCCAGCAAACAATTCCGCCCGGTCAAACTTGTATTGAATCAGTTCACCGACGAGCTCAAATGTTCGCTCAGTTGTACTTGGAAACATAAATCGTCCCGTATCCCCGACAATCCCCGCAAAAAGAAGACGTGCTGCAGCGTCGGGCAACGTCCATCCTTTCGTTTCTTTCCCATATTCAAATAAAGAAGTGATCATTTCGGACGTGGAACTTGCTGTTGTATCGACCCACTTAACGTCGCCATAAGGATCTGCGTCGGGATGATGATCAATCTTCATCAACAGTTTTCCTTCCGTGTAAAACTCCCCATCAATTCTTTCCGTATTCCCTGTATCCGTCACGATGACGAGCGCTTCTTCGTATTGAGAGCGATCTACCGCATCCGGCGAGGCTAAATATGTAAGCGACTGTTCATGCTCCCCGGCAGCATAAACTTCTTTCTCTGGATAATTTTCTAAAATGATTTCTTTCAATCCAAACTGTGAACCGTATGCATCCGGATCAGGTCTGACGTGTCGATGAATGATGATCTTATCGTACTTTTCAATTGTGTCAATGATTTGTCTTTTCAATTCCATTTACTCCCAGCTCCTATCTATTCCATTCGCAATCTGCTTTAAAAATCGATACAATATAGAAAGTTATCTTCGTTCGGCGGAGACTCCCCCTCTCGAATGGCGATGAGGTGGATGTGGTTTTAATTTTTTTAAGTGGGTACCCCCGCTCAACGAAGATAAAGCCTCCGGCGAATATCACAGGTTTTGGGTCGAGTCACGAAGGCTGTCTAAGTGCATGACACCATTGAAAATGCCTCAAACTCACTTCAAAATCTGGACGCAATTACGCCAAGGCGAAATTGATTGAATCAAGTATGGAGGGTTTCCTGATGTTGAATTACGTTTTCGTCTGTCTGATCATCTTCTCCGGTGTTTCCTATTTTTATTTCAAAATGAGACAATTCCGGACAACGTATATGTTGCCGATTCGTAAAAAAATGTACGCAAGTATGGCGGGGGCATCTCTCGGCGGTTTGCTGCTTTTTTTCGGACTGAACCAACTTGTTCTTTTCGATAAATTAGTCGTCTACATAATCGCTGCCATTTTCATCCCGCTCGGCCTGTATGTGTTTGTCTTTAATTATCGTGCATACCGTCATTATAAAAAATTTGTCATCGAAGAAGCTGAATTGAATGAACAGTAACGCGGCCTATGAAGTCCGCGTTTTTTCATCGTTCAAATAGCTGGTACATGATCATCGCTTTGGCCACAAGTTCATCTTCGGCAAAAACATCGAAATCCGCCTTCACGAAACGGCGGCTCATTTGCAAAATACGTGGTTCCACCCTCACGACCGTGCCCAACTGTACAGGTTGCAGAAAATAAAGTGACATATTTTCCGGAACCCCTTCTCCGCGTTTCCGCATTTTAATCGCTCGGTTCCCTGCTTCAGCCAATAAAGTCGTCATCGCCCCGTAGGACAATGAACCGAATTGGTTCGTCAGTTGCGGGATGACTGTAAACTCGACAGCGTGCGTATCGTCTGGAACGATGACGATCTGGTTTTTAATGATGTCATCATTCGTTTCTCCTTGCTGTGGTTGACGCTGCGCTGTTTGAAACGATTTCAACACGTCTTCCCGGCTGACAATGCCGATAAAAGAGCCCGATTCCGTGACGACAGGCAGAAGATCGATCCCTTCCCAAATCATCGTATGACCCGCGGAAGCGACGCTCGTCTTTTCCGACACTGTAATCGGATTACGCGTCATCACTTTTTCAATTCTTTCATCTTCTGATTTTCCGATAATATCTCTTGAGGTAACGATACCGACAAGTTTTCCGGATTCATCGGTTACCGGATAACCTAAATGCCCTGTTTTTTTGTTCGTCCTATTGAAATCTTTGACAAGATCTTTCACAGAAAGGACGACCGTATCTTCCAAAGGCGTTATGATGTCTACCGCCAACAATATCTCTTTTTCAATGAGCTGGTCATAGATCGCACGATTCAACATCGTTGCGACTGTGAAAGTGTCATAGCTTGTCGAAATGACGGGAAGCTCTAATTCGTCGGCAAGTTTCTTCACCTCGTCTGTCGTATCGAAACCGCCCGTCACCAATACTGCTGCATTCGCCAGAAGTGCCCTTTCATGTGCTTTCGACCGGTTACCGACGATTAAAAGACTGCCGGCGTCGATATACCGAATCATATCTTCCAGCTGCATCGCACCAATCACAAACTTTGTTAGAGTTTTATGTAATCCCTCACGCCCCCCAAGCACTTGACCATCTACGATGTTAAGCACTTCCGCGAAAGTGAGCCGCTCAATATTTTCCCTTTTCTTCTTCTCGATACGAATCGTTCCGACCCGTTCGATCGTATTCACAAGCTTTCTATTTTCCGCTTCTTTTATCGCACGGTATGCTGTACCATCACTCACGTCAAGCATCTTTGCTACTTGACGGACAGATATTTTCTCCCCTACCGGCAGATCTTGAATATAGCGAAGAATCAATTCATGCTTTGTCGCCATCTTTTCACCTTTTCCTATCCATAACCTTCTGTACATTCTACCACAAACCATTCATAAAAATCGCTCACAACGCAAGCAGGAGCTGAGCGCAGAGCAAAAAAGCGGCCCGGCAAGGGTATCCCTGACCGGACCTAGCTACAATCACAAGTCGAGCGTGTGACCTACTGCCATAATTTGTACTTCGTGATTTTTCACAAGTTTTTTAAACGTTTCAGGGTCTTGTTCGATCGGCGGGAAGGTATTGTAATGAACCGGGACAGTCAGTTTAGGATTCAACAGCTCAACCGCATAGGCAGCATCTTCCGGTCCCATCGTAAAATTATCGCCAATCGGGAGAAATGCCAAGTCGATCGGATGACGCTTGCCAATCATCTCCATATCTCCGAATAACGAAGTGTCCCCTGCATGATAAATTGTCTTCTCTTCCGCAGTGAATAAAATTCCGGCAGGCATGCCCGTGTAAACGATTTCATTTTCGCTCGTCGTATAGGAGGAGCTATGGAAAGCTTTCGTATATTTGACAGTCCCAAAATCAAAGTCACATGAACCACCTATATTCATACCGTGCGCATTCACCCCTTGCCATCCTAAATAAATGGCAAGTTCATTCGGGGCAACGACAAGCGCATCACTTGCTTTTGCGATGGCTACTGTGTCTCCGACGTGATCATTATGTCCATGCGTCAATAAAATCGCATCAGGCTTTTCATTTTCAACTGCAAGATCTGTCAACTTATTGCCATTAATGAATGGATCGATTAAAACCGTATAATTCCCCGTTTTAATTTTGACAATCGAATGTCCATGATAAGAAATTTGCATGTGATGTCCCTCCATCTTTATTTAATCTCCATCTACAAAATTCGATACATTGTCGATAAACCCTTTATTTTGATACAATCGAGTTATTCTAAAAGGAGGTCGTCCACTTTGAATAAAATAAAAGAGGTTCAACAATTTTTGCAAAATAATGACGTGGATGCTGCATTCATCACCACGCCTGATAATGTTTTTTACATGTCCGGTTTTAATAGTGATCCACATGAACGGTTATTAGGGGTTATGATCTTTAAAAGAGCGGAACCCTTTGTCATCTGCCCTTTAATGGAGGTACCCGATGTGAAGGCAGCAGGCTGGCCTTATGAAGTGATTGGTCATGCTGATACAGAAGACCCTTGGAACATTATCATGAAAGCGATCCATGGGCGCGGATTGGCACCGATGTCCATCGCCATCGAAAAATCACATTTGACCGTCGAGCGGATGGAACGACTAAGTCACCTTTTCCAAGGTGCAAAGTTTCCTCAAATCGATGACTTGTTGAACAACTTGCGCGTTATTAAAGACGAAGAGGAACTCGACAACTTACGAAAAGCAGCAGAACTGGCAGATTACGCAGTTGAAGTAGGATGTAAAGAGCTTGCGGAAGGAAAAACCGAATTGGAAGTACTCATGGCGATCGAATTTGAAATGAAGAAAAAAGGTGTTCAAAAAATGTCGTTCGATACGATGGTATTATCCGGACCTAAAACAGCATCTCCCCACGGCACGCCTGGCGAACGAAAAATTCAGCAAGGTGACTTCGTCCTCTTTGACCTCGGCGTCGTTTATAACGGATATTGTTCAGACATTACACGGACGGTCGCATTCGGCGAACCATCGGCCAAACAACTGGAAATTTATGCAACAGTCAAACAGGCAGAACAAGCAGCAGTCGATCTCGTTCGCTCTGGCGTCAAAGCATGCGATCTTGACAAAGCGGCACGTGATATTATTGCCG
>CAOKMT010000064.1 GCA_948469885.1 uncultured Sporosarcina sp. | reverse complement strand
GTTTCAAGCGTCGCTGGTTTTGAACCACCGCTTGCTGTGTCCCCTTTAATGCCCGGTTCTGTTTCAGTGACTTCCAATTCAACAGTAATCGGTAACTGAATGCCTAGTACCTCACCTTGGAATTGGATAATGTGTACTTCCATATTTTCTTTCAAAAATTTCAACTCGTACTCCATTTGACTGCCTGGCACCTCAAGTTGGTCATACGTTTCATTGTTCATGAAGACATGGTCATCACCGTTCGCATACAAATATTGCATTTTCACGTTGTCAATTTGTGCCCGTTTAACACGTTCACCCCCACGGAATGTCTTTTCATTGATATTCCCGGAACGCAGATTGCGGAGCTTCGTTCGAACGAAAGCCGCCCCTTTTCCTGGCTTTACATGTTGGAACTCAATGACGCGCCAAATATCCCCATCTACCTCAATCGTTGTACCTGTTCTAAAATCGTTAACTGAAATCATCCTAATTCCTCCAAACAATAGATTATAAGATCAATAATTGTTTCGGCGCAGACGTTAAACGTCTATTGCCGTCTGCTGTGATGACAATGTCATCTTCGATACGGACGCCACCTACTTCAGGAAGGTAAATACCCGGTTCCACAGTGACGACCATATTTGGTTCGAGCACCATCTCTGATCTGAATGACAACGTCGGACTTTCATGCACTTCCAAACCGATCCCGTGGCCTGTGGAATGGCCAAATGCTTCTCCGTATCCCTTTGCTGTAATGTAATCCCTTGCAATCGCATCTGCTTCTATCCCTGTCATTCCCGGTTTGATGCCTTTTAATGCAAGTTCTTGCGCTTCCAGCGTAATTGCATAAATTTCTTTCAGTTTTTCAACCGGTTCACCAACGGCCACAGTCCGCGTAATATCGGATACATAGCCATTATAAAGCGCGCCGTAATCAAGTGTCACAAAATCACCGGATTCAATCGTTTTCGTCGTTGCGACACCGTGCGGCAAGGCGCTCCGCAAACCGGAGGCGACAATAATTGAAAACGAAGACGATGTCGCTCCCTGTTTACGCATGAAAAATTCCAGCTCATTGGCGACATCGAGCTCTGTCACGCCTGGACGGATATACGAAAGGATATGGTGAAACGCTTCGTCCGCAATGTCCGCCGCTTGCTGCAACACGGCCAGTTCATCGGCTGTTTTGACAATACGCAACTTCTCCACGAGACCGGAAACCGGTTTCAGTTCCGCCTCGACCTTTTGTCGATACAGTTCGTAAAGGCCAAACGACAGATCGTCTTTTTCAAATCCGACTGTTTTCGCTTGCATCTTTTTCAGTTGTACAGCGACTTCTTCAATGAGCGTTTTTGTATGTTGGACAATCCTATACCCTTCGACTTCTTTTTCTGCCTGTTCGGTATAACGAAAATCTGTGATGAACACTGCATCTTCGGCTGTCACAACAACCACACCGGCACTCCCGGTAAAACCGGTCATATAACGTCGGTTATACGGATTCGTAATGAGCAGTGCATCGATTTTTTCCTCTTCCATACGGCGACGCAAGTTCATAAGCTTCATTATGATCTACTCCCCTTTTTGACGTAGCAGAAAAGCTTGAACGGCCAATTCGTAACCATCTGTCCCAAACCCGGTCAATTGAACGATGCAAACGGGCGCAATTACAGACGTTTGCCTAAACGCTTCTCGGCTATGTATGTTCGATATATGCACTTCGATGACCGGCACGTTGATCGATACCATCGCATCACGCAGGGCAATACTGTAATGAGTAAACGCTCCGGATGACGATTCCATCTGGACCATCGTCTGTCGCTTCATGAATACGGTCAATGAGCACGTCTTCCCAATTAGATTGGAAAAACGCCAGTTGGATTTCCCGCTTGCCCATTCGATTCAAGTTCGGTCCATTCAACACGAGGATGTGCGCTAACGTACCATTCCTCTCCCCCATGATCTTTTTTATTTTAGCATACGAACCGTTTTATGGTAACTCATTTCCTTCTTTTCGAGAAAGTTTACGCATATAGACAGCAGTTCCTGCGATAAATCTTAAAACGATCGCTGTAATGGACAAAAAAGGAATGGAAATTGCACGGATCGCTTCGATCGGTGTTTTCGGCTCACTGATCATCCATTCGATGATCACAATGGCAACAATCGAAAAAATGAGCGCAGAAACAGAAGGCGGGATGGACTCCAAAAAAGAAATGATTAAATAGACGATCGCAAATAAAATCACCAACACAACAATCAAAAAAAGCCATTTTATACTATAATGAGCAGCCGGCAACACTTGCCACTTTTTAAACCAACCGATTGGCGACCATTTGACAAAATCAAACAACTGTAAAAACTTCAATGAAAGCGCCATAAATAATGCAGAAAAAATAGACGTATACACAAAGGTTTTATTGAACATACCATTCTCCTCCTCTTGAAAGTGTCGGGCGGTTCAGAGAATTTTAAACATCATAGTGGAGACGACAAGGAATTTTTAGTATAATGAAGGCAGATTCTATTTGACAGAAAAAGAAGGCGTGGTAAATATATGGCAAAAGAACAACAAGCCCCCGCATATGGAGGGCAAGCGCTCGTTGAAGGCGTTATGTTCGGCGGAAAAGAGCATACAGTAACTGCAATTCGACGAAAAGACGATTCAATCGATTATTTCCATCTACCTAAAAAACAAAATTCAGTTGCGAAGAAATTGAAAAAAATCCCCTTTATCCGGGGGATTGTCGCGCTTATTGAATCTGCGGGCATCGGATCGCGTCACTTGACCTTTTCCAGCGACCGGTATGACGTCATGCCCGGCGAGGAAGTGGAGGATGAAAAAGAGCCGTCAAAACTTGCGATGATTCTCGGCGTAGCGGCAGTCGGGGTGCTGTCCTTCCTTTTCAGCAAATTCGTCTTCACGCTCGTACCGGTCTTCTTGGCAGAACTGTTCACTTTTATCGCGCCCGGAAAAACTGCGCAAATCTTATTGGAAAGTTTGTTCAAACTTCTCCTTTTACTTGGCTATCTCGCGGTCATTTCAATGACACCTTTCATTAAAAGAGTGTTTCAATATCACGGAGCCGAACATAAAGTGATCAACGCGTATGAAAATAATTTACCGCTCACAGTGGAAAATATTCAGGCACAATCAAGATTACACTATCGCTGTGGGAGTAGTTTCATCTTGTTCACGGTCATCGTGGGGATGTTCATTTACTTCCTCGTACCGGCAGATCCGCTTTGGTTACGTCTCGTTAACCGGATTTTGCTCATCCCAGTCGTACTCGGTGTATCATTTGAAGTATTGCAATTGACGAATGCGGTTCGAAATATTCCTGTCCTGAAATATTTGGGGTACCCCGGCCTATGGCTACAATTACTGACGACGAAAGAGCCGGATGATGAGCAAGTCGAAGTAGCAATCCTTTCTTTTGAAAAGTTATTAGAAGTTGAAAAACATGGCGTCGCGGCATTGGAAAAAGAAAAAGCGACAGATGAAGATACTGATACTAGTGCAATTCCCGTACAGGGTTAGAAATAAAGACAAAAACGGCATCCTGCCTCTCTTTGAGGATGCCGTTTTTTGTAGCTTTAAAATAAAGTTTGATCAAAAACGTTTTATAAGTCCATATTTTCGTTACACAATAATTGCAGATAACATAAATAATGTTTAACTTAGAAGCCATCGTTAATCTTCCTTAAGCTTCAATAAATAATGAGTATATCCCTTTAACTCATCTTCTGTTTCTCCCGAGGAGATCGTTTCCATGGCAATAAAAATATCATCTTTTGTTATATAAAATGCAGGATTTGACAAAATCTCATCTTCTACATACATAATATAATGCTTGATTTCGTTAACATTTAATTCTTTTTTAATATCATCATAGTCAAATATAGAACTTAGACCCTCAAAACTCTCAAAACCTTCTCTGACTAAGTCATCATAATATTTATCACCGTAGTCCTTTATGGTAATAAATTCAAAATCCTCCGACGGACTTTTTCCAAAAGCTCCTGAAGTTTCATAGAAATAACTTTCTTCTATTGAAAACTCTGCGTCTGTGAAAGTTTCTATTACTGCTTTTAACTCATTTTGATACTCTTCTTCACTTATTGCCGAAGGTTTCCGCATATATGCTACTTCATCGAATGTGTATTCTCCATAAAAATCAGCTATATTTAAAGACGTATTATCTATCGATTTATTAGAAGACCCACACCCCATTAAAGTTAAAAGAATGATACTTTGCAAAATGAATATGATTGTAATCTTTTTATTCATTTACTTCATCCTCCTTGTTTTCCATAGATTAAGTTATACTTTTCTGCAATTATATATTAAAAAGTCTAGTCAGCTAATAGCTGAATTTTGAAGATATCTGTAATGCCTGTGCGGTCGGTGAATAGTGTGATTGAAATCAAATCACCATCTGACAAATCAGAAAGCTGGATAACCGCATCCTGGCGATATATACTCACTTCTTCCCATATATCATATTGAAACTCACCTCGATAATTCTCATCATTGAGGGAAATACCTTCAACCAATATAGAGTTCTCGCCAACTTCTTTTACTTCTGCATAGAATGTCTGAATATCAGAAGCTGACAGCACCCATGCATCTTCTTCGTAATCTTTATAGGCATTCACATATCCCGCAAAATAGCTAATCAATATGCCAATGAGTAAAACGATTATGGTCATAACAATAGCAACTTTTTTTGGAGGAACCATTGAAGTACGCTTGACATCGGTTGAATCTAGAGCCTTATTGATGTGCCGCTTATAAACTTGAAAATAAACAACAACGGTCGCGACAAATATAATTAGAATTACAAACAGTGCGAAAAAATAAATAGGAAAACCCATATGATTGCCTCCTCTAGATCCCGAAATATTCTTTGAAAATGTAGTAATAACTTCTTGTTACATCAACACTTTTACCGTTAGTCATTGTAAGGATAAACTTCGATGAAAGAGTAGGTGTAATTCGTTTAACCTTATTTCTTGCAATTACAACAGAGTTACTTATACGCAAAAACTTTGTTGGGTCTAGCAAGCTGACAATTCGGTATAGTCGGTCGGTAGCTTGATATAGTGCTTCTTGCGTTTGAACTTCAACTGCATGACCGAATGTTTCGATACAAACAATATCCTCTACCGATAAAACAATCCGTGCATTTGTTTCTTTTTCTCTCACAATCAGATTAGTAATGAAGCTGTTGGTTTCACTTAATACCAAGTCGGCAGTATCATCTATTTCAATTCCTCGTTCTTCGAGTGCAGATTTGATTTCATCATAACGCTCATTACTAATGTCAAGTTTGATTTTCAAATTGCAACCTCCTTTCGTTCATCGTGATACATAGCCATGTTTCAAAAATACCATAACAATAGGATTTTCGTATTTCAATATAAGAGGAACACTTTACAGATATAGCCACATAGATTACACAACATGGTGTATGAACATTAGCATTTTTCTTTCCGCGGTCTGTCTGCAGGCTTTTCCGCGTCTTTGGGAATGAGCCACATATTTTTTTATTGCTGTTGTACTTGTGAGATCACTGAAAAGCGGGGCATATATATAGTTCCGCGCTCTCGGTTAAGAGCGTTTTCACACTAGCTTTCGACTAATATGTCCAAAGACATTGGAATAACACATTTAAAAAACGGCATCCCCACTCTTGTAAAGAGAAAGGATGCCGTTTTTTGTTATTCAAATATACTTACAGTCCACATTTCAGTTGGGCATTGCAATTTGTACATGTATTGCATCCGCCTAGTTCCTCAACCGTTCCTTGGCGGCAAACTGGACAGGTGTCTCCGACTTCGGAGCCGATTGTTACGTTTGTTGAACGAAGATCTTGAATCGTGTCGACCAGGACAACTTTACGTTGTTCAACGACTTCTTCTACATAATCCGGCTCCGAATCCATGTCATTTTCTTCCGCTTTCAGCGTCAGCACTTGGGAATCACGGCTTCCGTCCACATAAACGGTACCGCCTTTCGCGCCACCTCTGTATAGTCGCTCATAGACACTTTCGACTTGTTCAACCGTATAGCCGCGCGGCGCGTTCACTGTTTTCGAAATCGAGCTGTCGATCCAGCGCTGGATGATACACTGTACGTCCGCATGCGCTTCCGGTGCTAGGCTCATCGAAGAGACGAACCAGTTCGGTAAATTGTCCGGATCTGCTTCCGGATTGCGTTGTAAATATTCTTCCACGATCTCGGCTTTTACTTCAATGAACTTTCCTAGACGTCCACTGCGATAATACGTGAACGAGAAGTAAGGCTCAAGACCGGTCGAAACTCCTACCATTGTTCCAGTACTCACTTTTGTTACTCTCCTGATTTTCAGGAGGGCGGGATTATCAGTACCCGCTCCATATGTCGCCATATGGGTCAGACTATATCATCAACCGAATTATTGTTTGAACTTGCTTGGATGATTGTCACCGGAATGGATGATTCGATGACAAGGTTCACAAACACTTAGTAAATTACTCAAATCATTTGCAACTAAGTAATCATTAATTTTCGCAAAAGGAATCAAATGATGGACAGACAATTCTTGACCATATAGCGATTCCCCTAGTCCACACCTTTGACAAGTAAAATTATCACGTTCTCTTGCGGCTCTTCTTTGCGCTAACCAATTAGGCCCGTAATAAGTGACTTTCCCACCTCTCCAAGTTCCACTATTTTCACCCGAAAATAATTCTCTCTCAGAGTAGTAGATTCCCATACAATTTACTGTACAGAAATTTAAAGTTCTTACACCACTTGGCTTTTTATTGAATCGTTTACCACAATTGCTGCATTCGACGGTTACTTGTTTTGAAAGTTTTTCTTTTGCTCGTCTGCCATTCGCCTTTCCAAGGCAGTTTTTACCACAATATTTTGCGGATTTCCGACTTTTAATCACTTCAAAAGGTTTTTGGCATTCTTGGCAAATCAGTGTAATCCGATCTTTTTTCGGCCCAGGTGGTTGCACTTCTCTTTTGAAAAGTGTGTTACATTCCCTGTCGCAAAAAAGATTCGAATGGTTTTTTATGTCACAGTTTTTCCTTAAAATTAATTTCCTACAATAGCTACAGGCAACTTCTTGTTTTTTGCTGAGATGCCGATTGAAGGATAAATCTTTTGACTGAAATTCACCTTTACACTTTCGCGAGCAAAACTTCTTCCTTTCGTAATGGCTAGGCTTTACTTTAATCATGATTTGACAGTTCAAACATTTTTTCTCCAATGCCATTCACTTCTTTCAAAGTAATTGGAAGGATAAAATATTTTCGGTTGTCAGGCGTGTAGTCGTTGAGGGGTCAGCCACGACTTCCCTGCGGATTGTCTGCACCTTTTGGTTTTTACCTTTACGTACTGGCAAGGTACAGGTACAAAAGGATACTCAGAGTTTCCCGCATATAGCCCAATTTACGCGACACAATTACTTGCGTCGGGGGCAATACATTTACCCGTTGGCGCAACAGTAAGGAGATGGGAGTTTCTAATTCCGTGCTCCAAAATGGATGTACGGATATCTTCCGGCATTTTTTTCATGAAGCCTGTGTTGATAAACGCTTCACGGAGCGCTTTCGTTTCTTCATTGGTTTTGCCGATGAGGAACGGAAAGCTTCCTTTCTCTTTCGCAAGCTCGACCGATTCACGGTAAGCGGTCGTCGCGATCGTTTCGAACACTTTATCGACGAGCTCGTTCCCTTCTTCGGAACCGTACTCTTTCTCACAGTAGATGAGAAGATCCGCAAGCCCCATGACGCCGAGACCTACACGACGCTCACCGAGTGCTTGTTTTTCGTTTTCTTCCAAGAAATATGGTGTCGCATCGATGACGTTGTCTTGCATCCGGACACCGACTTGGACAATTTCTTTCAATTTTTTGTAATCCACTGTTTTATTATCTTTATCCGCCACTTCAGCAAGGTTCACAGCAGCAAGGTTACAAACCGAGTAAGGTGCTAATGGTTGTTCCGGTAATTGTTATCCTGAAGGTTTTTTATCCTTCAGTTCTTACAGTTTGGATTCCTGTAAGCTCAGCATACATTTTCACTACACAACTTTTTCATAAACTTCAGCAATTCTTTCCTTCCACGATCAACACCAAAAACAGTCTTGGAAATCACTCTTATATCTTTCACATTATAACGACGATGAATTTCATCCATCATAGGTTTGATAGTTGAATTTATTTTATTAAAAGGCGTAGCTAACACTAATTCTTTATTCTCCATTGTCCATTGAATAACGTAATTTCTAATTTCAGCATGAATGAAGTCTCTCTTTTTCACATAAGCATCGCTTGCTAACTTTATTGCTACTTTGCCGGAGCATTCTCGACTGCAATAAATTCTTGTAGACGTCTTCATTACAATGTATTTATTGGAACAAAGCATACAATGTCTAGCTTCACGAGGTGTTTTTATTTTTCCTTTTTGAGATAGACCCGATTTACGTAATCCTTCAATCATCCGCTTTTTCGCCACGGAATTACTATTCCACAAATTTTGGGTATGTTCCCCTATTAGCTTTTTGGATTCCTCAGTATGTTTTAAACCAAAGTGAGGATTCAAGATTCCTTCCATCGCTTTGTTTATTGTGGTTTTTTCTGAATCAATCCACTTATTAATAACGGCATTCAATGAGAAGGGCATCTCTTTGTAAAGGGTCTTCAATTCTTCATATGAAATTAGTTCAGTTCGAATTTTACATTGCTTTTCAATGGCCAATAATCGCTTTTCCGCCTTTTCTTTCGCTTCCTTGTTCCGCGATTTTATTTCAACTATTTTTTCGAGTTTTCCATTTTGATCATAAAAGAAAAAATCAGGCTTGTAACTTTTTCCGTCAATTTCAAAAACTTGATCTTCATAGCTCCAAGGAACAGAAAAATAATCTAGATAAAATGCATAGGCGTACTCATAAGAACTTCTTAAATAATACTCCTTATAAAATCCAGCATATCCTCTATTCAATTTTCTCTTCCCCTTTATTCAAAGAAAAAGTTGTGTGTAGTGTTGCGGTCTCTTGCCTAGATTATAGTCTATTTCCTAACTATTGGAAACAGGATCACTAGGTATGCGTTGCCCCTGACTGAAGTTTTAGCTTCAGCCTTCGGTTCGGATTGGCATCTCAGCTTCCCCGCTTCATCCCGCAATTTTTAACGTGAGGCGAACTTCACCACACGGGTTTGTTGCTACGACTTGCTGGCCGTATGCTTTGGCGTTTGTTTCTTTATTCGCATTATCAATGAAAAATATTCCAGGTTCTGCGGAATACGTTGCGCAAATGTTGATAAGATCCCATAGTGCACGTGCTTTGATCGTACGGTAGACACGCACTTCGAAACCTTTGCGTTCCCATTCGCGCACATCTCCGATTTCATGCCATCTTTCGTTATAGTTTGCCATTTCTTCCGGCGAATATTTCTCGACTGCCGGAAATCTCAGTTCATAATTAGCGTCTTCTTCGACTGCTTTCATGAAATCATCCGTCAACGTGACAGAAATGTTAGCGCCTGTCAGGAATTCCGGATTGTGGACTGTATACGTTCCGCCGTCCCGCAATTTCGTTTCGGCATCTTTCATAATCGCTTCGTTGAAACCACCCATTCCTGGGATATGACGATAATTCAAAATACCTTGATACATCGCATCTTCTTGCGCTGTCAACGGTTTGAAGTTCAATTTTTCATTCGCTAGTTTTTTGATCATGTCATCTTCCGTATGTTCGATCAAATACCGAAGAATACGCGGATTTTGCATTTTTGAAATGATAAATTCAAGAATGTCAGGGTGCCAGTCCGCTAGCATAATCATTTGGGCCCCGCGTCTGGATCCGCCTTGCTCCACAAGATGTGTCAGTTTGGCGATGTCATCGAGCCATGAAACAGACCCGGATGATTTACCGTTGACGCCGCGTGCGAGCGTGTTACGCGGACGCAAGGTAGAACCGTTCGTCCCGACCCCGCCTCCCCGGCTCATGATTTCCATCACTTGTTTGCGGTGATCCGAAATCCCTTCACGGGAGTCCGCCACGAACGGCATGACGTAACAGTTGAAATATGTTACATCCGTATCGGCGCCCGCACCGTATAACACCCGGCCTGCGGGGATGAAGTTAAGTTCGGATAATTGCGCGTAAAAACGTTCGAATGACTCTTTCCGTTTCTCTTCGGTCGTTTCCACAGCGGCCAGCCCTGTGGCGTTTCGCTTTGCAATTTGTTCGTAGTATACTTCCAACGGCTTTTCCAAAACCTCAATCGGTCTTGTAACAATGCCTGTTTCTTGTTCTTCTGGATTGTCGATGGCGGAGCGGTAATCCTGTTCGATCCAAATATCCGCTTGTCCTTTCTCCATATCGAGCGCTTTGATGAAACCGAGTCCCCGTGCCGGGAATTTCGGGTCTTCTTTTACCGTTAGGACAACGAAGTCACCAATTTTCAATGTTTTCTTTTCAGTATCTTTGAATGAATATCTGTCAATCATGACAAGTCGTGATACACCTTTATGCTCGATGTGCATATCTTCTGTAATTGGATGCACTTGCGGGAATTCTGCGATATCCGCGTTCAGTTGCGCTTTATCGAGAATCGGTTCCCCATGCTTTGAAGCAATCACCATTCTTGCATCCTCCTTCTATTAAATATTCCAACTAAACACAACATGTTGTGTTATTCACAATTCCCAATCTACTACATATCGAAACCTTGTTCAATGGATACATTATGACATTTTTTATAAAACTGACTACATTGCCTTAAACACGCTGAACTAACGTGAAAAAATAAATACAAAGTGCTACGGTTATTTCCTAAATGTCCACTCATCATTGGCATATTTCTGACGCTCGATTTCTTTCACGTATTGTAGTTGTTCTTCACTTAACGTCAATGGTTCAAGTGTAATATTTAACGCCTGCTCAAATCCTATGGAAAAAGCATCCACACATTCTTCAATCGTAACAGCTCGATCCATCAACCGGTCGATCGCAACCGCTTTATCCGGCAAACTTTTCCGGACACGCTCACGCAGTTTTTCCGAGCGGAATTTGAAAAGTGAGACCAATTTATCTTCATCCAAACTCGTTAAAATAGCGCCGTGTTGCAAAATAACACCTTTTTGTCTCGTTTGCGCGCTGCCTGCCACTTTCTTCCCTTCCACGACAAGTTCATACCAGCTCGGCGCATCGAAACAAACGCCGCTTTTTGGATTTTTCAAGCCGCTTCTTTCTCCCTCACTACGCGGAACAGAAAAATGCGCATCAAGACCTAGTCGGCGGAACCCCTCAAGCAGTCCGCCCGAAATGACACGGTATGCTTCCGTCACAGTTTCAGGCATGTCTGGGTACGATTCACTGACGATGACGCTATATGTAAGTTCATGTTCATGTAACACGCCTCTTCCGCCCGTAGGACGTCTGACGAAGCCGAGACCTAGTTTCGCCACTTGTTCCATGTCGATCTCTTTTTCGACGCTTTGAAAATAACCGATCGATAAGGTGGCGGGTTCCCACTCGTAAAAACGAAGAACCGGCCCAATTTCCCCTTTGCTATGCCATTCTAACAGCGCTTCATCGAGCGCCATATTGTAAGCTGCGCTACACTTCCCCGAATTAATAAAATGCCAAGTTGTTTTTCCCATCCGGATTCCTCCTCATATTCCGCATTTCATTTTAGCATCCCCATTGAACAAGTGCCACCCTACTCTGTATAATGAATAAGAATAAAGAAAGGGGAAAGTTGTTGTGGATTACTTATACGTCATTTTAGGAGCGATTGTCGTCATCATCGTCTATATGGTTGTGACGATGCTCCGTCTACGAAAAGCCGTCGTGCCATTGACGCAAGAGGAATTTATTAAAGGATACCGAAAAGCTCAACTCATCGATGTACGTGAACCGAAAGAGTTTGAAGCCGGCCATATACTTGGCGCAAGAAATATTCCGTACTCCCAATTCCGCCAACGCCATAAAGAAATCCGTCCGGACTTGCCAGTTTATTTGTATGACCAGCATAGTGGTAAAAGTGGACGGGCTGCACTCTTTTTAAAAAAGAAAGGCTACACTAAACTATACCATCTTCAAGGTGGTTTCCGTCAATGGACAGGAAAAATAAAAAGTAAATAAAGAAAAAAGGATAGATTGAGCAATGTTGACTTGCTTCATCTATCCTTCTTTTTTTCGTTTTATTGCTTGATATACCGCAAGACCGGTTTCCGTGCCGCCTGTGTTTCATCAAGCCGTGAAACGACTGTCGTATGTGGGGCGTTTTGGACGATTTCAGGATCGTCCTCGACTTCCTTCGCAATTTGGATCATTGCATCGATAAATGCATCAAGCGTTTCTTTCGATTCCGTTTCAGTCGGTTCAATCATCATTCCTTCCTCCACATTGAGCGGGAAATAGATCGTTGGCGGATGGTAACCGAAATCGAGCAATCGTTTGGCCATATCGAGCGTTCGGACGCCTAATTGTTTCTGACGACGTCCTGATAGAACGAATTCATGCTTGCAATGTCGTGGATAAGGTAAATCGAAATAAGGCTCAAGCTTACGCATCATATAATTTGCGTTCAATACCGCATTTTCTGTTGCCGCTTTCAAGCCATCCGCTCCCATGGAACGGATATATGTGTACGCTCGGACATTAATGCCAAAGTTCCCGTAAAAGGGTTTAACACGTCCAATCGCTTGCGGGCGGTCTCCTTCAAAAGTATAGTGCCCCTCCCGCTCTACAAGTACAGGCTTCGGTAAGAACGGCGCAAGATCTCGGTGAACCCCTACGGGACCTGAACCCGGTCCCCCGCCGCCATGCGGCCCTGTGAACGTTTTATGCAAGTTCAAATGAACCGCATCAAAACCCATATCGCCCGGACGCGCCTTGGCCATGACCGCATTTAAATTCGCCCCATCGTAATACAGTTTCCCACCAACCCCGTGTACGATTTCTGCCATTTCCAAAATGCGTTCTTCGAAAAGACCAAGCGTATTCGGAT
>CAOKMT010000063.1 GCA_948469885.1 uncultured Sporosarcina sp. | reverse complement strand
AGAAACGAAAGCTTTCATGAAAAAACTTGTCCGCACCATTTATGACGAACAGGTCGGTATCCGATTGAAAGCAAGAACTTTTTTGGATCAGCTTGAAAAAACACCAGCGCTACTGCCGAAAAAAGAAAAACCGGAGAATAAAAGCAAATAGTCAATCGAACAATGAAAAGTTGGATTTATGTATTTCAATGATCTTTGCGTGAATATATCTGTCGTTATATTCGTGGTGGCGCTCAAATGAATGCTCATCTGAATAAAAAAGGAAATGTAAAAGAATATGAAAGAAAAGCGAAATTTCGTTCAGATTTGAACGAAATGTCGCTTTTTTGTTTATGTGTATGGATAGTACGCCGGAACGTTAGTTCAATCCAACGGTTGTTGATTAAAATTCAAGATGTTTGGCGATGTAATCTTTCACTTCGGCAATCGGCATCCGTACTTGTTCCATTGAATCCCGGTGTCTTACTGTCACTTGGTTGTCTTCTTCCGAGTCGAAGTCATACGTGATACAGAAAGGTGTCCCGATTTCATCTTGACGACGGTATCTTCTACCGATCGATTGAGAGTCATCATATTGAACAACGAAATGTTTGCGAAGTTCAGCATACACTTTATCAGCGCTTTCCGAAAGTTTTTTCGATAACGGTAGAACTGCCGCTTTAACAGGAGCGAGTGCAGGGTGGAAACGAAGTACTGTACGTTTGTCATCACCTTCAAGCTGTTCTTCTGTATAAGCATCTGTTAAGTATGCAAGTGTCACACGGTCAGCCCCGAGAGACGGTTCGATACAATACGGAACGAATTTTTCATTTGTGACCGGATCTTGATAATGGAAATCTTCACCCGAAAATTCCATATGGCGTTTCAAGTCAAAGTCTGTACGGTTGGCAATGCCCCAGAGCTCGCCCCAACCGAATGGGAATTTATATTCGATATCGACGGTTCCTTTGGAGTAGTGAGACAGTTCGTCTTCCGTATGGTCACGTAGGCGAATATTCTCTTCAGTCATTCCAAGACTCAACAACCAGTTTTTAGAGAAATCGCGCCAGTATTCGTACCACTCGTTATCTTCACCTGGTTTACAGAAAAACTCTAGCTCCATTTGTTCGAATTCACGCGTACGGAATGTAAAGTTACCTGGTGTGATTTCATTCCGGAAACTTTTTCCGATTTGTGCAATTCCGAAAGGCATTCTTTTTCTCATGGAACGTTGAACGTTTTTGAAGTTGACGAAAATGCCTTGTGCGGTTTCAGGACGCAAGAAAATGTCGTTCGAAGAAGAGTCCGTCACACCTTGGGATGTTTTAAACATTAAATTGAATTGACGAATGTCTGTATAGTCTTGCGCGCCACATGTCGGACAGTTGATATCATGCTCTTTAATGAGCGCTAACATCTCTTCGAATGGAAGTCCGTCAACGATAATCTCGATGTCTTTTGCTTCCAAAGCTTCTTCGATCAATTTGTCCACGCGATGGCGTGATTTACATTTTTTACAGTCGATCAGTGGATCTTTGAAGTTGCTCGTATGGCCTGAAGCTTCCCAAACTTTCGGGTTCATCAGAATCGCTGCATCTAATCCGACGTTATAAGGCGATTCCTGTACAAACTTTTGCCACCAAGCTTTTTTAAGGTTGTTTTTCAGTTCGATCCCAAGTGGACCATAATCCCATGTGTTCGCTAACCCTCCGTAAATATCAGAACCTGGAAAAACAAATCCTCGCTGTTTTGCTAAATTAACAATTTTCTCCATCTGCATAACAATCCTTTCCAAATAAAATAAGCACCCGTCTCCGGACATTAGAAAATGTCCGAGGACGAGTGCATGATGACCCGCGGTTCCACCTCGTTTGGCTGTCTGAAAAAGACAACCCACTTTAAAAAATACATAGCTCCAGGATGCCGTTTCATGTCGTTGCGGGCTTTCACTCTCCCCGCTCGCTTTTTGATGACATTACTTATAACCCCATCAACGCCTATTCGCTTCAACAAATAGTGTAGCATAGTTCCGATTTCTTCGCAATAGCCGACCGTTTCGTATATAATGGGCAAGTAGAAAGAAGTGGTTGAGGAAATGGATGTAACAGAACTAACGCTTAAGGCGGTGACATATGGAACTGAATAGGCGCCAGATGGATATTCTTGAAATCGTCAAAGAAAACGGACCAATCACCGGTGAGCAAATCGCGGTGCGACTCAATCTTGTCCGAGCGACGATTCGCCCCGATCTTGCTATATTGACAATGGCCGGTTACCTAGACGCAAGACCGCGTGTCGGCTATTTTTATTCTGGAAAAAAACCGGTACAATCCGTCACGGATAATATGAATGCTATGAAAGTTGGAGATTTCCAGTCGATTCCAGTCGTTGTCGCGGAGCATCTTTCCGTCTATGATGCAATTTGTCATATGTTTCTGGAAGACGTCGGGTCGTTGTTCGTCGTCGATCAATCTTCGTATTTGACAGGCGTGTTATCGCGCAAAGATTTACTAAGAACGACACTGGGAAATAACGAGATTGATAAAATACCGGTTCATGTAATTATGACGAGAATGCCGAATATTACTCATTGCACAAAGCAAGACACATTAATTGAAGCAGCCCAAAAAATGATGGACAAGCAGATCGACTCCCTTCCTGTCGTCAATGACAAAGGAGAAGGGCTTGAAGTCGTGGGCCGGATCACGAAAACAAATATCACCGCGGCTTTTCTTTCGCTTGCGGATGACCATGAATTATGAGGGGGATACTATGAAGAAGTTAACATTGTTCATCGTTTCCGACTCTGTTGGAGAAACGGCCGAACTTGTTGCGAAGGCAGCAGCAAGCCAATATGGGCAAGGACTCGAAACAGTTTTATTGAAGCGATTTTCACATATCGAAGACGAAACACAATTGAAAGAAATTGCCTTTTTGGCACAACAACAGCAAGCAGTCATCATTTATACATTAGTGAAAAGTGCAATGCGGACGAGATTAAAAGATGAATGTCGAGATAAAAACATTCCATGCATAGATCTTCTCGGCCCCGTCGTCGATCAATTAGGGAAAGAGTTGGACGAAGAACCGATGGAAGAACCCGGACTTGTACGAAAGCTAGATGATGATTATTTCAAAAAAATCGAAGCGATTGAATTTGCTGTAAAATATGATGATGGACGTGATCCGCGGGGGATTTTGAAAGCGGATATTGTACTTATAGGCGTTTCAAGAACCTCTAAAACACCTTTATCTCAATACTTGGCCCATAAACGGTACAATGTAGCGAATGTGCCGCTCGTACCTGAAGTTGAGCCACCGGAAGAATTATTTAATATTGATCCGGCCAAATGCTTCGCACTGACGATTTCTCCGGAAAAGTTAAACACGATCAGGAAAGAACGACTCATCGTGCTTGGGTTGAAGGACGATGCGAATTACGCACGGCTAGATCGGATTGAAGAAGAGATTGAACATTTTCAAAAAGTGACCGATAAAATTGGATGTAAAGTGATTGATGTCACAAATCGCGCTGTGGAAGAAACTGCCAATGTTATTTTAGGTTCAATTAACAAATAATAAACATTAGATAAGAAGGACCTTCCGTAACAGGACAGGTTCTTCTTTTACGGCTGTCAATACTTTATCTGTATATTGAAGTTGAATGTCTATATACGATTCAACGGAGGCACTTTCCAGTTAGCGCCGAAAAGTTGAACATTCAAGTAGTAAATTAGTCGTAAAAGCTTTCAAACTAGTGTATTATAAAAGTTTCGGTATAAAATTGAATCTTTTTGTCGAATAAAGAAGGGTTTTCGGTAATTATCTCGAATCTAAGTAATACAGAGGAAAGGTGATAGATTGGATGACAAGAATTCCGGAGGCGATTATTGAAGAAGTTCGTACGAAGACAGATATTGTAGATCTGATCGGCGAGTACGTCCAACTGACGAAAAGAGGTAAAAATTGGTTTGGCCTTTGTCCTTTTCACGGTGAAAATTCTCCTTCTTTTTCCGTCTCGGAAGATAAACAGCTTTTCCATTGCTTCGGATGTGGAGCTAGTGGGAATGCCATCACTTTTGTCATGGATATCGAAAACAGTCCGTTTCCCGATGCGGTCATAAAACTCGCTTCTCGGACAGGAACCGAAATAGAAGCAGGCTTGCATACAAGTACAAATCCCCCTGGACGGGATGGGAAATTTCCGCATATGTTTGAAGCCCATGAGTTAGCGGCAAACTTCTATAGTCACCTACTGTTAAATACAGTAGAAGGGGAAGACGCTTTACGATATCTTGAAAAAAGAGGATTTACGAGGGAGTTTATCGAAAAATATGGAATCGGATGGTCGCTTGATGATTATGGCGCCTTATCGGATTTACTGAAACGGAAAAATTTTGACATGTCGGAAATGGAAAAAGCAGGTCTCTGTATTATGAAAAAAGATGGGACCGGTTACTTCGATCGATTCCGTGGACGTATCATGTTCCCGTTACATGATGATCATGGTCGAATTGTCGCTTTTTCCGGAAGGATATTATCTGGTGGAAAAGAGGAAGCAAAATACCTCAACAGTCCTGAAACGCCGATATTCGAAAAGAGCCAACTATTATACAATTTGCATAATGCACGTCTTAACGTGCGGAAAACGGGTAAAGTAATACTGTTTGAAGGTTTTATGGATACAATTTCGGCGGATCGAGTGGATGTATCCAACGGTGTCGCAGTCATGGGTACATCATTGTCAGATGCGCATCTTATAAAATTGAAAAGACTTGCGAAGGAAGTAGTCATTTGCTGTGACGGCGATGATGCGGGATGGGAAGCCGCCAAACGGTTTGCAACGATGGCTGTCGGGAAAGGAATCGATATTCAAGTCGCATTGTTGCCTGCCGCGATGGATCCTGATGATTACATCGCAAAGTATGGCGGAGAAGCATTCCGAGACAAGGTCATCGGCAACCCGCACTCATATATGTCATTTATCATGGCGTATGCTAAGCGCTCGAAAAACCTATCCTATGAAAACGATGTGTTGCAGTTTATCCACGAAGTGCTTGAAGAACTTGCGCCACGGACATCACCTGTCGAAAGAGATTTGTACATTCGACAGCTGTCCGAAGAAACGAATGTGTCGGTAGAGGCCATTCAGCAACAGTTTATGAAGATCGCAGGCAACCAAGCACGACAAGTGAAGAACGAGCCATCACGGGAGGGTGAGCGGATGGCCATGCCGGCGATTCCGCAGCGGGAAAAGTTGGAGATCGATCGTGCGGAGCGCCTTTTGCTATGTCACTTAGTGAATGACGGTTCACTATTTGACCGTTTCCAAGAAGAAAAACGTGAAGTTTTCGTACGGGATGATTATGTCGCGATATATGTTCGTCTCGCAGGATTTTATGAGCAATATGGGACACCTGATTTCCACAGATTTGCTGAGACGTTGGAAGACCGGGAACTTCGAAAAATAGTCCTTGACGCAGCGATGATGGAGCGGGATCCCGAATATGCAGAAAGAGAAATCGAAGACTGCATTGCCCATTTGGAAAGATATCGGATTGGGTTAACGATCCAAAATAAGATACACGAATCAAAAGAAGCGGAAAAGATGAATGATCATGCCCGGGCATTGGAGCTGGCCAGGGATATTATACAGCTTCGAAAATCATTGATGGCGCTATAGCCATGATCCGGTGTAAGGAGGAGGAGCGGATAAGATGACGAAAAAAGAATTATCTGCAGGAATGAAAGAAGAATTGACAATTAAAGAAGTAAAAGCACAACTATTGGAAACGGGAAAGAAAACAGGTGAATTAACACTCGATGAAGTGACCGAAAAGCTTTCTCCATACGAAATCGAACCGGAGCAGTTTGAAGAATTCCTCGATTTGCTTGAAGCACAAGGTGTTGAAATGGACCGTAAATCCGAGGAGGAAAAAGAAGAAGCTGAAGAGGCATCTGCTAAAGATGAACTGGACGATTCCAAGCTGGATTTGAATGATCTAAGTGTGCCGCCCGGCGTAAAAATCAATGATCCTGTCCGCATGTATCTGAAAGAAATCGGTCGTGTTGACCTGTTAACAGGTGACGAAGAAGTCGCGCTGGCCAAACGGATTTTGGAAGGGGACGAAGAAGCGAGTAAAGAACTGGCAGAGGCAAACTTACGTCTTGTTGTCAGTATCGCCAAACGCTACGTCGGACGTGGAATGCTTTTCCTCGACCTTATCCAAGAAGGGAATATGGGACTCATTAAAGCGGTCGAAAAATTCGACCATACGAAAGGCTTTAAATTCAGTACCTATGCGACGTGGTGGATTCGCCAAGCGATTACGCGAGCAATTGCAGACCAAGCGCGGACAATTCGGATTCCTGTCCATATGGTCGAAACGATCAATAAGCTTATCCGCGTGCAACGGCAATTACTACAAGATTTAGGTCGGGAGCCTTCACCTGAAGAGATCGGTGAAGAGATGGAGCTGAGTGCGGAAAGAGTACGTGAAATCTTGAAAATTTCCCAAGAACCAGTTTCTTTGGAAACGCCGATTGGTGAAGAAGATGATTCACATCTCGGTGACTTTATCGAAGACTCCGAAGCACAGTCCCCATCCGATCATGCTGCATACGAACTGTTGAAGGAGCAACTGGAAGACGTGTTGGATACGTTAACGGATCGGGAAGAAAATGTCCTCCGTCTACGTTTTGGGCTTGACGATGGTCGAACGCGAACGTTGGAAGAAGTAGGCCGAGTGTTCGGTGTAACACGTGAACGAATTCGTCAAATTGAAGCGAAAGCACTACGTAAATTAAGACATCCATCACGCAGTAAACGATTGAAAGATTTCTTAGAATGATACCTAATGCATCGGCAGTCTATTGCCGGTGCTTTTTTAACTTATTTCTATAAAGAGCACAGAAATACGGCGAATCGAACGCTTCGCTGTTCGATGCGCAATGACTGTATGACTAGCGGCGTGCAGAACTCAAGATTGAAGAAATCTAGAAGCAAATACGTCGAAGCCAAATTGATTTTGATTCGTGGAACGAAGGAGAACGGAAATATGAAGAGTGAACGGAAAAAAATGATTATCTCCGAGATTAAATATTGGAGGCGCAATAATCTATTACCGGCTCATTATTGTGATTTTTTAATTACGCTTTATTCGGAAGGGGAGGTGACGGAAGAAGTAAGGGAACAATCTAGGACATCAGTGCTCCACCAAGAGAAAAAGAATCGAAATTTGCTGATGATCGGACTTTCGTTACTGGTGGCCGGCGTCATTGGCAGCTTGTTTTTTTTACAGGATTATTCAACGATTACGCTTAGTTTAACGGTTCTCTTGTTTTGTGTGATTTCTACATACACGATCCGTCGTACAGTGGTAAACGGTGATGTAAATTCTTTTTTATACATATTATGTGCATTTTTGCTGCTGGCGGTAACTTTCAAACTATGGCTTCTTTTGTTCATAGGAAATTCGATTGTGCTCATTGGGCTCCTTTTAGTGAACTGTGTACTTTGGATCATTGCTGGTAGTTTGGTGAAACTGCTCTCCTTTACTTTGTCAGGAATGCTCGGCATACTTCTTATCGTTGTTTTTATTTTTGCTCGGTTTTGAATAAAATGAATATTTCGTATTTTTGTGTGAATCTCTTTTAAAATTCGGTATAATTGATATATAAATGTTCACAACAAAGGGGATGAGCATATTGGATTTCGATTTAACAGCCGAGCAAAAGATGATTCAAAAGATGATTCGTAAATTTGCGGATGAAGAAGTGGCGCCTGGGGCAATCGATCGGGATCGTACAAAAGAATTTCCAGTGAAGATTTTTACACAGTTGTCGAAAATGGGGATGATGGGTTTGCCTTTTCCCGCTCAGTACGGAGGTGGAGAAGCGGATACGATCAGTTTTGCGATTGTGACGGAAGAGTTGAGCCGCGCGTGTGCCTCGACGGGAATCACTTATTCCGCTCATATCTCACTCGGGGGAGCGCCGCTCCATTTATTTGGCACTGAGGCGCAAAAAAAGAAATACTTGACGCCGATTTGTGAAGGGGATTCCTTGGGGGCATTCGGACTTACAGAACCGAATGCGGGGTCCGATGCGGGAGGGACGCAAACGACAGCCGTTGAAGATGGGGATGAATTTGTCATCAACGGTTCCAAAGTATATATCACGAATGCAAGCTACGCCAAACATCTTGCCATTACAGCGATCACCAATGTCAAAAACGGAGAAAAAGAAATTAGTGCGATTATCGTGCCGACAGATGCGGAAGGTCTCACAGTTATCGATCAATATGAAAAAATGGGGCTTCACGCTTCGAACACGACAGAACTCGTCTTCGACAATGTTCGTGTGCCGAAAGAGAACCTACTCGGTCAGCGTGGAAACGGTTTTCAACAATTTCTCGTCACGTTGGACGGTGGACGGATTGGAATCGGTGCCATGGCGGTCGGTATTGCACAAGCGGCATTTGAACGCGCGTTAAGCTATTCGAAAGAACGAAAACAGTTCGGTAAAACGCTTTCCGAATTTCAAATTACTCAATTCAAATTGGCCGATATGGCGATGAAAATTGAACTCGCACGAAATATGGTCTATAAGGCGGCTTGGTTGAAAGATCAGGGACGTCCGTTTACGAAGGAAGCATCGATGTGTAAGTTGTATGCATCCGAAATCGCGATGGAAATTGCCAATGAGGCGATCCAAATACACGGCGGCTATGGCTATATGAAACCATATGAAGTGGAGCGCTATATGCGTGATGCGAAGCTCCTTGAAATTGGCGAAGGGACTTCTGAAGTGCAACGAATGGTCATTGCAAGACTGATCGGTTGCTGATTGTGAACTTTTTGTCGAAAATGACACAAAGAGAGAAGAAATTCTGTAAATCGCTTTCAGTTTTCTAGTAGATACAGTACAATATTAATTGTGTACTGTATCTAATTACAGAATAGTTCTTGAAGAAGGAGGGTAATTCGATGAGTAGAAATCCTATAGTTCCTTTTATCCTGATTTTCGCGCTTGGAATTGGTCTTATTTTCTTCATGTCTCTTTATGGGCTTGAGCAAAAAGAAGAAATCGCTAAGGATGCAAATGGAGAAACTGAAGAAGTTGAAGATGTAGCAGAATTCGATCCTGCTGAAGTTGCGCAAGGTAAATGTGTAAGCTGTCACGGAGGCAATCTTGAAGGTGGCGGAGGCCCTGCATTGGCAGGAACTGATTTATCGCATGACGAACTTGTGGAAATCATAAAAAATGGTACTGATGGCGGTATGCCAGGCGGGCTTATTACGAACCCGACAGAACTTGATGAAATGGCAGACTACATTTTATCACTTGAATAATTTAGATATGGAAAAGCCGTCTGTCAGCAAATATTGTTGACAGCGGCTTTTTCTTATGGTGATAAGCTGTGATTTTACCTAATAAAAATGGAAAGGCTGGGATGTTTTTGGATGCAGTCCGGTTATCGGAAAGATTGTCGGTTGTCGCTTCGTTTGTAGAACGGGAAGCGGTTGTCGCCGACATTGGAAGCGATCATGCTTATTTACCGACATACCTTGTCAAAAAAGGCATTGTGCGTAAAGCGATTGCTGGGGAAGTTGTGGCAGGTCCATATGAGTCGGCGTTGCGCAATGTACAGAAAGAAGGCGTGGCAAACGCTGTAACGGTTCGTCTTGCGGATGGATTATCTGCGATTGAAGAACAGGATGGCGTTGATACGGTGACGATTGCGGGGATGGGCGGGCCATTGATCGCTTCTATATTGGAAAATGGAAAAGATCGGCTCCATACTGTCAAGCGGATAATCGCCCAGCCGAATATTCACGCGAAAAGTATCCGCGAGTGGGCAGTTGCAAACGGGTGGGAATTGCGACAGGAACGCATTTTGAAAGAAGACAAGAAAATCTATGAAGTGCTCGTGTTGGAAAGAGGAATTGCCACGTACGATGAACTGGAATTATTAGTCGGCCCTTTTTTGCTTGCTGAGAAAAGTGATATATTCCAAGAAAAGTGGACAAATGAGATCGCTGAATGGCATCAAATTGTGCTTTCGATGGACAAAGCGGAAAAAACGCCCGCTGTGTTGGAGAAGAAAGAACAGTTAATGCGTGTGATTCATCTTGTCGGAAAGGTGTTGGGAAAGTGAAAAAAGTAAATGGACATGAAATCATCGCATTGTTTGAAAAGTGGTCACCGAAGCGCTATGCGATGGAGGGTGACCCGGTTGGCCTACATATCGGTCAATTGAATCGATCGGTTGCTAAGGTGCTTGTAACACTAGATGTGAATGAAGCGGTGATTGATGAAGCAATTGAAAAAGGTGCCAATTTGATTATTGCCCATCATCCGCCGATTTTCAGACCGCTTAAGAATATTATGACCGATTCGCCACAAGGACAGATGATCGAAAAGTGTATTAAACACGATATTTCGGTATATGCTGCCCATACGAACTTGGATGTGACGCCAGGTGGTGTGAATGATATGCTTGCTAACCGTCTCGAACTGACAGATACAGCTGTCATGGTATCGACGTATTCGGAAGCCCTTTATAAACTAGTCGTATTTTGTCCGACGACGCATGCCAATGAAATGCGCCATGCGTTCAAAGAATCGGGGGCAGGCGCCATTGGGGATTATAATGGTTGCAGTTTTACTTCGACGGGTACGGGGCGGTTCACGCCAGCAGACGGCGCCAATCCATATATCGGACAAATCGACCAACAGGAAGAAGTGGAAGAGGAGAAAATCGAAGTCATCGTTCCGGACCTTTTAAGAGATCAAGTGTTAAAGGCGATGTTTGCCGCCCACCCATACGAAGAGGTGGCTTATGACATGATCATGCTTGACCAGCGGACGAATGAATTCGGTCTAGGCCGAGTCGGGAAACTTAAGGATCCTATGACGCTTGACCAATTTACGGATCATGTCAAAAAAGTGTTCGATGTACCGGCTGTCCGTGTTGTTGGCGACCCGACAAAGCCAATCCGTAAAGTCGCTGTTTTAGGAGGCGACGGCAATAAATATATTCATGCAGCAAAGCGGAGTGGGGCAGATGTGTACGTAACGGGTGATTTGTATTACCATGTGGCCCACGATGCAGAGGCGATTGGGTTAGCGGTTGTCGACCCTGGGCATAATATTGAGAAGATAATGATTGGAGGAGTTGCACAGTATATGGAAGATGCGTGTGCGAAAGCGCGCTTTGCAGTCTCATTCATTGAGTCGGAAGTGATAACAGAACCGTTTCAATTTAGGTGAAAATGAGTGGAGTTAGTTTCGTTTCAGCGCTTAGGGCGTCTCCTGTCAAGGGGTTAGGTTTTCAGCAAGATTATTTCGCCTACACCTTAGAAGGATTGCCACTGGATGGTTTTCTCTGAACTAGTAAGATATTGAATTGCTAGAAAAAAGAACCGGTCTCTTGGAAAAAGAGACCGGTTCGATTCATTCATAAATTACAGTTCGGCGTAATTTAAAAAAACTCTAAATTAGCTACATTTACATTCATCCCGTCACTTTCAGAAGTGGGGGACTTTAGCTGAATCAAATTATACGTATGGTTCGATACGTTCGACGGGTGTCGGGTTTTTAATTCTCGGTAAAATCTTTTGAAGCGAGAATTTCTTTTCAGGGTGATGTGTTGCCGGGTCTTCGGGATCATATTTTTCAAGAAAAGCGATGACTTCCCGAACGACAGGTGTTGGTGTAGAAGCACCTGCTGTCACAGCGACGGTTTCAATGCCGTCCAACCATTTCACATCAATTTCGGATACGTCCGAAATTCTATAAGATGGCGTATTGGCGATTTCAACAGAAACTTGTGTAAGGCGATTTGAGTTGTTGCTGAGCGGATCTCCGACAACGATGAGTAATTCTGCATTACCAGCTTGTTCCGCAACAGCTTCTTGTCGAACTTGTGTCGCCAGGCAAATTTCTTGTTGGGCTTCAATATGCGGATACTTTTCTTGGAGCGCTTCCATCAGGTGAGCAACATCCCACTGGCTCATTGTCGTTTGATTTGTGACAAGCAATTTTTCGCTATGCACATTCAGCTTTTCAATGTCTTCAAGTGTTTCGATCAGATGCACTTTGTCAGGTGCAACACCGATTGCGCCTTCCGGTTCTGGATGATATCTTTTGCCGATATAAACAATCTCGTATCCTTCTGCCACTTTTTCACCGATTAAATCATGGGTCACAGTGACGTCTGGGCACGTAGCGTCAATAGAAACAAGTCCTTTTTTCCGCGTCAGCTCCCTGACTTCGGGCGAAACGCCATGGGCCGTGAAAATGACAGTCCCTTTGTCAACTTTTCTCAAAATATCTAAACGATCTTTCCCGTCCAATGTAATGATGCCGTCTTCTTCGAATGCGTCTGTCACATGTTTATTGTGGACGATCATTCCCAATATATAGATGGGTCTCGGCAATGTTTTGTCGAGTGCCGCATTCCTTGCGATGATCATTGCATCGACAACCCCATAACAATAACCTCTCGGGGTAATCTTCTTTACTTTCATTCAATTCACTCCTCTAATAGGATTCTACATTCTATTATAGCGGAGTTAGATAGGTTTTCGAAGTTAAGGGCTAGGCGGCTGGAAAATTCTTGGAACCGAAGGACATGGTTCAGTAATTGGTGCCTGTGCTTGTGCTTGTCGTGGCGCAGTTTGTGGTTGATTTTTCGGTGTCGGTGTATTTTGATTTGGCATAGATTGGAAACCTTTATATAAGCGCCACATTGCAGGTAAATTACTAATCATTGGTGCAAACTGCTGAACAAGTGGTGCAAATTGTTGAGCTGTCGTTAAAAAACGATCTGCCGTTTGCATATAACTGTCGAATTTGGATGGTCCTTGTTGCCCTCCGGAAGAATCTGCTATATGATTGGGAAATGACTCAAATTGTTGGTTCGCATTCATATTTTGAGATCCAATTTGCATCGGCGGCATAAAAGTTGAGCGATTAAAGTTTTGCGGTCTCGCAGATGGGGTAGGATGTTGAGCGAATGGGTAAAATGATTCGTATCTCAAGTTAAAAAACTCCTTTCATTAAATCAGAATAAATGAACATATCGTATCCTATGCGAAAAAGACATACGGCGGCACAAAATCATGGTACAATAAACAATAAGTAGGGAGGCATTATGATGTCGAAATTCACAGATTATCAATTAAAACCATTTTTAAAAGAAGCAATCCAAAAACTTGGATTTGAAAGTCCAACAC
>CAOKMT010000062.1 GCA_948469885.1 uncultured Sporosarcina sp. | reverse complement strand
CAACATGAAATAAAATTCTTTATTTTACTTGTTCTTGAATCCGCTCGATCAAGTCGGCCATCGGCACTTTTTCTTGTGAGCGATCCGACATATTCCGAAGCATCGCAACGTTCTCCGCCACTTCGTCCTCGCCGAGCACGACGACTGTCCGTGCTTGTAAGCGGTCGGCTGATTTCATTTGTCCTTTCATTTTCCGATCTGTATAGTCCATGTCAGCGCGAATCCCTGCCGTTCTCAGATCACCGAGCAGTTTGACGCCTACACGTTTGGCATCCTCTCCGAGCGTCACGACGTATACGTCCAAACCTGGATCTTCTTCAAATGCTTTCCCTTCCGCTTCCATCGCCAGAAGGAGACGTTCGATACTCATCGCAAATCCGATGCCCGGCGCTGATGGACCACCGATTTCTTCAGCGAGGCCGTTGTATCTACCTCCACCACATAATGTCGTAATCGCGCCGAAACCGTCAGCCGTGCTCATAATTTCAAATGCCGTATGGTTGTAGTAATCGAGTCCCCGAACAAGGTTTGCATCCACTTCATATGCGATTCCTGCGTCGTCGAGATAGCTCGTCACCGCTTTGAAATAAGCGGTCGATGCTTCATTTAAATAATCAGCAAGGGACGGTGCTGACGCAATAAGTGGGTGTTCGCTGTCCACTTTACAATCCAATATACGAAGCGGATTCTTTTCCAGTCTTGCTTTACAATCTGAACAAAACTCGTCGATCTGTGGATTGAAGTGAGCAATAAGCGCTTCTTTATGCGCATTGCGACATTCCGTATCGCCGAGCGAGTTGATGACGAGCTTCAATTGTTTTAGCCCCGCACGTCGATAGACGTCCATCGCCAAGGCAATAACTTCGGCATCGATTGCTGGATCGTTACTGCCGATTGCTTCCACGCCGAACTGGACAAATTGCCGATACCTTCCTGCTTGTTGACGTTCATAGCGAAACATGGGTCCTATGTAAAAAAGTTTGATCGGTTGTTCTGGATAGCCGAACATTTTGTGCTCAACGAATGACCGGACAACAGCCGCTGTTCCTTCCGGTCGCAATGTCATAGAACGATTCCCTTTATCTGTAAATGTGTACATTTCTTTCTGGACAATATCTGTCGTATCTCCGACCGTCCGTTGAAACAGTTCTGTTTGTTCAAACATAGGTGTCCGTATTTCTTTGTACCGATAAACATCGCATACTTCCTGTATGATTCGTTCGACTTTTTGCCATTTCGACGTTTCAGAAGGTAGAATATCCTGTGTTCCCCTTGGCACTTTGAATTTCATATAAATGCTCCTTTCTTTGTATAAAAATTCATTTTTCTCTTTATCGGGACCGGAACCGTCTCTCTTTAAGTGTGACCATAAAAAAAGACCCCCATCCCTTGCATTCGCAAGGGACGAGAGCCTATATAGCTTCCGCGGTTCCACCCTAATTGGCATACATATGCCCACTCTTCCTCCGAATAACGGTCGGTTCCGTCCATATCTACTGAATTTAATCGTTCGATATGAAGCCTCGATGGTGTTTTTCAACGCAATCGTCTGCAGGATGGATTTCAGCCACGTCCATCCCTCTCTAACCAGGCTGTTTTGCGATTACTTGCCATGTCCACGGCGATGATATATCAATTACCCTCGGCGTAATGGCGTCCAGATTGGGGATCGGGCTTGCTCGATTGATTCCTATCAAAATCTGTGACATCCGCCGGAAACTTTATCTTCGTTCAGCAGTAGTTTAAACACCCATTGAAGATAATAGTCAATTAATCCTTAGCTTAATAATTATCATAGACCTTGTCAACCATTTTGCAGAAATTGTAGTTTTTTGTTCAAATTTCTCTTATACTAGTTTTGAAAGGAGATGATTTAATGGAAAGATTGGCAAAGGTTGCCATCGCTTTCCTCCTTGTATTCACACTTATAGGAGGTCAATCGACATATGCGGAAGCGACAGTTGTTACCGTCGACACGAACGTACTCAATATGCGCTCCGGCCCCGGTCTTACATATGAAGTGATCGATTCTTTGAAAAGAGGCGATCAAGTGACTGTACTATCTTCTTCTGGTGACTGGTTGCAAGTCCAATCCGGCAATAAAACCGGTTGGGTCGCTCAGTGGCTTACGGCAAAGAAGCGTGAAGGTACTGCACATGCATCGATGATCGTTTCACAAGTCAACAGTTTAAATGTCCGGGCAGAACCTTCGATCGGCTCTGCTATCCTTGCGCGGATGAGTGCGGGAGATGAAGCCGTAATGACAGATCAGAAAGACGATTGGATTCGGGTTTCCTTCAAAGGTGTCAGCGGCTGGGTCCACGAGGATTATATCGCTGAAGTTGCCGAGACCGATGTGGGCAACGCAAGTAAAGAGGAAACGGGTGCAGAAACATTCACAGTAGCAGTCGATGCGCTGAACGTGCGGAAAGAAGCAGACTTATCTTCCAAACGAATCGAACTGATACATAAAAACGAAACATACACAGTGCTGAAAACGAACGGTAACTGGGTTCAGATTTCGTTGACAGGAGGACAAGTTGGCTGGGTCTATGCTTTTCACGGTAACTTGAACGCCGCATCCGGCTCTTCTCAAGAAAACCCTTCAGCGAAACAAGTCACCGTCCTTTCAGACGGCACGAATATTCGTGAAGCGGCGACGACCTCCTCGCAAGTCGTACATCGCGCGAATGCAGGAGAACAATTCGCTATCATCAAAGAAGCTGGAGATTGGTACGAAGTGACATTATCAACAGGCGCAACGGCTTTCGTCGCCAAATGGGTCGTGTCCACTGACGGAACCGAGCCTATGCGCGAAAAGAGCGAACCGAAAAAAGCGCGGGTGCCAGGCACACTTCAAGGCGTGACAGTCGTCATCGATCCAGGGCATGGTGGCAATGACCGTGGAACGACAGGTAAACGTGGGACAGATGAGAAAAATATCACTTTATTAACATCTGAGCTGCTCGCCTCCAAGTTGAAAGCGGCCGGCGCAACCGTTCATCTCACCCGGGAATCGGACGAGTATGTAACACTTCGGAAACGAGTTGCCGTCAGTCATCAATATACTGCTGATGCTTTCATCAGTATACATTATGACGCGACGATCGACCCGTCCGTTTCTGGCTTTACAACTTACTATACGCACCATAGCCATCAAGCCCTTGCGGATGCGGTGAACCGCGGACTCGGTGCTGCGCTTTCCATCCGTAATCGAGGAGCACAACCAGCTGATTATTTCGTCTTACGGGAAAATAGACAAAATGCCATTTTGCTGGAGCTTGGCTTTTTGTCGAATCCGTTGGAAGAAAGAATCGTGACAACGGAACGTTTCCGTGAACAAGCAACACATGGGATTTATAATGGGCTTTTACAATACTTTAACGATTCACTAGATTAAAAGAAGGCTGTTTCCAATTCGTGCGTCTGCACATCGCTGGAAACAGCCTTCTTTCTTATTGGGCCTTACTTATTGCTTAGAATCTATTATGATTGTAACAGGACCATCGTTGACAAGTTCCACGTCCATCATCGCACCGAACTCGCCTGTTTCGACATGTAGCCCCTGTTGTTCAAGTTGTCCATTGAAGTCTTCCCAAAGCTGTTTCGCTTGCTCCGGTCGTGCAGCGTCAATGAAACTAGGACGTCTTCCTTTTTTTGTATCCCCATATAATGTGAACTGGGATACAGAAAGGATCGCACCGCCCGCTTCCAAAATGGAATGGTTCATTTTCCCTTCGGCATCTTCCCACAACCGTAAATTTGCTACTTTTTGGGCGACGTACTTCACATCTTCCACAGTATCCGAATGGGTCAATCCAACGAGAAGAACATATCCTTTTTCAATAGATCCCTTCACTTCTCCATCCACCCGGACAGAAGCCGGGCCGGAGCGTTGTAGTACAATTTTCACTGACAAATCCCACCTCTTAGTTAATGACTCGTTCCACGGAGTAAATATCTGGTATTTGCTTGATCCGATCAACGATTCTAAACAAGTGCGTAATATTTGTGATTTTGATTGTCATGTTAATTCTGGCGATATGCTCACGGTCTGTCCGACCATTGACCGCAGCAATTTGGGTTTTCGTTTCCGCCACGACCATCATCACTTCATTTAACAAGCCTTGCCGATCGAATGCAGAAATTTCAATATCCACTTGGAACTCTTTTCGTTGCTCCGAAGGACCTAATGCCCATTCTACTTCGATGAGCCGGTTTGGATCGTCTTCTCCTGCGCTCACATTCGGACAATCTTTGCGGTGCACGGAAACACCGCGCCCTTTCGTAATGAAACCGGAAATTTCATCTCCTGGAACAGGATTACAACATTTCGACAGACGGATGAGCATATTGTCGATCCCTTTGACAATGACACCTGATTCTGTCATCTTTT
Organism: uncultured Sporosarcina sp.; assembly: GCA_948469885.1. Taxonomy (GTDB): domain Bacteria; phylum Bacillota; class Bacilli; order Bacillales_A; family Planococcaceae; genus Sporosarcina. The sequence goes on along the minus strand of CAOKMT010000062.1, from coordinate 9,458 downwards.
TCGGCTGTGCCGTTTGCATATCAGAGACAATTTTATCGATTGTATCTTGTTGTTTCCGTTCTCTTTTCAATTTTTCGCATAACCGATTCACAACTTGCTCTGCTGTAATGCCGTTGAAACCGACCGCAGCGCACATATCTTCTTCAGAGGTGAAGTTGAATTTTTCGCACACGCGATCGATATTTTCCTGCGTCAATACGTCCTTCACTTCAAAGTTTTGCGCTTTCACTTCTTTTTCGATCATATCGCGGCCTTTTTCTACGTTTTCCTCGCGCAGCTGTTTTTTGAAAAATTGACGGATTTTATTTTTCGCTTGGGAGGAGTTGGCGATTTTCAACCAATCCCGACTTGGTCCGAAAGACTGTTTGGATGTCAATATTTCGATAATGTCCCCTGTATGTAATTCTGTATCCAATGGCACCATTTTACCATTCACTTTCGCGCCGATCGTCTGGTTGCCAATTTCAGAGTGGATTCGGTAAGCAAAGTCGATCGGGACTGATCCCGCCGGCAGTTCTATGACATCGCTTTGAGGGGTGAAGACGTAAACCATATCGGAAAACAAATCGTATTTCAATGACTCCATAAACTCTTCTGCATCGGAAGACTCGTTTTGGAATTCAAGAATTTCTCGGAACCATTTCAATTTTGAAGCGAGATCGGTTTTATTCGTCACCGACTTCCCTTCTTTGTAAGCCCAATGTGCAGCTACACCAAATTCGGCAATCTTATTCATTTCAGCAGTTCTGATTTGTACTTCAAGTGGATCGCCGCCAGGTCCGACGACTGTCGTATGAAGCGATTGGTATAAATTTTGCTTCGGCATCGCAATATAATCTTTGAATCTTCCCGGCATCGGTTTCCATAGTGTGTGGATGATCCCCAACACTGCATAACAGTCCTTGATGCTAGAAACGATAATGCGAACGGCAAGAAGATCATAAATTTCGTTGAATTCTTTTTGTTGGATGACCATTTTCCGATAAATGGAGTATAAATGTTTGGGTCGACCGGAAATATCCGCCTCGATATTCATCGTGCCAATTTCTTTTCTTATTTTGCTCATAATGTCTTCTAAGTAATTTTCACGTTCAATGCGTTTCCGCTTCATCATATTGACGATCCGGTAATATTGATGCGGTTTCAAGTACCGCAGGGCGATATCTTCCAATTCCCATTTAATCGTGGAAATTCCGAGTCGATGTGCAAGCGGCGCAAAGATTTCAAGTGTTTCAGCGGCTACGCGACGTTGTTTCTCAACCGGAACATGCTTCAGCGTGCGCATATTATGCAACCGGTCCGCCAGTTTAATAAGAATGACGCGAATGTCTTGTGCCATTGCGATAAACATTTTGCGATGATTTTCTGCTTGTTTTTCTTCTTTTGATTTATATTTCAACTTATCAAGTTTCGTTACGCCATCAACGAGCATTGCGACTTCTTCCCCGAAATCGCGAATAATATCTTCACGGCTCACATTTATATCTTCCACGACGTCATGCAAAAATCCCGCCGCGACTGTCGAAGGGTCCATTTCCAGTTCGGCCAAAATGCCTGCGACTTGGACCGGGTGGAGAATATAGGCTTCCCCCGAACTTCGATACTGACCTTCATGAGCGGATTTCGCAGCTTCATATGCTTTTTCGACAAACGCTACATGTTCTTCATTCATATAGGAAGAGACGAGCGCAAAAATGTCTTCCGCCGTCATGTCACGATTTTTCGCCATTATAATACTCCTTTCGACCTCAGTAGGAATCCACTTTCCCACGTTCCACAAAAAAAGATCATAAACTTATTGTATGTATAAATCTATCCATTTGTAAAGAAAATTGAAAGTATTTGTCTTTGACTTCCAAAAAATCCTCCGCTTCGGTGCGGAGGATTGGATTGTGTCATACGAAAGACGATTCAATGATGTTAGTAACACTTAGGAAGTTCTCGTCAAACGTCAATAGGTGATAAGTGCGCGGGTATCATACCCTTTAAGTTTTTCACGACCGTTCAAATAAGACAATTCAATAAGAAAAGCACAACCGGCGACGACACCGCCAAGTTTCTCCACAAGTTCAATCGTCGCTCCGATTGTCCCTCCTGTGGCAAGTAAATCATCGATAATCAGCACACGTTGTCCAGGCTTGATTGCATCCTTATGAATGGTCAGGATATCCGTCCCATATTCAAGTTCATATTCGACTTGAATCGTTTCACGTGGTAGCTTGCCCGGTTTTCGAACAGGTGCAAAACCGATTTCAAGTGCATAAGCGACAGGACAGCCGATGATGAATCCACGCGCTTCCGGACCGACAATAATGTCTGCGCCCACTTCTTTCGCATATTTGACAATTTCATCTGTCGCATACTTATAGGCTTTCCCATTGTCCATGATCGTCGTTATATCTTTGAAAGTAATGCCTTCTTTCGGATAATCTGGAACGATCGTCACATAGTCTTTCAAATTCATATTAATTGTTCCTCCCTGGCGGCAGTTTCGGTACGCATCGTATCGAACCACCGTTTCAATTCCGTATACGGCGCATAAAGTAGCTTTTCTTCAAGCGCAATTTGTCGTTCGCGTTCTTTATAAGCTGGCGCTTCCGTCAACGTGCGCTTCTCTGTCGTTTCCACGAAAATAACAAAGCCATTTTCAATCTTAACAAATCCGAGTTCAGAAAACACCTTTGACATGAAAGAAACTGAATCATTTCGCCAACCTTTATGTTTCGTTAACGCTTCTCCATTCGTTTCGAAGTCGAAACGTTTTCGACTTTTGAGGAAGCTATAATACCAACCGAATTGTTCGCGTCCTGGAAGGCCGTTGAAATAGGTGGACTCAGGCACGTAGAAATGGGCATAAATCCGGTCCGGCATTTGTTCGCGCACGAGTGCTTCGAGCAGGGACACATCGTCCGGTATATCCAACAACACAAGGTGTTTAACAGGTGGCAGTTCGCCCTGTCCATACACTTGGATGGAATGGCCTTGCAAAGCCGGTTGCAAATCGGTAGCCGTCTGCTCCCGAAAAGCGATGAATGCCGTTTGTTCGTGTGGGATTAAATGCAACCATCTGGATGATTCACGAATACCCCGTAAATCAAATAATTGCCATTCTTTCACTAAAATATCCCTTACGAGCAATTGCGGCTTTTTGTTGCCATTCCACTCATTCACTTGTAAATCTCCTGCCACCGAAAGTTTTACACCGGGGGTCATCTGATCCGCAATTTCTCCGAATCCAAAGCCGATCGCATCGAGTGAATCTCCGGCGTCCATCAAATCCAACTTCAAATGATTGCGCGCTGCGCCGATTTTGCGAATGGATTCCGCTTTGACACCTTCGATCATATAGACTGGCTTTTCAAAAGCGATGCCGAACGGACGCAGACTTTCCATCGATTCAAGGACATTAATATCGATTTCATCTAAAGACAGAGGCACATCGATCGCTAGTTTCGGCACAAGTTGCGCAGCCGTAAGCGACGATTCAGCTTGCTCGTTCAAATTCTCCCGAAGCTGCCCGATATGCGCCACTTCGAGTGACATGCCCGCCGCCATCGGATGTCCACCAAAGTTTGGAAGGATCGGACCATTTTTCGCTAATTCTTCATACATATTAAAGCCTTCGATGCTTCTCGCGGAACCTTTGGCAATCCCGGCATCCGAGTCTATCGACAGGACGATTGATGGACGGTAATACTTCTCGGTCAAACGAGAAGCGACGATACCAACAACGCCTGTATTCCACCCTTCTTTAGCGATGACAAACACAGATGGAACCGTATCTCCGTGTAGCTCTTCAATGAGCATTTCCGCTTCTTTCGTCATTTCAGAGACAAGTGCTTGCCTTTCTTTATTCAACGTGTCCAATTGGTTCGCAAGGCTCGTTGCGACTGTTGCCTCTTCTGTCACCAATAAGTCTACGGCCGGTGCTGCATCGCCTAAACGTCCCGCTGCATTGATCCGCGGTCCGATCATGAAACCGATCGATTCTTCCGTCAGCTGCGATTGTTCGGTTGCTGCCACTTTCGCCAAAGCTTGAATGCCTGGCCGCTTGGAAATGCGCATCCTTTCAAGGCCAGCCTTAACGAAATAACGGTTCTCCCCTCTTAAAGGAACAAGGTCCGCGACTGTTCCGATCGCAACTAGTTCCAGCAGATCTTCGGGGACTTCCTCTAATAGCGCACTCGCCAGTTTAAACGAAACACCAACACCAGCAAGATCTGGATACGGGTAAGCCCCATCCGGATGTCTCGGATGAATAATCGCATCCGCCTCGGGCCATTGTTCCCCTGCTTCGTGGTGATCGGTAATGATAATGTCCATGCCGAGCGATTTTGCATAGGACACTTCATCGATACCTGAAACGCCGTTATCGACTGTTATGATAAGCGAGGCTCCTTGCTCATATATCATTCCAAACAAGTCACGATTTGGTCCATAGCCATGTTCAAAACGATCGGGTATAACAAAGAAGACATCAGCCCCCAGTCGTTCCAAAGCCGTTTTCAGCACTGCGATACTCGTGACGCCGTATAGTGATAGGTAAGCCTTTGAAGTTATCGCCAACTTTTCCCCCACTTCACACCGTGCGTGAGACTTTCACCTCACACGGCGTTCCATCGAAAAATTTCAAAACTTTGGTAATCTACATAACTTAACAAGATTCACTTTTGCGTATGTCTAATCGTCCAATTAGATCGTTACTTGTTCTAGCCCTATTTTTTTACGTAGCGTATTCAATTTATTCAGGTTTTGTATGTTAGTTACCAACTTTTTATACTTTGAGATTGTATCTTCATCTTTAGCGTGAATTAAGATGTGTATTTCCTTATCAACGAGACAGAGGTTTTTATATTGGTCAGTACCACCTTGCAATCGCGGTACTTTGTGATGACAATGAATCATCATCGGGTTTAACTCTTGCCCTGTTACATGGCATTTCCCTCTTTGAGCACAGTATAATGCAATACGATTATCGTTGTATTCGATACTTCGTTGAGGAATGGGATGCTCCATTAGGAACCGAAGTATATTGATATCAACAGTAGTAAGGTTTTTATGAATTTCTTCCCTGCCTTGTTTTGTATATGCATTCACTGTGTTTCGCTTCATCATTGGACTTTTGTGTTTAATATATCCAATAGGTAGTAGCGGGTCTCGTGATATAAATCTTAATTGTTTGCTTTTCCCGTATTCTTTTCTAATGAAATCAGACGTTATTCCACCTGTTTTCTTAATTCGCCGTTTCATACGATGGTCTTTCATACATGCATTTACTTCATATGCGATGTTCCCCATATCTTCGGCTATCATTGTAGCTATACGGAAATATTGATGAAGACCTATTACAGTTGAGTTATAGAGCGCTATTTTTCTTGCTTGGTCGTTCGAACCACTAGCATAGCGAATACCATTGATTATTTCTTTAAGGTTGGATTTGGTGCGTTTTATTGCTTCATCGCACATATGACTTTTCACAACCCATTTTTTCCCTTTTGGAATTAACTTCATCTTGAGCCCTAGAAATTCAGAATAGTCCTTTTTAAGATTCACTATTTTCGATTTATCTTCACTTATTTCTAAACCAAGTCTATCTTTCAGCCATTTTTGAACTGCAATGAATAATTTTTTCGCATGATTTGGGTTACTACAGAAGATTTTAAAGTCATCCGCATAGCGAACAATGTAGCATTCTTTTAAGTTCGTTTTACGCAATACTTTATATTGATTACCTTTATCCGTAGAATTCCCACGGTCTTCACGAATGACTATTCTATCTTTACAAACAGGGATTGTTTCCCATTGGCTTTCAATCCAACGGTCAAGTTCATGAAGAACGATATTAGATAGCAAAGGAGATAAAATTCCTCCTTGTGGCGTACCTTTTTCATTCTCAATGATTTGACCATTTGGCAACTTGATTTTTGCTTTTAACATTTTCGAAATAATAGCTAATAGGTTCTTGTCCCGTACACCCATTGTCCACATTTGCTTCAAGAGTTTTGCGTGCGACACATTATCGAAAAATCCTTTTACATCTATGTCAATGACATAAGACATTTTGGAATTTTGCATAAGTTTATAACTTTGGGCAATCGCATTTTCTACAGATCGGTTTGGTCTAAAACCATGACTTCTACTAGAAAATTTTGCTTCTGCTATTGGTTCAAGAATTTGTAATATACATTGTTGGACTATTCTATCCCAAATTGCGGGAATTCCTAAAGGCCTCAGCTTTCCATTCGGCTTTGGTATTTCTACTCGTCTAACCGCTTTCGGTTTATAATCTCTCAGCTTATTTCTAACATAACTAACAAATTGCTCTTCGGTCAGCTTTGATAGATGTTCGATGGTTCGACCATCAACGCCAGTCGTTTTGCTACCTGTGTTTTTCTTGATATTTCGATACGCTAACTTAATGTTTTCAGTAGAGCTAATGATATTCATCAAATTTTTAAAGTTACTGCCATTTTTACTTTGTTCATATAACATGTCAAATGTATCTTGCATGCTATAGTACGCGGCATTTCTAAGCTTGGACTTTTTAACATGTTTTACAATTCGTGAATTTGCCACAGACATCAGCCCCTTTTTCAAGTGGTGATTCTTTTAGTCATACTCGAATCTGTGTCTGTTATGCATTTATGAGTCTTTGAAACTTCCGACTAGAGCCTATCCCTCCACCACTTATTATCACGGCTTCAAAGGTACTGTGACTCCACTCTCACGAAAGGTTAGTCAGTTTTAATAGGTTGCCCCTTTATATACTGAACTGCTTCATAGGTAGGTTAATACCTCCACATCCTTCGCTTTCCACGTTCCGATTTCTCTATCCTTCCATATACCCTTAGGTTTCTCCTATAGTCCTGTATGCTTGAACTTGCCTGTAACAAGCTATGGGCTTTCATAACTGCAGATTTTTACTCACCCACACATACGATGGCATTGCCACCTGTTGCATTTCTACAACCTCTACGTCTAGACCCGTACATTCAGAGATTCGTCAGTGCTTCCGCAACACATTCTAACCATAGATATTTTATGGACTCCCGGCATATAGGATATACCATCCACCTCTGGACAGCTTTCGTATTAGTTACTCGTTAAACTTTCACTAACTTACGATATCTCTCTGCCGACTTCACCGAGCTTCATACCTTTCCACTTAACCTTAGAGAAGGCATGTCGGAGTATCAGAGTAGGCGTTTCAGGGCGTTACTCCCTCATTCCACCTATCAAGAAATCAGTTCTCCTAGGGACTTAAAGCGACTCCCTAGTGTCTAAGCTTTTCACTTAGAAACGTGTCGCACCCGCATCATAATCTCCGTATATCGCTATTTTCTTATCGTTAGAAATAGCTTGTCGAATAAGCTCAACCGCTTTCTCCATGCCGTATAGTAAATACGGATCGTGAATGGACGTTGCATCCATATGCAAAAATGCTTTTGCTTCCACAGGATCTGTAATGCCTCTTGAGGCAAGGATTTTTGCGTGCACAGATGGAATCGCCACTTCCGTCGAAAGCAAGTTCACGATTTTTTCGTCAGGTCGTTCGACTCGCCATTTTTTCTTTGATTCTATCAAAACGTTCACATCCTTACTTTCCTATTATAACGGATGGGTGAGTGATGTGGGAAGTAAAGGAGAGTTTCCTTTAAAACTTATAGATGTAGAAATCTTCTGCCCCTATCCCCGCACTTACGTCGACACCACTATTGTTGAATCAAGTTAAAAAAAGCACCGTCTCTGCAATCATCTGCGGACGGCGCTTCCTGCTTACTCCGGACTTTCTTTCGTCGTGGTGCCATGCTTAGGTTTAGCTGGAATTTGTTTATATAATGCAGCCAGCTCATTTTGTTGGGCTGCGATTGTCGACTCTTTCGCGGTGATCTCTTTTAACAGTTCTTTCACATGCCGTTTTCCCACAACGGAGCGAAACATCGCGACAATCCCACTGATAGCTGCCCCAAGTAATGCAGAACATAAAATAATAAGAACAAGCGGCCATTCCGCATAACCGAATACGTAATTAACAGGTACCGATTCAACATTCGCAATCGAAAAAACCGCAATAATAATTGCAAATAAAATACCTAATAACCAGGTCCATTGAAATTTCATCCACGTCCACCCTTTCCATCGCAATTATGCCAAAGCGTAATTACGTCCAGATTTTGTACCCAGCAACCTTCTTAGATCGCATCCCATTCGCATTGAACAAAAAAACAGGGTATACATGGAGAGTATACCCTGTTTCCCTTATGGTTGAAACAAATTAGACGACCGGTTCATCCGAGCCCCATTGTTTCTTTTCTTGATCTACTTTAATATCGCCTTTCTTTTGCATTTCTCGCTTCTTCAAGTCAAACCAGATTTGTGCAGAAATGAAAATCGAAGAATACGTCCCTGCAATTAAACCGATCAGTAAAGCGATTGAGAAGACTCGAATCGATTCTGCGCCGAGGAACAACAGCGCTACGACAACGAATATAACAGTCAACACTGTATTGACAGAACGCCCTAATGTTTGGCGAAGAGAACGATTGACAATGTCCGCCAATTCATCCGCATTTTTAATATGCTTACGATGATTTATATTTTCCCGGATCCGGTCAAATGTGACAATCGTATCGTTAATGGAATACCCGACAATCGTCAACACCGCAGCGATGAAAGTGATATCCACTTCCAATCGAAGGATACTGAATATCGCTACCATGAAAAACACATCGTGCAACAAACCGATAATTGTCGCAAGGCCCATTCGCCATTCGAAACGGAACGCTACATAGATGATGATACCGATCGCGGCATACAGAAGCGCGTAAACCGCACTTTTCACAAGTTCTTTACCAACGGTCGAAGATACTGTTGAAATATTTGGTTCTACTCCATATTGTTTGCCTATTTCGGCTTTTAACGCATTTATTTCTTCTTGTTTAAATTCATCTTTATAACGTACGACACCGATATTGCCGGTTTCACCGGAAATGACGATATCATTCGACGGGTAACCGATCGAATCAATATAATCGGCGATCCCTTGCTCATCCAAGCTTTCTTCGGCAAGAATTTCGACCCGCGTTCCGCTGGAGAAGTCGATCCCCAAGTTCAATTTAAAGACGCCCAGCACGATCGCTCCAACGACGAGCAAAAGGATGGAAATCGAGTAAAATCTTTTACGTGTGCCGACAAAATCAAATCGATCGAATTTCGTCGTCAAATCAAGGGTTTCCTTTTTCTCTTCCGGTGCATGGATTTTATGTTTTGAAATACCGAATAATCCCGGTTTTCCGTCTAACTTTCCACTATGCACGAGTAAACCGAGCAATAGTCGAGAACCCCATACAGCAGTCAAGAAACTGACGAGAATACTGATGATTAAAATCATCGCAAACCCTTTAACAGAGCTTGTCCCGAAATAGAATAAGACGACCGCCGCCAAAATGGTCGTAACG
>CAOKMT010000061.1 GCA_948469885.1 uncultured Sporosarcina sp. | reverse complement strand
GAGTGTCTGAACTTGCGCAGAAAGCATTGCTGCCGACAGGCAATTTGCTTAGTGGAATCTTGTTCAGTGTTGGCAGTTTGTCGGGGCCGTTATTTGGTGGGGTGTTTTTAGAAATGGAAGCGACATTTAGCTTTCTTTTACTAATCGCTTTATTTTTAGGGATCTTGTTTATTGTATCGGTGTTCAATAAACCACAAAGAATAAAAATTTAATTCCGTTCCGAGTGGACGCTTTCCGCGGGCATGGCTTCAATCTCCTTGTCACTCCAATCAACTAAGAAAGAAGGTAACATGATAAATTCAACTTATATAGGTTGGCGATATTTGGTACGATGAGGCATAGCGACAGGCGAAGGAAAATATTATCCCTTCGCCTGTTTTTATTATAGATTTCTGTATTTACGGTCATTCATCTTAAAATTGGATGGACGTTTTCATATTCCATGACGAGGTCGTCGAGAGATTTGAAAGTATAGCCTTCTTTTTTTGCATCTTGAATGAAAGCAGGGAGGGCTTCCGCGTTATCCGGTGACACGGTATGCATTAAAATGAGGGCACCGGGATGAAGTTGTTTCATCAGTTCACCGTATGCATAATCTTTTCCTTTCGGCTTATCCTCATGCCAATCAACGAAAGCCACTGACCAGAAAATATGACGATAGCCAAGCTGATTGCCAACTGCTAAAAGCTCTTCGCTAAAGATCCCTTTAGGAGGTCTTGCATATACGGTGCGTTCTATCCCGGTCAATTCACGTAGTTTTTTGTCGAAGCGTGTCCATTCATCTTCCATTCCTTTTTCGGATAAATTGGCCATGTTCGGATGATCGTAAGAATGGTTGCCGATGCCATGTCCATCTTCAATCATTCGTTTCACAAGTGGGGTTGCACTCGTCAAATAATGCCCGGTGAGAAAAAAGGTTGCAGGCACCTCTTCTTTTTTTAACGTGTCCAAGATCGATTCGGTATGTCCTGCTTCATAGCCGTTATCAAATGTTAAATAGGCAACTTTTTCATCGGGACTCCCTTTATAAATTGCTCCATGTTTATCAAGTAAAGCATCGAAAGAATCTCCTGCGTTTGGGGGAACGCCATCAGTCGCTTTCTTAAACCCCCAATGGAATTCTTCCGCTCCTGCTGAAAATGGATTGAATAATATGCCGGCCGTCGCAATGATGAATGCCATCAAGATACCACGCCAATGCCATGTATTCATAAAAAAGCACCCTTCCTTTTTCAAGTAGGATGCGTGGGAACGTCAGAATTATACTTTTGGTTTCAAAAGATCTTGTAACGCTTGTTCCAAAATCGGGAATGAAAATTGAAAATCATTTTCTTTCAATACTGTTGGAGAGACGTATTGTCCTTTTAAAACGAGCGCGCTTTTTTCTCCGAGCGCAAGCTTCATCGCTAAAGAAGGGACAGGAAGCCAATGAGGTCTTTTCATAACAGTACCGATCGCTTGCCCGAAGTATTTCATCCGTTTAGGAAAGGGAGCGGTTACGTTAACAGCGCCACGAATATTTTCGCAAGTTATGACAAAATTGATGGCGCGAATTACATCGTCAATATGAATCCACGAAATCCACTGATTGCCAGAGCCGACTGTACCGCCTGCAAATAATTTATAAGGCAGCACCATAAGCGGAAGTGCGCCACCTTCATTCCCAAGAACGACTCCAAACCTCATTCGAACAACACGGGTTTGCTCATTCTCAATGGATGCTGCTTTTTGTTCCCAATCAAACACCGTGCGCGCCAGGAAATCTTCGGCGATCTGTGTAGATTGCTCTGTATAAATCTGATGATCGGATGCTGGGTAAAGCCCAATTGCACTTGCATTGACGAAAACAGATGGCAATTGGGGCAGTGCATTCATAATTCGGATGAGTTCCGCTGTCGCAGTCATTCGGCTTTCGTAAATGCGTTTTTGATGCTCTTTCGTCCAACGCCCTTCATTGATTGATACACCTGCCAAATTAATGAAAACGTCGGCTTCTTTAATTTCTTGTTCTGGAAACGCTCCATTTTCGAGCCATTTGACAAAGGTCAGTCGGTTCTCACTTTTCTTTGGATTTCTCGATAAGATAATGATGTCATGTCCCGTTTGTAAAAGCATTGTAGTTAATCGTCGGCCGATGAAGCCTGTGCCGCCTGCAATGACAATTTTCATAGTTACACCTCCGCTGAAGTCCGATATACGTCAGTCAATCGGTAAAGCTGAATCGGTTAAGGAGAACATGTATACTGAAAGAAAGTACAGGGGGGATAAATCATGCCTGTCATTACAAAGATAACACAGCAAAAGAAAGATGACGAACGGTATAATATTTTCTTGGATAAGAAGTATGCGTTCAGTGTCCACGAAACAGTTCTCGTGAAATTCGGCCTGACAAAAGGGATGACTCTGGAAGACTGGTCGATTGACGAAATGGTATATGAAGATGAAATTCGCAAGGCATTTAACCGGGCGCTCCATTATTTAGGGTTCAGAATGCGCAGTGAGCACGAAGTGAAGCAAAAGCTTTTGGACAGCGGTTACGGAGAAGCAGTGGTGCTTGAAGCGATCGTGAAATTAAGAAATCTCGGCTTTTTAAATGATGAAACGTTTTCCGAGGCATTGTTACAAACGCAAAAAAGGACGGCGAAGAGAGGTCCACGTGCGATCCAACAAGAATTGCAACGAAAAGGAATTCGGAAAGAGTTGCAAGAAAGGGTACTCGATTCCTATTCGGAAGAAGAACAAGTGGAAGTGGCACGGGGTCTTGCCGAAAAAGAAGCATCCCGTCGCCGTTCACAATCACCGAAACAAACGGAACAGCGCATTCAAAATTTATTGCTACGGAAAGGTTATTCATACGATATAATTAAGCAAGCACTCACTTCCATTGAATTTGAGTTGGGTGATGATGAATGGGATGATATTACACTATCGGTCGGTGAGAAGGCGTGGCGTCGATATAGTAGTAAATTCAGCGGTGCTGATCTAAATAATAGAGTGAAACAATCAATGTATCAAAAAGGGATTCCGTTCGAGCGGATTGACCGTTTTATAGAAAAAAAGGAGAATGAAAATGACGACTGAAAAGAAATACAATGAGATGACTGAGCATGAGTTACGTACAGAAATCGCAAATTTACGTGAAAAGGCGCGTAAGGCGGAACAGCTTGGAATTGTAAATGAATATGCAGTTTATCAACGAAAAGTTGTCATGGCACAAGCATTTTTAATCGACCCCGCTACGATTGAGCCGGGAGAAATTTACAGAATTGAAGGAGACGAAGGGATGTTTTTCCAAGTCGATTACTTAAAAGGTCGCTTCGCCTGGGGACATCGACTTGGCGGAACGCGTGCGATAGAAGCATTACCCATATCGATGTTAAAACCGGTTAAGACCGGAAAATAAAAGAAGCGCTGGGCTATGGACATGGCGTACATGGACATAGCCCGCGTTTGTTGATAAGGAGTTCCCACTCACTTACACATTTAGGAGTGTGGAATGAATTTAAGTTTTTTATTGAGTTTATCTTCGGAAAAAATCCATCCTGTATAGGAATTTACGACATTCATGTCCGCATCAACATGTGCGACGGCAACGAATGGGTAGTATCCTTTACTTCGATAGCGCAGATCGATCAATCGTACTTCGCATAAGTCGCCGATTTTGGTCAATTCCCAACGATAGATGGGAGAAAAGGAAGTAAATGCACGCAGGTTTTCGTCTTGTAGTGCGGCTTCCACTTCGGGAAAATCTGGCAAAGGTTCCTTGAGAAACTGATCATAAAGTGTAATCGACCGACCGTATGCCCGGCCTACATAATGATATTGCGCTGAAGAGGCAGCAACCCGCCATTGGAAAAAGCGCATCGTCGGCGCAATAATCACTTCGTCCGCATCTGGAATTGTATTGATCACGGCATGTTTGACAGCTGCTTTCACAGCGAACCGCACTAAATAGTAAAAAACGAGGACAATATACAAGGTGACAATCGGATAGATCGGTTTGACGCCCATTGCCCAAATGCCGAGTGCGACAAGATGCAACGTGAAAATAGTCGGGTCGAATGTATTAATCACTCCAATGGCGACCCACTGGCGTGAAAATGGCCTTAAGGCTTGTGTGCCATACGCGTTGAATATATCGACGAATACATGAAGAAATACAGCAAGAAAAGTCCATGCCCATACATGCATAAATGAAGATCCCGGTATGAGGAGAGACAATAAGATGGTAATGATCAGCGGCCAAAGGAGCACGGCAGGAATCGAATGTGTAATGCCGCGATGATGCCGAATATAAACTGCATTATTTCTAAGTTTTAAAACTGTATCAATGTCTGGGGCAAGAGACCCGATGATGACGCCGGTGAAAACGGCACTCGTCGTCGCGGCCTCTGTGGAAACGACAGGATCGGACAAAGTAAGTCCGGCGAGTGCGACGCCCATGACAATATGTGTTCCTGTGTCCAATAAAATCAGCTCCTTTTGTCAGATGACTACTTACGCTTCATCATGACATGGATAGGCTTGGCGAAAGGTTATCGCATTCTTATGTATACCCATTTCCACTCAATCATAACATACGCAGCAAGGAGAAAGTCATGCAAATCATTGAAGAAAAAGACAAATTTCGACATGCACTTTTATCGTGGTATAACAACGAAAAAAGAGATTTACCATGGAGAAAAACCGCAAATCCATACTATATTTGGGTATCAGAAGTGATGTTACAACAAACACGGGTCGATACTGTAATCCCTTATTATGAACGTTTCATTAAGCAGTATCCCACGATGGAAGCGCTCGCGACAGCAGATGAAAATGAATTATTGAAAATGTGGGAAGGGCTTGGCTATTATTCACGAGCCCGCAATTTACAAGCGGGCGTCCGGGAAGTCGTTGCGTCCTATGGCGGTGAAGTACCGAAAAGTAGAAAGGAAATTTCTACCTTGAAAGGTGTCGGTCCATATACGGCTGGGGCGGTATTAAGTATTGCCTATGGTATTCCCGAGCATGCAGTCGATGGGAATGTGATGCGCGTGATGTCGAGGTTGCTCCTAATAGAAGAAGACATTACAGTGCCAAAAACAAAAAAGATTTTTGAGCAAGTCGTTATGGACTTGATAGATAAAGAAGATCCTTCCTCCTTTAATCAAGGCGTCATGGAACTCGGCGCTACGATTTGTACACCGAGACCGAAATGTCTCCTGTGCCCGGTTATGGAATTTTGTGCAGCATTCGAGGAAGGCAGGCAAGAAGAATTACCTGTCCGGACGAGAAAAAAACAAACGAAAGTGATTCCAGTCGCTTTTTTTGCGATCCAAAATGAAGAGGGAGATTGGTTGCTTAGGCAGCGGCCTGAAAAAGGATTGCTCGCAAATTTATGGGAGTTTCCGATGATCGAATTGACGGGCCAAAAAGAGCCTGCTGCATTGCTTACTGACCAACTGGGGATCGAGTTGGAAAATGTCATCCCGCTGCTTTCCTTCAAACATATATTTACGCATTTAACATGGGAAATCCAAAACTTTCGGGCTCGGGTGAAAAAAGGGGAGCCGCTCCCGGAAGGTTACCGGTATTTCACGGCACAGGAAGTGGAGTCATTGCCGAAACCAGTGCCTGTCTTGAAAGTTTGGGCTGCTGTAAAATAGCTTGCTTGGCAACAGTTGCCTTGTAAGCAGTCACTCTGTGCGACTGTCATGGATTCCTCAAATTATTTTTAAAAAATCAAAACATACGATGTTTAAAAATAAATTTATTGCACATGTTATTGAGCACGGAGGTGAAAATCCATGCCAAACAATCAAAACCCGAACCAAACAAACGCACAAGAAGTAAGAAGACAAAATCAGCAATCTGCGCAACGTTCAGCGCAACAGCAAACACAAAACCAGAATTCAATGCTTGAGGAGTTTGCTTCCGAAACTGATGTAAATCAGGTGCGGAACCAAAACCAACAAGCTGAAGCGAACAAGCACCGTGCTTCAGGTGGACAAGCAAACCAATTCGAAAACGGTTCTAGGTAAGTGGATTGACATCACCGGAAGGCAGAAGCGTCATGCTTCTGCCGTTTTTTTATGCGTCGGGAAAACCAATCGTACTTAGGTTTAATTGCTTCCAGATCAAGTGAAATATCCCCGCCCAGTTAAATTTAAAAAGGTAATAATTTCAACTTTGTCTATACTGTTGCTATACTAAAGAGATAAAATAAGCGCTTCGAAATTTTCTGGTAATTAAAAGGTGGGTTTTAAATGACAATTCCTAAGGAAGGGGAAACGATTCAAGTACATAGCTATAAGCATGATGGGCATATTCACCGTGTTTGGCAAGAAACAACCGTACTAAAAGGAACACGTCATATTGTGATTGGTGCAAATGAACGTACACTTGTGACAGAAGCGGATGGCCGTACATGGTTGACGAGGGAGCCATCGATCTGTTATTTTCATGCCGAGCATTGGTTCAATATCATTTGCATGCTTCGGAAAGATGGGGTTTATTATTATGTCAACATGAGTTCTCCTTTTGTTTATAACAATAAATCCCTCAAATATATCGACTATGATCTCGATGTAAAAGTGTTTCCGGATATGAGCTACATGATCCTGGATGAAGATGAGTACGCACTTCACAAAAAGCAGATGAATTACCCAGAAGTGATCGATCAAATTTTACATAATAACCTCGACAGGTTGCTCGGATGGATTAAGCAACGTCGTGGGCCGTTCGCTCCTGATTTCATCGATGTGTGGACATCGCGCTATGAATTCCAGAAACAAGTAATGAACAGCAAGCAAGATCCTAATACATAAGTTATTTATGTATCGTAGGCCCTCTTGGCTTCTAGTGTAGGGGGTAATTTGAATGGGTGGTAGTATCCGCCGTTATTTGAAATTCGTTAAACCGTATAAATGGATGATTATCCTTACATTGCTCATCGGTATCGTTAAATTTGCAATCCCGCTTTTCATGCCACTTCTCATGAAAATCGTCATCGATGACATTATTGGGTCACCGACGTTATCACCGGAAGTAGCAACCCGACAATTATTTTACTGGATAGGGGGAACGATGCTTCTTTTCTTTCTTCTCCGCCCCCCGGTGGAATATTATCGGCAATATTATGCTCAGTATGTGAGCAACAAGATCTTATATGATATACGGGAAAATTTATATGCACATTTGCAAAAGTTAAGCCTTCGTTATTATTCAAATACGCGGGCAGGTGAAGTGATTTCACGAGTTATTAATGACGTGGAGCAGACGAGAAACTTTGTCATGATAGGTCTTATGAACGTCTGGCTTGATTTAGCGACAATTATAATTGCTATCGGGATTATGTTGACGATGGATGTCCCCTTGACGATTGTCACATTGCTTGCGCTTCCTTTTTACGGCTTTAGTGTCAAGCACTTTTTTGGAAAGTTGAGGGATCTTACACGAAAACGATCGCAGGCACTTGCGGACGTTCAAAGCTATTTGCATGAACGTGTGGCAGGCGTCAGTGTGATTAAAAGTTTTGCCTTGGAAGAAACCGAACAAAAACATTTTGATCATACAAATGGACGTTTTTTGGAGAAAGCGATTGATCATACGAAGTGGAATGCGAAAGCATTTGCAGTCGTGAATACGATTACGGATGTTGCCCCACTTCTTGTATTGGGATATGCGGGATATCAAGTGATCAATGGGCCGTTATCTATCGGAACGATGGTGGCGTTTATCGCTTTTATCGAACGGGTGTACAGTCCGCTTCGTAGATTGGTCAATTCCTCAACGTCGCTAACCCAATCATTTGCTTCCATGGATCGTGTTTTTGAATTAATGGAAGAGCAATACGATATAACAGATAAAGAAAGCGCCACTTCGCTACCGGCGATTAAAGGGAAAGTGGAATTTGACCACGTTAGCTTCGCCTATGATACGGGAGATCCTGTATTGAAAGATATCCATTTCACGGTGAATCCTGGTGAAACGGTGGCGTTCGTAGGAATGAGTGGTGGTGGAAAATCGACGATTGTCGGTTTAATCCCTCGTTTTCATGATGTATCGGGCGGAGCGGTTCGCATTGACGGGCATGACTTGCGTGACGTTAAAGTCAAGTCATTGCGGGAACAAATTGGTATCGTCATGCAAGATAATATTTTGTTTAGTGATTCTGTTAAAAGTAATATTTTAATGGGCAAACCAGACGCAACGGATGAAGAAGTGATTGCTGCTGCGATATCCGCGAACGCGCATGACTTCATTGAAGAACTTCCTGATGGCTATGAAACGACCGTAGGAGAACGCGGCGTCAAGTTATCCGGTGGGCAAAAGCAACGGATTGCGATTGCACGTGTCTTTTTAAAAAATCCACCCTTGCTTATTTTGGATGAAGCGACATCCGCACTAGACCTTGAAAGTGAAGCGCTCATTCAAGACTCGCTCGACCGATTGGCAAATGATCGGACGACACTCGTCGTCGCGCATAGGTTATCAACGATAACACATGCGGATAAAATATTTGTTGTCGATGCTGGGGAAGTAAAAGAGATGGGGACACATGAAGAGTTAATGGCAAAGGAAGGTATCTATTACGGTTTATTCCAAGTACAACAAATAGACAATTGACGCCCGGAAATAAAAGTATCCCGCTTATCGAAATTGGTCTCGATAAGCGGGATTTTTTCTGCGTTCAATACATTTCATTTTTCAAGTTCGAACTATTTTCATGATGCCGCTGGATAGAAACGATGAGCTTATCAAGATGTTCGAGCTGTTCTTCGTAATTTAATATAGCCGAAAGAATATGAAGAAGATGGTAGGTGGAGAAGTCTTCTTCTTCTTTTGTAATTGTAATTTCTTTTACGAAAATTTCCATCACTTCATGACGTTGGACATACTCTTCGTTTAAATCGGTACTTGTATTGTCCGCTTTCAATGTACCGATAAACTTCTGATGGAGTTGTTCATGATACGTAAGCAGCATATCCAATCGTTCTTGTACCATCATACGAAAATGTTCTGGTAAATCGATGAGTTCGTTCTCGTATTTATGCAATCGTTTCAATACATCATAGCTGCTTCTTGAAACTAGAATCATTTGTCTGTAAATAACGAGTGTTCTTGCTTTGGAACGTGACGCTTTTTTAAAATAACTACGTTCTTCTTTAAATAATAAATAAGTTTGGTCGATCTGGGTGAGTCGATCTCTCAATTTGGTCAATGATTTTTTTGTCGCGATATGCTCAGAAGCCTGTCTCCCAGCTAAGCGCGTCCATCGGATAATTTCATCTTGTGTTTGTTGGATCGATTGAAAAAGCTTCGTTTCATATTTCGGTGGCATGAATAAAAGGTTGACGAGAAATGCCGCAAGGACACCGATGACAATTGTAGAGAAGCGAAGAAGTGCATATGTCAAAAAGGCATCGTTTTTGATCTCCATAATGGCGATCATCATGACAAGCGCCATGGAAATCGAGGTTTCCAATCCCAATTTATTCATAATTAAAATGATGACAACGGCAGCTAATCCGATGACGATAAGTTGATGTCCAAATATAAGAACGAACGCAATGGCGACAACTGCTCCAATGACATTTCCTTGAATTTGTTCAACAATTCTAAGGTAGGAGCGGTAAATGGAAGGCTGGATTGCAAAGATGGCTGCAATTCCCGCAAATACTGTATGCGGAAGGCCGAGTAATTCAGCTATGAATAACGCCAACACAATCGCCACGCCCGTTTTAACGATGCGGGCACCAAGTCTCATGCAACTATTTCCTTTCTATATGGAAAATTTTATTTTCTTACTAACAGTAGAATGACGATTTCCTTTAAGTGCGCGTCGGCGCTTCGGGGAGTGATCGTTGGTCAGATAGCTTAAAGCCACCAAAACCTTGATTCAGATGCTTCCTTGTAGGCGCCTTCGCTCTTTTATTTACTGAATTCTTATTGTTTTACTTCTGACGTCAATTATTCAAAACAGATGCTAGTTCTTTAAATGATTTATCGACAGCTTGAAGTGTTTCTTGAATATCGTTTTCGGTATGTGCTGTCGTTAGGAACCATGCCTCATACTTAGAAGGGGCAATATTGACACCGTTTTTAAGGAGCAACTTGAAAAATTTCCCGAAGATTTCTCCGTCAGTTGCCTCAGCTTGCTCATAATTTTCGACTTTTACATCTGTGAAAAATAATGTGAGTGCTCCGCCGAGTCGGTTTGTCGTTAACGTGATGCCATGTGTATTGGCTGCGTTTCTGATTCCATCCTCAAGCATTTTCCCGAGGCGATCCATTTCTTCGTAAACGCCAGGCTGTTGAAGAACTTCCAAGCAAGCAATCCCTGAAAGCATTGACGCAGGGTTACCTGCCATAGTTCCTGCCTGATATGCCGGACCGAGTGGCGCCACTTGTTCCATAATTTTCTTCTTACCCCCGTATGCTCCGATCGGCAGTCCGCCACCGATGATTTTTCCGAGTGCCGTCAAGTCGGGCGTCAACTTCAACATATCTTGCGCTCCGCCGTAATGGAAGCGGAACGCGGTAATGACCTCATCGTAAATGACCAAAGCACCTTTCTCAGCAGCCAGTTCATGGACGCGTTCTAGAAATCCTTCATTCGGTTCTACAATTCCGAAGTTGCCGACGATCGGCTCCACAAGGACACATGCAATTTCATCGCCCCACTTTTCCATAGCCTCTTCATAAGTCTTCGGATTATTGAACGGGATCGTGATCACTTCTTCGGCAATCGAGATTGGAACGCCTGCCGAATCGGGCGTGCCAAGTGTTGCTGGACCTGATCCAGCTGCTACAAGGACAAGATCAAAATGCCCGTGATAGCAACCGGCGAATTTGATAATTTTTGTCCGACCCGTATAGGATCTCGCAACACGTACTGTCGTCATTACTGCTTCGGTACCCGAGTTAACGAAACGAACTTTATCCATATTAGGCATTGCTTCTTTTAGCATTTTCGCAAACTTCACTTCATGAGCTGTTGGTGTACCATACAAAACGCCTGTTTCAGCCGCTTTCACAATCGCTTTTGTAATGTGCGGATGTGCGTGACCTGTAATGATCGGGCCGTATGCGCCTAAGTAATCGATATACTTATTCCCATCTATATCCCAAAAATAAGCACCTTCAGCTCGTTCCATTACTGTTGGAGCCCCGCCGCCAACAGCTCGGTAACTCCGGGAAGGGCTGTTAACGCCCCCTACGATATGCTCGATGGCTTCATTGTATACTTGTTCTGAATTTGTCCTGTTCATAAAACTTCCTCCGTTCCTATTATTCCTCTACCTATTGTAAACAAAACCGTCCCGATACGCCAAAGAATTTGAAAGTGACAGCCGCATTAGGTACGATTAAGCTTATAATTGCTGTTGATTGCGGAAAATGAGTGAGACTACTGAGGAACAGAAAAAAATACCGAATGGAGGAATTTTTTATGACGACACTTGAAGGAATGCAAGCACCCGATTTTTCATTGCGCAATGAGAATGGAGAAGTGGTATCGCTCGCCGATTTTGCAGGAAAGAAATATGTCATTCTTTATTTTTATCCCAAAGATGCAACACCAGGTTGTACAACGCAAGCTTGTGATTTTCGTGACTCCTACGAAGATTTCAGTAGTATGAATGCTGTCATTCTTGGCGTAAGTCCAGACAATGAGGCGTCTCATACGAAGTTCATCGAAAAGCAAGGATTGCCATTCTCACTTCTTGTCGATGAAGACCATACTGTTTCGGAAAAATACGGCGTTTGGAAATTAAAGAAGATGTTCGGACGTGAGTATATGGGCATTGAAAGATCTACATTTTTAATTGATCCGACGGGGACGGTTGTGAAAGAATGGCGAAAAGTGAAAGTGAAAGGTCATATTGAGGAAGCATTGACGACATTGAAAGAATTGACAAACGCTTAACGGAAATAAGAGTTCTCTGACAGTGTGAAAATAAATTGATAGTGGATAGGCATCGCTTTGGTTGACATATACCGTCTATTTTTGTAAAGTGATTATAATGATTACAAAGTAATAATCTCTTTAGAATCGAGGTGCATAGCGATGTCTGAAATGAAGTTGAAAGACGCGCTGGACACATTGAAGCAAAATGGAGTTCGAATCACTCCGCAAAGACACGCCATTTTAGAATATATGATTACTTCGGAGTCACATCCGACAGCAGATGAAATATATAAATCCCTTTCCGATAATTTTCCGAATATGAGTGTCGCGACCGTGTACAATAACTTGCGCGTGTTCCGCAACGTAGGACTGATTAAAGAACTTACTTACGGAGATGCATCAAGTCGTTTTGATTTTGTGACACATGACCATTACCATATCATCTGTAATGAATGTGGAACGATTGTCGACTTTCACTATCCGGGACTTGAAGAAGTGGAGCATCTCGCATCTCATATTACGGGATTCCAAGTAAATTCCCATCGGATGGAAGTGTACGGAACGTGTCCAACGTGTACAGAAAATACTGCAAAAGTAAAATGAAAAAGCATCTGGTCGCTCTTTTAAAGAGTTACCAGATGCTTCTTTTATTTTGTCTCGCTTTTTGCCTGCTTATTTGTCTTTGAACGTCGGTTATAACTTTCGTCAAATTCTTTACCTTCAAGCGAGGGGTCAAGTGTTAACGGTTCGCGACAATGTCCGCACATATCAACACGGCCAAGCATCTTTGTCTGTTTTCCACAATTCGGGCAAATGATTTGTGCTGCTTTGGTGGAAAGGGAACCAATCCAAGCGTAGACAATTGTGCTGGCGATTATGGCAAGAACGCCAAGAAACATGAAGATAAGCATAACAATTTCATTTGATCTAAAGAAAATCCCTGCGTACATAATGACTACGCCGATAAATATTAAAGACAGCGCAAAGCTACGTATACGGTTAATTTTATTTTTATATGGTTTCACAATCACGCTTACCTCCTTATACCAACTATTACTATAACATATATTTATTGTCTGTGATATTTTTGCCTCTTGATAAAAGGATTCTTGGAAGTTGTCGTCGAAAAGGGAAGTGGCAGGGAGGTGCGAATGGCAGTGGAACAAGTATTGAGATCAATTTACCAAGAGAGAGCGAGTAATCCGAGTACGCTCGGTGTCATTCTCGTCGAAAAAAGAGAAGAAGGGGATCCGATTACGGATACATTTGATGCAATCCTTCTTATTATAACTGCGGATGAAGATAAGCCGATATTCACCAAACATTACACATCAGATGCAGGGAAGGCCGCCATGCATATTATTAGTGAGAGTCAATTGAGAAAATGGCTTTTCGTGGGGTCAAGGCGGAAAGTGGTCGATTGGCTTTACTACGGAAAAGTTTATTTTGATCGGAATGAATACGTTGAGCGATTGAAAAAAGACCTGCAGGAGTTTCCGTATTATGGCCGCAAACTAAAAATGGGATTAGAGCTATCTAAACTTGTACGCGCATATATAGAAGGGAAAACTTTTTTTGAACAAGGGAAGTATATGGACGCTTATCATCATGTCGTCAGTTCATTACATCATCTTGCAAGATTAGCGGTCATAGAAGTGGGGCTTGTTCCTGAAGTAACGGTTTGGAGACAGATCAAAAAAATCGATCCTGCAATTTATAAATTGTACGAAGAACTAATCACAAGTGAAGAACCTCTGGAGAAGCGGCTGGAACTACTCTTCCTAGCAAGCGAGTTCTTTATCCATAATCGAACTGCATCAGGAGCGGAACATCTATTGGACATTCTATCGACGAAAGAGCAATGGAATATTCAAGAACTTCATGAACATGACGAAGTTCGACTGTACTCAATTGAACTGGAAGTCTATATTGAGTTTTTAATCGAGAAAGGTTTGATTACAGTTGTTCAAAGCCCATCCAAAAACGAATTGATCTTTCATAGGGATTATAAAGTAAAATGAGATGAATACGTGAATTGTTGGGACGATGAAAAATCGTCCCATTTTTTGTTGACAAGATATTTCTATTGTGATAATCTAGTATTTGTCGCTTCAGAGAAAGACTTGAATGCGAAAGAAATTAAAAATGTTATTGACACTTCGAAAAAGAAGTGTTAAGGTAATGAAGCTGTTAAATCTACGAGTTAAACTTAGCAGGAAAGCGAAAAAAGAATTCCGAAAAAGTTGTTGACAAGTAGAAAGCAGGATGTTATGATGTAAAAGTCGCTGTCGAAAAAGAGAGCGGAACGAAGGGTGCTTCATAAGTGTTTCCCTTCTATATAATGAACCTTGAAAACTGAACAGCAAAACGTCAACAAAGTGAAAGTGCTTCATGC
>CAOKMT010000060.1 GCA_948469885.1 uncultured Sporosarcina sp. | reverse complement strand
TCAATCATTTGTCGACAAAATCATCGTCGTTTCCGTCAAGCCGGAAATTCAGAAGTCCAGGATGATGGCAAGAAATGAGTTGACCGAACAAGAAGCGGACGAACGTATTCATTCTCAACTGCCTGTTGAAGAGAAAGAGCAGGGCGCGGACGCAGTCATTTTTAATAATGGCACTTTGCAAGAAACGGAAAAGCAGCTTGATCGTATTCTGGAACGATGGAATGTATAAAAGGATATATGTTGACAAAAGGATGATGCGGGCGAAATCGCCTTTACAGGGATCTTGAGCATTGAAACAAAGGCGATAGGACGCTTTATTCAAGCATCAACAAATAATTATTCAATGTATTCTGAAAATAGAAACTATAAAAATGGTGTTATTTCTATTAGCATCTTCTTTTTAATGTGTTATACTAATTGACGACATAAAGATTTAGAGTATAACATAATTATTGGGAGGATTTATTTATGACTACTTCTATTGCGATAAACGGATTCGGAAGAATTGGACGGATGGTTTTCCGTCAAATGATTTTAAAGGATGATGTGACGATTGTTGCGGTCAACGCATCCTATCCGGCTGAAACACTCGCCCATTTACTTAAATATGATACGAATCATGGTACTTTCGAAGGTGAAATTATCGCCGAGGAAAACGCACTTGTCGTAAATGGCAAACGCGTCCAACTCGTATCTGAGCGTAATCCACTTCTGCTTCCATGGAAAGAGCTTGGAATCGAAATCGTTATAGAAGCAACAGGTAAATTCAATGAACGTGATAAGGCGGCACAACACCTCGATGCGGGTGCAAGAAAAGTTATTTTAACAGCACCGGGTAAAAATGAAGATATTACTGTCGTTCTTGGTGTGAATGAAGATAAACTCGATCTTGAAAAACATGATGTCATTTCCAATGCAAGTTGTACGACAAATTGCCTCGCACCTGTCGCGAAACTGTTGAATGACCATTTTGGTATTGAAAACGGTTTGATGACGACAGTTCATGCATACACGACAGATCAGAACAACTTGGACAATCCGCATAGTGACATGCGTCGCGCTCGGGCATGCGCACAGTCGATCATCCCAACATCGACAGGGGCTGCAAAAGCTTTGTCGCTTGTATTGCCGGAATTGGAAGGGAAAATTCATGGGATGGCGCTTCGCGTACCGACACCGAACGTTTCACTCGTTGATCTCGTCGTAGATGTGAAACAAGATGTGACAACGGATATGGTGAATGACATGTTTAAAGAAGCTGCGAATAACGAGTTGGCTGGAATCGTCAAATTCACAGAAGAACCGCTTGTGTCCGTCGACTTCAATACCTCCCCAGAGTCAGCGATCATTGATGGTCTTTCTACTATCGTAATGGGTGACCGTAAAGTGAAAGTACTCGCTTGGTATGACAATGAGTGGGGGTATTCCGCACGGGTTGTCAACTTAGCGCAAATGGTTGCAAAGGGTTTAAAAAAAAGTAAAATGACAGTATGAGTCAAATATAGAAAAAGAACATGATTTGTTTGGAAATCTTAATAAAAGTAGAGGGCGAAAGTTTTCACCCTCTACTTTTTAGTTTTTGAAAAATGTTGAAAAGGGGGGGCGGTTGCGCAGCAATTCTACATTTCATGTCGAGCGATACGACCCCTTTCGAGCCGGTTAGGAGGCTTAACTTCATTTTACATGCCAAGAAAAGGAAATTGTTTTAACGATTTTCTTACATAGTGGACACCCCTTCGATTTTTTTCGACATTTTCTGTTATAATGAATGTACTAAGTAAGGAAAAGTGGAGGATGCCGTATGAAATGCCCAGCTTGCCAGTACAATGGCTCGAAAGTTATTGATTCAAGGCCTGCCGATGCAAATAAATCGATCCGTCGCAGGAGAGAATGCGAGTCATGCGCATTTCGATTTACAACTTTTGAAAAAGTGGAAGACACACCACTGATCGTTGTGAAGAAAGACGGTTCACGTGATGAGTTCGCCGGGGAGAAAATTCTGCGCGGGCTTATCCGAGCATGTGAAAAACGTCCAGTTGCACTGGAAGACCTGAACAATATCGTATACGTGATTGAAAAAGAATTGAGAAGTTCAGGAGTTTCTGAAATCAATTCTGGAGATCTTGGAGAAATGGTGATGGAACGTTTAGCGTGTGTCGATGAAGTCGCCTATGTTCGATTTGCTTCTGTTTACCGTGAGTATAAAGATATTACCGTCTTCATAGAAGAATTAGAAAAATTGCGGATACGGTCGGAAAAGGAATAAGAAAGGTGGAGTTTAAGTGGTTGCGCTCTATAAAGAATTACAACCAGTCGATTCATACAAAATCATGTTGTCGCACCCATTTTCGGATTATGACCGTCAACTCCTGACATTGTTTTATCAACCATTGGTCGGCTCGAATGCGATCAGCCTTTTTATGATTTTATGGGCGGATGCGGAACAAGATAACGAGTTCAATCATTATCATTTGATGAACATCTTAACTTTGCCGCTAGGCCCTATTTTTGAAGCGCGCATTTCGCTTGAGGCGATTGGTCTGCTTCGCACATATATGAAAAAAGAAGGGGATGCACGTCACTTTCTTTACGAACTTTCTCCGCCGTTGGATGCAAAAGCGTTTTTTAACGACCCTTTGCTGTCTACATTTTTGTTTAGTAAAATTGGTGAACAGGCGTACCGGAATTTGCGTGGACGCTTTTTAAAACCACTTGACGAAATGGATGGGTTTGACGAAGTGTCTCGTTCTTTCCTCGATGTGTATAAGCCGGTAACGCCCGGTCTAAATGTTGGAATGGAAGAAACGGGCGAAGTGACCGGACGAAAAATGCCTGAAAGCGTACCGTTCGATCAGACACAATTTGACTTTGATCTATTACAATCGGGCTTATCCGAACAAATGGTACCGCGTGCTTCGTTATCCGCAGTGCCGAGAGAAACGATTGCAAAGCTTGCTTTTCTTTACTCTCTGACACCACTCGATATGCAAAAGGTGATTATGATGGCGCTCGATGAAGATCTTCAGTTGCCTGAGATGAGACTTCGACGAGCAGCAGCAGATTTTTATAAAATGAATATTTCCAAAAGCGCACCCACACTCCAGACAGTGTTTACACAGTAGCCAACAGCTCCACCATCCGAGAAAAAAATGTCTAGAGAAGATGAGTTGCTGTATTATCTAGAAAGTACACCGCCAGCACAAATGTTACGTGATATAAACGGGAAAGAGCCTCTTTCCGTAGACGTTCAACTAGCGGAGCGGCTTATCAATACGCACGAGCTTCCTGTCGGTGTCGTCAACGTGCTGTTGCAATATGTTCATTTGCGTAATGATGGTAAAATAACGAATAACTTTGTAGAGCGGATTGCTTCCCATTGGATGAACAAAAAAGTGACGACTGCCAAAGAAGCAATGGAACTTTCTCGAAAAGACCACGACAAATATATGAAGTGGAAAAATGAAGGTCAGCAAGCCGCGCCACCTCGCCAACAGCGCAAGGAAAAAGTGCCGGAATGGTTTTATAAAAAAGATGACCAGAAAAAAACAGAAAAACCGACAAAGTCGAATGCGGATATCGAAGAAGAACGACGCAAGCTAATTGAAGAATTAAGAGGAGAGGGAAGTGGGGTGAAGTAAATTGGAACCAATCGGAGATGCATTGAAACGAGTTGTACGCGCCCCGAATTTTGCCGCACGCTATGAAGCAATGCGGAACGAAGTGATGGAGAATCAGGAAGTTCAACAGTTTTTGGCAGATCATGCGGATTCAATCGATAAACAAATCGTAGATCGCAGTTTAGGTAAGTTATATGAATATACAACAGCTTCCCATAGTTGTGGGAAATGTCCCGATCTTGAAAACTGCATCAATATCATGAATGGTTTTGAACCGAAACTTGTGTTAAAAGGCAAACTGATTGATGTTGAATACGTAAAATGCCCATCAAAGTTGCTTGATGAGGAACGCCGTAACGTTTCTAAAATGATTGACAGTATGCATATGCCAAAAGATGTTATGGAAGCGCAACTTCAGGATATTGATATATTTTACGATGACAGTCGCGTTCGAGCAGTTCGGCAGGCGAAAGATTTTCTGAACCATTTCGACGAAACGGGCAAGTTGCCTTCACGTGGATTGTATATTTATGGATCATTCGGCATCGGGAAATCATTCATTCTCGGCGCGCTTGCAAATGAACTCGCACAGCGACAAATACGGACAGTTGCGGTCTATGTACCCGAGTTTTTGCGCGAGATGAAACAATCGATCCAAGATCAGACGTTGAACGAGAAAATCGACTTTGTTAAAAGTGCGCAAGTACTCATGCTCGATGACCTCGGGGCTGAAACGATGTCAGCTTGGACGCGTGATGAAGTACTTGGGACGATCTTGCAATACCGGATGGCGGAACAATTGCCGACCTTTTTTACATCCAATTTCAGTTATGACGAATTGGAACACCATTTAACATTTACACAACGCGGGGAGCAGGAAGCTGTGAAAGCTGCACGGATCATGGAAAGAATTCGAACCATCTCCACAAGTGTGAAATTAGAAGGTTCAAACCGTCGACAGCAATAACCTGTGGTCAGGTACTTGCAAATAATGTCGACCCATCGTATAATCAGCAATAATACTTTAAAAAATGCAAAGATGAGGACAACGATCGAATTGTTAACCGACAGAGAACGGGGCCATCGGCTGGAAGCCCTGAAGGATTCGACAATCGATTGACCCCCTCGGAGCAGCATCGGTGAACAAAGAACGACGTAACCGATGACGGTCCCGGCCCGTTAGCCGATGTAAAGCTTCATCGCCTTCTTTAACTTAATTCGGCAAATGGAATTGAGGGCAAGGCGAAGGAAGAAGGGTGGAACCACGAGTATAAGCTCGTCCCTTTTAGGGATGGGCTTTTTTTGTCGTTCAAAAATAAAAAAGGAGTGCGAATGAAGGATGGCAGACATGATTAAACTACAATTTCCAGACGGAGCAGTTAAGGAGTTCCCAAGCGGTACAACGACAGAAGATGTTGCGGCATCTATCAGTCCGGGATTAAGAAGAAATGCGTTGGCAGGGAAGCTCGACGACGAGTTAATCGATTTCAAGACACCCATTACAAAAGATGGGGCGATCTCCATCATCACGCCGGATTCACCTGAAGCGCTTGAAATTTTACGCCATAGTACGGCACACTTACTTGCGCAAGCTGTGAAACGTCTATTCAAAGACGCGAAATTCGGTGTTGGTCCGGTCATTGAAAATGGTTTTTATTATGATATCGACTCATCTGTGCCAATTACCGCAGAAGATTTGGTCGAAATTGAAAAAGAAATGAAGAAAATCGTCAATGAAAATATCGAAATCATTCGGCATGATGTTACACGCGCTGAAGCGGAAAAGATATTCAAGGAAATCGGCGATGAGTATAAGTTGGAACTCTTGGAGGCCATCCCGGAAGATGAGCAGGTGTCTCTTTACGAGCAAGGCGAATTTATCGACCTGTGCCGTGGTATCCACGTGCCGTCCACAGCGAAATTACGCGAATTCAAATTATTGAGCATCGCGGGCGCTTATTGGCGTGGCAATTCTGACAACAAAATGTTGCAGCGGATTTACGGAACAGCTTTCTTTAAAAAAGACGAATTGAAAGCCCATTTGAAGATGCTAGAAGAAGCGAAAGAACGCGATCACCGTAAAATCGGTAAAGAGCTTAACCTTTTCATGACTTCGCAAAAAGTAGGGCAAGGGTTGCCGATGTGGCTGCCAAAAGGGGCGACAGTGCGCCGGATTGTTGAACGTTATATTGTCGATAAAGAAGAAAGACTTGGTTATCATCACGTCTATACACCCGTGCTCGCCAGCTCCGAATTGTATAAATTGAGCGGTCACTGGGACCATTACCAAGAGGATATGTTCCCGATCATGAGTATGGATAATGAAGATCTCGTATTGCGGCCGATGAACTGCCCGCACCATATGATGATTTACAAAAACGGTATCCATTCGTATCGGAATCTGTCAATTCGCATTGCTGAACTCGGTATGATGCACCGTTATGAAATGTCAGGTGCGCTTTCCGGATTGCAACGCGTACGTGGCATGACGTTGAATGATGCACATATTTTTGTTCGTCCAGATCAAATCAAAGAGGAATTTATCCGTGTTGTCGAATTAATTCGTGAAGTATACAAAGATTTTGGCATTACAGATTACTATTTCCGTCTGTCGTATCGCGACCCGGAAGATAAAGAAAAATATATTGACAATGATGAAATGTGGCAAACAGCACAAGCTGCGCTAAAAGAAACGATGGATGAGTTGGAGCTACCGTATGTAGAAGCGATTGGTGAGGCTGCATTTTACGGTCCGAAACTAGATGTCCAAGTGAAAACAGCCCTAGGTCATGATGAAACTTTATCAACAGTGCAATTGGACTATCAGGTAGCGGATCGTTTCGATCTGACATATGTCGGCGAAGACGGCAAACAGCACCGTCCAGTTGTCATCCACCGCGGTGTTGTCAGCACGATGGAACGTTTCGTCGCTTACTTGATCGAAGAGTATAAAGGCGCTTTCCCAACATGGTTGGCACCTGTTCAAGTTCAAGTCATTCCGGTTTCTCCCGAAGTCCATTTTGACTATGCGAAAGACGTGCAAGAAAAACTTGTCGCGGCTGGATTCCGAGTTGAATTGGACGAGAGAGAAGAAAAAATTGGTTATAAAATTCGCGAAGCGCAAATGCAAAAGATTCCGTACATGCTCGTACTCGGCGATAAAGAAATTGAGTCTGGCGAAGTGAATGTTCGTAAATACGGTGAAAAGAAATCCGAAAGCATGCCGTTTGAAAAGTTTATCGAGTTATTGAAAGAAGATGTACCTAGTAAGTAAAAAAGTATAAATCGGTGCATAAAACGAAATATTTCGTATTTTCTAACCCTTTACTGTAGATTTTGTCAGGAAATCCTGTACTATCTATGGTAGGGGGTTATTTGATTTGACGGTATTTGTTGCCGTCCAAGGAAGGGGTGGGATGGATGAGATCAGTTCCAACAAGGGGAGGGCATCGCTAATTTGAAAGCATGGAGTAATAGAATCACGTTACTATTAATTTTATTATTTATTTTCAATGAATTTTTCCCTATCCATGTTGTCGGTTTTGTTATACCTATTTTAACGGCGGCCGTCATTTTAATTAGCATGTTGTATAGCAGAGGGCTAACAAGAATCTTCGTCATCATAATGTTAGTCATCGGTATCGTTATTTTAGTTGTACAAAGGGAACCGGTAGATGTTTGGATGGATGGGATTACAAAGAATCTGGCACTTATTTGTTTGATCATCGTAACTCCTGTGTTGTCGATTCCCATTAACTTAGGAAACTATAGTCTTCATTTGGCGAACTTTGCTTCAAGATTCAATAAAAAACCTCATTTGTTATTTCTTTTCATATCCGGTACTTTTTCTGTGTTAGGACCGATTACCAATATGGGTTCCATCTACATTATCCATTCGATGCTTTCGAAATTGAAGTTGCCGGCGGAGTTTTTGGGGAGGGTGTATGCGCGAGGATTTTCTTCTGTAAATACGTGGTCGCCCTATTTTGCTTCTGTTTTTTTAGTCGTATTCTCTTTGGGAATCCCCATCTCCATTTTTTTACCGTTTGGGTTATTACTTAGTTTTTTACAAGTAGCAACTTCTAACCTGTTATTTTCATTCAAAGAAATACATACAATTCGTTTGGCACCGATTGAAAATGGAGAAGTGGAGAACCCTGGAAGACTCTATGAACTATTAATTGTTATTTTAATTTTGATAGGAACAATATTTATAGTAGAGCCTATATTGAATGTGAATACGAGTGTTTTAATTATATTGACTGTTGTTTTATTTGCAGTTGGCTGGAGTTTCTATTTGAAAATGCCAAAGAACTTTTTGAAGGGGGCCAACTCCTTTCGGCAAAATCTACTCCCCGGCGGAGCAAATGAAATAAGTATGATGATGACGGCTGGATTTTTTGGCGTCGTCCTTTCAAAAACCGTAATTTCCAACTATATTGATAGTTGGTGGAGTGGATTTGCGAGTATTTCCATTTTACTTTTCATTTTTTTAACGATTTTTTTAATTGGCTTATTATCATTTTTGGGTGTCCATCAAATTGTGACAATCAGTTCGATTATTGCAAGCGTATCTCACCAAGATTTAGGTATCCATGATATAACGATGGCAATGACATTGCTGAGTGGGTGGATCATTTCCACTACGATATCGCCGGTCACTCCTTTGAACGCCATCATATCCAATGTGTTGACAGTGAATATTTTTAAAATTATTCGATGGAATTTCCTTTATACTGTGATGATACTTGGTGTCCATACGTGTGTCATCTACATTGTTCATTTATTGTTGTAACCGTGAAATCAAGCGACTGAAAGAAAGTGGTTGACGGGAAGAACAAGCTATGATAAGATAATGAGTGTTAGTTACTTAACTGAATACAGTTTGTGGTATAAGAAGGAGCTACCCGCTTCTCACCTGATTGACGCTTTACGTTGTTGACAGGTCAGCACATGAGTGAACGTATCGTACATGGCTATGTACGTACACATACGCGGGTAGACAATTCGATTTTGTCTACCCGTTTTTTTATTGAATGGACCTGTGGGGTCGCTCTACATTGAGCGGCATACCCAAACCATGTATTCGCGAGATAATACCCGGAGGTGGATTACTATTAGCAAAGACATGAACGTAAACCAGGGCATACGTGCCCGCGAGCTTCGCCTGATCGACCATAACGGTGAACAGCTTGGAATCAAATCCCGTAACGAAGCACTCGAGATTGCGGCTCGTGCGAATTTAGATCTTGTCCTTGTCGCTCCGAAAGCGAAGCCCCCAGTTGCTCGTATCATGGACTACGGAAAGTTCAAATTTGAGCAACAAAAAAGAGAACGTGAAGTGCGTAGAAACCAGAAAGTCATCAATCTGAAAGAAGTGCGATTAAGCCCGACAATCGATGAGCATGACTTCCAAACAAAACTGCGTAATGCCATTCGTTTCTTGAACAATGGCGACAAAGTCAAAGCGTCAATTCGTTTCCGAGGCCGTGCGATCACGCATAAAGAAATCGGACAGCGCGTGCTGGACCGATTTGCCGAAGAGTGTAAAGAATTGGCAACGATTGAACAACGACCGAAGATGGAAGGTCGCAGCATGTTCTTAGTGCTTGCCCCGACTGTCGAGAAATAAGGTACAACGAAAGATTTAGGAGGAACCATTCATGGCGAAAATGAAGACACATCGTGGATCAGCGAAACGTTTCAAAAGAACAGGAACAGGCAAATTAAAACGTGGCCGTGCATACACAAGTCACCTATTTGCAAACAAAACGACAAAAGCAAAACGCCACTTGCGTAAAGCTTCACTCGTTTCTTCAGGCGACTACAAACGTATTCGCGAAATGCTTACGAACATGAAATAATACTAGAAAACCAATTCGGATAGAATAGCAGGAGGGAATTACTATGCCACGTGTAAAAAGTGGAGTAGAAAGACGTAAACGCCGTAATCGCGTTCTTAAATTAGCAAAAGGTTACTACGGTTCAAAACATAGACTATATAAAGTCGCAAACCAACAAGTGATGAAATCATACAACTATGCATACCGGGATCGCCGTCAAAGAAAACGTGAATTCCGTAAACTATGGATTACACGTATCAACGCGGCTGCTCGTATGAATGGTCTTTCATACAGCACGCTTATGCACGGCTTGAAAGTAGCTGGCATCGATATCAACCGTAAAATGCTTGCTGACATTGCAGTAACGGATGCACAAGCATTCGCACAACTTGCAGACACAGCAAAAAATGCAGTTGCTAAATAAGAAATAGACAATAGAAGCCGTCTCGCGGTCCGGAGTATTCCGACCGGGGGCGGCTTATTTCTTTTTCATCATTGGCTGAATAAGAAAAAGGGGGAGGAATGGCTATGCAGACAACCATATTCATCTGGATTGGTGTCATGTCAGTTTGGGCTTTCGTCGTCATGGGTTATGATAAATCGCAAGCTAAAAAGAAAGCCGCGCGTATCCCTGAAAAGAATATTTGGTTGCTTGCATTCCTCGGTGGGGGGATCGGTGCATATTTTGGCATGCAAACATTTCGGCATAAGACGAGACATACATCTTTTAGAGTAGGGCTGCTCGTATTGGCACTCGTTTACGGCATCGTCATCTTATATTTACTAGGGGTGCCGTTTCCAAAGATTGCGTCGATCGTACTTCGGATGAATTGACGAAAAACCGCCTACGAAGAATTCTTTCTCCGTGGCGGCTTTTCATCACACGTTCATCAATTGTTCGATCGGATTTTTCCAGCTGATCGTCGCTTCGGGGTAGTTGGACAAAATTTCTGATTGCAAAAAACGAAAGTCATCTTTTGTGAATCCTTGAAGCTTTGATTCGTTTTTCACCCAAACAAAGATGGAAACGACATCGAATGAATGGTCGGTCGTCCCTAAATATTTTTCACCTTCAAACATGGCACCTTTATACGTAATAAAAAAGTTTTTTTGGACATTTTTCACGTCATCGTAAAAATAATATCGTTCTTGTTCATAAGCATCATCGAGTTTACGTTTAGGGTCTGTTAAATAACGGATGCCTCGATAAAATAAATAAATGATAATCGCGATGATCACAAAGCGGATCAGCAATCCCATGAATAAATCCCCCTTTAGAGATAATAATGGCATTTACTCATATACGATGCAGGTGCAAAAAGGTTTCAATAAATTAAAGTAAACGGAGGTTTTTTTGATGAATTTATCACAATTATTCACAATGCAACGTGAACTCGATTCATTTATCCGAGAAAATAGCGATGTGCCAACGGATGTATTTCGTGAAAAAGGATTGGCACTGATTGTGGAACTGGCAGAACTGGCAAATGAGACGCGCAGTTTTAAGTTTTGGAGTACGAAAGGCCCTTCTGCCAACGAAATCATTTTGGAAGAGTATGTAGATTCGATCCATTTCTTACTTTCGCTCGGCATTGAGAAAGAATTTACACAAGTGACCCAATGGCCGGAAGGAGAAGTCACAGGAGACTTGACAGAATTATTTTTGAAAACGATGGAATCGATCACTCGTTTTCTTCATGAACTAACGATTCAATCATATGAAAATGTATGGATCCACTACGGCGCGATTGCCCGTAAGCTCGGGTTCACGTATGAAGATATTATCAATGCATACATAGCCAAAAATGAAGAAAATTATGAACGGCAAAAAACGGGCTATTAACTTGACGCAGCAACGCGCAATTGCGCCGCAGTATAATTGAGATTACAGGGAAAAGGGGGAGTGTCGTGCGTAAACGGTTGTTGATGGTTATGCTAGTAGCCATTTTGGGTTTTATCGTTTATAGAGGAAACACGACAGTTGGCGTGACTTATTACGATATTTCGTTTGCCCGTCTCCCCGAAAGTTTCGATTCCTATACAATCGTCCAATTATCCGATTTACATGATGCGAAATTCGGCGACAATCACGGAAAAGTTGTGAATCAAGTGTGGGAAATAGCACCACATGCCATTTTCATTACGGGAGATTTTATTGATGCGAACCGATATGACTTGGCGCAGAGTTTGTTGCTCGTAAAGGAACTTCAACATGTGGCACCTATTTATTATGTCACGGGGAACCATGAAATCGCCACGAACGATACAGAGCGAATTAAAGCAGCCTTAAAGGATTATCAGGTTCAAGTCTTGTCGGATGAGGCAAAAATCATTCGTTCAACGGAAGGCGAAACAATCGCAATCGGGGGCATCGAAGATCCGCTTTCGAGCCCTTTGCAAGATGAAGAAGCAGTAAGACAGGCGATTGCTCGTACGTTTCAGCATGTCCCCGATGATACATTCAAAATTTTGCTGTCGCATCGGCCTGAGCAATTCAACCAATATGTGGCGAATAGAATCGACATCACATTCAGCGGTCACGCACACGGCGGACAGTTTCGCGTCCCTGGTATCGGGGGACTCATTTCCCCGGGGCAAGGCTGGTTCCCGGATCTAACATCTGGCGTTCATGAAAAAGTAGATAGCCGATTAGTCGTCAGTCGAGGAATCGGTAACAGTATGATCCCGATCCGTCTTTTCAATCAACCTGAAATTGTCGTCGTTACAATGAAAACTGAATGAAAGGCTCCTTTTCATAATTCCTTATTTTAACATTATAATTCTCTTTTAAAGGTGGTTCCGTTGATTGGGGTGGAAAGCGTCCGCCTGGAGCAGAAATCGATATTGATCGGATTTAACAAGATACGAAGAAGAGATGAATTTAGTTACTTCATAAGATTAAGAAGCAAGAAACAGTGCATGGGTACTGTTTCTTGCTTTTTCTTTTGTTCAAGTTCATAAGACGAGCAGTCAAAGTATAAGATGGACTACGGCCAAAAAATGAATAGAAAGGAGTAGAGCATTATGAATGCGATTGTCGTTGCTTTTCTCGGCATGTTCATCTTCTTTTTAGGTTATCGTTATTATTCAAAGCTTGTTGCAGAAAAGATATTCCGGCTCGATCCGAATTATGTCACACCAGCACATCGTTACAAGGATGATGTCGATTTTGTACCGACGAATAAGTTTGTCTTATGGGGGCATCATTTTACATCGGTTGCTGGGGCCGCACCAATTGTCGGGCCGGCAATAGCCGTTTATTGGGGGTGGCTCCCCGCTTTTATATGGGTTGTTCTCGGCACAGTTTTCGCCGCAGGTATCCATGATTTTGGCACACTCGCTTTATCTGTGAGAAATAAAGGGCAGTCAGTCGGTACGCTCGCCCATCGTTTAATCGGTCAGCGGGCGAAGATTTTGTTTTTATTTATCATCCTCATTCTAGTACTGATGGTTAATGCGGTATTTGCATGGGTCATCTCGAATTTATTTATTCAGTTTCCAGCAAGTGTGTTTCCAGTCTTTATCCAAATTCCATTGGCGATTTGGATTGGGCATATGGTGTATACGCGTAAACAAAAAATGCTTGTGCCTTCCTTGATTGCACTGGCGGTCATGTATATCGCCGCAATCTTTTCCAGTCAGTATAGCTTTCTGCAAATCGATCTCGTCCGGTATATGGGAGGGGAAGGCGGAGCTGGTCTTTTTGGACTTGGGGCTGTATCGACCGCATTCTTCATTTGGATCGTTATTTTAATGGTCTATGTGTATATCGCTTCTGTTTTACCAGTTTGGAAGTTGTTGCAGCCACGTGACTTTATTAATTCTCATCAACTTGTTGTTGGCCTAGGGATTTTATATTTGGGGCTTATTTTTGTCAATCCGACAATTACAGCACCGGCAACGAACGCGGTCAATGACGTCTCCTGGTTCCCTCTATTATTCATCACCATTGCATGTGGCGCGATTTCAGGATTTCATGGTCTTGTCTCTTCCGGTACGTCTTCAAAACAGTTGAATAAGGAAACGGATGCACGTTTTGTCGGCTATTTCGGCGCTGTCGGTGAAGGGGTATTGGCCCTTATCGCGATTCTTGCAGTCGTGACATTCTTCCCGAATAAGGAAGCCTTCCAAGCGGCGTATTCCAGTTTTGGCGCAGCAAGTGCTGGTGGTCTCGGCGTCTTTATTGAAGGGGCAAGTAACCTTGCAAAAGGGTTGATGATCCCGGCGAGTATTTCGACAACGATTGTGTCTATTATTGTCGTCAGCTTTGCGGCCACGACGTTAGATTCTTCCGTTCGTTTAATGCGCTATATCATTTCCGAACTTGGCGTGGAGTATAAGATGCCTGCTTTGGAGAAAAAGCATGTCGCGACAACAGTTGCAGTTGCTTCCAGTGCAGCGCTCGTTCTTCTACCAAAAGGACCTCAAGGATTCGGTTCAGGCGGATACTTACTATGGCCACTATTTGGAACGGCGAATCAGCTGTTGGCGGGCATCAGTTTACTGCTCATTTCCATTTGGTTGAAGCGTCTCGGACGCAATTATATGGTAACGCTCATACCAATGATTTTCTTAATGTTTATGACGCTTTACGCGATGTTCCAGCAAGTGCTTTTTGAATGGTCATGGTTTGGCAGCAATACGAATATGCTCTTATTCGTACTAGGTGCGGTTGTCTTCGTCTTTGCTGTGTGGATCACCCTAACCGCATTTTCCGCATTGCGCGAGAAACCGAACGCTACGATAAAGCGTGACGAAGACTAATTGTAAGAGTGAAAAACACTACCAAGGTATGTGAAGAATCGTAGGGAAATTCTCTCAGGCGGGCGACTCATAAGCCAACCGGACGATAAGTCCGGTTGGCAATGCCTGCGAAAGGAGAGCGTTCTTACGGTTTGCAATCTTTTTTCTGACAGCTTTCTTTCTACATAGTATGGGAA
>CAOKMT010000059.1 GCA_948469885.1 uncultured Sporosarcina sp. | reverse complement strand
CTTGAAATCCTGCCGTAATGGCTGCGTAAAGCGCGATCGCTGCAACGACCGTCTTCCCCGAACCGACATCACCTTGAAGAAGACGGTTCATTCGGATCTCACTTTTCAGTTCTGCGCATAGTTCGTTTACGACTCGTTTTTGTGCACCTGTCAACTCAAACGGCAATGAAGCGATAAATTCTTTTACTTTGTCAAGATCGTAATGGATAGGTGCCCCTTTTTCCATTTCTTTTCGAATTTTTTTCATGCCTTGCATTTTCAGTTGAAACAGAAGCAATTCTTCATAGACAAATCTTCTGCGTGCGTGTTTCACATCCGCAGGACTTTGCGGAAAATGGACCATTTCAAGTGCCTGATCAATAGGCGGCAGCTTATAGGTTTCTAAAAGTTCCATAGGCAATGATTCCTCGTGTTGCCCCTTCGCCGTATCAAGTGCGCTTCTCATAAACTTCCGAAAAGTTTTCTGGTGCATAACCCCTTTCAAGCTATAAACTGGTTCAAAATCGGCTTGGTCCGTTTTAGGTCCAGCTGTGAAACTGCTGACATTAATAGACTGTCTGCCTTTATCCCATTTTCCAGTCACTGTAATCGTTGCACCGGGGGCAAGACGATCTTTCAAATAATGTTGATTGAAAAAGACTGCTTTCACAAGATGTCTCCCAGCTAGCAACTGAACTTGTAAGCGCGATCTGTTCCTGCCTAAAAAAAGAACAGCAGGTTCACTTTCAACACGCCCCTCAATCGTCACACGTTCATTATGAGGTGTTTCCGCTAAATCTTTCAATCTAAAATCTTCGTGACGATAGGGGAATGTCATGATCAAATCTTGGACAGTAAAAATATTTAACGCTTCAAATTGTTCTGCGCTCCTTTTACCCACGCCTTTCAAAGATGTCACTTCGTCTCCAAGCAATATGGTCATTGTCTAAATCCCCCTTCCTTCTCCAGATCACTTTCTTCTAATTTTACACGAAATTTAACAATGCACAAAAAAAACAGTGCGTCCGTTCGACGCACTGTCCTTACAAGTATTATTCGACTGAAATGATATAAGGGTAAAGCGGCTGTTTTCCGTTATGAAGTTCCACTTCCACATCAGCATACTGTTCAGCAATATAGCTTTCAAGACGTGATGCTTGCTCCTCTTCTACATCTTCGCCATATAATACTGTGACGATTTCATCATCCTCGTCAATAACTGACTTGAGCAATGTTTTCGTCACTTCTTCAAGAGATTTATTTGTCGCAACGATTTTACCGGCAGAGATACCGA
Source organism: uncultured Sporosarcina sp. (assembly GCA_948469885.1). Lineage (GTDB taxonomy): Bacteria > Bacillota > Bacilli > Bacillales_A > Planococcaceae > Sporosarcina. Next base: position 13,188 of record CAOKMT010000059.1, on the reverse strand, counting down.
TGAACTCACCTTTTTTAATGTCGATACCGTCAATCGTCGTATCTCTTACCGCATGGGTCACTTGAGCTGTCTTCACATAAGATGCCGCCTCGCTCATCGCTTCTGCGTTGACTGCCACTTCAGCTTCCGGGTTAAAGGCAAGAATAGCGGATAATCCTTCAGGAACGCTCGTCGTTGGGACGACAGCTGCCTCGATTCCGACAACTTCGGCCGCTTGTTCGGCAGCCATTACAATATTCTTGTTATTCGGTACGATCAGCACGCGCTCGGCTCCGACATCTTGTATCGCTTTTACAATATCTTCCGTTGAAGGGTTCATCGTCTGTCCCCCTTCAATCACTGCCGATGCACCGACACTTTTCAATAATTCGGCAATGCCCGCCCCCATCGCAACAGTGATAATTGCGTACGGATGCCTAACCGTTTCAGCTTGCACTTCTTTATGTACATCTCGATTTTCACCAACGAGATCAAGATGTTGTTGACGCATGTTTTCAATTTTTATATTGATGAGCGAGCCGTGTCGCTGACTAAAAGAAAGGACATCCCCAGGCTCTTCCGTATGGATATGTACTTTTGCAACTTCGTCATCCGAAATAACAAGCAAAGAATCACCGAATTCACTTAAGCTTTGGCGGAATTCCAATTCATCATATGGATACACTTGCAATTTCTTCGGTTCAAACTTTACCATGAATTCGGTGCAATAGCCAAAGACGATGTCTTCCGTATTCATAAAGCTTTGGACGCTACGATGATGTTCCGCATGTACCAGTTCATCCATCGATTGTACGTTTGTTTTTGCAGGAAGTTGTTCGCCTTTCATAGACGCCAAAAACCCTTCATAAACGTAAAGGAGACCTTGTCCACCACTGTCGACGACGCCAACTTCTTTCAAAACGGCCAGTAACTCAGGCGTTCTTTCAAGCGATGCTCTCGCTTCTGTGACAATCGCTTCCATCACTTCTATACAATCGTCTGTCGTCGCCGCTCTTTCGACACCAGCATGCGCCGCATCTTTGGCAACTGTCAAAATTGTCCCTTCCACGGGTTTCATCACTGCTTGATATGCTGTTTCCATACCATATTTCAGCGCGTCGGCAAATTGTTGGCCATCAACATGTTCTTCATCCTCAATCGCTTTCCCGAAACCACGGAAAAGTTGGGAAAGGATAACCCCTGAATTCCCGCGCGCACCCATCAGCAATCCTTTGGATAACGCATGCGCAGTTTTTCCAATATGCGGCTGTGCATGGGCATCCACTTCTTTCGCACCGGATGTCATCGACAAATTCATATTCGTCCCCGTATCTCCATCCGGAACCGGGAAAACATTCAACGAATCAACGTAATCGGCATTTTCAGATAAGTGATGCGCACCGAGTTTCACCATTTCCGCAAATTTCAATCCATCTATAAACTTCATTCCTCTAAGATCCTCCTTCTACAAGTTCGTCACTCGAACGCCTTGGACAAAAATATTAACAGATTTGACAGCCATTCCGATTACTTTATTTAATGTATACTTCACTTTGGATTGAACTTGATAGGCAACTTCCGAAATCTTCGTTCCATATCCAACGATGACATACATGTCGATATGCATATCATCACCAACATTGCGTACAATCACGCCTTTAGCAAAATTTTCTTTCCGGAGGATGTCCGTTAAGCCGTCCCGGATTTGGTGTTTGGAAGCCATGCCGACAATACCGTAACATTCGATTGCCGCTTCACCGACGACTTGGGCAATGACGTCATTCGTAATATCAATCTTGCCGTATTCATTATTCACTTCGATTGACATAAGTTTGTCCTCCCCGCTTATTTTTCACTTCACCCATTGTACTATACCAAACATCATAATAAAAGAAACCACTTCACGAATAGCAGTGTAAAGTGATTTCCCTTGAAAGTTCTGTGAATATGGGTTGCAATAGATTATCCAGTATGGTAAATTAAGTTGTATGCGAATTACTAAAAGCATCTTTAATCTTCAGGTACGAGGAGGTACAAAACATGGCTAAACAATGTGTGATCACGGGCCGCAAAACCCGCACAGGAAATACACGTTCCCACGCACTTAACTCAAGCAGACGTACATGGGGTGCGAACCTTCAAAAAGTCCGCATTCTCGTTAACGGAAAACCAAAACGTGTTTGGGTTTCTGCAAGAGCACTTAAATCTGGTAAAGTTCAACGCGTGTAACTTGAACTAGCGGGAGTTCAAACTCCCTGCTAATTTTTTAGGAACTGAGGCTAAGTTCGTCGCGTCCTGCGACAACGCCTGAGTGACCAACGTCCTGTTGGTCCAAGCGTTCGGCGGCTGTCACAGATTTTTCGGGCACGCTCGAAAAATCTGGACGCAATTACGCCGGAGCGCAATTGATTAAAAAACAAAATGCCAAGCTGAGAAAATTCAGCGTGGCATTTTTTCATTTTTCTTCTTCTTTTTCTTATGAGTAGCTGTTTTCGGTGACTCTTCTTTCTTAAATACGACCATGCACTTTCTGACGAACCCGCTCACGAATTTCGGTAGTGTAAATGTATAAACGCGCATTTCCCCACTCCTTTCAAGCATCTGCACTCCTTACCATTAAGCATATGCCGTCACGGAATGAGATAGTACACATACAAGAAGTGAGTTCGTTACTCGTGAATTTTGTCATGCCTGTCGTTAACGTCGCGTTGACCGTCTCGTATTTGAATCCGACGAGCGTCAGCCCCATCACTTGCCCATCGAAAGCGAAAAAAGAAATGTAAGGAAGGCTGTCGGCACATCCAATTTCATAGCGTCCCGGCAAAAGAATTGAAAGCTCATTGAACCGGTTCCGAATCGAAAAGAAGACGTCGGGATTTTCTTTCTGCAACCGGTACATTAAATGAAGTGCCGATTCCATATGATCGAGCCTTCCTCCCGTCACACCGGTTAAGATGATTTCATCCGGGTGATAGGCTAACGCCCGGATGACAGCCAATTCGGTATCGGTTTCGTCTTTTTCTGATTGGAATTTCCCAATGAGCCCCACCGCATGTTGAATCGCTTCGTATTCATCTTTTGAAACGGAATCGAAATCGCCGACCGCTTCTTGTGGAATGATGCCTTTTTCCAATAAATGAAATGCCCCTCTGTCCGCGCCGATAAAAACCGTCTCGCCTCCGTCAAAACTCGTCAAGTCCGGAAGTTCCGTTTTCGGCCCTCCTGCACAGATGACAGCAACTTTCACTTTTCCAATGCTCCTACACCCGCCGCTTTAATACGTTGCAAAGCTTCCGCACGATTTTCCTTGTTGAAAATTGCTGAGCCTGCCACGAGTATCGTCGCTCCAGCTTCCACGCATGGAATGATCGTCTCTTCGTCAACACCACCGTCGATCTCGATTTCAATCGGCAATTGTCTTTCCTGAATAATTTCGGATAGTTGTTGCACTTTAGGCAGCACAGAGTCGATAAATTTCTGTCCACCGAAGCCCGGATTCACAGTCATGAAGAGAACGAGATCCACTTCATCAAGCACATGTAAAATGCTTTCAATCGGTGTATGCGGATTTAAAACGACTCCCGACTTCACGCCTGTTGAACGAATGAGCTGAAGTGTCCGATGTAGATGTGGACACGCTTCAACATGTACGGTTAAATAATCGGCTCCTGCTTTTGCAAACTGTTCAATATAGGCGTCAGGGTTTTCAATCATCAAGTGGACATCGAGCGGCAAATCGGTCACCGGTCTAAGCGCTTCAACGACAATCGCGCCCATCGTAATATTCGGAACGAAGTGTCCATCCATCACATCAATATGAATCAATTCTGCCCCAGCTTCTTCTACTTCTTTCACTTCTTCAGCAAGCTTTGAAAAGTTCGCCGCTAAAATGGATGGTGCAATTTTAATCATGTTTTCCATACCTCGGCTTTCGTTCAATAATTTCCTGTAAAAACTGCAAATAATGTTCATAGCGGTGCGCTGCAATTTCCCCAGTCTCCACCTTTTCTTTGACGGCACATTGCGGCTCTTTCACGTGCAAGCACCCGCGGAATTTACACATCGTCGAGGCTTCATCCAATTCAATAAAATAACGGGACAACTCCTCTTTTTCGATGTGATCAAATTCCAGTGAGCTGAATCCTGGTGTATCCGCGACTAGCCCGCCTGCTATTTCCAACAGTTCAACGTGGCGCGTCGTATGCTTTCCCCGTCCGAGTGACTCTGATATCGCACCGGTTTTCAATGCGAGTGAAGGAAGAATCGTGTTTAATAAAGTAGATTTTCCGACTCCGGATTGACCGGCAAGAACAGTTGTCTTTCCTTTTAACATCGGCTTTAACAATTCCAACAACTGGGGATCATCGATCGATGTTTGAATGACCGGATAGCCGATTTCCTCATAACTTTGTGCGATTTTATTGACCGCTTCAAGCGCTTCTTTTGAGGCCAAGTCTTTCTTCGTCAGGCAAATGACCGGATGAATGTGTAAGGATTCAATCACTGTTAAAAACCGATCTAACAAATGACTGCTAAACGCAGGCTCAACGATAGAAAAAACGAGCAATGCTTGGTCCACATTGGAGATCGGAGGACGGACGAGTTCGTTTTTCCTTTCGTGAACGACCGTAATGGTTGCATCATTGTCCCCATCCGGCACGATTGTGACAAAATCACCGACGAGTGGATGGATCTTACGTTTCCTGAACACACCCCGTCCTTTGCATTGAATCAATTCCCCATCATTTGCCACGTAATAAAACCCACTAATCGCTTTTCTAATTTGTCCTTCCAGTACACTCACGCTCCTTCTAATCGACATCGCTATAATCGAATTGATCTTGATCGACGAGCTCCGAATCACGCATAATTTTGTAACCGCCTTGCTGGCCTTCTTCAAGTTCAAATTTGATATGCTTCACCGTGTCGTCTGTTATTGTAAACTGATCAAACAAATCCTCCATGGAATGATTACGATCCTTTATATAAATACGGATCGTTTGAGGCTTCTTCTCTTGCTGTCCATCGTCATCATCATCTTCTTCTCCATCGGACGGGGATTCTTCAGGTTCATATAGGATTTTCAACCTTTGAGTAAATCTTTTCACAGGTTTTTCTTCAATTCCTTTGGAAAGGACTACTTCCACTTTCCCATCTTTTTCAAGCGCGGTACCGCTTGCCGGCTTTTGCGAAATAACATGGCCCTCTTGGACATTCGGTGAATATTCTTCACGGATGACTGTAATATCGAATCCTGAAGTTTTTACATATTGCTCCAATTCTTCTTTGCTCAACCCAACCAAGTTTTTAAGCGGAACCTTTTCGACGCCTTTACTGATGATAAACAGTAAATCCGTCTCGCTCAAGACTACTTCGGATCCTCCTTTTGGCGTTTGCTCAATGATTTCGCCGACAGGTCTATCCGAATACCTTCCTTCTGAATCAACCGACTTGAATTCGGAGTCTTCAAGCATTCTTTTGACGTCATCATAATTACGCCCTACATAATTGGTCACGGTGTCTTTTTCTTTTCCTTGACTCACATACAACATAATTTCCGTCCCAAGTTCACGGATTTTTCCAGCTTCGGGTACGGTACGAATCACTTGCCCTTCTTCATACTCTTCGGACGTTCTTTCAGTTCGTTCACTCACGACAAAGCCTTTCTCCTCGAGTAAATCGATCGCATCCGCTTCATCCATCCCCGCCACAGACGGAATCTCATCCTTTTTAGGACCCAGCAAGGCAGGGACAAAAATGACGGCTAAAGTAAGGAGTATGACAAATGCCAGTCCTCCGATGATGAATGGCCACTTTTTCCGTTTCTTCTTACTTTTCTCTGTTTCTTCAACTTGCACAGGTTCATGTTTCTTCGTTTCTTCGACACTTTCAAACTTAGGCGCATCTGTAATTGCAGGAATCGCCCTTGTCATTTCATCATCATAGGGAATACTGAACTTTTCTTCATTTGCCCGTTCAGATGACAGTACAGTCGACAGATCCTCTTGCATTTCATCAACTGACCTATATCTGACGACGGCATCTTTTGCAGTCGCTTTTAAAATGACATTCTCCACACTTTGTGGGATTGTCGGGAATAGTGCCCGGACAGATGGTGTCTCTTCTTGCAAATGCTTCAAGGCGATGGCGACTGCCGATTCTCCCGAAAATGGTAGCTCTCCTGTTAGCAGTTCATACAATACAATGCCGAGTGAATAAATATCGGATTTCTTCGTCGCCATGCCGCCGCGTGCTTGTTCAGGCGATAAATAATGGACGGTTCCAAGCACAGAGTTTGTCTTTGTATGCGCAGTCGCACTCAGTGCCATTGCAATCCCGAAGTCTGTAATTTTCACATTGCCATCATGATCCATCAATATATTCTGCGGTTTAATATCCCTATGTACAATGCCGTTATAATGCGCATTTGAAATGGCCGATACAAGTTGTTGCATAATCGGCACCGCTTGTTCGGGCGTCAACGGACCGTGCGAAACGATATACTCTTTCAACGTCTGGCCTTCTATATATTCCATCACAAGGTAATGAGTATCCCCATCTTCCCCGACATCAAAAATGTCGACAATATGCGGATGCGTTAAACTTGTTGCAGACAATGCTTCTCGCATAAACCGGCGCTTCAATTCCTCTTCGTTCGAAAAGTCGTAATTGAGCACTTTAATGGCCACATCTCGATCAAGAATAATATCATGCGCCAAATAAACGCGGGACATGCCGCCTCCGCCGATATATTTGAGAATCTCATAACGACCGCCAATTCGCTCACCAATCATTGTGTCGTCACCTCCGGATCCGAAGGTTTCAGTAGAATGACTGAAATATTATCTTCTCCACCCAGTTTATTTGCCATATCGACAAGAGCTTCCACTTTTTCACGCATCGCCACATCAGACACGACAATATTTTGAATGGAAGGCTCGGCAACTTCATTGCTTAATCCATCGGTACAAATAAGCAAATACGTCTCGTCTTCAAGATTCAACGTGTAAAAGTCAGGATTGATCGTTCTTTCTGAACCGAGCGCCTGCATGATCAAGTTACGCTGCGGATGAACGGCGGCTTCTTCCTTCGTAATTTCTCCGCTGTCGACGAGGACATTCACATAAGAATGGTCTTTCGTTATTTGCTGAACGCCGTCCGTGTTAATCGCATATACACGACTGTCTCCGATATGCGCAACGAGGCATGATTGACCGCGGATCAAAACCGCTTCCAGTGTCGTCCCCATCCCTTTGAACTCTTCGTTCTTTTGGGCATGCTCATATAAAAGCAAATTAACGTGGAAGATTGTTTCTTTCAACCATTCCGTCCATTCTTCATCCCCCTCAAGGGTTGTACCTTTCAACTTTAAAAATTCTTCACCGATCACTTTGATGGCTGTCGAACTTGCAAAATCGCCGCCAAGATGTCCGCCCATGCCATCTGCGATCACCGCGAGCGTCAATCCTTCCGGAAGTGTAAATACAGCTGCGCTATCTTCGTTGATCGCTCGTTTTCTTCCGATATCTGAAAGAATTTCAAATTGCACCGTTCAACCCTCCTATTCCACTTTTGGATACTTGAAACGACTCACGCAAACTTTTTTCGGAATACAGCGACAAAAAAACCATCGCCGCCGAAATGTTGCGGAAGCACTTGCAATGTATCCCTTTCAATCTGTAAATTCGGTTTGTCATCAAGGTGTGGTAGTGGTAGCGGGATCAGTTCCATATTTGGATGGCGTTGTAAATAACTTTCTACCATCCCTTGGTTTTCGGCATATTCCACCGTACACGTACTGTAAACGATAAGGCCGTCTTGCTTAATCAATGCTGTCGCTGTATCTAACAACTCCGACTGGATATTTTGAAGGCTTCCGATATCTTTCGCCGTTTTCGTATATTTAATCTCGGGTTTTCTCCGGATAACACCGAATCCGCTACACGGTGCATCGACGAGAATCCGATCAAATGATTCTTTACCGTATAACTCGAGCAACTCCCGACTATCGCCGCTTCGGGTTGAAATCGAAGATAATCCGAGTCGCTCCGCATTCGCTTCAATTAGCGCCATTTTATGTTTATGCAAATCATGTGCGAATACTTCGCCTTCGTCGTTCATCTTTTCAGCAATATGGGTCGTTTTCCCGCCCGGCGCCGCACACATATCGAGAACTTTCATACCTGGTGCCACATCGAGTGCATTGACAGGTAACATTGAGCTCTCATCTTGGATTGTAATAAGCCCTTTTTGGTAAGCTTCCGTCTTTGCCGGGTTCCCTGACTCGCTGATCAGGCATTCTTCGATGATTTCCCCTCGGCGAACTTCCACCCCTTCGGCATGAAGTGCAGCAATTGCTTCTTCTATTGTCGTTTTGGCTGTATTCACCCTGACAGAAAACGATGCTGGATTGTTATTTTCATGAGCCATGGCGACCGCTTCTTCTTCCCCAAGCTGATCAATCCACCGTTTCACAAGCCATTCAGGGTGACTCGTCTCGATGGAAATTCTTGTCGTTTCATCTTCGATTTCATCCAAAGAGCGGACACCTTCTCGTAAAATAGAACGAAGTATGCCATTCACTGTCGGTGCGATTCTTTTATGACCACGCCGTTTGGCGATTTCAACGGCTTCATGGACGACAGCATGTGGAGGAATTTTCGTCAAATAGACAATTTGATAGACGGACATGCGCAGTAATTCACGCACCCAATCATCCAACTTCCCCCGGATGAACGGCTCCAAGTAGTAATCGAGCGTCATCCGATGTTGCAATGTCCCATAAGTCAATTCTGTTAAAAGTCCACGATCTTTCGCTTCAATCCCATACTTTTCAATTGTCCGATGAAGTAAAAGATTACTATAAGATTGGTTATTATGAATTTCCATCAAAATGGACAATGCAGCATCTCGCACATTGCCATTCCATATTTTCCGGTTGCGTGTCGTCATTCAAAACGATCTCCCTTTTTCCAAGTCGATCCGGTTCCTCTGATGAAAACATCTGCTGGCATCCGTTTTCTTCCTGCTGGTTGGATATCCGTAATCGCTATGGCTATTTGATCTCCTGTTTTGACGATAATGCGATCTGTTTCAATCCCAATGATCGTTCCCGGTGCCGCGTTTGAAGTCATTTCCACTTTTTCGGCCCACCATATTTTGACATTCGCTCCGTCGAATGGCGAATAAGCAACCGGCCACGGGTGAAGCCCCCGGATTTGATCGTAAATCGATTTTCCGCCTTGCGTCCAATCGATTCGTTCTTCTTCGCGGGAAATGTTCCGGGCAAAGGTAGCAATTGCATCATTTTGCGGGATTCGTTCATTCGTCCCTTCAATGATGGACGGCAATGTGTGTCGGAGTAACTGAACTCCAGCTTCAGAAAGTTTAGCAAACATTGTTCCCGTGTCATCTATATCTTGGATCGGAACAGTCGTTTGAGAAATCATATCGCCGGCATCAAGTTTTTCAACCATATACATAATGGTGACACCCGTTTCCGTCTCTCCTTCCATGATCGCCTTATGAATGGGTGCGCCTCCGCGGTATTTCGGCAACAATGAGGCATGCACATTAATGCATCCGAGTCGGGGCGCTTCCAACAATTCATTCGGTAATAGTTGACCGAATGCAGCAGTAACGATAAGATCCGCATTCAATGCAATGATTTCCTCAAGTTCGCTCGAATTCTTCAGCTTTTCCGGTTGAATGACCGGGATGCCCAGTTTTTGTGCTTCCACTTTCACAGGTGGGGGTGTTAAGACGCGTTTCCTGCCAACAGGGCGATCCGGTTGCGTCACCGCCGCGACGACGTCATATCCTTCCTGTTGAAGCATCGATAAAATAGGGACTGAAAAGTCAGGCGTTCCCATAAAAACGATCGATGTCATGACTCCTCACCTACTTCTTCATACGATTCCCATTCTTCCAGCTCTTCAAGTTCCACAACGCGAATGATTTTCGAATCGAATAATACACCATTCAAATGATCGATTTCATGTAAAATCGCTCGCGCTTCGTAACCTTCTGCTTCCAATTCATAGAGGGAGCCGTCCCGTTCTTGCGCCTCTACTTTTACGTAAAAAGGACGTTCCACTTCACCATAAAGATCTGGAAAGCTTAAACAGCCTTCGACTTCAATTTCGGAACCGCCGACTGCTGTCACTACCGGGTTCACAAGCTCAATAATATCTTGTCCTTCATTCAAATCGACGATTGCCACGCGGATTGGTTCCCCGATTTGTGGCGCTGCAAGTCCTATGCCATCCGCAGCTTTCATCGTTTCATGCATATCATCCAATAAAGCTGCAAGTTCCTTATCGAACTTCAAAACCTCTTGACACTTTCTTTCCAATATAGGTGCAGGGTGCTTTACAATTTCTCTAATCGCCAAACGTAATTCCTCATTTCCTTTGTAGATTGAACGAAGACCAGATAGGGAAAGCCTTCCACAGAGGTCACCGAACATCATATCTTCTTCATCGGTATACTCTATATTTCGATCAATAAATCGATGTCGGTTCCACATCGACGGACATCGTAAGACCCGATTTGATCCAGTCTGTCCGGTATAATTTAATAAGTTGTTGCAATGTCTCTGTAAGCTTCGGTTCTTTTTTGTATTTTATCAAACATTGATAACGATATCTATTGTTCACCCGACTGATTGCCGCGGCTGTCGGTCCGATAATGACCGTTTCTGGTGACAGCTTCGATTGTAAATAGTTGACAGCCTTGCCGGCGTAATCGGCTACTTTTAAAAGATCTTCATGGGAGAATTGGACAAGCGTGACAAAGTAAAAAGGCGGATAGCCATATTGTCTTCTCGTCGCCATTTCAAAATTATAGAAAGGTTCGTAGTGCTGCTCTTTCGCTAACTCAATCGCATAATGTTCGGGTGAATAAGTCTGGATATACACTTCTCCCGGCAGTTCATGCCTTCCTGCCCTCCCGCTCACTTGCGTCATGAGTTGAAAGGTTTTTTCCGCAGCCCGAAAATCTGCAAGATGCAATGTCGTATCAGCGGCAAGCACACCAACGAGTGTAATATTAGGAAAATCCAGCCCTTTCGCAATCATTTGCGTCCCAAGCAATATATCCGCTTCGCCTTCACTGAATTGCTTTAACAGTCGTTCGTGAGATCCTTTTTGTCTTGTCGTATCCACATCCATCCGCAAAACTCGCGCTTCTGGAAATAATTTCGCAATTTCCTCTTCCACTTTTTGCGTACCCGTACCAAAAAAGCGAATATGATCGCTCTCACATTCTGGACAAGCAAGCGGAACAATCTCTTCATGTCCGCAGTAGTGGCATTTCAAGCGCTCATGCGCCCGGTGATACGTGAGAGATATATCGCAGTTCGGACATTCGACGGTCGTCCCGCAGTCCCGGCACAAAACGAAAGAAGAGAATCCTCTTCTATTCAAAAATAAAATGGTCTGCTCTCTTGTCTCCAACCGTTGACGTACCGCCTCCGCAAGTTGGACAGAAAACATGGAACGATTGCCCGCTTTCAATTCCTCACGCATATCGACAACCGACACCTTGGGAAGCGCTTGATTTCTTGCCCGATTTTTCAAAGTCAGTAACGTGTAAACACCTTTGGATGCGCGTGCATACGATTCGAGTGACGGCGTGGCGCTGCCTAAAATGACAGGACAGCGGTAAGATTCAGCGCGTTTAATGGCGACGTCTCTTGCATGGTAGCGTGGTGTGTCTTCTTGTTTATACGTCGCTTCATGTTCTTCATCGAGAATGATAATACCGATATTTTGAAAAGGTGCGAAAATCGCCGACCTTGCACCAACGACCACTTTCACTTCTCCACGTTGTATTTTCCGCCATTCATCGTACTTTTCCCCGGACGATAACGCACTATGCATGACAGCGACAAGCGGGCCGAAACGTGCCTTGAACCTTGCCGTCATTTGAGGGGTCAATGAAATTTCCGGAACGAGGACGATCGCTTCCTGCCCTTTGTCCAGTACTTCTTTAATCGCACGCAAATAAACTTCCGTTTTACCGCTGCCCGTTACGCCGTGTAAAAGGAATGTTTCTGCTTGGCCGCTTTCCACAGACGCCGAGATCGCTTTTAAAGCAACATTTTGCTCTTCCGTCAATTGCTCGGGCATCGGGACATCCCGCAACTCCGGTGCTTCCGGCTCTCGGTAAACTTCCGCAAGCGTTTCAGTCGCTGCGCCTCGTTCAATGAGTGCACTTAAGACAGGTCGCTGGACCCCACTTTGTTCAAGGAGCTTTGTCGCACGCACCGTTTTCCCTTCATGCGCAATCAACCAGTCGATCAATTCGATTTGCCGCTTTGCATTTTGATGCAATGTTTTTTTAATTTGTTGCAACTCCGTTTGGCTGGCGATTTGCACCATCCGTACTTTTTTTACACGGGTCTGTTGCCGGATCGATGTTTCCACGATAAGTTTTTCTTGCAATGCATAATTTTTCACTTCCGGTAGCAGCCCTGCACGCTCCGCCTCTTTCAACGGGACACGGTTTCTGCCCGCCAAAAAAAGATATAGCCGTTCATCGTCAATTTGTTCCAGATCTTCGACATGGATAAATTTTTCATATTTGGCACGCATGGCAGCGGGCAACATCACTTGCAATGCGTCGATTTCAAAAGACAATGTTTGCACGGCCAGCCACCGAGATAATGTAAGTAACTCGCTGGAAATGACAGGTTCAAGATCGACCAGCTCATCGATCGACCTTAACTTCGTAGATTCCAGATCGCTTTCGTTTTTTAACGCCGTTACATAGCCGAGCACTTTGCGGCGTCCGAACGGCACTTTCACACGCACACCTTGTTCGATTGAAGATTGCATCGTTTCAGGAACGATATAATCAAACGGCTTATCGATTGGATAAGCCGCTACATCGACAATGACTTCAGCGATCATTTACGGAGCCGAGCCTTTCCTCTTCTATGATGACTTTCAGCAGTTCACGCGCGAGTTCGGTTTTGGACATGGCTGGATAAGAATTATGCGTGCCATTCTTGGATAGTAATGTAACGACGTTCGTTTCGCTGCCAAAACCTCCATCAGGATTGGTCACATCATTGACGATAATAAAATCCAAATTCTTCCTTTCCAACTTGCCAATTCCGTTTTCAAGCACATTTTCATTTTCAGCTGCAAAGCCGACGAGCACTTGGTTTTCTTTCTTTTCCCCGAGCGACTTCAATATATCCGT
>CAOKMT010000058.1 GCA_948469885.1 uncultured Sporosarcina sp. | reverse complement strand
GCCATATGAATGCCTCCGTCATACGTATAATATCGACTGGCTTCATTGCCAGTTTGTTTACTTTACCGTAATTTGATATTCAAGTTTCCCAAATGTCTTTTTTCCGATGCCGGACACATCCATCAACGATTCCGGCGAGCTAAAAGATCCGTGCTCGGTCCGGTGCTGAATGATCGCCTGTGCCTTGGCAGGTCCTATACCTGGAATGGTCATGAGCTGCCCTTCATCTGCTGTGTTTAGGTTCACTTTTCCATCCGTTGCCGAAGGTGCTTCCTCGTGGACGGGACTACCCGTTATGTTATCAGGTAATTCTTCACCTTTGACCGGAACGTAAATGAGGAGTTCATCGGTCAATTTTTGCGCATGATTTAACATCCGCGAATCAGCGTCTGGAACATAGCCGCCTGCGGCTTGGATCGCATCACCTAAACGGTCATCTTCCTCCAGCGTATAGACACCGGGATTGTGAACAGCCCCTTTCACATCGACGACGATGATGGAAGGAGTAGCATCTATTTGGGCATCATTTTCTATCTCATGATCTTCTTCAAGTAATCCAGCTAATGGGTTTGATTCGCTTAGGACAATCGCTCCGTCGTCAGCCTGCCCACGGGGAATGAGCAAAAACGCGGCAACAACAGCAATTGTGGCGATGGGGAGTAGGAATTTACGCCAATGATCGGATACGAACGAAAGAAACAGTGTCGTCACCCTTTCTTTAGCGGCATCCATATGGAGTCTCTTTTACTATATATGAATGGCCACTAATTGAAAAGAGTTATTTACGAACTTGAAAGAATATTCTTTCACTTTCATCGTGCGGCGGTTCATCTTCCCAATCTGCGAAAATTCGTTCGATAGAAAAACCGACATATGTCAACATTTCCGTGTAAGCATGAAGATCGAAAGTTCTTTGATGATGCGTCTCGTTAAATCGTCTATACAATCCATTCTCTTGTCGGACGAAAAAGGCGAGCTCCGAATAAACGGAATGGGACGCCTCGCCTTCTGCCGTTTCCCATATGTATGAGATCCGTCCATTATCAAAGGTGAACGGACTTTCCATAAAAATGACATCTGTTTTAAAAGTTGAATGGACATCGAATAACAAGACGCCACCGACTGTCAATGCATCGTAAACACCTTGCAATGTTTGGACAACCTCTGTGCGCTCCGTCACATAATTGAGTGAATCGATTGCAATGACAGCAACGTCAAATTGCGTAAATCCCTCAAGGTGTTGCATCGGTTGCTCACTAAATGCGATCGATAGCGAAAGCGCTGCGGCCCGTTCAGCCGCAACGCGTAACATATCGGCCGATAAATCCACTCCCGTAACATGTCCGCCTCGTTTCGCAAGTTGCGTAGACAATTGTCCCGTTCCACAACCAATGTCCAAAATCTTTTTACCTTGCAGTCCATTCGCCGCAAGTTCGATCAATTCCGCGTACGTGTCATAGGGGATGTCTGTCATCAGCTCATCGTAAACAGTAGCGAATTCTTTATAAGATCCATTCATTGGTCGTCTGCCAAGTTAAGCTGTGGGGCATCTCCCCATAATTTCTCAAGATTATAGTGACTGCGTTCGTCTTTATGGAAAACGTGGACGACGACATCGCCTAGATCCGTTAAAATCCAACGGCCCGCTTCGAATCCTTCCATCCGTCTGATTGGGTAACCCGCTTCCGCAGCTTCGTCCAATACTTCTCTTGCGATTGCTTGCACTTGTCTTTCCGAGTTTCCGTGACAAATGACAAAATAATCTGCCATGACGGATATTCCTTCCATATTGAGTACGACGATATCCGCCGCCTTTTTATCCTCGACGGCATGGTATGCCACTGTCAGTAAAGTTGAAGTCATTATTTCACATTTCCTTTCGTCATTACATGTTCATTATAACAGTCGATAGAGTCGGGAAAAACCGGTACTTTTTTACTTACAAGAAACTGTACCGACTGATGGATACAAGCGCTCATCGCCGTATCGATATTTTGCTCAGCCAATTCTCTTAAACGTTCAACCCCAGGAAATTCCCGTCCTGGCTCAATCATATCGGCAATATAAATCACTTTTTCCAATGTCGACATACCCGCCCGCCCTGTCGTATGATAGCGGATTGCATTTAGGATATCTTCAGTTGTAATACCGAATTCATCACGCGCAATAATAGCTCCAACAGGCGCATGCCATAATTCTGGATGAAATGAAAAGAGACGCCCGTCCACATTCTCTTTACGCATCATCGCTTGTAATGAAGCTTCATCCATATACTTTGCGATGTCATGAAAGAGCGCCGCCTGCTCCGCTTGTCGTACCGGAACTGCGTATTTTTCGGCAAGCATCATAGCCGTTTCAGTCACACGTAATACATGTGCAAAACGCTTGTTAGGCATCCGTTTAGCGATCTCAGCTTTCACTTTTTCAACATCCATACAGACCCTCCTTCCGGATAAACGCCTCCACATTCGCAGGAATGAGTAATGATACTGTACCACCTTCGGCAAAGCGATTGCGGATCAATGTTGAAGACAAATCGATTTCCGGAATCTTGACCATTTTAACAGCGTACTTCGACTTTCCTTCCGCTCCAGGCCTTCCAACACCAACGAATGTCAGCAGCTCCATAAGCTCGTCTATCCGATACCAATTAGGCAACATATCGATCATGTCGCCTCCGATGATAAAATGGAAATTTGTATCCGGTTCGCATGTCGACAGCGCCTTCATCGTATCATATGTGTAAGAGACTCCGCCACGTTCCACTTCAAAAGAGGATACGGCGAGACCCTCGATCCCTTCAACCGCAAGTTCTACCATGCGAAGACGCTGGTAAGATGTCGCATCGCCTGAAGCTGCCTTATGAGGCGGAGAAGCTGTCGGCATGAGTCTTACTTCGTCGAGATCGAGCGCGTGCCTTACTTCATTAGCGATAATTAAGTGCCCCATATGTGGAGGGTTGAACGTACCACCAAGAATTCCGATTCGCTTCAATGGAATTCCTCCTTATTTTTCAATTTGGGCGCTTATGGAAGTTCAAGTCGTTTTTTCTCTTCCGATTCTTTATATAACACAATAATATTTCCGATCACTTGCACGATATGGATGCCTTCGCTTTCCAATTTGTCAGCAATTTCATTTTTATTTTCACTGCAATTTTGTAAAATATTCACTTTGATTAATTCTTTCGCTTCTAGCGCTTCTTCGATTTGTGCAATGACCGATTGGGTTAACCCATTTTTACCTATTTGAAATAACGGTTGCAAATGATGTGCTTCGCTCCGAAGAAATCGCTTTTGTTTACCTGTTAACATAATTTCCCTCCAAGATTTACTGTGATTTTACCAATCATTTTTTCGGTATCCGGTTGAATCGTCGTCCACTTTTTAAAAGCGAGTGCGCCTTGATGAACAAACATCCCGGTCCCATTCAATATGTAAGCACCGTTTTCACTCGCTTCAATTAGAAATTCAGTTTCCAATGGATTATAAATAATATCAGCTACAACAGCGCCTGTCGATACATTTTTAGGATCAATCGGCTTGCCTTGTTGGGCAAAATTCATGCCGACCGATGTCGTCTGTACGATTAAGCCGTAAGCTGCCAAATTTTGTTCGGCTTCGTCTATGGACACCACCGATGCTTGTGAAATGCCTTCTGCCAACCGAACCGCTTTGTCGATAGTCCGGTTGGTGAACGTAATTGGTCCGTAACCAGCCTCATGTAAGGCGTAAGCAATTCCACGTGCTGCCCCGCCTGCACCGACGACCAGCACTTGGTCATTTTGACAGCGATCTCCGAAAGCTTCTTCAAGCGAGCGGACGAAACCTTCTCCATCTGTATTTGAGCCGCGCAATGAACCGTCAGCGAGCACTTCAACCGTATTGACCGCATTCATCACTTTTGCCGATGGGTCCAGTTCATCCAGAAAAGGAATAATGGCACTTTTATGCGGGACGGTTACGTTCCATCCACTACAACCGAGCCGTTTCAAACTTGCGACGGTCTCACCGAGGTTTTCTTCTGTTACATGAATCGGGATATACGTTGCATCTACATCGTTTTCCTGAAACCAGTGATCATGCATCGCGGGAGACATCGATTGATTTATCGGATCTCCAAGCACTGCGTACCATTTTTTCAATTGACTCACCTCTTGTTTCGTAGTCTTCGGACGTCCTAAGCTTTGTTTCTTGACGCCCTATGCTTTTAAGGATTATATAAGCGACGGTCGAAGAACCACATCGACGCCCTTCGGTGCGTGAACAGCAACAACGCCTGGTCGTTGTATCGTCATCCAACCTAGTCCCGAAATGACGATGTCCGTCTTTTGATTTTTAAGTGAAAATTCATGTCGAACGAAAGGCGGCATATCTTCTAGTGAATCTGCTGTGGGCGGCGATAGCATCCCACCTTTATGCTTTTCGTAAAGCGCTTCGGCATTTTCCAATTTCGTCCGGTGGATTTGCAATGCATTCGAGACGTAAAATGTAAAAGCGGAACGATCTCCTGAAATAAAATCGAAGCGTGCCAAACCACCGATGAACAACGTCTGCTCCGGATTAAGTTGGAACACTTTTGGCTTCAATTCGCTTTTAGGCGTGATCGCTTTTAAATCTTTTGGATTCAAATGATGAGCGATCTGATGTTCATTGATAATTCCCGGCGTATCGTAAATCGCTTTCCCATCATCTAGCGGGATTTCCACGATCCCTAATGTCGTACCAGGGAAATAGGATGTCGTAATCACTTCACCGATACCTGTTTGGTTTTGAATGATCCGGTTGATGAATGTCGACTTCCCTGTATTCGTACAACCGACTACATAGACATCTTTGCCTCGTCGAATTGTATCAATCTTGGCGAGTGCCTCTTCCATTCCTTGACCTTTAGAAGCAGAGACGAGCATGACATCGATTGGTTTCAAACCGAGCTTCCTTGCTTCCGCTTTCATCCAATGGATCACTTTGCCCGGATTGATGGATTTTGGCAACAAATCCGCTTTATTGCCAACAAGGAGAATGTCTTTGTTGCCGACAAAACGGTGAAGACCTGAGATCCAACTTCCATTGAAATCAAAGATATCGACGATTTTCACAACAATCCCATCTTTTTGGCCGATCCCATTCAATATATTTAAAAAGTCATCTCCTGTTAAAGAAACAGGTTGGATTTCATTGTAATTACGCAAACGGAAACAACGCCGACAAACGAGGTCCTCATTTGTCATCGAAGCCTCAGGCGCAAATCCTTCCGCTTCGGGATTCTCTGTTTGGATTGTAATCCCACAACCAATACATTTAAGTTCGTCCACAATCATTCCTCCCACGTAATTAGACCACGGCATTTCAATCCCGCCATAATTCTTCTTTCAAGCATCCTGTTAAATTTCGTAAAAAACGCATCCGAAGTTGCGACGGGCACAACGAGGATCGTATGTAATCCTTTTCGATTGCCACCCAAAATATCGGTGAGCAATTGGTCTCCAATAACGACCGTTTCTTCTTTGGCAATGCCCATTAGCTTACGTGCCTTGACAAATGCCTTTCTGAGCGGTTTGCGCGCGCTATGGATGTAAGGTATCCCAAGCGGATCTGAAAAGATCTTGACACGCTCTTCATTATTATTCGACACGATCGTAACAAGAATGCCTGCATGTTGCATCGATTTCAACCACTCGATAATTTCGGGCGTCGCCTCTGGACGATCCCATTCGACGAGCGTATTATCCAAATCGGTGATAATTCCTTTTATTCCTTTTTCTGTCAACACTTCCGGCTTTATGTGAAAGATATCTTTCACATATTCATCCGGCAAAAACTTTTTGTACATGATATACACTCCGATTCACGACTAAATAGTAAAAACAATTATAACATACCAAACAGCTTTATATGTATTGTTCACCATTGCCCTTTTCGGACAACTTCCACCGCCTGTCCGACTTAAAAATCGGGAAAACTTACTCATCCGGCACGGCGCGACCGCATATGCTGTCATACAACGACACAGGAGGTGGCCCGATGAGCGGGTTTGTACTGTCCATTGTTCAGCTGTGGCTCGAAATTCCTGCAATGATCGGCTATATTCGAGGGCAGGCTTTTAAACGACCTTTGTCCAAAGATGAAGAGGCGGATTGCCTTCGGAGACTTGCCGAGGGTGATGAAGACGCCCGGGATGAATTGATCGAGCGAAACATGAGATTGGTCGCCCATATCGTAAAAAAATTCCACCCAAAACACGAACTTCTTGATGACTATATTTCCATTGGCACGATCGGATTGATGAAAGCTGTCAATACGTATACAGCTGATCGAAAAACAAAACTAGCAACATATGCAGCTCGATGTATAGAAAACGAAATTTTAATGTACCTAAGAACGCAAAAAAAAGTGCAAAAAGACGTCTCTCTTTTTGAACCGATCGGCAGTGATAATGAAGGCCAATCATTGGAAATCGGTGATTTGCTCGAAACAGAAGACGAATCCCCCATTGCGACCGTGGAACAAAACGAGCGGAGAGAGCGGTTGTACCGACATCTCGGC
Source organism: uncultured Sporosarcina sp. (assembly GCA_948469885.1). Taxonomy (GTDB): domain Bacteria; phylum Bacillota; class Bacilli; order Bacillales_A; family Planococcaceae; genus Sporosarcina. The sequence goes on along the minus strand of CAOKMT010000058.1, from coordinate 7,977 downwards.
AAACTAGACGGACGCGAACTGGAAATTATCCAACGGCGCTACGGTCTATTGGATGATAAACCGATGACTCAAAAAGCGATCGCAGAACAATTGAATATTTCAAGAAGCTACGTTTCCAGAATTGAAAAACGTGCCATCGTTAAACTCTAACAGCTATTCCACCAGGCATACACCGACGAAACACAATACACAACCCGAAACTGAATGAAGTCATCCCGCCACTTATAGAAGTGGAGGACTTCTGCTGAATCAAGTTAAACATAATTAAAGAGGCGCTTCCGTCCGGGGAGTGCCCGTTCTCGGAAACGCCTCTACTCAATTACGCCGTGGCGTAATTGCGTCCAGTTAAAGCTGGGCTGGTCAGTCTGTACGACTGATATCACGCATGATGATCGCTGCAACGACCGTTGCGCCGATAAAAATACCAGCCATCATAATGAACATTGTCATATCGCTCATAATAAATTCCCTCCCCGATCAACTGTGCATTAAGTTAAACTGCCTTGCCTCCATCTTATCATGAAACGATTAAAGTTTCGATAGCACGCGCAAAACAATCTCCGTCGCATGACGGGCTGCGACCGGTAAAAATTCATCAAAGCTGATAGGCGCATCTTTTCCTGCTACATCGGATAGCGCACGAATGACGACGAACGGCGTACCAAACTGATGACATACTTGCGATACCGCCGCCGCTTCCATTTCAGCAGCAATCATCGTTGGGAAAAGAGTTCTCACTTTGTCCACATGGTCAGGATTGTTCATAAAGGAATCTCTTGACGCAAAAATCCCAGTTGCATAAGAATGTTCCCCAATTTCATCAATCGATTGTTGGGCAAGCGCAATCAGTTTTTCATCCGCAACATACGCTGCCGGCAAGCCCGGAACTTGTCCAGGCTCGTAGCCGAACGCTGTGACATCTACATCATGGTGTCTCACTTCACTCGATACGACAACCGAACCAACTTCAAGTGTTGGATCAAATCCACCCGCCGAGCCAGTATTCAACACGATATCCGGTTTAAACGTCTCCAGTAGAAGTGTTGTCGCCATCGAAGCATTCACTTTGCCGATGCCACTTTTTACGAGTATGACATCATGTGCTCCGACAACCCCTTCAACAAATTCAATCCCCGCGATCATCTTCTGTTGTGCTGAACCGATCGCTTCTCTCAGTAACTCAACTTCTTGTTCCATCGCACCGATTACTGCAACTTTCATCGATATCCCTCCACCGTTCAAAAACTTATTCATTGAAATTAATAATCAAAATTGAGCGTCTTCAACACATCCATCTTCACAGGTTTCCAACCTTCTCCGTCAATCCATTCCAAGTACACACGGTACTTTTCCGATTTATCCGCAGAGGAAACGATACCGATCGAGTGTTGAGGGCTTCCACCGTTCTTAATTTTCCAGAATTCCATCGTATCCACCGGCAAGCCTGTCGCATACGCAAGCGCTTGTTTTTTCTCTTCCCAATCGACCGACTGTCCGTCATACTTAGATACATGTTCACCCGTTTGCGTTGTGCCAATCGGCTCCCATGAAGTATCAACAAGCGTTTCCGCGATCACATCATCGTCCGGGCTCATGTATGTAATGACGCCGGATTGTTCATCCATTTCACCTTCGGCTTCGTCCGCAATAGCGAAATCTTCTTGCCCATCCTGCGATTCGTCCGACTGTACATCGTCATCACCATCGCCATCTCCAGCGGCTTGCGATCCATCCTCTTCCTCTGGTGTTTGCTCGGTGGTCAAGGACGAATTTTTCTCAATCACTTGATTGTCGTCCCCTCCCTTTAGGAAAATCGTGGAGGCTACCGTGATGATTAAAACGACGACGACTGCGATAAGTAAATTCAATATGTTGTTTGCACGGTTACGCTTTTTCTTCCGGTTTCTTCGCGATAAATTTTGTTCGGGTTCTGTCATATATTCGTCATCTCCCGTTTATAATTTTATCTGATGTCATGTATGTTGTAAATTGGTAGCTACTCCATCGGTTTCAGCTGCTTGAAAAAACGCATGTCGAATGCAACAAAACCGCCCTCCTGCGAAGGCGGCGATGGGACGAATATGTGATTCCCTTACCCGCGAGTGCCTTTAACAGCCTCGCGGATAAAAGAATTTACTTGATCTCCAAGATGGTTACTGACATTTCCCCGCCAGGCGTCATAATTTTTACTTCGTCGCCTTTTGACTGGCCAATAAGTCCTTTTGCAATCGGTGAATCGTTCGAAATCAATCCTTCGATTGGATTCGCTTCGGCGGAACCGACAATCGTATACGTCTCTTCCTCGCCGTCTGGCAATTCTTTGAATGTCACAGTGTTACCGAGCTGAACTTCATCCGTACTAAATTCAGCTTCATTGATGATAACAGCGTTACGAATCATCGTTTCAAGAGATGAAATACGCCCTTCAATGAAAGATTGATCTTCTTTGGCAGAGTCATACTCGGAGTTTTCCGAAAGGTCGCCGAAACCTCGTGCCACTTTGATACGCTCCACCACTTCTTTTCGCTTAACCGTTTTTAGATGTTCAAGTTCCTCTTCCAATTTCAATTTACCTGCAGCAGTCATCGGAAATTTCTTTTCCGTAATCATTCTCATCACTCCTCAAAATGCTTGTCATAAAAATACTATGCCGCTCTATTTTTAAGTATGCGACATAGCGTGTACTTCCTATAGATTTCTGTCATCATCATAGTACAGTTTTGTTTTTGTTTCAAGAATTGTCTTTATTTTTGTGACGATTAAATCAATCGCCACTTCATTGTGTCCGCCTTCTGGAACGATGACGTCGGCGTATTTTTTCGTTGGCTCGATGAATTGATTATGCATCGGGCGCACGACTGAAAGGTATTGGTTCGTAACCGATTCGATTGTTCTGCCACGCTCTTGGATATCACGCATCATCCGTCTTATAATACGGAGATCGGCATCTGTGTCGACGAACAATTTAATATCCATCAATTCGCGCAAACGGGCATCTTCGAGAACGAGGATGCCTTCCACGATAATCACATCTTTCGGCTCGATATGGACTGTCTCGGATGACCTTGTATGCAGTGAATAGTCATAAATCGGCTTATTAACCGGTCGCCGGTCAATGAGTTTCCGAAGATGGTCGATCAGCAACTCTGTATCGAAAGCGAATGGATGATCATAGTTCGTTTCGAGGCGTTCCTCAAATCGGAGGTGCGATTGATCTTTGTAATAATAATCCTGTTCGATGACGACGACCGAATGGCCTTTGAACACATTGAAAATAGATTGTGTCACGCTCGTTTTTCCGGAACCTGAACCACCTGCAATTCCGATCACGAGTGGTTTTTTTCGTTTCATTTCCGCTACTCCTTACTTGTTGACCTCAAATCATACAAAGTGACCTAGTTTTCACTTTTTTACAGCAACCAAAAGCCCATCACCGATTGGTAGCAATGTTGTTTCATAATCAGGATGAGACATCAACCAGTGCGTAAATTCTTTTAGCTTCCGGATCATCGTCCGTTTGCGCTTCGGAATATCTTGTTCTTCTTGCAAAACCATACCATGCATAAACATATTATCGCAATAAATAACTCCCTTACTTTCAATGGCAGGGGAATACTTATCAAAAAATCGTCGATATTGCCCTTTCGCCGCATCGATGAAAAGCGCATCATACGTCTTATCTACAACCACATCCGCTTCTTGCGCCAATGCATCTGCCTCGATGATACGAATACGTTCTTGACAACCTGCAGCGTCGATGAATTGTACCGCCTTTTCAAATCGCTCCGCATCGCGCTCGATTGTCACAATCGAAGCTTCCGGCAAGCGCTGTGCCATACGGATGGCCGAGTAACCGATCGCGCTTCCGATTTCAAGAATAGCTGTCGGCTGCTGGATTGTCAACAAACCGAGAAATGCGTCGATTGCATCATTCTCCATGATTGGCACATAATGTTGTGCGGCGTACTGCTCCATTTCTTGGACAACGGAATCTTTCTCTTCCATGAATCCTTCTATATAAGCTCCATACATTCTTGTATTCGTCACTCCTTGCCTTGCGCAAAAGATTAATCAATATATTTCGCCCGATTGCTTAAATGTTCGTCATATGTTTCTGCAAAATGATTGACACCATCTTGGTCCGCCAAAAAGTATAAGTATTTTGTTTGGGAAGGATCTACTACCGCCTCGATAGATGACTTCCCTGCGCCAGCAATCGGTCCTGGTGGCATCCCTTTATGCTTATACGTATTGTAAGGATTGTCGACTTCCAAATCTTTATAAAGGACTCGACTTTTATGTTCACCGAGTGCATACAGTACTGTCGGATCCGTCTGTAACGGCATATCGACCTCTTCACTTAACCGATTGTAAAAAACACTTGCAATGGTCGCCCGGTCCGCCTGAGCCGTCGCTTCTTTTTCCAAAAGAGAGGCGAATGTCAACAACCAATGGACTGATTTGTCATGTTCAGCCAAGTAATCCATATAAGGCGTCACATTTGTTGCTGTCGCTTCCAACATCCCTTCTACAATTGTACTGAGAGAAGGATCTTCTTCATAGAATGGGTAAGTCGCCGGAAATAAATAACCTTCCAGCGGATGTCTAATATTCTCCCCTTTAATTTCATCAGTCAACAAGCGAGGAAATTTTGTCATTAATTCGTTGATCGTCGCTTCGTCATCGACAAAGGCGAGGAAATCTTCTGCTGAAATGCCCGTCTTTTTCTCGATGGCTTCACCAATTTGTTCCAACGTCAACCCTTCTGGAATCGTCACGGTAAAGACAGGTTCCCGGTATACCGTTCCCGATTTCAAACTTTCTATTAATTCATCGGGTGTCATCGCTTTTGTTAAATCATATGTACCTGCTTGAAATTTTGATTGATTATTAAATTTTGCGTAATACTTGAACACACGAGCATCTTTAATAATTCCTTTCTCTTCAAGCTGTTTAGAAATGAAGTCAAGTCCCGAGCCGATCGGAATCTCCACTTCAATCACTTCTTCCGAGTCGGGATCGAGTGGTTGTAACCCCGATGATATGTATTGGTATATGGAACAACCTCCTATTAAACCAATCACTAGGACGAGAAGCGTAATACCGAGGACAATTCGCCTCACGATTTTCACCTCTTCCTTTTTTTCGCGCATACGCTCGAACATAACTTCTTTTTTCGAACCTTTTCCCACACGAAATTCACCTCTTTCGTTCTGATTCATGGAAATCCATTACGCCTCGACTGATTACGTCCAAATTTTCAAGCTTGAGGCCTGTACAATTCTGTTCAAGCAACCATTGGGACAGGACGTCGCAAAAACTGAGATCCCTTTCCTTAACCACGACGAGCTTAGCCTAAGTTTTGTCATTTGGACTCATCAAAAGCGCAAGACGCCTGCTAAACATGTGACAGACATTGCAGAGTCAAGTTAAATTAAAAAGACGGAACGGTGGTGCACCACCGTTCCGTTCGTGCAAGTTCAATTTACTCTTCTTCTTCCTCTTCTTCTGCAAGGAATGTATTGAACGTCTCTTCGATCATCGCCCACTCTTCATCGTTTTCGATCGGCATCAGTTCCCCGTCTTCTTCCCCTTCTTCATTCGGGATGAAAGATGATGCATGAATTCTAATTTCCTCTTCGTCCACATCATCTTCGCCGAGTACATAGTAAAGTACATACGATTTGCCATAATCTTTCGATTCGAATGTGAAAACCACTTCACACACGTGCTCATTGCCATTCTCATCAACGATTGTCATTGTTTCTTGTCCGTGTTCCATTCCAATCACCTCATCTATTATTTGAATCTAAAAACCCTTGTAAAATCATGATTGCCGCCATTTTATCGATGACGGACTTTCTTTTTTTCCGACTGACATCCGCTTCGATGAGCGTTCGCTCCGCTGCCATCGTCGTCAACCTTTCATCCCATAACGTGACCGGAAAACCGAATGTTTCCTCGAGAAGTGCACCGTATCTTTCAGATGCCTCGCCTCTCGGTCCGACCGTATTATTCATGTTTTTCGGGAAACCGACGACGAATCGGTTCACTTCATACTCAGCGACGAGTTCTCCAATACGTTCTAGCCCGAAGTCGCCCGCGTCCTCGTCGATCCGGATTGTTTCAATCCCTTGGGCTGTCCACCCAAGGGCATCACTGATCGCGATGCCAACCGTTTTTGTTCCTACATCCAATCCCATTGTCCTCACTCAAGCTTCCCTCCGTTTTCACGGATATAAAACTTGACGAGTTCTTCAATAATTTCATCCCGCTCCAATTTTCGAATCATGTTGCGTGCATCTTCATGACGAGGGATATAAGCGGGATCACCCGAAAGAAGATAACCTACAATTTGGTTGATCGGATTGTACCCTTTATCATCAAGTGCCTTATGAACATGGAGCATCACTTGCTTCACTTCTTGTTCCATCGGTTCTTCAGGAAAGTTGAATTTCATCGTTTTGTCGTACGAATCCACTACCGACACCCCGCTTTCAGATTTTCCATTTTGCTAGAATATTATAACCAAAATATAAATCCTAGATTGATGAGCCCTGGCTAATTGCGTCCTGCTTTTGAAGTAGGACAAAGTTTTTTCGTTATCTGTGACATTCCTGAAGGCTTGGATCAACAGGGTGCTCGTCAGACGGCCGTTATGATCAGCGATGCAACCGCTGAGGTCAGCACGACGCCATCGTTGTGATAAGACGTCGCGAACTTACCGCCTCGCTCTGGAGAGAACGCCCCTTAACCTTCGTCTTTTAATCACATTTCACATAATCATACACCGATTGCAGTGCCTCATCAAGTTTCAAAGCATCCTTCGCTCCAGCCATCGCCATATCCGGACGCCCTCCACCTTTTCCGCCACATTGAGCAGCGACGTGATTCACAATTTTACCTGCATGATAGTTCGTCGACTTCAAGTCGTGCGTCACGCCTGCGATAAGCATCACCTTATCGTTCACAACTGCACCAAGCACGATGATGCCTTTTGATAATTTCTGTTTCAACTCATCCATCATCTGTCTAAGCCCATTATTATCTTTCACATCGACACGCGCCGCGACAACCGTAACATCGTCTACTTGTTTCGCTGTTTCCATGACGTCAGCGAGCTGACTATTGGCCAGTTTAGAAGAAAGCGATTCATTGTTTCGTTCCAGTTCTTTCACATCGGCAAGGACCGCTGTTATTTTTGAAACCAGTTCTTTCGGATTCGCTTTCAGCAATCGTGCAGCTTCTTCAAGCACTTTTTCTTCTTCTTTGAACGCATCATACGCAGGCTGGCCCGTCAATGCTTCGATACGCCGAGTACCCGCGCCGATTCCACTTTCGGAAACGATTTTAAACAGTCCGATACCAGAAGTGGATTGTACATGACAGCCACCGCATAATTCGATAGAGTACTGATCGATTGCAACCACACGAACAAATTCACCGTATTTCTCCCCGAATAATGCCATTGCGCCAAGTTTTTTCGCTTCATCAATCGGTTTTTCGTTGATTTCAACGGAAATATCCGCCCATATTTTGTCATTGACCATTCTCTCGACTTGTTCAAGCTCTTCTTTTGTCACTTGCCCAAAATGCGCAAAGTCGAAACGGAGGCGATCCGGTCCAACGTACGATCCCGCTTGTGTAACGTGCTCCCCGAGTGTATCTCGTAATGCTTTATGCAACAAATGCGTCGCCGTATGGTTTTTCACTATCGATTTTCTTGCTTCTGCATTCACTTTAGCCGTCACGGTTACGCCTTCCGCTAGTTCGCCGGAACGAATGACCGCCGTATGCAAATGTTGCCCATTCGGTGCTTTTTGGACATGTTTCACATCCGCGACAAATGTATCATTCGATATCGTTCCTTTGTCTGCGACTTGACCACCACTTTCAGCATAAAACGGTGTTTGGTCCAACATGAATTGGACTTCGGCGCCTTCTGAAGCCTGAGCGATTCGTTCACCCTCTTGAAGC
>CAOKMT010000057.1 GCA_948469885.1 uncultured Sporosarcina sp. | reverse complement strand
AATAAGTAGGGTGAGGATAAAAACCCAAGCGACCATGACAATGTATTTATCACGTTTCACATCTTTAATCGACCCTGTCAAGTCGGTCTGGCCTGCTTGGACGGCATCGATCGACACGAACACTTCATCGCCGATCTGGTATGGTTGATCGTAAGCACCAGAGAGCGAATACTCATTCATCAAATGGATCAATTGGCCTTTCTGTTCACCGTTCTTTAATTCGGCGACGAGACGTTGGATGAATAGTTTGTCTTCATTATCATACATATCCTTCAAAGGGATCGTCTCTTCCACATTCGCTTCCATTACTTTAGCGATGGGACGCTCGTAAAACGAATGGTTGTGCATGACGAAAAAAAGAGAGGCGATCAAAAGGACGCCGAGAATCGCATACAGTACAATTTGTTTGTAAGTCCTTTTCGTTAATTTATTCAAAAAAATAACCTCCTCCCCATTCGGGTTGGAATCAAATGAGGGATTCCTCCCTCACTACAATGATAACGGACTTACAATAACAATAATATTTTCCATGGTCAAGAAAACCTTTCCAACTAGTATACCGATCCCCTCAGCAGTGACTCCCAAATGCAAAATCTCACGCAACTTCTCTACTTATCGACATATCAACCCTGCGGTGATCGACCGATGTCCCTCGAAATCACCGTAGCGTCATCGTATGGAACGTCAATTGAAATTCATTCACCTATTAATCTCTCCAAATATTCCTTTTGCCTTCTTATGAATAACTAGGTGTGATCATTCAAGAATTGAACCAAACGCTCCGTAAATTCCTTCGGTTTATCATAATGAATATCATGTCCCGGCGTATCGATGTTGACCCGCTTGCCATAATCCAATAATGCAATGACCCGATCGACATCCTCATCTGACAATGCTGCAACTAATAAATCTCCGTCGTAATTCGTGTTCGCCTTTAAAAATACAGTCGGACTTTTAATATTCTTTAAAACAGCCACTTGGTCATAATCTTCAAACCAAGAATGATCATAAAACGTCTCTCCGAATTTCCGGTCCACTGGATACGTTTCGGATTCGAACATTCGATTGATTTGTGGTGGTAAATAAACTAAATGGACGGGTTCATTCGGATGTTTTTCATAATACTTGATCGCATCTTTCGAAAGCTTATTCCATAGAAAATCGCCAAACATTTTACGCCAATAACTGTGTTTCAAAGAATAAGCGAAATAACTGGTGATTTCGTCTTGATTTTTAAAATCTTCATATAGTTGAAATCCATATTGCCACACATATGTGTTTTCGCGTCGTTCTAGTTCTGTCGAGAAAAAAGGCGCGTCTTCAATGATCGTGCCTAGCACAAGTTCCGGATAATAGGCTGCCATCCATGCGGCGATCATTCCACCTGATGAATGCCCAGATAGAACAACTTTCTCACCAATCACTCCTTCGATAAATTCAGCAAAATCTTCTGCCATCACCTTTGCCTTATACTTCTCAGGATTCCAATCGGACTTCCCATGGCCATGACAATCGACCGCATACACATCATAATGCTTCGATAGTTCAGGCAAAACCTTTGCATAATCTTCCCAAGTCATCCCTTGGCCGTGAATTAAGAAAAGGGGTGTCTTGCCATTCCTTGGCCCTTCACCATAATTCAAGACAGTGCCATCCTCTAACTTTGTCTGTTTTTCAATAAACCCCGCCGCATACATTTGTTGTAACGGCTTTTTCATATAATTGATATTCGTATAGAAGTAAGATCCAACAATCAGTAATCCGATCAATAATATAATTCCTATAATCACCATTTTACTCATCCTTATATATTCGATTTTCAAATTGGGTGAAGCAATGCTTTTTTCTTAATCTTTAACACACTCCGCAATGTACTTCTCATAATTCCCGAAATACAATAACTATAACCTACACAATTCTTATTTAATAAAATCAAGAAAAAGGATTGACTTATTTTACCAAGCAGTCTATACTAAATATGTACTTGAAATAAGCAGTAATACAATAACGGTTCCGTAGCTCAGCTGGGAGAGCACTACCTCGACAAGGTAGGGGTCGTGGGTTCGAGCCCCTCCGGGACCATAGTGATTTTTTGTTCGGTATAAGTAAGCTTAAAAAAACGTCATCCTTTAAAGCGATGGCGTTTTTTTGCATTTGACGTCGATCATTATTTTTACTTCGATTATGAACGTGTCAAACCGTTTAAGTGATACGTGATGATGGCGAATCACATCTACTTTCGTCCCATAACCAGCGCGGCTTACTTTAAAATATCATTCTCCATATTCTGTAATACAGGGTGCAAATCCTTATGCAAGAAGTGCGCCCTACTGTTATTTTATGTTTACTTTAAATTTTATAAAGCAATGGGCAAACAAACCATATAAAACACTCATTCAAGGAAGACTCAGCTTAGTCATTCTGCCGCCATCCACAGTATATACCTGCCCTGTGATAAACCCAGCCTCATCGGATGCGAGAAATGCCACTAGCGCGGCAACTTCCTCTGGTGAACCTGTGCGGCCCACAGGATGGATGCGTGCGATATCGCGTCGGAAAGCCTCTACATCAGCGTTGTTTTTAATCATATCAATATTTAATTCCGTGTCAATCCAGCCAGGTGCCACTGCATTGCAACGGATCCCTTCATGGCCATGGTCTACTGCCACCGAACGGGTCAGCCCATGAAGACCAGCTTTGGACGCACAGTAGGCCGCATGTTGTGGGTTGGCCGCAAGTCCTTCCGTCGATCCAGTATTGACGATACTACCTTTTGTCTTGCGCAGGTAAGGCAACGCTGCACGAATTAGCAGAAAAGGAGTTGTCAGATTAACGCTGAGGTTACGCTGCCAATCTTCAATACTCATCTCTTCAATCGATGCTTCTTGCATCATGCCCGCATTATTGATTACTACATCGAGCTGGCCCGTTCGAGCGATGACTTCTTTAACGATTCGCTCTGGTGCATCCGGATTCGTGAAGTCTGCCTCGATCCAGTCAAACTCATCATCCTTACCGCGTTGTGCGGTGATTACAGTCGCTCCTTCGTCGCGCAGACGGCGGGCAATGGCTTGGCCAATCCCCGAACGTCCACCCGTAACCAACGCCACCTTGTTTTCAAAACGCTTTAATTGCTTTGTCATTAATGTCCCCCCTATTCAATGTAATGGCCCGTTTATTGAAAAATTAATTCTTTTTCTATACATCACTTCATTTAAACTCCTATAATTCTATTGAATACTAAGTTTATTGCAATTATTAAAGTTCATTTCCTATTTTGATCTATTCTCTATAATGTCATCTATCTCAACGCTTATAAATCTTTAAATATCTTCCCTGTACAATTTAAAATGCTCAGTTGTCGTTATTTCTTTGCTCTTTTATCCATTGTAGCCAATAAGAAAATTCACAAGCTAAATGCTTTTGATGCGATTTGATAATACTTGTGGGAGCAAGTGCAGGAAATTCAACAGAGAGTTTGATTTTCATACCTGTTTCTGTATCTTTCATCTGGTGGCGCACTCCTCCGATAACCGTGCCATTTTTCATCCGTGCAACACCTACTGATTGATATACATAAGAAGGATCTCTTGGTGTTTGTAAGCCCGTTTCATCATCAAATACAATAAAAAATTGAACTGGTACAGGAGAATTACCAGTTGTTTCAATTACTTCTAGTTGATTTTCTCCTAAAGGTCTTAATGCATAATGGTCAGGACAAGCAGATAAATTTACCCGATTGTTTTCTTCAGTTGGATTTAACATAAGATTATCGATACCTTCTATTGCTTCTTCAGCTGTAATCCCATCTAAATAAATTTCCGTTTGAGAAAATTTCCGTCTGTTTCCAGATAGAGCAGCACCTATACGCATAATTACTTCACTAAATTTCAATTTAGCTTTCAATTTGTTATACATTTCTTGGTAAGAATAATTCAGCTTAATAGTAGTTAGCTGTTCAATCATGCGATTAGGATTATTTATTTCATCTGTTTTATAGCCCAGTGTTTTAAAGACCTTTTTAATACGTTTTCTTTTCCACTCTTTCAATTGGTCATTTTTAATGTTTTTTCCGTCGATAATTATTTTCATATTTATTCTCCTTTTTTCTAGATCAAATACCTTTAGATGTCTGCTTTTTGATCGTATTTTAATGTAGTTAAAATTAAATTAGTCATTTCTTTTTTTATATTATCATTCAAATCTAACTTTTGTGAATGTGCGATGCTGCTAAGCCCGTACACAACAAAGCCAGAGGTTAAGGTAGGGTTATTGGTATTGAAAACCTTCGCTTTTATCCCATCTTCTATCAATGTCTGTATAGGTGATTGCAGTTGCAGGAATACTTTCTGTTCCAGCTGAAAATGTTGTTTTGTTTGAAAGGCATCTTTATTTTTATAGGGTTCGAGCTTTTTTATAAATGCCCAAAATACATCTAAAGCTTCCGTTACCTTTCCCATAACAGTCAATTTATCAGATGTAAGTATTTGTTGAATTTCCTCCATATTCTTTACAATATAATCATTTAAGATTTCATCAACAAACTCTTCTTTGGATTTAAAATAATAATAAAATAATCCTGTTGCTACGCCTGCTTTATTAACGATGTCTTTTATGCTAAACCCCTTTTCCCCTCCTTTCATATAAAATTCTAGCCCAATATCCATTAATTCTTGTCGTCTTACGTCAGGTTCTTTTGATATTCTCTTCATAGTCCATCTCCTAGTTGTATTTCCCTTGACTGAATCTAATTCAATAATACATGACTGAATCACATTCAGTCAAATTTACAAAAAAACACTTATTTTAAAAAATAAGTGAATAGCATACGTTTAGGTAAACAGTAGACTACATTATACAGGGTTTGGGGAGGTGCTCTATTTTTTATGTTTATGAAACCTTAGTGTGTAAGCATCGAGAATACGAATTTTCATCTTAAAAGAAAAATAAAAAACTCTCTTCTTTGACAAAAATTCTTTTTCTGAGAGAAAAGTTTAAAAAACGTAATTATCTATTTTCTATCAACTTTTATTTTGAATGGGAGGTACATGGATATGAAAAACACCAAAACACTCTGGTTCGAGTATTTTGATGTTATCACTGGGCTGCACGTGAAGCATTAGAATTAAATAGCTTTATCATTTCAATTCATCATTCAAATCAATAATCGTACTATCTAATAGTGTCCCCCATGCCTTCCTCATCTTAGGAAAATAATGTAATGGGACTGCTTCTGGATGATTTTCTTTGTATTCATTGAACCTTCTACTATCACTAATCCCTTTAATATTCGGGATTTCTTCATTTCCTGTATCATATTGAACAGCTGACGTTTGCAGCTCACCTTCTGATACACACCATTCATTAGCGAATTGATGAATGTATTCATCATGCGCTTTTGTGAAATAGCGTTCTTTTACTTCTTTTGTATTTTCTTCAGCGTTAATCGTGCCATTATCAATATCATTTAAAATGACCCTATATACATCTTTTACCGCTTCCGACTTATTTAATTTCTTTAAAGCCTTTTCAATTTCATTGCGAATGTCTTTATTATTCGGTGCATAGGAATCTAATAATTTATGAATATAAGCAGAATCAATGTCATATTTCTTTACACCATAATCTGTATAAAATCTAATGCCTTCTAAATTTATATCTTCCGTTTCTTCATCCTCTTGAATTGATCCTTTTACAGTTTGATAAATGCCTTCACTCTCTTGGAGTACGCTTATCTTCTTTTGTAAATCATTTCGGTCTTCCATATACTCTTCGTTATATTCATTGTAAGTAGCAAGTGCTTCATAAGCATTGTTTAATTCTTGGTAGGCTTTTACATAGTCTACTCTCTTTTCTAATGGCGAATGTTCATCTGGCGCTGCTTCTCCTAATTCAAATTGCGAAAAGTTTTCGTAAGCTTTTGAGAAGCGTTCTTTAGACTCTTGATAGTTTGGATAAATTAACCCACTTTTTTCTTGTTCTCTAGAATATAAAATTGTCGCATCCTCAACATTCTTTTCCATAGTTGCTGGATAACGATACGTAACGATCATCCCTTTTTCTTTCTCCGGATATGTTCGATTTGTTCTTGAAAATGCTTGTATTAAATTGGCGTAACTTAAGTTACGGTCAACGAATAAAGTTTGAATCGTTGGCGCATCAAAACCAGTTAATAATCTATCTACAACAATGACTAAATCGATATGATTGCCAAACTGTTTAAATTCGCCTTTCTTTCTAGCCAGACGATTATTGATGTCTCCATTATATCTTTCGATGTCTACAATCGACCATGACGTTTCGTAATAGGTATTATAGTCAGCAATAATCTCTTTCATTTCCGCTTGAATTTCATACGCATTCTCTTCATTTTCTTGTATTGAATAAGTAATTGCAATTCTTGGAAAATCAGGATCATCGATTACTTGTCCTTCGCGAAGTACTTTGTCACTATAAACGTCTTTTAACCAATTTTCATTTGCCTTCATTTTTTTAATTGCATGATAATACTTTTTAGCCATCGCGATTGAACTAGTTGTTAATATTGCAGATTTCCGCGGCTTCCCATTTTCAAAGTCGAATTTTGTATAAATATTATTCGGATTTAAAATTTTATACACGACTTTTTCAACATGTTCATCGGAATCATAAATTGAAGCAGGTATATAAGCTTCTTTTTTAGTGCCATCCATTTTGTCAATATAATCATTCATTTGATCCGCAGTATAGTTAATATAACGATCTTGTGTCTTTAACTGATTGTAAATCATATTGTCCACTGAAATTGGCTCAAGTGTATCCTCATGCTCTACTTGAAATCCCAATACGGCGCCATCTTCAAGTGCGTTTTTGATAGTATATGTATGAAGTACATCTCCATATTGATCATCAGTTGTTCTAGCTAATTGACCTTTTGCTTGTTTTTTATTTTCCTTAAAAATCGGGGTGCCCGTAAAGCCAAACCAAGTTGATTTAGGGAAATATTCTTGTATATGTTGCATTCCCTCTGCGCTAATCGCCCGGTGACATTCGTCCACAACGAACACAATATGCTGTCCTCTTAATTTTTCAAATCGATTCCTGCCATTTTTTTCACTCATTTCTTCAGCATAACGTAAAGCAGCGTCTAATTTTTGACGCGTTGTAACAATGATAGTATTTGAGTTTGTATCGGACAATAGTGTCTTTGTTAGCTCCCTAGAACTTCCAGTGCCGACGATTAAAGTATTTGCTTTGCCATCTCCGCTGGATATCCCTGTATTAAATTCTGAAGCAAACTTTGTGAATTCAGAAGTCGTTTGGTTATCAAGGTCCTTACGATCAATTAACATAATTGTTCGATCGACCCCCGACTTTTTTGCCAAAAGCTTCGTAGAGACAAAACTGGTTAACGTTTTCCCCGATCCAGTCGCATGCCAAATATAGCCTGACTGGTGTTTTTTCGTCGCATCATACAAGGCTTCAATCGCATGTATTTGGTAAGGATGGAGGACCATCAATACTTTATTGTCTTGATCTTCACTTACAATTGTATAATCAGCAATTAGACGATGCGCATCAGGAATACGAAGCATTTTCTTTGCAAAGTCATAAATATTATCTACTTTTTTATTGTCTGGCGTCCTCCAGCTAAATAAAAATTTCCGATGCATATGGTTTGGTAAAGCATTCGCAAAATATCTCGTTGTTGCTTCATTCGATACGACAAATATTTGCAAAGTGGAAAAAATATTATTTCTAAATAAACCTTCAGATGCATATTTTTGAATTTGATTAAAAGCTTCGTATATACCATCTTCAGCCGTAACTTTCTTCAATTCCATTTGTACGATTGGTAAACCATTAATTAATAAAGTAACATCAAAGCGGCGATTCAAATTATCCTGTTCTTCTTTTCTTTTAGCAATTTGATGAACGACCTCATAACTCGAAATTCCCCCGCCAATATCATGATTAGAATAAAGCACTAAAGACATAACTCCAAGCGATATATCTTCTCTTTCAATCGTAATACGCGCAATACCATTCTCACCTTTTAACCATCTAGCCGCTTCAAATGGCGTTCTCGTTTTACCAAGCAATTCTGTTTTAATCATGTCAAACTCTTTATCGGTAATCGGAGTATCATTTAACTCCGCTACATTATTTTGACTAATCTTCTGACGTAAATTATCCCACAAATCATCTTCCGTTTTTAAATCCGGACGATATTGCCATTGATTATGCCCTTCCCCTAATACTTGGATTAACCTTTTTTCAATTTCTAATTCGGATCTAAATGATAAATTTTTCATATACGCTCACCCAGACTTTTGTTTGATGTATGTATTATGAGAATTATACCATTTCCGCTTGATTTTATCAGTCAATTCACTATTATTGTCGATTGGGAACAGCGTAAGTTGGGGGAATTGTTAGAAAACGGCATTATCATAGAACAAAGTGATGGTAACCACGGGGAGCTATATCCGAAAAATTCGGAGTTCTCTTTGGAAGGAATTCCCTACATATCTGCTAGTGATATTAAGGATTCGCGAATAGACTTTTCTAAAACCAAATATTTACCTCTGAATAGAGCAGAAAAGTTCAGAAAAGGTAAAGCGAAAGAAGGAGATATTCTTTTAGCCCATAATGCGACAGTGGGGCCTACAGTACAATTGAAAACTAAGTATCCTTTTGTAATTTTGAGTACGACTTTAACTTTATATAGAATTAATAATAAATTTATGAATCCAAAGTTTTTCTTATATGCATTAAAATCTAGTAATATTCAAACTCAGTTGCAAAAAATGATGAAACAAACAACTCGTAATCAAGTGCCAATTTTGGCCCAACGAACAATGACTATAAAATTCCCTGATTCGATTGATGAACAACAACAATTAGGTGACTTCTTAACACAACTAGATTGCTACATCGCCCTTCATCAGCGTAAGTATGGGGCACTTCTTCGATTAAAAGAAGCTTATTTACAAAATTTATTCCCTAAGAATGGGGAGTCTGTACCGAAATTGAGATTTGCTAACTTTGATGAGGAATGGGAACAGCGTAAGTTAGGGGATATATCAGAAAAGGTAACCAAGAAGAATGTAAATAACAAATATTACGAAACACTGACGAATTCCGCTGAATTCGGTATTGTCAGTCAACGAGAATTTTTTGATAAAGATATTTCAAATGAAAATAATTTAAACAATTATTATATCGTTCAACCAGATGACTTTGTATATAATCCTCGGATTTCTAATTTCGCTCCAGTAGGTCCAATAAAACGAAATAAAATAGGTAGAACTGGTGTAATGTCACCACTATATTATGTTTTTCGTACATATAAAATTGATAAAACATATTTAGAAACATATTTCGCTTCAACTAATTGGCATAAATTTATGAGCATGAATGGAGATTCTGGTGCAAGGTCAGATAGGTTTGCGATTAAAGATTCTGTATTTCGTGAAATGCCAATACCTACTACTTCTAGTCAAGAAGAAAGCAAAATAGGAGACTTCTTTAAAAAGCTAGACGGCTTAATAATATTTCATCAGCGGAAATTAGACCAACTCCAAAAACTTAAAAAAGCATTCCTCCAAAAACTGTTTCTTTAAAATATAATAATGAACAAAAAAATCCGAAACTAAAAATCAATCTTAGTTCGGATTTTTTACATTATTTTCTTTTTTATATTAAAGTCGACAAATGCCTCATAATTTTATCATTGTCTTGATTCTCTAATTCTTGAATAATATGCAAGTAAGTTTCTTGCGTTGTAATCATACTAGAATGCCCTAACCTTCTTGCAACGCTTGCAATAGATACACCAGCAAATAAAAGTAAAGATGCATGTGTATGACGTAATCCATGTATTGTAATGACTGGAATGTTCGCTTGTATACATAGCTTTTTCAAACGGTTATTTATAGTCGAATTAAATACCCTTCCATTGACGAAAACTGGCTTATCATGATCCATATTTTTAATAAGTTGTGAAAACTGCATTGCAGTTTGCCAATCTAATTGGATTTTTCGTTTTGAAGATTCATTTTTAGTCGGTTGAAATCCACCCTTAGTGGCTTTATAGTTCCACGTCTTATCAACTATCGCCTGCTGATTTGAAAAGTTGAAATCATTTGGCGTTAAAGCTAAGGCTTCTGAAAACCGTAAACCTGTTTTGATTACTAAAAAAATAAACCAATCCCAATTAATATCTTCTGTTAAATTCAAATTTTTTAATAAAGCTTGTACTTCAAATTGATTTAAAAACTTCTGTTTCTTTTTGCGAGGTTCCTTTCCTTTTATGATAATTTTTCTAGTTGGGTTTTTATCAATGATTCCTTCATCAACAGCATCAAGAATCGCTCCTTTTAATTGGTGGTGGAAATCCATTGTTGTTTGTTTTTCATGGGTAAGCGCATAATCATTGAGTAACGTTTGATAAATTCTTCGATCAAGTTGCCCTATTTCTAATTCAGGTGCAAGTTCGCCAATACGTTGTAACGTTATGTAATACTTTTGCAAAGTAATATCCCGAACAGCGCCTACTTTATACAACTCAATCCACTCTTCAAAGTAATCCTTAAACAACTGCCGTGAACGATTTTTCCTAACCATAAAAATACCTCCTGATTAATAGTTGGTATAAATACCACTATCTCTATTATCAGAAGGTTTTTATTGCCTGGGAATGTTTATCAAATAAATAACTTCTGCAAATATGCTTTTTTGAGCATTTGCAGTTGCTCCAATTTTTGTTGGTGAAGGATAATACCTTTATCAAGTTTATTTAAAAAACTTCCAATCAATATTTGTTCATTCTCTTGCGTGAATCGAACGCTTGTCCTTTTCAAATCTATTGAATTGATAGAAGCAAATGTAGAACCTGTACTATATCTAATCCAAAAGTTGTTTGCTTTTAATCTAGTAAATAAATGGTAAATAAAGTCGTTTCCTTTTATTCCTGCAACCCCACGACCCAATACAACATCATATTTTGTCCTAGCAATCTCTCCAACTGGAGCACGAACAGTTAAAATTAAATCTCCTTTTTCTGCAATTTTGGTTTTTTGTGTCGTCCAAACACGGGGGCTCACCCATCCAGATTTAATATCAGCATTCCCCTGAACGAGAATATAATTATCATCGTTATTTGTGTAATTTTCACTCAAAGGTGACTGCCCCATAACAATTTCTACTAAATCCCCTAACTTACGCTGTTCCCATTCCTCATCAAAGTTAGCAAATCTCAATTTCGGTACAGACTCCCCATTCTTAGGGAATAAATTTTGTAAATAAGCTTCTTTTAATCGAAGAAGTGCCCCATACTTACGCTGATGAAGAGCGACCATGCTGGAAAGTTTTGTGAATGCGTCTCCTATTTTTTGTTGCTCAGCTAAACTCGGTAACATTACCTCCCACTTCTTCACTTCAGACATTGGAACCAAATTAGTCATTGCTGAGCCTGGATTAGTAGCAGTGAGTCTTCGCTGCATACTATCTGAACGAATCCATTCAAGAAAATAATCACTATCTGTTAGTTCGGAGTTTATTTTGAAACGAATTAAAGCTTGATTGAATACCCCTGTTTTGATGCCGGCAGGAACTCTTGAGATACGTCCTATGGTCCCAGCACCACTCATAATAAAGTCCCCTTCATCCAAAATAAACTTATGCAGTTCGTCAAATTTTTCTTTCGTTATATAATATCTAGTCTCCCACCTATTATAAATCGCATTTTGTTGTTCATATACCACGTAGTCACTTTTGGAAACAAAGAAATCTTTTTTTAAGGCACTACCAAAAGGTCCTCGTCGAATCCCATTTTTCGCATCTAACAACTCGAAGAACTTACGCTGTTCCCAATCATCAGTAAAGCCTTTAAACCGTAGTTCTGGAACCTTTCTACTCGGCTTACTCATGCGAAAACACCGCCTTAGTTGCTTCAATTAAGTCTTTTGTTTCTTCAGTTACCTGAAGATCATCAAGCATTGTTAAAAACTCTTTTTCAGCTTGTGCGATCTCCTTATTGATAGAAACAATTTCTTGACTTAATTCCACAATATCTATCGGGTCAGGTTCCTCGAACGTATCCACATAGCGTGGAATATTTAAATTGTAATCATTTTCCTTTATCTCTTCAAAGCTAGCCAAGTAAGCATACTTATCGACATCTTCCCTAGTTTTATACGTTTCAACGATTTTTTCTATATTTTCTTCTGATAGCTTATTTTGATTTCTTCCTTTGATAAACTCTTTACTAGCATCAATAAATAAGACATCACGAGAAGTTCTATTTTTCTTCAGTATAATGACGGTAGTCGGAATAGACGTACCGAAAAACAGGTTAGCCGGCATGCCGATTATCGCGTAAATGCTACCGTCTTCAAGCATTTTTTGACGGATTGCACCTTCTGCCGCCCCGCGGAATAAAACGCCATGTGGCAACACAATTGCCATCGTACCTGAATCTTTTAAGTGATAAAATCCGTGTAATAAAAATGCAAAGTCTGCCCTCGATTTTGGTGCTAATCTGCCGTATCTGTTAAAGCGTGAGTCATCTAAAAACGACTTATCTGATGACCATTTTGCAGAGTATGGCGGATTCATTAAAACGGCGTCAAATAAATACGGTTCGTCAGTTGGCCAGTCTACATTCAATGTATCGCCATTACGAAGGTTCATGTCCTCTTTTTCTACACCGTGTAAAATGAGGTTCATTTTTGCCAAGTTAAATGTTGTCGTGTTTAATTCCTGGCCATTGTATTTAATCTTCGTACCGGAATTTACATAATGACGAACATTGAGCATGAGGGATCCTGAACCCATTGTCGGGTCATACACCGTAAATAACTGCTTCGCCTCTTGGTCGATTGCAGCTATTTGTGCCATCATAATAGACACTTCATACGGTGTATAGAACTCCCCCGCTTTTTTTCCAGCCTCCGACGCAAATTGAGAGATGAGAAATTCATAAGCATCACCAATAACATCTCCACTATGCCCCATAACGTCTACTTCACTTAGCTTTATAAGGACGTCACTAATTGTTACGTTTTGTTGTTGCTCGTCTAAGCCCAATTTGCGCGAGCTTAAATCAACATCGTCGAAAAGCCCAATGAACTGATCATAAGTATTGGACAAGTTCGAAAATGCTTTTCTTAAATCATTTAATTGGAAAGTATTCCGTTTTGCTTGATCCGCTAAAACATTAAACAAATACGGAGGTTCTATCATATAGTTCAAAGTTGATTCCAGTGTTTCAATTAAATCGCTTCTCGTATACTCATCCTCTAATAAATTCTTATAAAGTTCCGTTTGCTTTAATTGCGTATCATATGTATCAATACTTTCCCCTGCAAGTTTAACAACTTCCAGTAATTGTTTATCTGACAGATATTTATAGAAGATTAAACCCAATAAATAATCTTTATACTCAGATGCATCCATCTTACTTCTTAAACCATCAGCAGCGCTAAATAATTTAGAATTTAAATCCGCAGACATTTTTAATCACCTTTTAAAATTATTTTAGTCACATTTTATAACTTACGCTGTAAACAAGCGTCAGTTAAACATTATAACATAACATCCTCCGTTAACTTACTTATTAAGAAAAACAGCAAAAAACCACCCTACACTGCTGAGAGCGTATAGGTGGTTTTCCTTTTCCATGCCTGCACAGCAAGCTATTCTGAATTCAATATTAGAACAGGTATAATAAATACCCCCATCACTTCCTCGGATCCTGCGAATATTTCTCCGATAATTCATGAAGTCTTTCAGGCTCAACTTCTCCTGTTAATTCAAGAAGCGAAACGACCTCCACATGATAAGTATGCGGGAACATATCAACCGGTTGCACTTTTGTTAACGTATACCCAAAATCCACCAAATGTTTAATATCTGCTGCAAACGATTCGGGACCACAAGACACATAGACAATACGATCCGGCTGGGCTCGGCCAATCCGTCGCATCACTTTACCGCCCGCACCGGAACGCGGGGGATCCAACAGCAGTAATTCAGGTTTTCCGAACTCTTCCAGCACTTGGTCAATGCCGATACGTGCATCTTGAGCTAAAAAGTATGTATTGTCCAATCCATTCTCTTTCGCATTTCTTTTTGCCGATGCAATCGACGTTTCCACAATTTCAATGCCTGCAAGTTCCTGTACGCGGCTCGCAAATGGCAATGAAAACGTTCCGACACCACAAAACAGGTCAATCATTTTCTCCGTTTTTTTCGGCTCTCCCATTGCAATCGCAAGCTCTACTAATTTCTCCGCTTGAGCCGGGTTCGTTTGGAAAAAAGTATCGAACCAAAGGCGGTAACGATACCCCATGAGCTCATCGTAAATAAAATCCCGCCCCGCTAAAACATGCACTTCCTCGGCTTGTGCGAAATCTGCCAAATCACGATTTTCAAGCCATAACAAACTTTTGACATTCGGAAATTTTGATTCGATTCGCGTAATCAATTCTGAAATGCCTTCAATCGATTCAGGACCTTCTGTTGCAAAAATCGCTACCATCATTTCTTTTGTTTCAAACGACTCCCGCAC
>CAOKMT010000056.1 GCA_948469885.1 uncultured Sporosarcina sp. | reverse complement strand
CATCATGGGTATTCCGCTTGGCGGCTTGTTCCCAGTCGCGCTACTGCTGCCGCTCGATGAGACGACAACCGCGGACGAAGCGAATAGATGGACAGCGATGATGCAGACAGGCGGCTTTATTATAGGTGGGATTTTGCCCTTATTGATCGCGCTCGTCTATGATGTGACCGAGAACCATAACTACACGTTCAGTATTTTTATCGGTGCTTATACTGTGATGTTTGTGCTGACGTTTTTGATTGGCAATAAAAAAAGGCAGTAAAAGAGAGTAGTCAACGAAAAAAGATGGAAACCAATCCGGTTTCCATCTTTTTGTACTTTCTAACAGTTTCATTTATTCCAATGCTGTTCAATAAACTCATCCCGGCCGGAACGGGCGCGGTCTTCTTGGTAATGCTCAGGTTCTTTTTCGTAATAATCTTGGTGGTACTCTTCCGCACGGTAAAAAGTTTCTGCCGGGCGGATCGGTGTGACGATGGGTGCTTTGAAGATGCCGCTCGCTGCGAGTTTCGCTTTTGACGCTTCGGCGATTTCACGTTGTTCTTCCGTGTAATGGAAGATCGCCGCCGAGTAGGAATGGCCCCTGTCTTGGAATTGTCCGCCCGCGTCGGTCGGATCGATTTGTTGCCAAAAAACATCTAGCAATTTGTCGTATGGGAATACTGCTGGATCATATGTAATTTCGACCACTTCCAAATGGCCCGAATCCCCTTTTTTTACATCTTCATAGGTTGGGTTCTCGAGATGTCCGCCCATATAGCCGGAGACGACGTCTTGGATACCGTCCCATTCTTTGAACGGCTTCACCATACACCAAAAACATCCTCCTGCAAATGCAGCTTTTTCGTATGTTATTTCTGTCAACATGAGCAACCCCTTTCAACTTGTCCAAACCCGATTATACCATAGGAAAGCGAAAAGAGCGCCTCTGTGGCGCCCTTTTCTCCCGCGGGTATTGATAAGCGGTGATTATCTATTGGATTTCCGATTAGCAGAGATAGCTGGCACCGATGATAATTAACAAGATAAAAAGCACGACCAATAATGCAAAAGAGAAACCGCCGCCTCTTTCATATCCACATTCATAACCCATAATGAAGACCCACCTTTCTTATTCGATCTATTGCTAGCATATGTCATTCGCCTTGAAGTGTCTGGGGGAATGTCATTTATCGCTTTATTTTTTTCTTGTTTCTGCAGTAAAACAAAGGCATAGGATGGAAGACTTCATCGTATGAATGAATACTTGGTAAAATGCGGGAAAGGAGGGACCGGTATGAGTGAAATCATCGCTACGTTGAGTGCTTTAGTGACAAAGCGGAAATTGGTTCCTTTTTTAGGGGCAGGTTGCTCCGCATCAATGTTGCCAAGCGGAGAGCACTTGACATGTATCATGCGCGCAGCGTTAGGGGGTGTGACGGCTTCACATCACGCGGAAATCGCTCAGCTCTATGTCGAGACGTTTGGCAGGGAAGCGTTTTGTCAGTTCTTGAAGGAAAAGCTGACCATCGAGACGTTCGACGATGAAAAAGGATTTATTCATTTGACGATGATGCAATTGGGCGTGCCTGTTATTTACACGACAAATCAAGACAATGTAATGGAAAAAGGGTTTGAAAAACATGGCATCCCCTACAAAACGATTATTGATTTACGAGATTTTGAAGAAACGACAGGGGACGAACAGTTATATATTAAATTTCACGGAGATTTGAATGATCCCGGTTCCATCGTTTTTACGACGGAAGATTATGAATCGAGGATAAAAGAACGGGAACATGCGATGACTGCTCGTTTACGCGAAGATTTACTCGCGAAAAACTTGTTGTTCGTCGGTTACAGTTTCCGGGATATGAATATGCAACAACTTTTTATGGAAGTGCGGGAAGCGTTTTTCGGGGAATTGCCGACGTCTTATATGATTGCCTACGAATACACGAAGGCGCTGCAATCCTTATGCGATGACTTCGGTATTTTGCTGATCGATCCGATGGTGGAAATGCCGCAAAGCGAAAATCATCACATCGCCTTTGCTGATTTGTTAAAACGCATCTTGGAAATGTCTAAAAAGAAATGAGTCAGCCACAAACGGAAGGGGGTTCGTTTGTGGCCGATGGTATCAAACTATCCTATTTCACCGCTTCGTATTCAATGGTTTTATATTTGTTTCAATTGTTTCTCGCTTGCTTACTAAATAGGGCGGCAACGATGGCAATTCGCCAAGTGTTTAGAACGGGTCAACCGTCGTCCGTTCAAATCATAGGCCATTCAGTTTCAGAAAGTATAACGAATGGAACTAAAATCTTTCTACACATCCTGAATTACGGAAACGTGTCTAGCGTTCAGCTTCGTCCTCGATTTGGAACGCAACGTGACGGACGCCGCTCTTTCCTAGATTTCCTGCGGTAAATCGTTGCGCGGTACTACATATACTCCTGCTCCTGTGCCACCTTCGCCAACTTCCATCACGGGGGTTCGTTCTGTTCTTCCACAAGTGGCGGAATGCGTTCTTTTTCCCTAACATCTCGTTCGATTGGTACTGTTAATGTTGCAGTTTAAATATAGTAACCTCTTCATATTTTGGCGATTTTTTCGGATGAACCGCAAACAGTGAGAAAGAAGGGACAGGCATGTCGATTGGTTCAATGATTTCTTTTTTTATTATCGGTCCTTTTGTTGGTTTTCTTTTTTTGGCAATTGTCACATGTGGCGTGAATCGGTCGGACATTGGCATATCGAGCAACGCTGTCGCATCTTTCGCTATCGCTTTTTGTAAAGCTGTTAAAGCGGGTACATTTTGCACGTTTAAATAGACGACGCGCGGACCAGTCTCTGAACCGAAATACGATAAGCCGTCAATCTGTAATGAAAAAAGAGCGTGATGATTCGCTATCGTTTGTAGGTTTGACTGTAAAGATTCGCGTTGTGTATTTGTCATCGCACCTATGTAAAGAAGAGTTATATGCAAATCGGCCATATGAGGGATGACTTTATAATGAGTTTGTAATTGATATTTGGTTTGAAACCGTTCAGCTTGTTCGCTGATGGATGAAGGCATTGGGATACCGATAAAATAATGACACTCCAAGAAGTTATCTCCTTTCAAATTGCGTGATGTTGTCTATACTATAACCGAATGAAGCGCAGACAAATCATTGCGTCATTCTACATGGCACTTGGATAGAAGTGGAAAGAGACATCATGTTATACTAAATGCAACCGAAAGGACGTTCAAACGTCTTAAGAATGAAGTTTATTTGCATTCAGTAGAAAAGTTCCACCTTCATGGTGGACGAGATGGAGGCATTTTAGTTTGCTGTTCAGCGGGTGTTAAAAGCCAGCCGAACAAAAGGAAGACACGGGTAAAGTCGACATACCTTAAGGGAAGGAGACTGAAGTTTGCCACTCCCTGTGGCAACGCCTGAATGGCCAACATATTGTTAGGCTATGCCTTAGGCGGATGTCGCAGTTTTTGAAGGGAGGTTTAGAAAGGCAGGCGAAGTTCCAGCCCAAAACCCGAATCAAAATCTGCACGCAATTACGCCGAGGTGTAATTGATTTTGTTTGGAGGAATCATTGTGGAAGATCAATACGAAAGCCGAGAATTCAGAAGAACACGGAAAAGAAAACTTCGAGTCGGCCGCGTCATTTTTACGTTTTTAACGATTGCTTTTATTGCCGGAGGCGTTTACACAATCGTTCAATATAATACAGGAAAGTCGATGGCAGAAGGGAATGTGATCGATCCCGGTTCATTCAAAGGAGATAGCATTCATCCAAGTCATTCAACTGTTGAAAATTATTTGCTGCTCGGCATTGATGACGATGGGAGTGGGAAGTCACGAACTGACACGATGATGGTGTTGTCGTGGGATAAAGGAGAAGGGTCGATGCGGCTCATTTCTTTCATGCGCGATATTTATGCGGAAATTCCCGGTTATCAATCGTATAAGTTGAATACCGCCTATTATTTAGGCGGTGTACAGACGGCAAAAGATACGATTACAGGCATGTTCGGTGTACCGATTCATCATTATGCGATTGTCGATTTCGATAATTTCGAGTCGATCGTCGATATCGCCTTTCCCAAAGGTGTAGAGATCGATGTGCAAAAAGAGATGTCAGAGAAAATCGGCGTCACGTTGACACCAGGGAAAAAACGGTTGAACGGAAAAGAGTTACTTGGCTATGCCCGTTTTCGTGCGGATCGGGAAGGGGATTTCGGCAGAGTCGCGAGGCAACAGGAAGTGATTGCAGCTTTGAAAAAAGAAGCTGTCCGTCCGGAGATGGCATTTAAAGCACCAAAACTTGTAGGGGCTTTATCCGGGTATATCCAAACGGATTTGACTGCCAAAGATGAAGTGATGCGGGCTGTTCGTTTATTATTGAATAAAGGGGCGGAAGTCGAAACGATGACCGTGCCGGTGGAAGGCAGTTATTCGTTTAAAACGTACCGTCACGCAGGTGCCGTCATTGAGTTGGATACAGATCGAAATAAGGAAGCGATCGCGACGTTTTTACAAATGCCGCTTAACTAGAACGTACCGTTCATCAAAAAGGGGGGATCGGTTTGGAAACAGATGATAAAAATAGGCAAGAAACAACTTCGTCCGGCGGTGTCATTTCTTTTCTTGGGGGGAAAAGCACGCTTTTTGTCCTCGTGTCGGTTTTGTTACTTGGATTGATCATTTTCGTATTCAATCGGATATCTTTTATTTTTTATCCATTCAAAGTCTTTTTTTCGACCGTTGTATTACCGGTCATCTTGGCGACGATCGGTTATTATTTATTGAGGCCGATTTTACGGTTATTGGAAAAGGGGAGGATACCACGGGCGTGGGGGATTTTAATCATCTTCCTCGGTGGGAGTGGTTTGATTACACTTCTTGTATTTCTTGTCGTTCCTTTTTTAAAGATACAGTTCCAAAACTTGACAGTAGACTTTCCGATTTATTTCAATCAAGTCGTCTTAGATATTGATGCATTTTTTCGGACATCGTTTTTCGCCTCTTTTTACGATAGTCTTGATATTAATGTACATTCGATCATTGAATCGGCGCCAGAAAACATTGGCAAGATTGCGACCGACACGCTTGGAGGCATCGCAGTTGGTGTGAAGTCTTTTGTTTCGGCACTGACCGGTTTTGTCTTGGCAATTGTGACCGTCCCTTTCATTTTGGTTTATTTGCTGAAGGATGGTGAGAAGTTGCCGAAAGTCGTCATCCATATGTTGCCACCGCGGATGCGGAAAGATGCGACGCATATTTTACGCGATGCGGACCATCAGATTAGCTCTTACATACAAGGTCAAATCCTCGTTGCGATTTGTATCGGCATTATGGTTTCGATCGGTTTTTTTATCATCGGTATGGATTATGCGCTTCTTCTCGGAGTGCTTGCAATGTTTACAAGTGTCGTTCCATATCTCGGACCGTTGATTGCGATTACGCCAGCGGTCATTATCGCGATCGTCACGTCCCCGTTCATGCTTATTAAACTCGCGATCGTGTGGACGATCGTGCAGTTGATCGATAGTAAGTTCATATCCCCGCAAATCATGGGGAAATCGCTTCATATTCACCCGATCACGATTATCTTCGTCCTGTTGACTGCCGGTTCTTTGTTCGGCGTAGCGGGCGTCATTCTTGGAATTCCAGGCTATGCATTGTTGAAAGTGTTCATGACGCATTTATTTAAATTATATAAATTGCGGTACAATAAACATGTCAGCGATCGCCATTTGCATTATGAGGAATGAATGGTCGACGGTAAAGCAATAGCCGATGAAATTGTTGAAAGTACTATGCAAATAAAACATCGTGTCGCGTATAGGAGCGGCACGATGTTTTATTTTGTTAGAAAGATGACTGAATCGAAACACTTTTGTAGAATTGTAGTATAATTGCGAAAAGGGGTAGTAGGGGGCATTCAACATGGAGGAAATGGTTTCTATTTTTCACGCATTATCCAAAAGTTTGGAAAGGATCCATAAAGAAAGTTGTGAAGAAGTTTCCGTCGTGCAAAGTTCCATTTTGTATGAAATTTCGTTGTTACGGGCGCCGTCTATGCAGGAAGTGGCGGAGGAGATCGGGATGGACATTACGACATTTTCACGTCAAATTGCAACATTGGTGAAAAAAGAGTTTGTCTTTCGAAAACCGCATGAAGGAGATCGTAGAATTCATATTGTATCATTGACGGAAAAAGGGGAAGTAACAGTCGAATCGATTAACGTTATAATTGCTGCGAAATTGGAGAATGCTTTCGTTTCGATGAATGATTTTGAACGCGCGATTGTGACGCAATCTATGCATGTGTTGAATCAAAAGCTAGTGGCTCAGTCGTATGGTAAATAGATGCATATTGCAATGATATATACTTGAGCAATGCAACTGTTGAAAAATAATGCTTGCACTATACAAATTTATTTTATCTGATTAGTTAAACTATTTTAACTTCGAAGTTTGTATTATGCAACTAATTGGATTTATATAAACACCAGGTACCGAAATAGTAAAGTACCTGGTACTACTTGAGCCAATTTCATAATTAGCTATGCTCCTTAAAAATCCGAACAATGTTGATTTCCGTTCCGGGCAGACGCTTTCCACTCCAATCAACAGAGCCATCTTTAAAAGAGAATAATAATGTTAAAACTAATTATAAGGTTCGTGTTTTATGTTGAAATAAGCAATGCTGAAATTGATTCACTTATGTAAAAAAACGGATAAGGGCCATGAAAATGACGCCGCCAATAACGGTTATAGATAAGCTTTTCGTCTTGAGTGCGATGAAAAGCGTTGGAATGAGCACGAGTAGAACTTGCCAGTCGATGGTGATGGCATCGTCTGTTTCGATTATGAGTCCTTCGATGACTAAAGCAGTCAAAATACAAACGGGGATAAAAGAAAGCCATTTAACGACAACTTTTGGTAATTGTATATTTCTGACGAACATGAACGGTAAAACGCGTGGAACCCAAGTGACGAGCGTGCAGCCAATGAGGAGCCAAATCATAAATAAACTGATTGTCATTTAGAAGTCACCACCCCAATCGTTGCGACAAAGACAGTGGACAATAGAACCGCCACATGACTCGGGACGACGAAAGATAAAGAGATCATAAAAACGATCATTAATACGATCAGAAATAAGTTGTGCTTAAGCTTGTCCGATTTGACATGTTCGAGTTGGAGAACGAGCAAGGCGACAAACATGGCGACGAGCGCAAAATCTAAACCGAAAATTTCGGGGTTCGAAATCCACTGGCCAAATAAAGCGCCAATTGTGCAAGAAATGACCCAGCAAACATAAGCGGTAATATTCAAGCCATTCATCCATTTATCGTAAAGCTTCCCTTGCTGTAAACCTTTGTTCACAGCCACGCCAAAAGATTCATCCGTCAGCAACGTGCCGAAACCAATGTTTTTCAATAAGGAATAGCGTGTAAAGTAAGGCGCTAGCGTTAAACTTAATAATAAATGCCGTAAGTTGACAATGAATGTTGTCAGTATGATCGCAGATAAAGGCGCATTAACAACGAGCAGGGCACAAATGATAAACTGCGCAGAGCCCGCGTAGACGAATAATGCGAGACAGGCGACTTCCAAAATGCTTAAGTGCGAGGCGACCCCTACAATGCCAAAAGCGAGTCCGATACTCATATAGCCGAATAAGGTCGGAACACAATCTTTCGCACCTTGTAAAAATGTGTTTTCGTGAAGGGTGGCTTCGCTGTTTGAAACCTTCATTTATTAAACTCCTTTCTAAATTCATCCATAAACAATCATTATAAACCTTCTCAATTTTACAAACAATAGTTTCGTAAACTTTTGAACTGTTGTTGGGTGAGAAAGGATTGTCCTTCTATTATGAAATGAAATGTTGAAATAGTAGCCGTTTTATTTCCTGAATACCTAGAAAATCGAGACGCTCATCATCTCGGCAAGTGAAATTATTTGAAATGATTCAAAGGCGTTATCCTTACTTATAAAAAACAGCCACCTGCTCAATCGAGTGGGCGGCCGGGCGTTTTAAATTTTCTGGATATCGATCTTTTTAATGATTTTCGCTGGGTTTCCCCCTACGATTACATGATCGGGGACATCTTTTACCACAATGGCCCCCGAAGCGATGACTACATTATTCCCAATGGTGACGCCTGGGTTGATAACCGCCCTTCCGCCAATCCAAACGTTATGACCGATCGTTACCGGCTTTCCGTATTCAGCACCTGTCAATCTTTCATATGGATTCAATGGATGGGTGGCAGTATAGATATGCACGCCTGGCGCGATAAAGCAGTTGTCTCCGATGCTGATTTCACAGGCATCCAAAAAGACGCTATCAAAATTAGCGTAAAAGTTTTTACCAACATGAATGTTATAACCGTAATCACAATGAAATGGAGGCTCGATATGTATATTTCCTGCTGACGAGCCTAAAAGTTCTTTCAAGAGGGCAATGCGTTCGGCATCTTCCGTTTCTGTTGTCTCGTTAAATAATCTTGTTAACCGGCGAGCCTTTTTCCGTTCCTCGACCAACTCGGGATCCTCGGGAAGATATAACTCACTATCTACCATTTTTTCTTTTTCAGTTTTCAATGTTTATCTCCTTTGCGCTTTCATTTTGAGAGCAGCATTATTATCCCAAACCCTTCCTTAAGGATTGGAAGGGGGGGGGAATTGGTCTGAACAGAGAAAAGTGCGTCCATTAACATTCACTTGTGCTAATCTCCGTTTTGCCGTTCTGCTCTTCTTTTGTCCCATCATTCGATTTATTTAAAATAACGACGCCCACGATAATGAGCAATAATGCGACGACTTTCAATAGGCTCATCCCTTCTCCGAAGAGCGCGATTCCGACGCATGCGGTTAAGGCGGTCCCTACACCAGACCATACCGCGTAAGCCGTAGACAAAGCGATTCTTTTGAGTGCCAAACCGAAAAAGGCGAAGGAAGTAGAAAAGAAAACGATGACGCCTAAGGAAGGGAAGAGGACTGTGAAGCCGTTCGATAATTTAAGCATAGTCGTCCCGCACACTTCAAAAAAAATCGCCAATGCTAAAAATAAAACATTTTTCATATAGCCGCACCTCTTAATTCGTTAAATTCAATAAGACGATTCCTGCAATCAAAAGTCCAATTCCGAGGAACCCATTCTTGTTTATTTTTTCTTTGAATAAAATGACGCCGACCGTGGCGATCAAAATGGTTCCTAGTCCGCTCCACAAAGCGTAAGCAAATCCTAACGGTAGCTTCACGAGCGACAATGACAGCAAATAAAAGGCGGTTCCGAACCCCACTATGACACCGAAAGTTGGAAGGATTTTTGAGAACCCATTTGATAATTTAAGCATCGTGGATCCGATCACTTCTGAAACGATCGCAAGAGCCAGTAAAATATAGGCCATCATTAATCAGCCTCCGATAAATTAAGTACATATTCGATGAGCTGTTGTTCTTCTTTGGTGTCAAAATGTGAGAGGTTGAACATTTTGGAAAACCATAAACCGTCACAAACCGTTTGTACGAGCAATGAATAGGATGGGGCATATTGTTCCTTCGTCAGTTGCTCATGGAAGGTTTTATATTCCTCTTTCCATAATGCCAAACTAGCCGGATTATTTTAAATCGCATCGAGTAGACTTGTGTTCACATTCAAATAATCAGCGTCCTTTAGGCTGTTTAAGGTTGCCAATAAATACGCTTCGTGATAAGAATGTCCGTTAGCAATTTCTTTTTCAATAAGTTCTCTGAACTGTTCAATCACGTGAATGTTCATGGCGATGATCAGTTCATCTTTCGTCGGATAATGGTATTGTAAGCCACCTTTACTAACATTCGCTTCGAGGGCGACAGCTTCCAAGGTTAGTTGAGCGACCCCGTCCGATAAAATCACCCTCGAAGCTGCCTCTAATAAATTCAATTTTTTGGACATACGAATAACCGCCTTTCAAATCAATTACGTCTCGGCGTAATTGCGTCTAGAGTTTGAATATCCGCTGAACAGGAAAATCGAGGTGAGTGTCTTCTATACCTGTCCCTTCGTTTTTGACCCAATAAACAGCGCTAAGTAAAAAATCCGTCCAGCCGGCTTTTTTATTATGGCGTAAATCGAGAGGTGAGTCAAGTTGGGAGATTTTGTTTATCTGCATCTACAAGGGCTTCCTTTTGTTTGTTCTGAGGAGGGAGACGGAAAAACAACGATGTAAATGATAAAATATCAGTATTGTGACATAGACAAAAATAATTTCCAGCTAAGAAAAAAGGAGTTACTTCAATGAAACTATTAGTCGTTGAGGATGATGTGCATATTCAAAAGCTCATCACTTCATGCATACATGACATAGATGATGCAATCCAGATCCACATTACTGATAGCTCAGTGGGAGCGTTACGTATCGCGGAGGAGAATGATATTGATATTTTTCTCTTGGATATTCAATTGACGGATTATAAAGGAACCCAATTGGCGAAACAATTGAGGGAAATGACACAATATCGGTATACGCCGATGATTTTTGTGACGGCGCTCGCCAATGAAGAATTGAATGCGTATCGGGAAATCAAGTGTTACAGTTTTTTGATCAAACCGTTTACGAAGGAAGAGTTGAAACAAACGATTATCGATGCCATTCAATATCGAAATCATTTTGGGGAACCGAAGAAGACGGTGCGTATCGAGCAAAAAAGTCATATTTTCGAATATGATTTGAAAGATATTGTCTATGTCGAATCTTTTGGGAAAAAGATGGCGCTCCATTTACGCACTGCTCAACAAGGCGTGTCGACAGAAATGATTTCTGGCTACACATTGAAAGGAATGTTGGAATTGCTTGATGATGATGGATTTATCCAATGTCATAAAAGTTATATTGTGAATAAAAGTTGGATTGTCCAAATCTCAAAAGCGGAAAGTGCGATTGTGCTGAAAGGCGTTCAACAGTCGATCCCGATCGGAAACAAGTTTAGGGATGCCTTATGGGAGGCATATTGATGGAATATGTGCATTTATTTTTCCAAACTTTCTTGGATGCGCTGGCGATGTATTTGCTATGTAGTTTCGTCGCGGCTCATCCACCCAAGTTAAACAAAAATAGTGTCTATTGGTTTTCCATTTTTCAGCTATTTTGTATCATCATGCGTTTAGAGTTTGTCGCGGGTTCGGATCTTTTTTTTGATCAAGTGGACTTTATGAATTATGATCTATTGCCCGTCAATTCAATTGGAGCCATGTTATTTTTATTGTTATCTATGTTTGTGCTGAACAGCCTGTTTTTCAAGTTGACAAATAACGGCGTTTTGTTCACAACGATCCTTGCCTTTGTATTATGGATTTTAATCAGGATGTTCAGTATCGTTGCTGTGAATGTGTTTGCAGTAGCCGTTGACTTTGATTTATCTTACTTGTATCGCGTGCTGACGGTTGTGTTGGCATACTTTTTATACCGAAAATTGTCCATCGCTCTATTAAATCCCTATACAGTACGAAAAAATGTGTACACGAAAATTGTATTGGTGAATTCCTTGGTTTCATTATTGCTGTTGGTCGCGTATACCAATTTCGATACGGCGATCATATTGCAGAACCTTCTTTATATCGTCATTGTTTTTTCGTTTGTCATCCTCATTAATGCGTGGATTGTGTATGAGCAGAAAAGGCGGTCAAACGGGAAAAACGTGTTGAGGCCATTGAGCATTATATGCCTGTCATCGATGAGTTGGTTTCGGAAGTACGTGCCAGACAGCATGAGTTCAACAATAAATTGCTTGCGATCACGAGCATCGTAGAAACAGCGGAAGATTTGACGGGCGTAAAAGAACAGATTCGGATGTATACGCAAAATGTGATCATGGCGGATAATTTGAGAGATGTATTATTAACGGATAGTAAGGTCATCGCCGGTTTCATGTATACGAAGATGAAGTTAGCAGAAGTGAAGAAAATAAAGATGAAGACGGAAATACATACGAACTTTCAACAGTTAAACGTCGAAGAATATGAACTTGTGGAAGTGTTGGGAATTTTGCTGGATAACGCGATTGAAGCATGCCAGCCCTATGATAAAATCAATGTTTCCATGAACCGTGTGGAAGGGCGAATCGAAATAAGAGTGTCCAATCCTTATACATTCATTTCAAATGCGACGTTTATGAAGATGTTCGAAAAAGGGTATACGACCAAAAATGGACGTGTTTCGGAAAGAGGGTTTGGATTATACAATGTGAAGCAAATTGTCGAGCATTGGGGAGGAAAAGTAATCATGGGAAATGCTGAGATTGATGGTCAAAATTTTGTAACGATCGGTGTGCAATTGCCTTGATTTTGCGCTGTTGAATAAGTATGAACGAAGGTTTTAAAGGAACGAAAAGTATATGTTCCTTTAAAACCTTCGTTTGTTTCCAGTGTATTGTAAGGCATTTGGGGCGGGGGTATAGTAGGGGCAAGGAGGTTATGAAAGATGAAGAATTTGCTGTACCTTGAATGGCGGAAGGTGAGATGGCCGGTCTTGATAATGCTCATGATTGCGACGGCAGCTTCGATGATTTTATCGAGTACAATTTATCAAAATTACGCGCTTGAATATGATCTTGAAGCATGGGAAGTGGGGATGCGGTTCATCAACTTCATATTTCCACTCATTGCTGTGCTGCCTGTTGGTTGGCTCATGTACTACGAGAGGAAGGATAACTTTTTAATTTACACGCTGCCAAGGGTGTCTAAGAATAAGTATTTGCTATCGAAGTGGATTATCTTAGTAGGAAGTGCGGCGGTGACGATGTTTGTTGTCATGTTTGCGGGTGTGTTGACCGCGCTCTACTTGAAACCGGAAATCGTGCCTGTATTGACGCTAGTCGATCCTGCGACAGGTGAGCTTATTTCAAGGGTACTGAACCATCATTTCTTAGGGGAACTGTTTGCGAGTCATCCGCTTGTGTATGGTTTTCTCTTGAGTGTATGGCGAGGTTTTTTGGCAGGGCTCATGGCGACGATGGCGTTCGTTTTGTCACTCTATGTGGAAAACATATTCGTCATTTTAACTGGACCCTTTATCTATTATATTTTGGAAAACTTCATTTTGTCGGTTCTACACATCCCTCAGTATCGGCTTGCGACTTCTTTTGATCCGGAAACGTTGGACATGGGGAGCCTGCATGCATTTTCCCTTGTGGGAGGGCCACTGCTCGCGGTCTTGTTCATCATGTTCCTTCTGTTCTATTTCAAGAAAGTGAAGAAAATGACGGTTTATCCATCGTAGGAGGGGCGAGATGAAAGTGATTGTGTTACGCGATATACAGCAGTTTTTCAATGGCAAAGTCTTGTTCCTTCTATTTGGATGCTTTCTTTTTGGGATCACTGAAAGGCAGTCGACGGACCATTCTTATGAACAATTCGTGTTGCATATGGTTTCGGAGCATTATTATTTGACGTATTTCATGATTCCCGTGTTTCTTCTCTTTACATATAAAAGTTTGGAAGAAGATATGGACTATGTATTGATCCGAAGCCGTTTTTATTGGAAATATTTTTCGGCAAAATCATTGGCGTTCTTATTAAATATGATCGGGTTTGTCTGCTTGCAAATAATTGTTGTCATGATAGTTGGCATCGGTCTCCGTTTTGATAATTCGTTTATTGTGGCGGGGGTTTATAGCGCTTTCAGTATGGAGGAACTTTTTATACAATATGCCAAGCATTTCAATTCTCCCACTGTCGCATCGCTTGCAGCAAGTGCATACATGATTGTTGGTTTGACTGTTCTTTCAATCTTCTTCTTGATGCTCCACCATTTTTGGGAGAAACGAATCGTCTCAATCTTGATGATTTCTTCTTATATTCTAATGACAATGGGGTTGAAGATTCCGAGTTTAAATGAAGTGCCTTTTTTGTTTATCAATAACTATGTCATCCTTCATTATAACTTTACTTCGAATGGAAAGTTTGTCATCAGTTTGATATGCATGCTTCTCATGCTCGTTGCGACGGGCGTTCTGATTAAATATTGTTGGGCGAAACGTTTCCATTTGAATAGGAAAGGACGAAAGAAAGGGATCGTTTTTTATTACGCAAGGTTTTTATTCACGAAAAGAAATGTTGGCATCATGACGGTTATTCTTCTGTTCATCAGTTTATGGAAGTTCATGAATGTGAATGCGATGCCGGCCGCGACGACGAAAGACTTCTTGCTGTCGATGTTTTATGGGCATGGTGTCGATCGATTTCATATGCTTAGCTTTTTGGAAATGCTCATTTTGAACGGGTTGCCGATTTACTTGCTCGCCGTTTTTGTTGAGACAATCAATGCTGAGCAAAACTTGGGATTATTAATCCGAGTGAAAAGTAAACGCAGTTGGACACGGGCGATTTTACAAATCTCAGTTGCATTCATGGCATTTTACGTTGTGCTAATGGTTGGTATAGGTGTCACCCTATGCGTGATGAAAGGTCTTCCGTTGGTTGGAGTTGCGCAAATTTCCATGCAGTTGTTAGCGCTGAAGTTTTTGGAAGTTCTCTTTCAGTTTCTTGCATTCTTCCTGTTATTCCTATGGAAAAGAAATGTTACGATGGCATTTTTGCTCGTCTTTGGTTCCAATGTGGTCAGTCTACTCCCAATGGCGTGGGTCATTTATTTTCCGACGGGGTTATCGAGTTTGGCGAGAAGCAGTCTTTTTGTAGGTGAAGAAGGCGTATCGTTCACAATGGCGATATTTATTTTAAGCGGTTGTGTTGTATGCCAATGGTTGTATATAAAGTTTCGAGGTTATCAAAAAGTTTTAGGAGGATGAGCGATGCAGTATGCGATTCAAGTAAAAAACGTATCGAAAGCCTTTGATGGCATGACCGTTTTGGATAATGTCAGTTTGGAAATCGAGAAAGGGACGACGGTCGGCATTGTCGGAGGCAATGGCAGTGGAAAGTCCGTATTATTTAAAGTGATTTGCGGGTTCACGGCACCTGATGAAGGC
>CAOKMT010000055.1 GCA_948469885.1 uncultured Sporosarcina sp. | reverse complement strand
CGGAAATCAGCGTGTCACAGGATTTTCTTTCACCAACGTCATAAATTATAGAACCTAAAAAACGCTAAACCTTTTCATCATGGTTTAGCGTTTCTTTATAGATTGCAATCACTCGTTCACGGACGATAGATCAGTGCGATGCGGCACTACGGAATGGCTTCCTTAAAGGTTTACCATTTTCACCGGGATTTCTTGATGTCGCTTATCATTTCTTCTACATAAGTATCATCTATATAGTTATATTCATTTACTAGAACGCCTCGTTTATTGATTAAATAAAAGTTTGTGCCGTGTATAACTTGATTGGATGAAGAAGGCTTTTGTATAATCGATCGAAATTGATCTCGCGCAAAAGTTTCGATATCATCTTGCGAATAGCCTGTGAGCAAATGCCAATTCGATAAATCATCCGTAAAATTTTGGACGTAGGATTTAAGCGTTTTAGGTGTATCAACGGTTGGATCGACCGTAAATGAAACGAACTCTACCTGAATGTCCTCGTCTTTAAACTTACGCTGTAAAGCTGCCATTTCGACAGTCATCGGTTCACAAACGGTTTTACAATTTGTGAAAATAAAATCAGCAACCCACATCTTTCCTTCCAATTGTTCTGTGCCATATGTTTCCCCGTGCTGATCGGTAAAAGAGAAAGGGATGATTGGTTTCTCTTTCTGTTCAGGCGCGCCACAAGCCGTAAGAAAAAGCAAACCAGCGAATAGATATAGTATTTTTTTCATATAAACCCTTTCCTTTCTATACATTTGCCAAACTCGGCAATTGAACGATCACAATTGTCCCTTTTGTCGGATCACTCGTCATCTTGAATTTCCCGTTATGCAATCGTACAATTTCTTTGACGATGGATAAGCCTAAACCAGAGCCGCCCGTCGAACGGTTTCTTGCTTTATCTGTACGGAAGAAGCGCTCGCCTATTCTTTCCAAATCCTCCTGGGCAATAGACATGCCGAAATTCGTCACCCGGAATTGGACATTCGGCCCACTTTCCAACAATTCAACATGAATGACTCCGGCTGTTTTGGAATATTTAATGGCGTTGTCCAGAATATTGTAAAAAACTTGTTGAATCCGTTGGGAATCGCCGGGAATAATAATATCTTCTTCAATTGACATATCCAGTGTCAAATCTTTTTCTGTCAAGTGAATCGTAAATAGGTCAATCGTGTCGAGCAGAAGTTGCGCTATCGCAATTGGTTCCGTATCGATGTTGTATAAGTCTTCTTGTAAATGATTCAGTTCGACTAAATCATTGATGAATTTGTTCAGCCGCCCTGTTTCTTTTTCAATGGTTGTCAAATAACTTTCAGCTTCTTCGGGGGATGTGAAAATCCTTTGTTTCAGTGCTTGTGTATACCCACTTATATAAGTCAAAGGGGTGCGCAGCTCGTGCACGAGATTGGAAGTGAATTCTTTTTTGCGTTCTTCTTGTTGTTCCAACGAGTAACTCATTTTATTGAACGCTTTCGTCAATTCTCCGATTTCATCGTCACGCACCATTTGCAGCCGGTGCGCATAATTGCCTTGGGACACTTCATAGGAATGTTGTTGCAAGTTCTTCAAAGGTTTGAATAATGACTTTGAGAAATGATTGACGATTACAAACAAGACGAGGAAAAACAATGTACCGATGATGAGAAGCAACGGAATGCTGTCGTGAAAGACATCTTGGATTGCCGCAAGCGGTACGTAAATATAAATGAACCCAATCAGGCCTTGTTCACCTTTGATAGGAAAAATTGCCCCGATGATTTCGCGATCCAACTCCTCGACAAATCCTTCTTTGACAACGTATTTTCCTTTCGCCAAGTCCGCATGATCTTTTGCATCCACGAGTGTTTCGTAATTGACTTTATACGGAAAATAAGAAGATAATTCTTCTAATTGATCGACGACGATTACTTCATATTCGGAGACGATGTTGTACCATTGAATTTTTTCAATGATTTCATCGCTCAATTCTCCGTAATGATAATGGGAAGCCGTTCTCTTCCCTTGGTAGACAATTGATTCCTCAATGCTTTTTAAATATAAATTCGAGTATAAATAATGAATGAAGAAGAAAGAAAAAAGAATCGTAAATCCGATGCTCGCAAAAAGGAGTAACATTATTTTTTTACTTAATGTCAAGTGTCCTTTTGTCATGATTACACCTCAAGTTTATAGCCGATGCCCCAAACCGTCTCGATCAATTCTCCGTATTCACCTAATTTCAAGCGCAATGTTTTAATATGCGTATCGACGGTTCGTTCGCTGCTTTTATGATTTTCCCCCCAAACGATGTGTAGCAATTGTTCTCTGGAAAATACACGTCCTCTATTTTTAACGAATAAATGAAGTAGACCGAATTCTTTTAACGTCAATGAAAGGGCAGTTCCATTTACAGTGACTAAGTGTGATTCCATGTCTACAACAAATGGACCTACTTTTAGTAATTCTTTCTGTTGCACATTTTGATATGTCCGCCTTAAGACAGACTCAATCCGCGCGATCAGTTCGGCAGGTAGAAATGGTTTCACAATATAATCATCACCACCGATTTTAAGTCCATTCACTTTATCCCATTCGTCTCCTTTCGCCGATAAAAAAATAAGTGGAATATTGTGATGACGTTTCACTTCAGCAGCCAATGTGAAGCCATCCATAAAAGGCATCATAACATCGACAATTAAAAGGTCAGGTGATGTCTCTTTCATGATCGCTAAAGCATGAATGCCGTCCGTTGCTTCAACGACGTCGTAGTGTTCTGCTTCCAAAAACTTCCGAACGAGTTCTCTCATTTGACTTTCATCGTCCACAATCATTATTGTATAGCCAGCCATTTCAAAACCTCTTTTCCATGAAAACATTCGTACCGCTATTTTATATTTTCCACTATAATTTTGAAATCTAAGTGAAATCTTCATCTGAAAGAAAACTTCACAAATAATTCGAAGATCGTGTTTATACTTAGTATCATACTGGAGTAAAGGTATGAGGTTAAGCAATAAGAAACTGGAGGAATTTAGATGGGAAGAAAAATCAATGTCCTTTTACTTATTTCAATTATTGCCTTACTGGCTGCATGTGGCAAGAAAGAAGAACCATTGAAGGAAATCGAAGCGCCTCAACCGCTTCAGGCAGAACTAACAGTAACGGAAGCAGTTGGGGTGGGGGAAACAGTGACAATGGAAGCGCTTGTCACTCAAGGAGATGAAAAGATCCAAGACGCTGATAAAGTCGTCTATGAAGTATGGGAAGAAGGGAAAAAAGAAGAAAGCGAAATGATCGATTCCGTGAATAAAAAAGATGGAACGTATACCGCCGAAACTTCTTTCGACACGGATGGTCTTTATCATATCCAAGTGCATGTAGATGCAAGAGCGCAACATACAATGCCGACCCAGACAGTGACCGTTGGAGATGGCGGAGAGTATGAAGAAGTGGAGGACCAGGACCATCACGGATATCATACGGAAGGTTTCTCCATGGAGTTCGTAAACCCAGAAAAAGTTGAAGCTGGTCAAGAGACAGAACTTATCTCGCATCTAGAATTGGAAAACACCCCACTTGAAAATGCCCGGGTCCGTTATGAAATTTGGTCTGAACAGAATGAGGACAACAAGGACTGGGTCACTGCCGAAGAATCAGCGCCAGGCGAATATACAGCAAAGCATACATTTGCGGAAGCTGGTCTCTTCAAGATGGTCATCCACGTACAAGATGAGGAAGAGTTACACGAACATGAAGAGCATGAAATTGAAGTACAGTAAGTAAAATGAAAACCTCCTTGCCCTAAATACGGTAAGGAGGTTTTTCGTTCAATATAAGTTGAAATAAAAAATTATATCACGTTATTTGGAACGGCAAGCAACAAATGGTGACAGGAAAATTTTTACTTCATCTATATAAGTTAGAAAAATATTTCTACAAGCCCTATTAAAATGAGCAATAATCCTGCAATTCTGTTCGAATGTTTGCCGAAAAGGGTATTTCCGACTTTATTGCCAAGTTTGACGCCGATCGAAATGGACAAAAGGGAAAAGAAACCGATGGAAATGGATGTAAGAAGTGAAGGTATGCCTGTCATACCTGCGCTAAACCCGATGGTTAAACAGTTTAGCGCTAAAATAAAGCCTAAGAAAAAGGATTCTTTTATGCCGATGGCCTTTATTTCATTTTCCGTTTTCAGGTGAGAGATATGCGGATTTTCACTTTTTTTTGCGTAATCTTGCGTAAATGGCGATGAAGTCGCGATGCACCATAACCCGAGACAAATGATCAAAATCCCGCCAACTAAACTTGCAATCGATGATGGAAAGTAACTTGATAAGAAACTTCCTGCCACCATTGATATATAAGCAAAAATTGTGGAAACGAACGCGATCAGTAAATTGGATAAAAAGGGGATTCGGCGTGATGTCAATCCATACGATACGCTTATTCCTAGATTATCAAGATTTGCGGCGATCCCTATGAACAAGATTGTTAACCAATGCATATTGATTTCCTCCTGCAACTGTCTGTCAAGTATATATATGACGGAATAGCAGCTGGTGTACTGACGAAAGCGGAGTTTTGAAGGAATAAGGGGAAATACGAAAACGGCACTCAGTATAATTACTGGTGCCGTTTTTTGTTATTCAGACTCATCCTTAATCGGAACGAGGTCGAATATATCATGGTCTTCGAAGGCGTCGACGAGACGATCGAGCCATTCGTAATAATCCCGGATATACAAAAGTCTCTCGATATCCGCTTGAGCCATCTCTTTCACTTCTTCACTAACCGTCTCGTCTTTGAGCAGTTTTTCAAGTTCTGTGAGCGACCGTCTTATCGCCGAGGAATGCAAGGAAACGGATTTCCGCCATTTTGTGGTAAACATATCGATAAAACCTTGATACCAATCGTCTTTCACTTTATATAAATCTTTCCGGACGCCTCTTCTCCACGCACGTTCCACCAATTTTGCATCAGTCAATGCCCGAACAGAGGTACTCATACTCGTCTTGCTCATTCCCAGCTCTTCGGTCATATCGTCAAGGGTCAACGGTTCGTTGTGGAAAAACATCATGCCGTATTGCCTTCCGGCAGCAGGCGGCAGACCGTATAAGTAAATATTTTGGGCAATCGCCTCGGTCACTCTTCTACGTGCATTTTCAAGTCTTTCTTGTCCGTCCATTTTCTGCTTTCCTCTCCATTGCTATTGCTGTTGAAAGCATAGCGAATTCTTACTTATAGCGTAGTATATTGTCCCTTAAAATGCAATTTCAAAGACGTGCTATTCGTACAGTTTTTTCCGTACAGACAATTTATATAGAAAATACGGTTGTATTACAAATAGATTACAGCTATACTAGTAGACATTCGAAAGTTTTCAAATATTGTAGGGAGTGGAAATATGACTGATCAAGAAGTCAGGAAGAAAATTGAAGTGAAAAAGGCTACGAAGATTTTTGGTAGAAACAGTAAGCGAGCAGCGCAAATGCTGCAAGAAGGAAAAGATAAAGAGGAAATTCTGAAAGCGACCGGCGCGACAATCGGTGTGAATCATGCCGAATTTGATATTTATGATGGCGAGATATTTGTCATTATGGGATTGTCAGGAAGTGGAAAATCGACGCTCGTCAGATTATTGAATCGCCTGATTGAGCCGACATCTGGACATATTTTACTAGATGGTGAAGATATCGTCCGGATGAGTAAAGAGCAGTTGCGTAAAGTGAGACGTGAAAAAATAGGGATGGTCTTCCAAAACTTCGCTTTATTTCCTCATAAAACCATTTTATCAAACACAGAGTACGGATTGGAAATTCAAGGAGTTCCGAAAGAGGATCGTCAAGCAAAAGCAAAAGAAGCTTTGAAACTTGTCGGCTTGGCAGGATACGAGGAGCAGTTTCCAAATCAGTTAAGCGGAGGAATGCAACAGCGGGTTGGTTTGGCCCGTGCGCTTGCAAACGATCCTGATATTTTACTAATGGATGAAGCATTCAGCGCACTCGATCCATTGATCCGAAAAGATATGCAAGACGAACTCTTGCAATTGCACAGTGAGATGGGCAAAACGTTTATTTTCATCACACATGACTTAGACGAAGCGCTTCGTATTGGGGATCGCATTGCCTTGATGAAAGACGGGGAAGTCGTTCAGCTCGGAACACCGGAAGAGATTTTGATGAGTCCTTCTAATGAATATGTTGAGCGTTTCGTAGAGGATGTGGATCTATCGAAAGTGCTTACGGCAGCCCATATTATGAAGCAAGCGGACACTGTTCAAGTGGACCGGGGACCAAGAGTTGCTTTGAGATTGATGAAGCGGCTTCGCATTTCATCGATTTACGTTGTTGATAAACGAGGGCAGTTGCTTGGCGCAGTGACGGCACAAGATACAGTGAATG
Source organism: uncultured Sporosarcina sp. (assembly GCA_948469885.1). Taxonomy (GTDB): domain Bacteria; phylum Bacillota; class Bacilli; order Bacillales_A; family Planococcaceae; genus Sporosarcina. Next base: position 9,115 of record CAOKMT010000055.1, on the reverse strand, counting down.
CCATCGAAAACGATCAATCTCTTGAAGATGTCCTAATTGACAGTCTTCCGGTTGTTTCGCCGGATTGCGTGTTGACAGAGTTGTTCGATCTCGTGTCGACAGCGACAATTCCAGTGGCAGTCGTCGATGAACAAAATCGTATGCAGGGGATCATCATTAGAGGCGCGTTAATTGGAGCGCTTTCTGGAGATGGGCAATTTATCAACGAGAACGGCGTTATTGAGCCGATTGATGAAGTTACTGAGGAGGTGATGCAGAATGGATAAACTTCCTAGACTCCCGTTTGCGGAGTGGATCGATAACGGTCTTGACTGGCTCATCGCAATGTTTAGTCCTGTCTTCGATGGGATTTCAACCTTGTTGGCTTCAATTGTCGAAGGAATTGTCAATGGTCTTGGAGTGATTCCATCTATTGTGCTGGCCATTTTATTTGCCCTACTTGCATGGTTCATTTCGACAAGAGGGATCGCTTTATTTACGCTTGTCGGGTTTTTGTTCATCGATTATTTAGGTTTTTGGTACCCGATGTTACAAATGTTAGCGCTTGTTCTGACATCCGTTCTATTTGCAATTCTATTAGGCATCCCGATCGGAATTTTATGTTCACAAAAAGCGACCGTACGAAAAATTGTAAACCCACTACTGGATCTCATGCAGACAATGCCTGCATTTGTCTACTTGATTCCAGCGATTTTCTTTTTCAATATAGGGGTTGTACCAGGCGTTGTGGCATCGGTCATATTTTCAATGCCACCGACCATCCGGTTGACGATGCTGGGCATTCAGCAAGTGCCGAGTGATTTAATTGAAGCGACAGAAGCATTCGGCTCTACAACATGGCAACGGTTGAGCAAGATCCAAATTCCACTCGCAAGACCGACCATCATGGCAGGGGTTAACCAAAGCATTATGCTTTCATTGTCGATGGTCGTCATTGCTTCGATGGTAGGTGCACCAGGGCTCGGGGAACAAGTGTATCGAGCTGTTACACAATTGAAAACAGGGGTTGGCGTTGAAGTGGGCGTGTCTATTGTAATTGTTGCGATTATTTTGGACCGTATTACACAACATGCTGGAATGAAAAAAAGAGGAGGAATATCATAATGAAACTCAAGAAAAAAGTATTTGGACTAGGCGCAGCTGCTTTACTAGCATTAGGACTAGCGGCGTGTGGCAATGATGACAAGAACGAGGGTAACACGGGATCGGACGAAGGAACAACAGGTGGTACGGAAGAATCAGTTGGTAAATCTGTCGATTATAAAATTACGGGGATCGATCCAGGTGCTGGAATTATGGAAGCCGCAGATAGAGCAATTGAAGATTATGAATTAGATGACTGGACACTCACAACTGGTTCGGGTGCAGCGATGACTGCCGCATTGAAAAAAGCGTACGATAAAGAAGAACCAATTATTGTGACCGGTTGGACACCCCATTGGAAATTTGCAGAATTTGATTTGAAATACCTTGAAGATCCAGAAGGTTCATTTGGTGGGGAAGAACAAATCCGAACGATTGGTCGTCTAGGATTAGAAGATGATTTACCAGAAGCGCATGCAATTCTATCAAACTTTAACTGGTCTGAAGAAGATATGGGAGAAGTGATGATCGCTATTCAAAATGGTGAGAATGAAGAAGTCGCAGCGCAAAACTGGATTGATGCGAATGAGGATAAGGTAGCAGAGTGGACTGATGGTGTTGATAAAGTTGAAGGCGATAAAATTAAACTTGCTTATGTTGCATGGGATAGTGAAATCGCAAGCCATAATGTGATGAAAATCGTTTTAGAAGATATGGGCTATGAGGTAACATTGACACAAGTCGAGGCAGGGCCACTTTGGACAGCAGTTGCTGATGGCAGTGCAGACGCTTCACTCGCTGCATGGTTACCGATAACGCATGAAACGTATGCCGATAAATTTGACGGTCAATTTGAAGAGCTCGGTATTAACATGGAAGGTGTTAAAATCGGTTTAGTCGTTCCGACATATATGGATATTACATCTATTGAAGATTTAAAAGAGTAAGGTTTAGCTTGATTTAATTTGATTCAGAACCCGGCACATTAGATTGTGTCGGGTTTTTTGTCTTTCACTTTGCAAAAGATATAACATAAAAGATACGACAGTTGGTGGAATGTTAAGAAATTTCATTGTTCCACATAAAGGAGTGTGGTAAGATTAAGACAAAATACATAAGGAAGAGGGATAGTTCTTATGTCTCAAAATCTTCAAGAAATTATGGATCAACTACCCATCCTGCAGCAAACCTATTCGGAGGATACATGCCTCATTTTATGTGATCAAAACTCGATCATCGGTTATTTACCTGGAGAACAAATCGACTTGAATATCAAAGTCGGAGAAAGTATGGAGAAATATAAAGGGGCTGCCACATACAAAGTGTTGCAGACCGGAAGAAAGATACGGGAAGAAGTATCTGAAGATGTTGTTGGAATCCCTTATATTTCTTCATGTGTGCCGATTAAAGAGAATAATCGACTCGTCGGTGCATTAGCCGCAGTCACTTCCAATAAAAAACTTAGCGATTTGAGGGATAGAACGAATGAGTTGAGCGGGGTCATCAGCCAAATGACGAATTATTCCGAAGAAATGTCAACGACCACTGAAATGACAGCACAACAGCTGCAGAAACTTTCAGTACAATCGGAAACGATGCAAGACAATATGATACATGTCGAGAAAATTATTAAACAGGTGAAAGAAGTGGCTTCCCGTTCCAATATACTAGGCTTGAATGCTTCTATTGAAGCGGCTCGAGCGGGAGAATATGGCCGCGGTTTTTCCGTTGTGGCCGATGAAATTCGAAAAATGGCAGCCAATAGCAATAACGCAGCAGAAGATATTCAAAGGCAGTTGGAGCTTACGCAAAAAGAGATTGCTAATATTAATGGGTCTATTCAAGTTATCGCTGTGCAAACTGAAGGACATGCAGAAACTGTACGTCAATTTCATTCGATGCTCGAACAGATTTCTCGGACGGCGGAACAGCTCAACGAACATGGCATGACAGTCCGCTGAAATGGCATGAACGGTGTATAGAAAAAGTATGAGTAAAAATGTTTGTGGGTGGCTTGTAAAAGTTCGAGCCTACTACAAACACCATTGATTACCGTTCCGATTGGCGCATTCCGTGGGCTCTTCGTCACTTCATGGAGCATAGCGGACGAGGAGGCTCACGGCCCGTCCCATGGAAAGCGTGCGCCTGAAGCGGAAATCAACATGTCCTCGTTTTCACTTTTTTAGAATTGATCTTGTGCACGGGAAAAGTGCACAAGACTTTAGTTATATTAGAAAAATAATACCAAACTTAAAACAGTACCTACAAAAACTTGACTCAGTCATAGAAAAACAGTTATTGATAAATTCATAGTTGTATGTTAAGTTTGACAAAGTACGTCTATACAATTGCTTCGGGGCAAGGTGAAATTCCTTACCGACGGTGATCGAGCATCATGCTCGTCAGTCCGTGACCCGTCCTTCTATCTATAAGAAGGCGGTGGAGCTGGTGAAATTCCGGCACCGACAGTTAAAGTCTGGATGGGAGAAGTATTTTGGAAAACGTACAATGCGCAAAGTATACTGCCCTCTTTTTAAAATGAAAGGGGGAATGTCGATGATCCATGAAAAAATGATGAAACTGGCGCTTCAATTGGCGCAAAGCGCAGAAGGACAAACTTCACCAAACCCTCTTGTTGGTGCTGTTTGTGTTAAAGATGGTCAAATACTCGGAACAGGTGCTCATCTGAAAGCGGGGACAGCCCATGCGGAAGTCCATGCATTGCAGATGGCAGGCACCGGAGCGATCGGCGCAGATTTATATGTCACGCTTGAACCATGTGCACATACAGGTAAAACACCGCCTTGCACAGAGTTGATCATTTCAAGCGGCATTCGACGTGTTTTTATTGCGTCCAAAGATCCGAACCCTTCTGTCAATGGACAAGGCATTAGACTACTTAGAGAAGCCGGTATTGAAGTCGTGACCGGAATACTGCAAGAAGAGGCAGCTTATTTAAATCGCGCATTTTTTCATTTTATCAAACACGGAAAACCGTATGTCACTTTGAAAGCCGCCGTCACACTGGACGGACGTCTTGCCACGCAAACTGGGGATAGCAAATGGATCACATCAGAAGCTTCAAGAACTGATGTCCATCACCTCCGCCATACCCATGATGCAATTTTAGTTGGCGTACAAACCGTGCTCCATGATAACCCTTTCCTCACCACCCGTTTGCCCCATGGTGGAAAGAATCCAATTCGTATTATTTTAGATAGGCGCCTCAGAACGCCTGAAACAGCAAATGTCATTACGGACGGTGCTGTAGAAACAATTATTTTCACATGCAATGCAGAGAAAGCAAAAACGGCTTTTTCAGATTATCCACTCGTTACGGTTGAGTCGATTTCCGAGGAAGTCAATTTTTTGAATGAAGTATTAACACGTCTTGCGAATAAAGGCATGATGACATTGTTCGTTGAGGGCGGAAGCCGTGTCCATTCAAGTTTCATCGATGCAGGTCTTGCAGATGACCTCTATTTGTACATGGCGCCCAAGCTGATCGGCAACGGTTCTTCTTTATTCATGGACGATACAAGGAACTTGATGGCGGAAAATGAATCACTTCGATTTGTAGACGTTCGGAAAATCGGGGAAGATATCAGATTGCACGCCCGGTTCGTAAAGGAGGGCTAACACGATATGTTTACTGGAATTGTCGAAGAAATCGGTACAATTACAGCGGTGACACCTGGAGAGGCTTCGCTTCAACTTAACATTAGCTGTTCAAAAGTGCTCAGCGATGTAAAGAAGGGGGATAGCATTGCAGTAAATGGTGTCTGTCTGACGGTTGCTAACTTTTCAGTTCGTCATTTTACAGCTGATGTCATGCCTGAAACGATGAAAGCGACCACACTTCACGAACTCCGTATAGGGAGTCGGGTCAATTTAGAGCGAGCCATGGCAGCAAATGGTCGTTTTGGCGGCCACTTTGTAAGTGGACATGTGGACGGTACGGGAGAAATCATCGCAATTCAACCGAAAGCGAATGCCCTATACATGGAAATTCGCATTGCAGCTGAACTGTTGGATTATTTCATACCTAAAGGTTCAGTTACCGTTGATGGCACTTCACTCACGGTTTTCGGCGTAACCGATCAAGGGTTTATCATTTCGCTTATTCCGGTGACGCAAGATGATTCGATTATCGGACGGAAAAAAGTCGGAGATCAAGTGAATATTGAATGCGATATGCTTGCGAAATATATTGAACGATTATTATCGAAAAAAGAAGAGAAGCCAGCTGGCAGTGTGACGATGGAAACACTTGCTGCGAATGGTTTCCTAAACTAGAGGGGCGACTTTCATGTATACGACAGTTAAAAAAGCATTGAAAGAACTGAAACGTGGAAAAGCGATCATCGTTGTAGACGATGAAGATCGCGAAAATGAAGGAGATTTCGTTGCACTGGGTGAATTTGCAACGCCCGACATGATCAATTTCATGGCAACTGAAGGACGTGGACTCATTTGTGTGCCGATTGAGGAGCAAAAGGCAACACAATTGGACTTGAATTTAATGACGGACCGCAACAGCGATGCGTATGGGACGGCTTTCACAGTGAGTATCGACCATGCGTCATGTCACACAGGGATTTCTGCATTTGAGCGTTCGGACACTGTTTTGAACATGTTAGGAAACGACGCATTGCCTTCTGATTTTAAAAGACCGGGTCATATATTCCCCTTGATTGCCAAAGAGGGGGGCGTGTTGAAACGGGCTGGCCATACGGAAGCAGCTGTGGATCTTGCCAGACTTGCAGGTGTTGAACCGGTCGGTGTCATTTGTGAAATTATGAATGCGGACGGCACAATGGCAAGAGGGCTTGAATTGAAAGAAATTGCGGAACGATTTGATTTGGTCATCTTAACGATTCAAGACTTAATCGCTTATCGTCGGGCCGCTGAGAAGCTAGTGGAACGTGTTGTGGAAGTCAAGATGCCCACGAGCTTCGGGACATTTAAAGCCGTCACTTTTGTTGAAACTTTAACCGGGAGAGAACATATCGCTTTAGTAAAAGGTGAAGTGGAAGGGATGGAAGATGTGCTCGTCCGTGTCCACTCGGAATGTTTGACAGGTGACGTGTTTGGGTCATGTAGATGTGACTGTGGCCCGCAATTACATGCAGCGCTTGAACAAATTGAACAAGCCGGTAGAGGCGTACTTTTGTATATGAGACAAGAAGGGCGCGGGATTGGGCTGGTCAATAAAATGAAAGCGTACAAACTACAAGAAGAAGGCTATGATACTGTTGAAGCGAATGTCAAATTAGGATTTCCAGACGATCTTCGGGATTATGGAGTAGGGGCACAGATTTTACGGGATCTCGGCTTACACCGTATTTGTCTGCTGACGAATAATCCGCGTAAAATTGCGGGACTGGCAGGCTATGGGTTGGAAGTCAGTGAACGTGTACCTATCGAAATGCCGCTGAAGGATGAAAATAAAGAGTATATGAGAACGAAAAAAAATAAACTAGGGCATCTGTTGCATAGTTAAGGGGGATATAAATATGGGAACTGTTTTCGAAGGAAATTTAGTTGGGTCAGGCCTTAAAGTAGGAATCGTCGTTGGGAGATTCAATGAATTTATAACGAGCAAATTATTAGGCGGTGCGGAAGATGCTTTACGTCGCCATGGGGTAGAGCAAGATGACGTAGAGATCGCTTGGGTGCCGGGCGCTTTTGAAATCCCTATCGTTGCGAAAAAAATGGCTGCCAGTGGGAAGTACGATGCGGTCATTACACTCGGTACCGTCATTCGCGGTGCAACGCCGCATTTCGACTACGTCTGTAATGAAGTGGCTAAAGGGATATCCGCGATTAACATGCAAGAAGGGATTCCAGTTATTTTTGGCGTCCTGACGACAGATACGATTGAGCAAGCGATTGAACGAGCTGGAACGAAAGCGGGCAATAAAGGCTGGGACGCTGGAACAGCCGCGATTGAAATGGCGAATCTGTTGAAGCAGTTTTAACTGGACGCAATCACCCTGAGGCACGATTGATAGTAGACTAAGACTTAGGTTATGCAAAGGAAATTCAAGATTTTACTTAAGCATCGAGTCAACAAGCCTAACCACACATGCAAAAGGCATGTGTGGTTTTTTACCTGATTCAGCAGAAATCTGCTATGTCCTGTGACAACGAGCGGTTTCATGCCGGCCATAAACAAATGTTAAATAAGCCGAGGCATGATGAATTGAAATGGAAACCATTTTTCTTTTCTTAGTCTTCGAGTAAGTTGCCTTTAGCTGGAATCGGATTCTTTTTTAACATAGTTGCCAAATGAATCGTATTATAGGCAAGCATTTCAACATGTTTTTTAGTGAATTCATTATTTTGTCCCGCATTGATATAGGAGGGACCAGGGCCTGCTTCTCCAACCCAATAGGTATCCACATTTGGCGGGATGACAAAACCGATATGGGAGAGCCCGTACAAAATGGAGGCAGCTGCATGTTTTGCGCCATCTTCGTTGCCTGTGACGACGACACCCCCAACTTTATTGTAATAAATGGCTTGTCCTTTTTCGTTCGTTTCTCCGCTACTGCCGTATAATCTTTCGATCACCAATGTGGCGATACTACTTTTTTCACCGAGCCAAAGAGGTGTCCCGAGAATGAGGATATCCGCCTCTTTCACTTTTTCATAAATGAGCGGCCACTCATCGCCATCGCCCATATCGGGACTGATGCCATAGGCAATATTGTAATCTGACATTCTGATGATTTCTGATTCGACATGTTCCTTTTTGTAAATCTTTTGCACTTCATTTGCAAGCGCAGCAGTGTGGGATGTTTCTGCCAAACTTTTTAAAGATGTGTTCAGAATCAGTGCTTTTAGTGAACCCATAAAACCCCTCTCCCTTTCATTGATCTCTCTCTTCTATTGAATATACCCACTTATAAGTAGAAAAAACTAAATTGGATGGAGGACAAGATTTACTCAAGATCTCGCATGAACGCTCTCTCTCACGCATACTCTGTATAAACCTTGCCCTGAATGGAGGGGAAATGATGGATATCATCAATAGAGTAAGAAGTTATCGAGAAGAAGAAAACAGATTGAAGTGGGAAGGTACATTCGCGGAATACTTGGACATTGTGAAAGAGAAAAAAGAAGTTGCGCAAACAGCACATTCCCGTGTCTATAATATGATTAAAAGTTCTGGTTTAACGGAAAAAGACGGGAAGCGGATGTATCATTTTTTCGGTGAAGAGATTTTTGGGCTAGAAGAGTCAATTGAACGGCTCGTGGAAGAATATTTTCATCCCGCCGCCAAAAGACTCGATGTACGTAAACGTGTCTTGTTGTTAATGGGACCTGTCAGTGGAGGGAAATCGACGATTGTGACGTTGTTGAAACGAGGACTTGAGCACTATTCCAAAACGGAGGAAGGCGCCGTGTATGCGATTAAAGGGTGCCCGATGCATGAAGATCCTTTGCATTTGATTCCACCGCATTTACGCGAGGATTTTGCAAAAGAGTTTGGTATCCGGGTTGAAGGCAGCTTGTCCCCGCTCAACACCATGCGGCTCGAACAAGAGTATGATGGACGCATTGAAGATGTGTTAGTGGAACGGATCTTTTTCTCGGAAGATAAGCGGGTCGGCATCGGTACATTCACGCCTTCAGATCCGAAATCACAAGACATTGCGGATTTGACAGGAAGTATCGACTTTTCGACGATTGCTGAATACGGCTCCGAATCTGATCCACGGGCGTATCGATTCGATGGGGAATTTAACAAGGCAAATCGTGGAATTATGGAATTCCAAGAGATGTTGAAATTGGATGAGAAGTTTCTGTGGCATTTATTATCCCTGACGCAAGAAGGAAACTTTAAGGCAGGGCGATTTGCATTAATCAGTGCGGACGAATTGATTGTCGCCCATACGAACGAAACGGAGTATCGCTCATTCATTTCAAATAAAAAGAACGAAGCGCTGCATTCAAGAATTATCGTTATGCCGATTCCTTACAATTTAAAAGTGAGTGAGGAAGAGCGGATTTATGAAAAAATGAT
>CAOKMT010000054.1 GCA_948469885.1 uncultured Sporosarcina sp. | reverse complement strand
TAAGCTTCGGAAAACATAGGATGATTCTAGTTTCCGTGTCTTTCGGGACGGCTTACCCAACATTTGACTTAGAACCATTATTTCTTGTTATAACAGACATAATAATACTTATGTGATCCTATAATTCCCCTATCGTATTACACAGCAAGTTTAGTGGGGGGTGAATAGTTATCGCATGCATTTCTTCGTAAGTTATATTTAATTAATCCTATCCTGATTCCTGATATATCAATAGTTCAAGGGCAAATTTTGCGGAATGAAAGAGAACGCTAATAGAATTTGTTATTGGGTATGTTATTTAGTATTGTTATTTAATTTGGTATTAGATTTGATATATACATACCGAACAGAGTATAGAATATTAAATTTAAATAAAAGAACCTGTACAAGCAAAACCTTTTTGGAAGAATAAAGTAAACACAATCAATTATAGAAAAGAGGTTTTCCTATGAATGATTACAGCCAATGAAATGTACAACCCTTGGCATGTTTTTAACCACAAATGAGAGAAAGTTTACCGTGGTCCCCCTTTAATTAAAGGTCCACTGCATGAATAGATGGGAATATAAGATATACAATGACTGGGGAAGGCTACCGATTCATAAAGTCACAACTTTACACCAAGTAATAGGCCTGTTGGCTTGGGCGGGGAAAGCCAACAGGCCGCTTTGTGATCAAACTATTTAAAACCGCTTTCCGCCCAGTTGGTATGCCTCTCAGTTTAATGGAACATCATGGTACAATCTGTGGCAACCGTTGGTAAGAAAGACCGCAAAGATGGTACATTCGAGTGGCTGTAATCAATCATACTCGTCACTCCATGTAAAGTTGTAATATGCAGAGGGGATATACTAAGTGATTTCTACGAAAGATGTTGAAAGTAAAGTAGGTGGTTTAAAACACAATAATCCATTAGAATAGGATTATATAGCTGTAAGAAAAGTTAGGGATGTTATAATATTCAAACCAAAAGGGGTGTTGTTATGGGAATTTTAGATAATAAGTATATTCTAGAACATCAGATTTATAATGGTCCACAAAGTGAAATATATATAGCTAGAAATGCAAAAAATGAGAAGTTTAAAGTAACAATAAAGGTTTTGAAAAATCCACTTCATTCAAATGAAGGGGATTTAGAAGAAATTTTTAAAAGAGATTCAAAAGCACTTTCGTTATTAAATAACCCAAACATAATTGAATATAAAGACTCAGGTCTTGAGGAAAATCGCTTTTATATAGTTATGGAGTATTTTGACGGTGTTAATTTAGAAGAGTTTAAAGAGAAACATAATTTAACTTATGCTGAAAAATTACAGATAACTTTAAAGGTGTTAGATGGGATACAGGATGCCCATGATAAAAGAATTGTTCATAGAGATTTAAAACCCTCTAATATATTGATAAATGAAAGTAACGAAGTAAAAATCATAGATTTCGGAATTAGTAAGATTCTTGATTATAATGCATATAGATCAAATTTGACATTGAAAGATTATGTAACCAAACGATACGCTTCTCCAGAACACTTATTAGGAAAAAGAGTAGATGCAAGGTCAGATATATATTCAATTGGGTGTATATTATTCTTTTTACTGGCTGAAGAAGAACCTCCTGAAGATAAAGAAGACTTTTATAAATTGATAGAGGAAATGAAATATGGTGATGAAATAAAAAGAATTCTAAAAAAGGCTATCAATCCGAATTTGGAGGATAGATATCAAAATACTTTATTACTTATAGTTGATTTAGAGAAAGAAATAGATTTAACAGTTAATAGAGAAGGTACTTTAAAAATATTTGTTCCAAGAATAATAAATTCTAATTTACTGGAAATTGGAAAGGTTTCTGATAGGGGTTTTTCTAATGTTCGAAGCTATATAGAAAGAACTTTGAAAGAACCGTATATTTATAAAACACCCCGAAATGCATATTATCTCATTGGTGAAGAAATAAGATATCAAATACTACCTAATAATGAGGCTGGATATTTTAGAATTACTAAAGCATTTTCAATAGATACATATGGCGAAAATGAGTTGGAAAAAGAAAAAGGAATTAAGTTGCCCTTACATATAGAAATAACTCAAACAATTCCTTCGAAAAATAATCGAAAAAAAGAATTTGATACCTTAATTAAAGACATTAATAGAAATTTAAAAAGTTATGAAAGTGATAAAGCGAAAGCACACTCTGTTAATAAATTGATGAGGGAATGGCAAAGTGTCATAAGGGATATAAATAAGATTAATTACCGTAGGGAAAATTTAGGGATATATGAAGAAAAAAACTATGACGATAAAAGAAATTTATTAACTGTTAAAATGAAAAAACATTTTGATTCTAGTTTAATACAGGAAGGAGATTATTTGAAATTAACTTTAAAAAACTCTAATAAATATAGAAATGTTGGATTGATAAGAGAAGTCAAAGACAATGTGATTACAGTAGCCTTTGATTTAAATGTTGAATATGAAGAGTTAAGCGAACGTGGTGAGGCTAAAATTGATATCTCTAATAATGTACTAAAAAGGTATGATAATGCCTTATTTAGACTAAAAGAAAACGAAGGAGTTAATAAGAATTTAATAGAAATACTATTAGATCCTTCAATCTTAAGTATTAGGGATATAGATTTAAATATAGAACTCGTTAATAAGAACATTGACAACTCAAATCTGAAGGTAATAGAAGATGCATTAAAGACAAGTGATTTGTTTTTAATTCAAGGTCCACCGGGTACAGGTAAATCAACTATTATTACAGAAATTATCAATCAAATATACTTGGAGGATGGAGATTCAAAGGTACTTATCACATCGCCATCTCATGTAGCAGTCGATCATTTATTAAAAAACATCGTGAAACATCATAAAGAAAAGAGAATAATAAGAATAGGTAATAGTGATAAAATATCTAAAGAATCTTCAAACTTTCTTGCAGCAGAACAAATAAATATATGGGCAGAGGAAGTGAAATCAAAGTCTATTTCCTTTTCCTATACGTATTTAAGTAATTTATTCGATGATAAAACTGTAAATAAGTACTTACAGTTACAATTGAAAAAGAATAAGTACATTAAAAAACAAGAAATTGATCATAAACTTCTAAATGACAAATTGATTAAAACAACTGAAGTGATTAATGATTGGAATAATAGAATAGGGTTAATTGATGAATTTGATGATATATTTGCAAGAGAAGCCTCCATTGTAGCCTCTACATGTGTAGGAATTGCATCAAGACACGCCCTGAAAAACTTAAGATATGATTGGGTAATCATAGATGAAGCAGCAAGGGCCACAGCACCAGAATTACTTTTACCGATGCTACTTGGTAAAAAAATAATTCTTGTAGGTGATCATAAACAATTACCGCCTATTATTAATTTGGCCCATGATAATGATTTTAATCTTAAGTTAAATAAAAAGGTATTAGAAAAAAGTTTATTTGAAGAAGTATTTGAGAAATCTGAGGGAGGATCAGCACAGAAGACTTTATTGTCCCAATTTAGGATGCATTCCAATATATCTAAGTTGATAAACAATATATTCTATCCTAAATATAAGATAAAAAGTAGAGCAATAGATGAAGAAAAAAAGCATGAGTTAGGGTTTAATGAACAAGTAATTTGGTTAGATACAAATTTTATGGAAGAAAATGTAGAAGAAGAAGTAAATAAATCTTTTAGAAATAAACTAGAATCTAAGATTATCTTAAGTAAGTTAGAAGAAATCAATCAAATTTATCTAAATATAGGTAGAAAAAGTAATGTGGCAATAATTTCCGGATATAGCGCACAAAAAGAGCTTTTAATAAACGATATTAATCCGGATAGCTCGAAGTGGAGTAATTTAGAAATTCAAATAGATAATATTGATGCATTCCAAGGCTCAGAAGCGGAAATAGTATTCTATAGCTTAGTTAGATCGAATTACAAAAACAATATAGGATTCTTAAAAGATGAACGCAGATTAAATGTAGCTTTGTCTAGAGGGAAAAATTGTTTGTTTCTAGTTGGTAATAAAGATGCGGTATGCGATTATAGACCAGGAAAAGAAAATAGCTTTAATAGAATTGTATCATTTATCCAAGCAAATCCTGACAGTTGCAGTATTGAAAGGGCGATTTTATGACATTAAATAATTTGATGAATGTAATTAATGCGGATTTCCCGGACTATAAAATTATTAATATAGAAGAAGTCGGAATACCAATATTTAAAAAGAATATTACGTGTTTAACTACTATAAATAAAAGTCTTTCTGATGTGTTGGAATTTACCTTGAAATTAGTTGATTTGGAGTATGATATAGAAACTATAGCAAATATGTTGGCTCTAGATATTGAGTTAATTCAACATGCTATTTATGATTTAGATTCAATGGATATGATGGACATGAATACTCACAAGGTAACTGAAGATGGAAAAAAGTATTTACAAAAAAATAGTTACGATACTTTAAAGAAGATAGTTCTTCCAATTAACATTGACAGCTACTTAGGTGAAGTTAAAGAAGACAAAAATTTCACATCCAATAAGGCAGCTAAGAATTTTAATTTAAATACAATTAAACCATTATTAAATCCCGATAATGATGCAATTATTGAACCGTTTAAAATTAAAAGGATTTTGAAAGATTATGCCAGAAAAGCGGATTCAGACATAGAGGCAGAACTGGTGGGAATAATTAGTATTAAAAAGAAATCAACCCAATTTATGAAGGTTTCTCTTGCAGTTCTGGAATCACCTGCTAATGAAGTTAGATATGTTGTCTATAATAGGAATATTAAAATCGGAAAGTTAGAGCAAAAGATTATCAATGCTGATGAATCTGGTATTCAACTTTTCAAAAAGATCCCAACAGAGTTCTTCAGAAAAATTAAGGAACCGAACTTAGACGCAAATTTAGTGGAATATAACGATGGAAGTTATATTGACCCCTTGAGTATAGAGTTTTTTGAAAATGATAATGCATTAATAGATTATGTTATTCCTTTGATTAATGTATATTGTGTAGATCAAGATTGGATATCTGCTTTGGAGAGGTACCTAAAACGGAATTTAAAGGTATCAATAAAATTAGTAGGCGAGAGTTATCCTAATGAATTTACAAAAAATCGTGTTTTAGATTTATTGAGTTTAGGTTCTAGATATCCAAAATTATTGAAACTAGAGCATAATATTAATTATGAATATGCTTCAATAATTATTGATAAGAAAAAAGCTTATTTGGATAAGTTGGAAGTATTTAATTTAAGTCTGAAGCGCAATAAAGAAACTATTTCCCATAAAACTTTAGAATATAATGGAGAAAATATATCAACGCTACAGTATCCAATGATTACACTGGACAAGTATAGAAATAACAATGAAATTAAAACTGACATTGATAGATTAATAAGATGTTCAAAAGAGTTAGATGTTCTTATGGAAGAAACTTATGGTTTAAATTGGTTAATCTCAGGGCAGATTTTAAATCAAGCGAAGCTTTATAGTATTAAATTAGCTTATAATGATACAAAGTTTAGCGAGTTTACAAAGGTTCTCAACGCGTCTGTAGTTGAAGTTATTAGTAAAGTTGGGGGATCTCAAGGAATTAATAATTATATGTTTAATGAGTTTAAACAGCATTTCCAAAAACTTTTTAAGGCACTAAATAGGTTAAGAATCTATAGAAACTCAATGCAACATAATGAGTTAGATTCAAAAAACTTAAAGACATACATTGAGTTTATTACGGAAGATTTAAGTGGGCAATTCCCAGAATTCATAAATGAAGGATATTTACATTTACAGAAGTTAATTATTCAAGAAATCATAAAAGCAGCTGAAGAAACTATAAATGATCTAAAAGCTGCATATGTTTAATGGGGCTGGTAACATGCATGATGGTAATAAAAAGATATTATAAATCTGTTTAGCAAGATGAAAATATATAAGTTTATTGAATTCGGAAGAATAGACGTATTATGATGAAAAGTTTTTGATAAAGGTAAAGTCTTTAAATTCATGTACCTTAAAAATTTTAATTTCGTTTTGAACAAACAGGTGAAATTTGCACTACTTGTGGAAAGAAAGTGTCTGTTGAATATATGTATAATGAAAAACCTGTTACAGTCATCTAAAAGACAAAATAAAAATTAAAATTTGCGTCCCCGTAAGCATTTTAGTAAACCTTATTAATTCCTTTGTAAGAGCAATTTCAGATGTTCAGAAAACCCTTGTAAACGTTGTTACTAATGGACTTTTCGACTTGATAAACTGAACTCCCTCCGTCTCCACCCTCGTTAACAGTAACGCTTATGAATTTTTTTGATCATCATATAAAATGGTACCCGTAATCAACCTGTCCTTCTCACCATTCAAAGATAAAAGGACCTTCTGTATGAAATGAATGTTGTTTCATACAGGAGGTCTTTTGTTTTCCAGTTTCATTAGAAAGTGAAGAGAGAATTTACTTTTTACTTTTGGCTTTCGAAAGAAGCCGTAAAATCTCAAGGTAAAGCCAGACAATCGTAACCATAAGACCAAAACCGCCATACCACTCCATGTATTTTGGGGCTTGTTGCTCGGCGCCTTTTTCGATGAAATCAAAATCTAATACGAGATTCAGTGCCGCCACAATCACAATTCCGACAGATACCAATATGCCAATCCAACCGGTTTCATGGATGAAAGGCACTTCCATTCCAAAGAAGCGAAGGGCGAAATCTGCTAGGTAGACAAAGAAAATTGCACCGGTTGCCGCAACAACACCTAATTTGAAGTTTTCGGTAGCTTTAATCAATCTGGAACTGTAAGCAAGCAGCAGGCAAAATAGGACGCCAAACGTCAATAAAATCGCCTGTATTGTAATCCCTTCAAACACGGATTCATACAAGGCCGAAATCCCACCAAGCGCCAATCCTTCAAGTAGGGCATAAAGAGGCGAAGTATAAGCTGCCACTTTTTTCACGAAAATCGTGATGAGGGCTACAATGAATCCACCGATCGAGCCTATCCATATGAGCGGCTCAACGTTGGTTCCCCCGAAATATAAATACCATGTAAATCCCGCAGTTGCGAATAATAATAGAAAAAGGAAGAATGTTTTATTTACCGTTCCTTGAATGGTCATTACTTTACCATTTTCTGATCGGAGATCTTTAAACGTATCATTCCCTAAAGTTGGGTTGGATGATCTCATTTTTATTTCACGCACCTTTATTGGAAGTCTTATAGTTACCTATACGTTCATTCTTGAAGAAAGTTTCAAATGCATGCCTTTGATGATAGTGACAGGTAATCTAGCGCTGTCAATCCCTGTTGGTTTCTCTTCTTTAAAATTATCGATTACAATGCAAATAATGTAGTTACTATAAGACAAAGTAACATTGCTAGGAACTGTCATGGCATACGAACGGGAATTAGATATAATAAATTGTTTTCCGTTTAAGTAATCAATACCGAAAAGGAGTATTCACCACTTATTTTGTGTGTTTGGAGAAATAATTAATAAACAATTTTATGGGCATAGCAAAGATGTTACCGATTTTATTTCGGTAGCATCTTTTTGTAATTGCTAACGAATAGGTGTCAAATGGTCTTACCCTCTTGTATGGTATGGGCTTTTTTTCTGCGCATTCTATTTGGAGACGTGCAAGCTTAGAAGATTACTTTCATTTTTTATTCATAGTTAACTCAAAAGTTTATAGAATGTACTGATAGACAGTTCAATTGCCTTTAGAGTGAAATCGTATATTGGACAGCCCTGCTATTTATAAAGTGTAAAGATAATAAAAAGCTGGGGAAGGGAGGAGACATTATATGGTTCTTTAAACCAGCGAAAGTAATGGATATCGGGCACAATTTGTGGAGAGCTGGCACGAAGTTGAAAGGGAAAGCACAAACGGGTGGTAGAGAACTTTCAGTTGATGAATATTTAAAACAGCTAGACAACGCAGAAGATATGTATAAGTCTTTTAGAAAATCCACAACTGATGTCAAGTCTATTGCTAAAAAATACAGGAATGCCTGAACGTAATGTAGAAAGAATCAAAGACCATCTGTTTTTCAAAGAGTACATAAAAGAACATGGCGTCGGGCGTTTTGATCCAGATTATCAAATTGCGGAGGCTTGGAATCGACTACCGAAAGGTACTTACAATAAAAATGATATAGATTTATTGAATCATGAACTTTTCGGTCAAAATTTGAAGGTATATTCAAAACAGATTATAGGACGGCCCATGATAAAACAGTGGAATCCGGGCGTCCTTGGTACCCACTAAAGGAGGATTAAAATGGCTTCATACGTTTTATTACTAAAAGAATATGAGGATGAGGAGACTGTCGTTTATAAATTCGGACCGAACGAGGAGACTATGGGTAAAATTTCATTAAATAAGGTAACTAGGAAATTTTCGGAGGTGGAAAGTTTGCCAGATCGAACTATTCCTAATGACTTTTATTATGATCGTGCGGCTCAAAGATTGGTAGTTTGTTTAGTGCGGGAAGGCGGCGTTTTTCCAGAGAGAACAGCTTTCGAATCATAGAAACGATAGTAGGAAATTTACAGATCCAACTATTCATTCTAACTCTTATTGGGTGATAAAAAATGATGATATATAATTTTATAAAAGAAAACCAGGAGAATGATTTTCATCCAGTGACTGAAAGTGAAATAGAAAAGGTTAAGAAAACTTTAAATTTGAAGTTTCCTAAAGAGTTGATTGATTTTTATTTAGAAGTTGGCTATGGAATTGTGGAAGGATCCGAATTCAAGATTAACCGTATAATGGATTCGTGTTCTGTGAGGGATTTTCGATTAAGGGTGAATGACTTTGAGTTTTGTCCGGACATGGAAATATATGATGAGTTTGAAGAAGACAAATCGCTAACTGAATTTCTAATGAAAATAGAAGAAGATGATCAGTACTACCTTGATTTATTAACTGATTAAAGCATCTGAATGCGGAAGTTCTTCCTTCTTCACCTGTGTAAAGTCCATTCTAGAAGCCACTCCTCCTTTATATCTTAAGCAGGCTTATGCTTCTTATTCCAAAGCGAAAAATCGCTGAAATTCAATATTCAACGATTTTTTTGAGTTGACTTGTTTGTTAGGTTAGGGATTGTATTTTCGCCAACCTTGTTCAGCATCGGCGTCTTTCCTTCCTAAGGTTAAAGCCCCAATGATTAATGGGATTTGCAGGGGAAGACGCAACCATAAAATCCATGGATTAGCTTTTTTCCCTTCTTGGAAGGAAATCTTTTTTAACGCCATATAAATGTTGGCCGGAAAGACCGCAACCATGAAGGATACTAATAACTTACTGGTGATCTGATGCCCTTTTTTCACCCAAAGTAAAACGGCAAACAACATTTCGAAAACACCGGTGATCAATACAATGGCGCGCCGGAAAGGAAGTGCTTTAGGAACAATTTTGCGGAAACGTTCTTCATGTACAAAATGCAAAACACCCGCCCCGAATAAAAGAATTGAATATAACAATCGTAAAACCAATCTCATCCAATTACCTCCTTCTACTTGAAATAGGTATACCCATTGGCGAAAAAATGATGCCTGTACATCAAACGATCTTGATCTGTTTGTATGGGCTTTTTGGATATTCATGTTCCTAGAACAGCGCTTGCGGATAGGAAAAATGCTTTGCTTGGCTGTAAAACACGCTGTATATAGATCCTAGAAGAAGATTTGATCATGTGAGAAGGGCTAGGCTACAATGAGGGGAACTTAAAAACATTGAAAATGATGTTTATACACTGATTAATATAGAGTTTGGTTCGTGGAATATATCAAATGAGCCGACAACTTATTGGCGGACTGGGGACTTGAAGAAATCGCAAATTGAGGGACACCTACACAAAACGCCGACACAGTTTGTTGATGGGTGCATTGAAAACGAAGTGAAAGGATTTGCTGTCGGTGATGTCGACGGTGTTCAGCGCAATACATCCCGCCGAAAGAAGAAAAAGCAGGGCGTCGCACAACGAACCAGAAAATATCCAATTGGTCTTCGGTAAATTCGACGACTATTAGACTTACAAGCTGGCGGTCGAAAGTATCAAGTTTAAAAAACATGACGAAAGCTATACGACACAACATGTCAGATATAAGAAAAAGCTGCCCCGAAAAGTCATTTTTCATGACCATTTAGGACAGCCCTTACTATTATAGAAATCGTCTATTCCATACAAATGAACCTTTAATTATTCAGAAGCAGAAATCTCTTTTCCCTTATTGTAATAGATTTCCATTTCATCTTTTGGAACCATGCTGCCGCCTGTTCCCCAAGCGATATGTGAAGCGTTTTTCATTATATTTTGTAAGTTGTTATTCTCAATATACTTTTGTCCAGCTTCATCTCTGAAAAATTGAATTGGTCCATGCATTCCAGCTAACGCAGAAGGTTCTAATTGAATATTCTCTGTGTCGGCTAACATACTTAACAGTCTATATAATTCCTCATCTTTGACAGTATATGATCCGCTCATTAGGTTCTCTAAAGTTTTTCCTACGAAGCCTGAAGCTCTGCCAACAGCGAGCCCGTCTGCATCGGTAATATTATCAATGCCAAAGTCTTGCACCGATACTTGATCATGGAGACCTGTCATCAATCCGATCACCATACATGGAGATTGTGTTGGTTCGGCAAAGAAGCAATGTACATGATCTTTGAAAACTAACTTTAATCCAAATGCTACGCCACCAGGTCCGCCGCCGACTCCACAAGGAAGATAAACAAATAAGGGATGATCCTCATCTACAACTCTATTCATTTCATCTAATTGCTTTTTTAATCTAGAAGCTGCAACAGCATATCCTAAAAATAGGTTGGTCGAATTTTCATCATCAATAAAGTACATGTTAGGATCGGCTTCTGCTTGTTTTCTACCTTCCTCTACTGCCTTACTATAATCTGATTCATACTCAATGACTGTAACACCTTTGCTTCTAAGTAGATCTTTCTTCCATTGTTTTGCGTCAGCCGACATATGAACGTAAACTTTAAATCCTAACTGGGCACTTATAATTCCAATACTGAGTCCTAGGTTTCCAGTCGATCCTACTGCAATCGAATAATTAGAGAAGAACTCTTTAAATCGTTCGCTATCCATAATTGAATAATCATCGTTTATTGTTAGCATGTTATTCGCAATGGCTAGATCTTCAGCATGTTTTAAAACCTCATAAATGCCGCCTCTTGCTTTAATTGACCCGGAAATCGCAAGATGACTGTCACATTTAAGCAATAATTGCCCCGTGATTTCTTGATTATATGTCTTTTCCATATTCGTTTGCATCGTAGGAATTGGGACAATAGGGGATTCAATAATGCCATTTGTTTTTTCTGTTTCCGAGAAAACCTTCGCAATATAGGGTGCAAATCTATTTAATCTTTCTTCAGCATCTTTTACATCATTCTCTGATAAAGAAATCTTTTCAATCGCATCGGCAAACTTTCCGTATTTAGGGTTTGTCCAAAGCACTTCCTCCGTTGAAATAATTTTGCTCATTAATGGGTACTGTTCTTCCCATTCTTTTATCGTTTTTCCTTGAATTGTTTTATTTTCCATGATGATTCGTCTTCCTTCCATAAATTATTTTCTTAACTTCGTTTTTTATATGAACTGTGCCAAAAGTAGTACCCCTCCAAGTGCGACAACCGATGCAATCACAGTTGCGGCAGTAAAGCTTTTAAACGCATCTGTTAAGGATAATCCTAAGTATTCTTTTACAAGCCAGAAAGCAGAATCGTTAACATGACACCATCCGATCGCTCCGGCACCGATCGCGAGAACTGCAATCTCTGGGCTCAAAGTAGGGTAAACGGCCAACAACGGACCAATTATACCTGCCGCACTCAGCATGGCTACCGTAACGGATCCAATTGCCAAGTGTAGTATCGCTCCGATTAGCCAAGCTAAAATAATCGGGTTCATATTTAACGATTGCATAATAGTAGATAACTCTGTACCTAACCCGCTGTCAACTAACAAAGCGTTATAAGCACCGCCAGCACCAATGATTAACAAAATGGATGCAATTGATTTAAATCCGTCTTCCGTATGGGCTAATAGTTCCTTCATCTTGAAGCCGCGAGAAAGACCTAATGTGTAATATGCGACAAATACTGAAATAAGTAAAGCAATAATGGGATTACCTAAAAATCTAACAAGATCGTAGAGAAAAGATCCTTCTGCAACATATAAATCACCTGCTGTTTTTCCTACCATAATGAATAAAGGTAGAAGAATCGTCAATAACGTAATTCCAAACCGAGGAAGCTTCTCATCGGGTGTTGGAGCTTTTACCTCTACTTCATGAAATGCTTCAGTTCTAGCCCCTTGACCAATGAACTTAGCAAAGATTGGCCCAGCAATGATTGTAGTAGGTGCCCCAATAAGAAGTGAATATAAAATCACTTTTCCAACATCGGCGCCTAACATTTCGGTAATCGCAAATGCTGCCGGGTGTGGAGGAACCATAGCGTGTACAACCATCAGAGATATGGCCAAAGGAATTCCAATCTTTAGAAGCGACATTTTAGCTTGTCTAGCAACAATGAAAATGATTGGAAATAGTAAAACAAAACCGACTTCAAAAAACACCGGAATACCAGCTATTAAGCCGATAAGTGACATAACCCAAGGCGCACGCTTTTCTCCTAAAGCATTTAGCATTGTTCGCGCTAGGCGCTCGGCACCACCAGATATCTCTAACATCTTACCTAAAATCGTTCCAAAACCGATGACAACAGCTAGTGATCCTAGCGTTCCGCCTACTCCTGTTTCAATAGAAGTCACAATATCCATTAGGGGCATACCAGTTGCCAATCCAATAAAAATACCCGCTAGAACGAGAGAAATAAAAGGATGTATTTTAAGTTTCAGGATAAGAAAAATGAGTAATACAATTGACAAGAATAAAACTAACATCATCATTGCACCTGTTTGCATTTTTAGCCATTCCTTTCAGGATATAAGTTGGCAAGCCGAAAATTTCAGTGATTAAATATAATTCAATTTATTTAATATAATTTAATGATAGCGCTTTCTTTAGGCGAAATCAACAATATAATTAAATGTAATTTAATTAATTAATTTATATTTAACTTAAATGACAAAAAATAACCGCTCTATTCCTCTTGTTCGTCATAAAAAAGACGTCATAACAGGAGTTATAGAACGGTAAAGAAATCGCTTACTGTATGCTGTTTTTTAAAATGTGGGAGGTGTCACAGCAAAAATGACTGTTACTTCTTGCTCTGTGGTATTTTCCCATTTATGTTGTACACCAGGCGGTATTTTTACACTGTCCCCAGTATTTAAAATTTCAATATCATCGCCAATATGCAGCATGATGCTGCCTTCCAATACGTATGCAACTTCTTCTCCAATATGAACGACGGGCTTTTCAGCCGAATTAGACAGCGGCGGGATTTTCATGAGGACCATTTCAATTGAGCCGCTTAAATCCGGAGATAGCAACATATACTCCATATTTTGTGGGGGTGGAAACACGACTTTTTTTCTGGAATTTGCCCTTGTTATTAAATCCTTGCTTTTCTCAGATTCGGTAAAAAAACTAAGTAATGGAACTTCTAATGCATCTGCAATCATTCTAAGCGTATTTAGTGATGGATTGGTAAGCCCTCTTTCAATTTGACTTAACATTGATGAAGAGATTTTCGTTTTTTCAGCCAACTGTTTAATATTGTAATTCTGTTTTACACGAAAGTTAGCAATCGCTTTTCCTAATTTTATATTATCCACAACTCATCATACCTTTCATCCACTACCTCAAAATCATTAGGATCGATTTTCTTACATTAAGCATATCATGAACCTTTCATTATTAAAATTAAAGGTTTTGATGTAGATGCAAATGCGTCTTTGCGCGAAAGATTGAACAAGGAGAAAAAATTGATAGTCCAGTAATGTTGAGAGCGTTCAGAAAATTATTCATGATAAAGGTGTAACAAGGATATGATTGTGCATGGTATAATTTTAAGCGTGAGTTGTAAATATTCACGAAGGGTTCGTATAATTTCTTCAGGAGTGATTATGTGGGAGCTTATCAAATTTACGATACGAAAAGGAAATTGGTTATTTTCGAAGAGGGTGAGAGAGAGTATTGGATCGACTCGATCACAGTAAAAGTACCACAAGATGAGCATGCGGCAAATGTCGTACGTGTGCGTGCCCAAAATGTACATACGAATGAATTGACAGAGTGGAAGGAGTTCGTCGGGGTTATTGACCCGATCCATGAATTTTTAAAGACGCTCGTCTGAAAATGAAATAAAAAAACAGAAAGAGGGTGGAAAATATCATTTCCACCCTCTTTTAAATATATATGTTTGACTCAGTCTAACTCTTTTTCTAAAAATGGTTTAAGGAGTTGACGTACTTCATCGGTTGATTTCGTACTCATTAATTGGTTTCTTAGTTCACTTGCGCCTCTAAATCCACGGATATAGATTTTGAAGAAGCGGAGAAGTGGTTTAAATGGACGTGGTTCAAATTCGGCTGAGTATTGATCGTGGAGATCTAATTGTAACAGCAATAACTCTAGAAATTCTTTTGCACTATGTTCTTGAGGCTCTTTTTCAAAAGCAAATGGGTTTGTGAAGACGCCACGTCCAATCATGATCCCATCTATCCCGTATTGTTCAACTAATTGTAAGCCTGTTGCACGATCGGGAATATCGCCGTTGATCGTTAATAATGTATTGGGTGCGATTTCGTCTCTTAATTTTTTAATTTCGGGAATGAGCTCCCAATGCGCATCGACTTTACTCATTTCTTTTCTTGTCCGAAGGTGAATGGAAAGGTTCGCAATGTCTTGTTTGAACACATGCGTTAACCAATCACGCCATTCGTCAAGCTCCACGTAGCCTAAGCGTGTTTTTACACTAACGGGTAAGCCGCCTGCTTTTGCGGCTTGAATAATTTCCGCCGCGACTTCAGGACGGTTTATTAAGCCAGCACCTTTTCCTTTGGCAGCGACGTTTTGGACAGGACAACCCATATTTAAATCGATCCCGCGAAAACCGAGTTTTTTCATATCAATACTCATTTTTTTAAAGTATTCAGGTTTATCTCCCCAAATATGCGCGACAATCGGTTGCTCGTCTTCTGTGAAGGTTAAACGGCCACGCACGCTATCTCTTCCATCAGGGTGGCAATAACTTTCTGTGTTTGTAAACTCTGTGAAAAATACGTCAGGTTTTGCGGCTTCACTAATGACGTGACGAAACACAACGTCTGTCACGTCTTCCATCGGTGCTAATATAAAAAATGGCTTCGGTAAATCAAGCCAAAAATTATGCTCGTTACTCATTTCATTTCCTCCTGTTGCAACAGATAAGAACGACCCTCATTTATTGCAAAATCCTTTAATCATCTTAAATTGACACATTCCTTTTACACTTATACCACGTATAGCTTCATCTTTTCAAGCATTCGTTGACAGGAGTACTTGTGCAAAAATATTCGCGATTGTTTTAACAAATAAGAATGTGTACCTTAACAAGATAATTTGACGCATAGGTATCTT
>CAOKMT010000053.1 GCA_948469885.1 uncultured Sporosarcina sp. | reverse complement strand
ACGTTGCTAGGCACTAAAGAAGTCATTACCCATAGGTAGTGGCTTTTTTTGTTTGGTTATATAAAAGCTAAAGCATGACATTTTGGTTCTTTATCAAATGACGTTGGCGAAGAATTATAGTCGACTATAGTTTGTGTGTCTTAGGACGGTCCAAAGTCAGTGAAACTGGTTTTGGTCGACTTTCATTCTATAGGGAATCTCACTTGTTTTTTATATCTACTTGAACTTATGTTTCCGAGATTCTCTCAGCTGATTGGAGT
Organism: uncultured Sporosarcina sp.; assembly: GCA_948469885.1. GTDB lineage: Bacteria > Bacillota > Bacilli > Bacillales_A > Planococcaceae > Sporosarcina. The sequence continues at coordinate 15,357 of CAOKMT010000053.1, read as the reverse complement.
GCAGGGCGGCGACTCTGGTGGGATAAGCGTGACAGGTGAGACCCCGCAGGAGCGCGGTTTTCGCGACGGGGAGGCTTACCGCAGGCCCCACGGAACGCGTCCCCCCGGAACCCGGAACGGAAATCAGCGGGTTATAGGATTCTTCAATTCAAAATAATTATAAAAAATGACGTTAGTGAAATTCCAGCCCTTCTCCAATTTTTAAAGAGAAGGGATTTTCTTTCACCAACGTCATAAATTGTACAACCGACATTTTCACACTCTTCGGCTAGCCATCCCAGTTTGAAACTATTCTGCCTGACAAGGAGGCAGGAAGTTCTACGAAGTGTTGTGTGTGTATTTCTATAAAGGATCTTGCAGATTTCCCTTATTCGTTGTATATTACTTTGGATTGGTTGTGGACATTGCGATTTCTTGGAGATTTCACCAGGTGAGTAACCGACTTCTTAACGAGTCAGCATCTGTACGTACGTTAACGTCAGCAGCAGTCTCTTACTGGCATTTGTGGCGAGATATAGATGAATTATGTTTTCAATTCAATTGTGAATAAATCCTAACTGAACAGAAGCACAGGCGAAGCATATCGTCGGTTTAACGACGTCACATCCAGTTGGTCTTCATGCTCATGTAGATAATAGAAGTACCAGAATCTCACAGAGTTCAAAAAAGGGGGAGAGGCAGCGTCTATGTCTTCTGAAGTTTGGCCCGGATAGGGAAGATGATGTGAAGTTTTATCGTTCCAACGGTGTGGTGCTTATAGACTTATATCCTTTTTGCTTTGGGTGAGATCAAGCCATGACGTGATAGAGTGAATTCGCAACATTTTGGTATTTAATGTTGTCGTCAAGCATTGTAAAAACGCTTGCAGTTCTGTCTGTTTCTCGGTACGCTAGGAAGAATTGACAAAAGGGGGATGTTCCAGTGCAGATGGTGCTCATTATTTTTATAATTAATATTGTGTATGTCACGTTTTTTACGATACGCATGATTTTAACCTTGAAAGGGTATAGATATATTGCAGCGGTTGTGAGTATGGTCGAAATTGTTATCTATGTTGTCGGATTGGGACTGGTTCTTGATAATCTGAATGAAATCCAGAACCTGATCGCCTATGCGATCGGCTACGGTTGTGGGGTAATCATTGGAACGAAAATTGAAGAGAAGATGGCACTTGGTTATATAACTGTCAATGTCATCACTGCTGATATCGACAGAAGACTGCCGACAATATTGAGGGAACAGGGATATGGGGTAACAGACTGGTCAGCAAATGGCCTGGATGGAAATCGGTCGGCACTTCAAATTTTAACGCCGCGCCGTTATGAATTGAAACTATACGCAACTATTAAAGAAAGTGATCCGAGTGCCTTTATCGTTTCATATGAGCCGAAAGCGATACACGGTGGTTTCTGGGTCAAATCTGTTCGGAGAGGGAAGTTATATAAATGAGCCGGAAAAAGACAGTATGGTTTGAGGTGGAAGAAAATGAAAGCATTGAGGATTGCTTAAAAAGAATGGAAGCGGAAGGATATGTCGCTACTGGACGAAAAGAAGAACCGATTTTTGCCGAAGTAAATGATCAAATTATTCCGGTTCGGCAACTTGTCAAATTCAAGGGTTCTTTACTTTCATCCAGTTAGGAGCTAGCCTTTTTGGAATAAGCAAATCCAGGCTGCGCTGCCGTATCTCGATTCAATACTTGCATGATCCACTTTGAGCAAGCTTCAGGCATCCTTCAAAATCGAGTCTAATTATGCTTTTGCATAGTTGATTTAAGAAGAAATAAAAACAAAAACACTTAAAGGCGAACGATTATTAAGGGGGATTTTTTGAACGTTCGTATTTGTCGTTGACGGATATCATTCTACTTGTTAAAATGTGAAGAGTGAAGAAGGAATAGTATCCCCATATAAGCGGAAGGATTGGCTTCGGCGTTTCTACCCAGACACCTTAATGTCTGTACTATGCGGGAAAGCGACTTTCAGGAAGTTAACGAAAGGTGTTGCGTACAAATGGGAACGATCCTAAATTACGCATCTTGTCATGTCCTCGAATGGTCTGCTTTTCATGCCTAGTGAAAAGTAGTCTATTCGAGGATTTTTATTTTGAACAATGTAACTCCAAAGAAACTCCATTTAATGATTTTTACATATTGATAATAAAGGAGCGGATGACAGTGGAACCGAAAATCGGCGTTATTATGGGAAGTAAAAATGATTGGGAAACGATGAAGCATGCATGTGAAGTGTTGGAAGAACTTGAAGTGCCGTATGAAAAGAAAGTGGTGTCGGCACATCGGACACCGGATTTCATGTTCGATTATGCGCAACAGGCATATTCGCGAGGGATTCAAGTTATTATTGCAGGAGCAGGCGGTGCAGCCCATTTGCCAGGAATGGTGGCGTCGAAAACTCTTGTGCCCGTCATAGGTGTACCGATCCAATCGCGTGCGCTTAACGGGATGGATTCGCTTCTTTCCATCGTCCAGATGCCGGCGGGTGTTCCAGTGGCGACGGTTTCCATTGGAAAATCGGGTGCTACGAATGCTGGCATTTTAGCATCTCAAATTTTAGCGGTTGCAGATCAAGATTTACTTGATAAATTACAATCCCGTCGTTTGAAAATGCGTGCATCAGCACTAGAAAGCAGTGGTGAATTAGAGTGAAAACCATTTTACCAAATCAGACAATCGGCATTATCGGTGGTGGGCAGCTGGGACGCATGATGGCACTCGCGGCGAAAGAAGCTGGTTTTAAGATCGCTGTGCTTGATCCGACTGAAAATTCGCCATGTGGTCAAGTTGCAGATATTCAAATTGTTGCACCGTACAACGATGAGACAGCTTTACAGGAACTCGCTGACGTGAGTGATGTCATAACGTACGAATTTGAAAATATCGATTACGAAGGGTTACAGCAACTATGTGAGACTGCATATGTCCCACAAGGTGCAGAGCTTGTGCGTATCACGCAAAATCGGATGAATGAAAAAGCTGAAATTGCAGCATCAGGCGCACCGGTTGCCAATTATATTACTGCACAAAATTTCGAGGAATTACAAAGTAAAATAGAAGAAATCGGTTATCCGTGTATCGTGAAGACAGCATTTGGCGGATATGATGGAAAAGGTCAAGTCAAGCTGGATGGGCCTGAAGAACTTCATCAAGCGGCATCCTTATTTGAACATTCGGTTTGTATTGCAGAAGCATTTGTTCCATTTGAGAAAGAAATTTCCGTTATCATTCAACGCAATGCCGCTGGCGAATCTTTTTGTTTGCCGATTGCGGAAAATATTCATAAAAACCATATTTTGCATGAATCGATTGTTCCAGCACGCGTTCACCAAGAGGTATTGGAAAAAGCTGAAGAAGCGGCTACTCAAATCGCAAATCACTTGGCACTCGTCGGGACACTCGCTGTGGAAATGTTCGTGTTGGAAGACGGAAATATCATCATCAATGAACTGGCTCCAAGACCGCATAACTCAGGACATTATTCAATTGAAGCTTGTAACGTTTCTCAATTCCATCAACATGTTCGTGCTGTTTGCGGTTGGCCGCTTCGAGAGCCGAAGTTATGGGCACCTTCCATTATGGTGAACGTTCTTGGGGAGCATGTCGAGCCACTTATGAAAGTGATCAATGATTTTCCGGATTGGTCTGTCCATTTGTATGGCAAAGCAGAAGCGAAAGTGAAGCGTAAAATGGGGCATGTGACAATTATGACCGATAATATCGAAAGCACATTGAAAGAAATCGATTCAACAGCAATTTGGTCGGATTGACGAATATAATTATGGCAAATTTGCAGTGATAGAAATTACATTTCCATTTGGGAGGAAAAAACGATGACAAAAGTAAATGTATATGTAACACTCCGTGAAAGTGTTGTAGATCCACAAGGAACGGCGGCAAAAGAAGCGCTGTTGAATCTTGGGTATAATGAGGTGCAAAATGTCCGTATTGGAAAATTGATAGAGCTTGAATTGGACGGCGCAGTGACAGATATTGAAACGCGTGTAAAAGAGATGTGTGAAAAGCTTCTTATTAACGAAGTGATCGAAGATTATCGTTATGAAATAGGGGAGGCTGCGGGAAAATGAAGTTCGCGATTCTTGTTTTCCCGGGTTCTGGTTGCGATGTCGATATGTACCATGCGATTAATGAAGTGTTAGGGGCAGAAGCTGAATACGTCTGGCATGACGAAGCGGAACTGGCAGGTTTTGACGCTGTTATGGTACCGGGTGGTGCATCTTACGGGAATTACCTTCGTCCAGGTGCCCTTGCAAAAGGATCGCCCGCGTTGGAGCAGTTAAAGGCATTTGCTGCGTCAGGCAAACCGGTGTTAGGCGTTGGAAACGGATTTCAAATTTTGACCGAAGCAAATGTATTACCAGGTGCTTTTCTGTTAAATAAAGGATTAAAGTTCAGATCTGGAAAAGTGAAGCTAACTGTTCAAAATACGGAGTCGATTTTTACGGAGAGCTATGAAAAAGATCAGCAGATCCTCATCCCATTTGCACATCAATATGGAAATTATTATGTGGATGAAGAAACATTAGAAGAATTGAAAGAGAATAACCGGATCGCCTTTACCTATACGAATGGCTCTGTCGATGGTAGTACGGGACATATCGCAGGTGTGTTGAACGAGCAAGGGAATGTACTCGGTATCATGCCGCTACCTGAACGTGCCGTTGAGGAAATCATCGGTGGGACAGATGGATTGCCTTTGTTCAAATCAATATTGAAAAGATGGAGTGAAAACAATGTCAGCCATGCATGAACCGAATGAACAACAGATCAAAGAAGAAAAATTGTATCGTCAAATGGGAATGACCGATGAAGAATTTGGACGTGTAGAAGACATTTTGGGACGGCTTCCAAACTATACAGAAACAGGTTTGTTCTCCGCATTGTGGTCTGAACATTGTTCCTATAAAAGCTCCAAGCCGATTCTTCGAAATTTCCCAACTGAAGGAGAACGAGTCCTCCAAGGTCCTGGGGAAGGTGCAGGAATCGTTGATATCGGGGATAACCAAGCGGCTGTGTTTAAGATGGAATCTCATAACTCTCCGTCTGCGATCGAGCCGTTTATCGGTGCAGCAACCGGTGCAGGTGGCGTGTTGCGTGATGTCTTTTCGATGGGGGCTCGTCCAGTCGCACTTGTCAACTCTCTCCGTTTCGGGGATTTGACAGATGCAAGGGATCGATTTTTGTTCGAGGAAGCGGTTGCGGGAATCGCTAGCTATGGAAATGGGATTGGGATCCCGACAATCGCAGGTGAAGTACAGTTCGATAATTGCTATTCCAAACGTCCACTCGTCAACGCGATGGCAGTCGGATTACTTAACCATGAAGATATCCAAAAAGGTGTAGCAGCGGGTGTCGGCAATACAGTCATTTATGCAGGCGCGACTACGGGACGTGACGGGATTCACGGTGCGACAATGTCTTCAGCTGAAGTAACTGTCGAAGAAGAAGCAGAACTTCCTGTCATGCAAGGTGGGGATCCGTTCCTCGAGAAATTGGTCATGGATGCATGTTTGGAATTAGCGAAATCGGACGCCCTCATCGGGATGCAAGATATGGGCGCTGCTGGCTTGTCATCTGCCTCGGCAGAGATGGCTTCAAGTGCTGGCTATGGCATAGAGATGAACATGAATCTTGTTCCCCAGCGTGAGTCAGGAATGACAGCGTATGAAATGATGTTGTCAGAATCACAAGAACGGATGCTGATCGTCGTGAAAAAAGGTCGTGAACAAGAAGTGATAGACCTTTTTGCGAAATACGGTGTTGAAGCAGTTGCGATTGGAAAAGTGACGGACGATAAAATGTTGCGCTTGGTCCATCACGGAGAAGTCGTGGCGGAAGTACCAGCGGATGCATTGGCGGAAGACGCACCTGTGTATCATAAAAAATCTGAAGAACCGTCCTATTTTAAAGAGTTCCAATCGATGGAAATGACGGAACCGGTCGTGGCGGATTTGAAAGGTACATTGGTCGATTTGCTGAAGCGTCCCACAATCGCTTCGAAAGAGTGGGCATATAGCCAGTTCGATTCGCATGCCCGTCGTAATACAGTCGTTGCTCCAGGTTCTTCGGCAGGGGTCATCCGTGTTGATGGCACGAATAAAGGCCTTGCCATGACGTCGGATTGTAACTCGCGTTATGTATATCTTGATCCGGAAACGGGTGGGAAGATCGCGGTTGCGGAGGCGGCACGTAATCTTGTTTGTTCAGGTGCAGAACCGATTGCAGTGACGGATTGCTTGAACTTCGGTAGCCCGGACAAGCCTGAAGTATTTTGGCAGTTTGAGCGATCGGCAGCAGGCATTTCGGATGCTTGTCGCACATTGAACGCGCCAGTCATCAGCGGAAACGTTTCACTGTCGAATGAAGTGAACGGTGTCCCTGTCTATCCGACACCGACAATTGGAATGGTTGGCCTTGTCCATGATCTATCGCATGTGACGACGACTTCATTTAAAAATGCGGGAGATCTCATTTATGTTATCGGAGAAGCGACACAAGACTTCGGAGGCAGTGAGTTGCAACAGATGTTGGAAGGTGACATTTCAGGACAAGCGCCTGCCATTGATTTGGATGTTGAAGCTACACGCCAACAAGCGCTCTTGGCCGCGATTCAAAATGATCTTGTCGAATCAGCAACAGACTTGTCGGAAGGTGGATTTGCCGTCGCACTTTGTGAAAAGGCGTTCGATGCGGAAGGATTAGGTGCGGATGTAACGATTGCAGGATCAGCGGTCACGGCTTTATTCAGTGAGACACAGTCTCGTTTCCTTGTGACGGTGAAAGAAGAGAACGCGAAAGCTTTCGAAGCGGCAGTTCAAGATGCTGTGAAAATCGGTAATGTTACGGAAACCAACCGAGTCGTCATTCGGGGAGAGCAAGATACGGTATTGATCGATGAAACGGTTGAAGAATTGCGTTCCGCCTGGAAAGGAGCAATCGAATGCTTGCTGAACTCAGAGGCTTAAATGAAGAGTGCGGCGTGTTTGGCATATGGGGACACGTGGATGCGGCGCAAATTGCGTATTATGGCTTGCACGCATTGCAACATCGTGGACAAGAAGGTGCAGGCATCGTTACACAACATGAGAAGCATCTGCATGTTGTAAAGGGAGAAGGCCTCGTGAACGAGGTTTTCTCCGGAAATGAAATCAATGAATTAAAAGGACAAGCAGCGATTGGTCAAGTGCGTTATACGACAGATAACGGGCGAGGTATTGAGAACGTCCAACCGCTCGTATTTCGGTCGACTACCGGTAATTTATCTGTCGCCCATAACGGAAACATTGTCAATGCAGCGGAACTCCGTGAGCACCTTGAACGCCAAGGCAGCATTTTTCAAACAAATTCGGACACGGAAGTGCTTGCGCATTTAATCAAAAAAAGCAACGGTACTCCGAGACAACGAGATCGTGTAAAGAAAGCATTATCGATGTTGAAAGGTGCGTTCGCTTTCGTCTTGCTGACAGAAGAATCATTAATGGTTGCCCAAGACCCGAACGGACTTCGCCCTCTAGCACTCGGAAAGATGGGGGATGCATGGGTCGTTGCCTCCGAAACGTGTGCATTCGATATTATTGGTGCGGAAAGTATTCGTTCTGTTGAACCGGGCGAACTGATTATTATTAATAAGGACGGTTTACATTCAGAACGTTTTGCACCCGCTGCGGACGCTGCGATGTGTTCAATGGAATATGTCTATTTTGCACGCCCGGACTCCAATATTGACGGTATCAATATTCACTCCGCGCGAAAACGTTGTGGAAAGCAGTTAGCACGTGAAGTGAATATCGAGGCGGACGTCGTGACAGGTGTACCCGATTCAAGTATTTCAGCGGCGATCGGTTTTTCTGAGGAGAGCGGGATACCTTATGAACTCGGGCTCATTAAAAGTCGTTACGTCGGGCGGACATTCATCCAACCGTCACAAGAGTTGCGTGAACAAGGGGTAAAGATGAAGTTATCCCCGGTTCGTCAAGTCGTCAATGGGAAGCGTGTTGTGATGGTCGATGATTCGATTGTTCGCGGGACAACTTCCAAACGAATTGTCAAAATGCTGAAAGAAGCGGGCGCCACAGAAGTGCATGTCGTCATTGCATCTCCGCCGCTCGTCAGTCCTTGTTTTTACGGCGTGGACATTAGTACGGATTCGGAATTGATTGCGACAGGAAAAACAGTTGAAGAAGTACGTGATTTAATCGAAGCGGATTCTTTAACGTTTTTATCGCCTGAAGGTTTGCTGAAATCGATCGGCAGGTCCGATGAAATGAAAAACTGTGGGCAATGTCTTGCATGCTTCACTGGAGAGTATCCGACGGAGATTTATACGGATACGGTATTGCCACATGAAAAAGAAATTGTACGGTAGGAGGATTTTCCATGTCGAATGCGTATGAAAAAGCAGGTGTCAATATAGAGGCGGGTTATGAGTCGGTGGAACGGATGAAATCGCATGTTGCCCGCACGGTGCGAAAAGGCGTTGCAGGAACGTTCGGTGGATTTGGTGGCATGTTCGATCTGTCAGCACTTGATTATAAAGAGCCGGTGCTCATTTCGGGGACAGATGGTGTCGGTACGAAGCTGAAACTTGCGTTCATGACGGACAAACACGATACGATCGGTGTTGACTGTGTCGCGATGTGTGTCAATGATATTGTTGCGCAAGGGGCGGAACCTTTGTACTTCCTTGATTATATAGCGCTTGGAAAAGCAGTGCCTGAAAAGGTGGAAGCCATTGTCAAAGGAATTGCGGACGGTTGTGTACAATCAGGTGCAGCGCTAATCGGCGGTGAGACGGCTGAAATGCCGGGGCTGTATAAAGTAGAGGAATACGATCTTGCAGGTTTCGCAGTCGGCGCGTGTGAAAAGAGCGATGTAGTGACCGGTGAAGAAGTGGTCGAAGGGGATGTGCTGGTTGGCATTGCATCGAGCGGTATCCATTCGAACGGCTTCTCACTCGTGAGAAAAATCGTTCTTGAGGACGCAGGATATACAGTGGACGATGTGATCGAGGGGTATGAAGAACTTGGTACAGTCGGTGAAGCACTTCTAGAGCCGACGAAAATTTACGCAAAGCCTGTACTGGAAATGCATAAAGAATTGAATGTGCATTCGATGGGTCATATTACAGGCGGTGGATTTTTTGAAAACCTACCACGTATGTTACCGAATGGTTTCGCGGCAGAAGTGGATCTTGGCGCATGGCCGGTATTGCCTGTGTTCAACATGTTAAAAGAAAAAGGCGAGCTGTCGGATAAAGACTTATATAGCGTTTTCAATATGGGGATCGGTTTTGTCATCGCTGTACCTGAGGCTGAAGCGGAAAGAGCGATTCAAATCGCGACCGAACATGGCGAAAAAGCGTTCACGATTGGCCGCGTTGTCAAAGGGGAAGGCGTCCTTTTCAACGGTGACCATGACGGGAGTCTTATAGAATGACGAATAAAGTTAAAATTGCCGTTTTCGCTTCTGGAAGCGGCAGTAATTTTGCAGCGATCGAAGAGGCATGCCAAAAAGGCGAGCTGAACGCTGAAATCGTGCTGATGGTGACGAACAAACCGGAAGCTTACGTCGTTAAACGGGCTGAACAGGCGGGCATCCCGGTGGCTGCCTTCCAACCGAAGCAGTTTGACACGAAAGAGGCATTCGAAGAAGCGATTTTAGCAACTCTTCGGGAAGCTGGCGCAGAATGGCTCATCCTTGCCGGTTATATGCGGCTCGTCGGCCATACGCTTTTGTCGGCGTATCCGTCGCGCATTGTGAACATCCATCCATCCTTGCTGCCTTCTTTTCCTGGAAAAGATGCCATTGGCCAAGCGGTCGAACACGGCGTGAAAGTGACAGGCGTCACGGTCCATTTGGTCGATGAAGGAATGGATACGGGGCCGATTCTTGCACAGCGGGCTGTCGACGTAGTGGACGGGGATGCAGATCAGACAGCGGAAGCGATCCATGCGATCGAACATGATCTATACAAAGAGACATTGAACGGGCTATTTGAGTGAATTTTATATTTGCCAATCCCGAATTCATACAGCGTCTGTCATGTGGATTGGAGCGGCAATCAACATGGATCGCCTATTTAAAATAAAGACATTATAAACGGAGGGTTTATTCGTGAAAAAACGTGCACTGTTAAGCGTGTCGGATAAAAGTGGTATATTGGAATTCGCCCAAGCACTTGAAAGTCTTGGATATGAAATCCTGTCAACAGGTGGAACGATGAAACATCTTGCGGATAACGGTGTTGCAGTCACTGCAGTCGACGAAGTGACTGGATTCCCTGAAATTATGGAAGGTCGCGTCAAAACGTTGAACCCGATGATTCACGGGGGGCTTCTGGCGAAACAAGATGACCCGACACATCAAGCGCAAATGGAAGAACACGGCATCCAACCGATCGATATTGTATGCGTCAACTTATATCCATTTAAAGAGACGATTTCAAAACCGGATGTGGCAGTGGAGGACGCAATCGAAAACATTGATATCGGTGGGCCGGCAATGCTTCGGGCATCCGCTAAAAACCATGCGTACGTGACAGTCATCGTCGACGCGGAAGACTACGAGGAAGTACTCTCCCAACTGAAAGCGGATGGCAAAACGAATGCTGCAACACGCAGACGTCTTGCGGCAAAAGTGTTCCGTCATACAGCTGCTTATGATGCACTTATTTCGGGCTATTTAACAGACCTTGCGGGCGTTGAGTTCCCAGAACAAGTAACTTATACATACGAGTTGAAACAACCGCTTCGTTACGGGGAAAACCCTCACCAAAAAGCGGCATTTTATAGTCGTCCGCTCGGCTCGGACTTCTCTATTGCGTATGCGGAACAATTACATGGTAAAGAGCTTTCTTATAATAATATTCAAGATGCGAACGCGGCGATTCAAATTGTAAAAGAATTCGACAACCCGGCTGCTGTTGCGGTAAAGCATATGAATCCATGCGGTGTCGGAACAGGTGAAACGATTGCAGATGCATTCAATAAAGCATATGAAGCGGATCCTGTTTCCATCTTCGGCGGGATCATCGCATTAAACCGCGAAGTGGATGTTGAGACTGCTGAAAAGCTTTCAGGCATTTTCTTGGAAATTGTTATTGCGCCAGCTTTCACAGCTGAAGCGGTGGAAATTTTAACGAAAAAGAAAAATATCCGTCTGCTGACCATTTCATTCGATCAAAACAAAAAAGACCAATGGAATACGGTTTCTGTTGAAGGTGGTCTATTAATGCAAGAGCCCGATACATACGGTTTTGAGGAAGCGGAAATCCGCGTGGCGACAGACCGTGAACCGACAGAAGCGGAGTGGGAAGCGATGAAGCTTGGATGGGCAGTCGTGAAACATGTGAAGTCGAACGCGATCGTCGTCTCGGATGACCACATGACACTCGGTGTCGGCGCAGGACAAATGAACCGTGTCGGCGCTGCGAATATCGCCCTTACACAAGCGGGTGAACGTGCGAAAGGTGCCGCACTTGCGTCGGATGCATTTTTCCCGATGGATGATACAGTTGAGGCAGCAGCGAAAGCTGGCATTACAGCGATTATTCAACCGGGCGGCTCTGTGAAAGACGAAGATTCTATTAAAAAAGCAAATGAATATGGGATTACAATGGTCTTTACAGGCGTACGTCATTTTAAACATTAAGGAGGAATGGACTTGAAAGTACTCGTTATCGGGGGTGGCGGTCGCGAACATGCGATTGCGAGACAGTTCAATGTCTCCCCTTCAGTCAGTCAAGTTTTTGTAGCACCAGGCAATGATGGGATGAAAAAGGATGCCCAAATCGTTCCGATAGAACAGACGGATTTCGAAGCACTTGCTTCATTTGCGAAAGAAAATGATGTGGATTTAACAGTTGTCGGTCCTGAATTGCCACTTGCGGAAGGTGTTGTCGACTACTTTGCGGAACGTGGATTGAAAGTTTTCGGTCCGACGAAAGCGGCGGCATTGCTTGAAGGAAGTAAATCATTCGCGAAGGAATTGATGGCAAAATATAATATTCCGACAGCTGGCTATGGCACGTTTACCGATGCGGAAGAAGCAAAAGCGTTCATCCGTGAAAAAGGTGCACCGATCGTTGTCAAAGCGGACGGTTTAGCGGCTGGTAAAGGCGTTATTGTCGCGATGACGCTCGATGAAGCGCTCAACGCGGTCGATGATATGATCGGCAATCAGAAATTCGGTGAATCATCGTCCCGTGTCGTTGTCGAAGAATTTCTGGACGGCGAAGAGTTTTCGTATATGTCATTCGTTCATGACGGACAAATTTACCCGATGGTCATTGCACAAGACCATAAGCGTGCATATGATGGCGACCGCGGACCAAACACGGGCGGGATGGGCGCGTATTCGCCTGTGCCACAAATTTCAGAGGCAGTTGTTCAAGAAGCGTATGATAAAGTCGTCGTGCCGACTGTCGAAGCGATGACGGCGGAAGGCACACCGTTCACAGGGATTTTATATGCAGGTCTGATTTTGACGGAACAAGGACCGAAAGTGATCGAATTCAATGCACGTTTCGGTGATCCTGAAGCACAAGTCGTATTGCCACGGATGAAGTCCGATTTCGGCGAATTCATGGCGGCGCTCATGGACGGCAAGCCGTATGATTTGGAGTGGCATGAGGAAGCGATGTTAGGCGTTGTCGTAGCGGCAGACGGATATCCGGAAAAAGTCACAAAAGGGGACGCGCTTCCGAACTTGGACGTCCTGTTGGAACAAGGACTGGACGTCTTCCACGCGGGCACGCAATTTGACGGCACAAACTTTACTGGAAACGGCGGCCGTGTCATATTGGTGGCGGCAAAAGCGGACACATTGAAAGAAGCACAACAAGAAGTGTACAAGGGACTTTCCCAACTCGAATGGAACGGTTTTTTCTACCGGACAGACATCGGTTGGCGGACATTTGAATAATAAAAGATAGGGGTGCCAGTGTACCGACATTGATTCGCAGAAGCGTGCGATAGATGATGGTATACTGGCACCCGTTTTCTTTTCCCGGCACACTGGGCGTGTACATTAGAATAAAATAATCAGAGTATTAACAGGGAGGAGAGGAGAATGAAAAGCGATTCCTTAGGAGCGAGAAGAGAAACCAAGTAAAGGGGAATTAGGCTTTCCGGAAAGATATTTTTAATCGCGCTGAAGACAAGGCATTCACTGATTTTAAGGAGTGAACGACATGAAAAGGCTGGATAACAGAATAGTAGTCGTCGTCTTAGTGATCAGTCTTGTGTGCAATTTGTATTTTATGCTAAAAATAAATCAATCCAATCGAATGGATGAAGCCCAGGCAAGAAACGAAACAGCAATGATGTACAATTACGTTTTGTCCTACAGTGATACGCTAGAAAAGATTTTAGATAGCGACAAAAACGAAGAAGTTTTTCAACTTTTGGATGAGTATCGTACGAACATGATATATGCCGCATTGAGGGAAAAACAGTTAAGAAATGATCGTATGGATGACTGGTTGGCTAGCCAGTTGGAATTGGTATTTTTAGTCGATGATATAACAAGATATGCTTTGGAAAACAGGGATGAAAATCTGGACGCTGCTACGCTTACCACCGTTCAGTCCGAGTTAAAAATATTGTACAATGAATACACGAAAGTTTACTTGAATCAGGACAAATCGGAAAACCAGAAAAAAGAAGAGCAAGTAGAAATTTTGAATGCGAGCTTGAAAAGACTGTATGAAATTATGCCGTTTGAATAAAAAAATAAGGGTGTTAGGTATCGATATAATTTACAGGAAGCACGGATGGCTGTCGTTACCTAGCACCTTTATATATTCCTTTGTCATGTTCCGAAGCACAGTTACATATTGTAAAGCAAGCGCAGTTTTGTTGCTGAAGCGCTCTATTTTTATTTTCCACGCTATGCTACGATGAATGGTAGATAAAGTGGAAAAGGGAGCGGGGGATTGTGGGTATGTTGGCTTGGGAGCATGCTGAAATAAAAGAACAATTGGCGGTTATTGATGGTAAAAAAGCACCTGATTTGATTATTACGAATGCACACTATTTACATTCCATCTATAAAAGATGGATGACGGGCAATATTTGGGTTGCGGGGGACCGGATTGTCTATGTTGGACAAGCGATGCCGGAACAGATGGAAGAGACTGAAGTTTTCGACGCCACAGGGAAGAAAATTGTCCCCGGCTATATTGAGCCGCATGTCCATCCATTCCAATTGTACAGTCCGTGGACATTTGCTGAATATGCAAGTATGCATGGGACGACGACGTTCATTGCAGATAATCTGGGCTTACTTGCTGCCATGGAAGATGAGGCGTGTTTTTCATTGCTTGATGAGTTAAAGCGGTTGCCATTCGCCTTTTATTGGTGGGCGCGATTCGATGCGCAAACCGAGTTGCAAACCGAAGCGGAACGGTTTAGTGAGGCTACGATTGAAGCGTGGATTAAGCGATCGGACGTCCTGATGGGCGGAGAATTGTCAGGGTGGCCACGATTACTAAATGGCGATGAAAAAATGTTTGGGTCCGTCAAGGCGGCTAAAGGAGCGGGCATGAAAGTCGAAGGTCATTATCCAGGGGCTTCCGAACGGACACTTGCGCGGATGAAGCTGCTCGGAACGGACGGCGACCATGAATCGATGACTGTGGAAGAAGTGGAAGCGCGTTTGTTGCACGGGTATGGGGTAACGTTACGCCATTCTTCGATTCGTCCAGACTTGCCCGATTTATTGAAAGACATCGTGCAAAAAGACTTGAACGTTTACGATCATTTAATGATGACAACAGACGGATCGACGCCGGGTTTTCATAAAGACGGTGTGATGGACAAGTGTATTCGAGTTGCCATCGAGACTGGCGTTCCACCGATTGACGCGTATTTGATGGCCTCTTATAATGTGGCACGCTATTATGATATCGCAGATTTACATGGCGTCATCGCGACGGGACGTTACGCGACATTGAACGTACTTGAAGATGAAACAAACCCTGAGCCGACAGATGTGTTGTCGAAAGGGGTCTGGGTAAAACAGGAAGGACGTTCAACATCTTCGTTTCCGAAAGTGGATACGTCTGTTTTCCCGCCATTGATGCTACCATTCGACTTGCAGGAGTCGGACTTCGATTTCAACACGCCGATTGGCATTGAAATGGTGAACGATGTCATTACAAAGTTGTATGAAGTGACAATCGAAACGACGGAAAGCACTTTATCGAACGATCACGATGAAAGTTATCTCATGCTGGTCGACAGAAATGGGAAGTGGCGCGTCAATACGATGCTTAAAGGATTTGCAACCGATGTACAAGGATTTGCATCCTCTTACTCTTTGAC
>CAOKMT010000052.1 GCA_948469885.1 uncultured Sporosarcina sp. | reverse complement strand
TAATCAGGCGGCGAAACCGGTTATTACCGCAACACAAATGCTTGATTCAATGCAACATCATCCGAGACCGACACGTGCAGAGGCGAGTGACGTAGCAAACGCAATTTTGGACGGATCTGATGCGATTATGTTATCGGGGGAAACAGCAGCGGGGCTTTATCCGGTAGCTTCTGTCAAAACTATGGATAAAATTGCACGTCATACAGAGGAAGCCGTCGATTATCGCTCGGTCGTTTCCACGCGTCGCCGTGAAAAACATGGCAATATGACAGAAGCGATTGGACAAGCGGCTGCCTACACAGCGATCAACTTAAAGGTGAAGGCCGTGCTTGCGCCGACACGCAGTGGACATACAGCGAAAATGATCGCGAAGTATCGTCCGGGATGCCCGGTGATTGCACTTACTTCTTCGGAAAAATGTTCGAAAAAGCTTACCCTAACATGGGGCGTTTATCCAATCGTCGGCAAAGATGTCCGATCGATTGATGAGATCCTTCAAGAATCAGTAGAAGAAAGTGTAAAGCATCAGTATGTTAGCCACGGTGACGTCGTCATCATTACGGCAGGTGTTCCAGTTGGCGAAGTTGGAACAACGAACTTGATGAAAATCCATGTAATCGGTGACCTTTTGGCACGTGGTCAAGGGATTGGAAAAACAGTTGCGTATGGACGGGCGATTGTTGCGGGGACGGCGGAAGAAGCGTTGGCGCAAGATACGGAAGGTACAATTCTCGTTACGACAGGGTCGGATCGGGAGATGATGCCCGCGATTGAGAAATGTGCCGGCTTGATCACTGAAGAAGCTGGCCTTACAAGTCATGCTGCAGTTGTCGGCTTGAGTCTTGGTATTCCGGTGATCGTCGGAGTCGAAAATGCGACAGAACTTATTAAACATGGCAGTGACGTTACGATGGATGCTGAATCAGGCGCCATTTACAACGGTCACGCAAGTGTACTTTAAAAACAAATCGAGGTTGCTCCCGCACAAGTCGGAGAGCAACCTTTTTTGGAAGGTGTAGACGAAGTATGATGAAATGGCTTGCGCTTGTCTTTATTGTCGTACCGACGGCAGAACTTGCACTGCTCATTTATTTTGGAAAAGTGGTCGGATTGTTGCCGACACTCGTCATTTTATTGGCGACAGGAATTGGCGGTGCATATCTTGCGAAAAGTCAAGGGATGAAAGCTTGGTATGATTTAAGACGCCGAATGGAGACGATGGAAGCACCGGGCAATGCCTTGATCGATGGCATGTGTATTTTTGCAGGAGGTATATTGCTTCTCATACCAGGATTTCTGACGGATATTGCCGGTCTTTTTCTGCTGTTTAAATGGACAAGAAACTTACTCCGTCCGTCCATCCAAAAATGGATTTATAAAAAAATGCAGAATGGGCAAATCATTATCAAGTGAACAGCGGATGCTGCTTCATTTTTAAAGCGGCAAAGAGAAGAAAAGGTGTCAATAAAATGCCAGCCACGCCGAACAAGTAAACGGCACAAGCCGTCACGAAAAAGGCGTGGATCGGCTTTAGTTGAAAAGTCGATGCCCATAAATAAGATTCCGCGAGCTGCCGTGTCGTAAGTGTAAATAAATAAAGCAAAATGAGTGAAATGCTTATATATAATTGTCCTACATGGAAAAAGAAAGCTACCATCGGAATGATGAAAAGTCCGATGCCGAGAAACGGCAAACTGTCCACGAGTGAAATAAGAAAAGCAGTCCCTATTGGGGACTCAAACTTCAATAATGAAAAGCCGATTGTCAAAATGATGAACGTTAAAAAGACTAATCGTGCTTCCACGTAAACAAAAGTGCCAATGAGCTTACCAGCCTCAATGAGCATTTTTTTTGCGGATTTTCGTATATTGACGGGAAAATAGATAAGGAACCAAAAACGATCTTTACCAGACTCTCTCAATGCAAAGAAATAAGCGACAAGGAATATGAATAAACTCATCAAATGTTGGAAAACCGTCTGGATCATCGTAAGTGCAGAATCGAGCAAAGCATGTCCATACTGGATGATTTTCCCTTCGAAAAAGGTCAGTATTTTACCGACTGAATCCGTGTTTTGTGTATAAGGAGCCAGCTGTCGTTCCACAGCGGGGATGATTTCCATAATTCCGTGTAAGCCAATCAGTACGAAAGCGCTGCCGATGAAAAAAAGTGCCGCCATGACGAACAGCGTTGCCAAGGTTAAAGGAAGTTTAATCACTTGTCGAACGGCAGTCAAGATCGGTGCGGTGAAGTAAGCTGCAATGACTGCAAGAGCGGCAGGCGGTACAACAAAAATGACAACAACTGTAATAATGACAGGTAACCACTTCATAAAGACGGCCCGGATGGCATTTTTGTGCTGATGTTTGATTGACATTTTCTTCCTCTTTCTATCTAGATTTAAATAATTATAAGCTTTACCATTCACAAAGATGACAAAGTTTACTATAATGATACATGTAAGCGTTATTAGTAACTGAATAATCATACAAAAGACGAGCCATCATCCTACTTTGATTGACGGATGGGCCGCTGAAAGAAGGAGCGATTTATATGACAGCAACCCGTGGATTAGAGGGAATTGTAGCGACTGAATCCGCTATTAGTTCAATTATTGACGACACACTTACATATGTCGGCTATGACATTGATGACCTCACGAACAATGCTAGTTTTGAAGAAGTGGTTTATCTTCTTTGGCACCAAAAATTACCTAAAGAAGATGAGTTAGCTGAACTGAAGAAACAGCTCACTGATAATATGTCGGTTCCTCAAGAAGTGCTCGATCACTTCAAGACGTATCCGATTGAAAAAGTGCACCCGATGTCGGCTCTACGGACAGCCGTCTCCTTACTCGGATTATACGATGAAAAATCAGAAGATATGTCCGAAGAAGCAAACTATCAAAAAGCTATAAAATTGCAAGCGAAAATTGCCACATTGGTTACCGCTTTTGCACGTATCCGCAAAGGGCTTGAGCCGGTAGCTCCAAAAAGCGATCTTAGCTATGCTGAGAACTTCTTGTACATGCTCTCTGGAAAAGAACCTGAAGCAATCGAAGTTGAAGCATTTGACAAAGCGCTCGTCCTTCATGCTGATCATGAATTGAATGCATCTACATTTACTGCACGCGTTTGTGTGGCGACGTTATCCGATATGTATTCTGGTGTAACCGCTGCCATTAGCGCGCTAAAAGGCCCGTTGCATGGTGGAGCAAACGAGCAAGTGATGAAAATGTTGTCGGAAATCGGTTCAGAGGAGAACGCTGAAGCGTATATTCGCGAAAAACTAGCAAATAAAGAAAAGATTATGGGCTTTGGACACCGTGTCTATCGTCAAGGTGACCCACGTGCTAAGCATCTTCGCGAAATGTCTGAAAAATTGACGGCACTACGAGGAGAAGAAAAGTGGTACAATATGTCTGTGGCAATTGAAAAGATTATTACAAGTGAGAAAAACTTGCCACCAAACGTAGATTTCTATTCGGCTTCCGTTTATCATTCACTTGGCATCGACCATGACTTGTTCACGCCGATTTTCGCGGTATCCCGCGTATCCGGATGGATTGCTCATATTTTAGAGCAATATTCGAACAACCGTCTCATTCGCCCTCGTGCGGACTATACGGGACCAGGAATGCAAACGTACGTTCCAATCGATCAGCGATAAACAACCAAGGACAAGGTTAGTAGCCAATTGGAGACTGACACGAATAAGATGTTGAAATCAGGAGGAATATTTAAATGACTAATGGTGAAAAAATTACAGTAACAAACGGTGAATTGAACGTTCCAAATCATGCAATCATTCCTTATATTATTGGAGATGGAACAGGTCCAGACATTTGGAATGCAGCTTCCCGCGTTCTTGAAGCAGCGGTAGAGAAAGCATACAACGGCGAGAGAAAGCTCGTATGGAAAGAAGTACTTGCAGGAGAGAAAGCATTCAACGAAACTGGCGAATGGCTCCCACAAGAAACATTAGATATTATTGAAGAGTATTTAATCGCAATTAAAGGACCACTCACAACACCAGTTGGCGGAGGGTTCCGTTCATTGAACGTTGCGCTACGTCAAGAGTTGGATCTTTATACATGCTTACGTCCAGTTCGTTACTTCGAAGGTGTTCCATCGCCGGTTAAACGTCCAGAAGACTGCGACATGGTCATCTTCCGTGAAAACACAGAAGATATCTATGCAGGTATCGAGTATGAAAAAGGGACAGAAGATGTCAAGAAACTCGTTAACTTCCTACAAGATGAAATGGGTGTGAAAAATATCCGTTTCCCTGAAACTTCAGGTATCGGTATTAAGCCGGTTTCCGAAGAAGGTACAAAACGTCTTGTGCGCGCAGCGATCAACTATGCAATTAAAGAAGGCCGCAAGTCAGTGACACTTGTCCATAAAGGGAACATCATGAAGTTCACTGAAGGTGCTTTCGCAACTTGGGGTTACGAAGTAGCGGAAGATGAATTCGCAGATCAAGTGTTTACATGGAGACAATACGACAAAATTAAAGAAGACCAAGGTACAGACGCTGCAAACAAAGCGCAAGATGAAGCGGAAGCGGCAGGCAAGCTTATCATCAAAGAAGCGATTGCAGACATCTTCCTTCAGCTTATCTTGACACGTCCGAAAGAGTATGATGTTGTCGCAACGATGAACTTGAATGGTGACTATATTTCTGATGCACTTGCAGCTCAAGTAGGCGGTATCGGAATCGCACCGGGTGCGAACATCAACTATGATTCCGGACATGCGATTTTCGAAGCGACTCACGGAACAGCACCAAAATACGCAGGTCAAGACGTTGTAAACCCATCTTCGGTTCTGCTTTCAGGTGTCTTAATGTTGAAACACCTTGGCTGGAACGAAGCTGGTCAAATGATCGAAGATGCAATTGAAAAAGCGATCGCATCCAAAGTTGTCACATATGACTTTGCCCGTCTGATGGAAGGTGCAACAAAAGTCAAAACTTCTGAGTTCGCTGATGAATTAATTAAAAATCTATAATATAGTTATAGTAAGAGGGGGATCTCCCCCTCTTATACATATGAATAAAGGAGAGTTACCTCATGACAATGAAACGCAAAAAAGTCTCAGTTATCGGTTCTGGTTTCACAGGTGCAACAACAGCCTTCCTACTTGCGCAAAAGGAACTATGTGATGTAGTGCTCGTCGATATTCCTCAAATGGAAAACCCGACAAAGGGGAAAGCGCTCGATATGCTCGAAGCGTCTCCTGTCCAAGGATTCGATGCGAATATTATTGGCACATCAGATTATGAAGAAACGAAAGATTCCGATATCGTAATCATTACGGCAGGAATCGCACGCAAGCCAGGGATGAGCCGTGATGACCTCGTTCAAACGAATCAGAAGGTTATGAAAGCTGTAACGGGCGAAGTTGTGAAGTATTCTCCTAACACGACAATTATCGTCTTAACGAATCCGGTTGATGCAATGACGTATACAGTATATAAAGAATCAGGATTTCCGAAAGAGCGTGTCATCGGACAATCCGGCGTGCTAGATACTGCGCGTTTCCGTACATTTGTCGCGCAAGAGCTTAACTTGTCTGTCAAAGATGTGACAGGTTTCGTGCTTGGTGGACATGGGGACGATATGGTTCCGCTCGTTCGCTACTCATACGCTGGCGGCATTCCGCTTGAGAAGCTTATCCCTGCTGAACGTCTTGAAGAAATTGTTGACCGTACACGTAAAGGCGGAGCGGAAATCGTCAACCTTCTCGGTAACGGTTCAGCTTACTATGCACCAGCGGCATCACTCGTTGAAATGGCTGAGGCTATTTTGAAAGATCAGCGTCGTGTCCTTCCTTCAATTGCTTATCTTGAAGGGGAATATGATCTGGAGGGTATTTACCTCGGTGTTCCGACAGTGCTTGGCGCAAATGGCATTGAAGAAATTATTGAACTTGAATTGACTGAAGACGAGAGAGCAGCCCTTTCAAAATCGGCTGATTCTGTCAAAGCAGTTATGAGTGTTCTTGCATAATTGAAAAATCGAGTAGCGAAAGCTGCTCGATTTTTTAACTTGATTCAGTAGAAATCTTCCGCAAGTATTGGAGAAAATATCAATATGCATTTATGTCAGCGAGGATTCAAACTCTTCGCTCATTGGTGGAACTTAAGCTAAGCTCATCGCGATTAAGGAAGGCGATCTAAGTACGTGATAATAAGTGGTAGCCATCTTAGGTTTGCCGCTTCCTACGCGGACGTTTTAAGGTCAAGTGTAAAGCTGAGGTCATGCCACTCAGTACGATTTTCTTTCGAATTTGTCGGAATGCTTCCTGACACATCGAAGCGGCATTTTGAGAAGTGTCTTTACTATGTTTGGAGGAGGAAAAAGATTGATTCTTGGGAAGAAAAGGCGTGTAGGTAGGAAGGTCGAAGACATAACTGTTGGTGAAAAGTTGAAATTGACAGAAAAGATTGTAGACAAAGATTTGCTACTTTACCTTGGACTCACGAACGATGGCAACCCTCTTTACATTCAACATGATTTCGCTTCGCAAACGATATACGAAAAGCCGATTGTCCCGACAATTATGTTGACAGGGATTGTCACCTCCGCAGTTTCGAAATATTTACCCGGGCCGGGTTCTCATGTCGTTGCACAATATCTTGAGTTCCCCAAACCGGTCTATCATTACGCAACCATTGAATTTCTATTGGAAGTCACCCAGGTTGATCGAGAACGACACGAGATTATCATCCAAATCGAGTCTTTTAATGAAGAGAAAGAAAGTGTCGTTTCCGGAACTGTGACAGTCGTCCCGCCTCGGATCGAAGAACGATGAAGTTCAAAAAAAGACGGATAAATTTAACAGGAGTGTAGCCCTCACGTGAAGACAAATATGCAGAAAATATTAATTGTGGATGATGAGCAATCTATCCGGACGTTGCTTGATTACAATTTAAAACAAGCAGAGTACCATACGATCATGGCCGCCGATGGGGAAGAAGCGATTGAACTCGTGGAAACTGAACAACCCGATTTAATTTTATTGGATGTGATGCTTCCCAAAATCGACGGAATGGACGTGTGCAAAAGACTGCGTCAACGTAAAATTAACGTACCGATTATCATGTTAACGGCAAAAGGTGACGAACTCGACAAAGTGCGCGGGTTGGAAATTGGTGCAGATGATTATATGACGAAGCCTTTCAGTCCGAGAGAAGTTGTCGCTCGAGTGAAAGCGGTCCTAAGACGAACATACAACCAAACGGATGACAACGATATGTTGCGTTCAGGTCCGATTACTATTTATTTGGAACGGTTTGAAGCCTATTTTGACGACGTTGAACTTGAACTGACGTTAAAAGAATTCGAACTGCTTGTCTATTTTATCCAACATAAAAACCGTGTGCTTTCACGGGATCAACTGCTGAGCGCTGTCTGGAATTATGATTTTGCCGGCGACACCCGGATCGTCGACGTACATGTCAGTCGTTTGCGAGAAAAAATTGAGGAGAATACGAAAAAGCCTTTGTTTATTAAAACAGTAAGAGGTATAGGGTATAAGTTTGAGGAGCAAGCCGTACGATGAAAAAACTCTATGCCCGTCTCCTTTTAGCGCAGGCGCTTCTTCTGTTGCTTCTTTTAACTGGTCTCGGTATTGTGCTGAGCCAGTTTTTTCCGTTATTTGCACCGGAAATAAATAGCACTATCCACCGGCGATATTTGTTTTTCCTTGTGATTGTATTAATCGCCGCTTTTATTTTATCGTTTTTTATAGCAGCACGGATGATGTACCAATACGCAAAGCCTATCGATCAAGCGACAAGAACGGCTCTTCGCATTGCCAAAGGTGATTTTATGGCACGAACCGCTGTCATGGAACCGGGACATGACAACGAACTTTCTCTCGCTATCAACGTGATCGGGCGCAATATGCAAGAAATGTCTATCTTGCGGGACAGGGAAAGGGAACGTTTGAAAACGCTCATTGAAAGTATGGGAAGTGGTTTGCTCATGTTCGGACGTGGGGGCACTGTTAACCTGGTGAATGGCGTCTTCTGCAAGAAGTTTGGTTTTACGAAAGAAGAAGTCGTAGGGAAAATGGCAAGTGCCCTTCGACTGCCCAAGGAAATTGAAAGCTTAATTGAAGGCGTCTTCATGACGGAACAAGTGCACGAAAAGCAAGTTCGCTTGAATGACAACGGTTCTGCGTCTTCATTCAGTGTATACGGTGCGCCTGTCATCGATAACCATGGGAGTTGGCTCGGTATCGTCGTTGTTATGCATGATATTACCAAGCTTGTCCGGTTGGAACAAGTGAGAAAGGATTTTGTAGCAAACGTTTCACACGAACTCCGAACACCCATCACCTCGATCAAAGGATTCACGGAAACATTGCGTGATGGGGCAATGGATGATCCAATTGCGTTAAAAGAATTTCTAGAGATCATTCAGAAAGAGAGTGACCGTCTTCAATTATTAATTGATGATTTGCTGGAATTATCCAATGTCGAGAGAGAAGGGTTTTCGCTCCAATTTGCTCCCGTTCATTTAAATAAAGTGATGGCACGTTCTCTTCAAGCGATCGCTGGTAATTTAGAGCGGAAAGAAATGACCGTCCATTTTGATTTGCTGGATGATATTGTGATTGAAGGGGATGAAAGCCGGCTTATCCAAGTGATGGTGAATCTATTATCGAATGCCGTTACTTATTCTCAAAACGATAAGACGATCAACATTACCATCGAGAAATTAGAGACGGATGTTTTGATTGTTGTGGAAGATGAAGGGATTGGGATTGAAACGTCAGAACTGCCGCGCTTATTTGAACGGTTTTATCGGGTCGATCGGGCGAGGAGCCGAAATTCAGGAGGGACTGGACTCGGGTTGGCCATCGTGAAGCATTTGATAGAGGCGCATCACGGCGCTGTCGATGTCAAAAGCACACCGGGCCTCGGCACTACATTTTCCATTCGTCTTCCAATTCAACAATGAATGTACAGGCGTCCACCTAGGCTTATAGTAGGAGGCGCCTTCTAAGCAGGAACTCGCTCCGATTAGGCGAGATTCCATAGCGTTTAAATACTTGAATGACCCCCACTTGGCTAACGCTTGAAGTGGGGGTTATTTAGTTTAGCCGGCTAACCCCGTAGTCCTTTCGGTCATCGCCAGATAAAACTGAAACTTTTGAACGATTCGTCCGTATAGAAAGAGACGTTACATTTGAAGGGGGATGCACCTATGAGTACGCGAAGAATTTTAACGACGGTTGGCATGAGCATAGCCGGTCTTATCTTGATTATCATCGGGTTCACAACTTGGTACACAGTGGATGAATCAGAACAAGCTGTCGTCATCACGTTTGGGCAAGCAGATACAACGGTGACGGATTCAGGCTTGCATTTTAAGTTGCCATGGCCAATTCAACATGTGGAAGTATTATCGAAAGAAACATACAGCTTACAATTTGGTTATAAGCAAGACAAGGGCGGTGAACTTGTTTCGTATGATCCCGAAACGAAAATGATTACAGGGGATGAATATATTGTCCTTACCGACCTCGTTGTCCAATGGAAAATTACAGAACCGCGAAAATATTTATTTCATGCCGAAGATCCGAAAGAAATTTTACACGACGCGACATCTGCCTCTATCCGTTCCATCATCGGAAGCTCAACTATCGACGCGGCATTGACGGATGGAAAAGCAGAGATAGAGGCGAAGACAAGAGATTTATTGGCGACGTTGATCGATAAGTATGATATTGGTATCGCCATCCAAGGGATCAAACTGCAAGACGTTGAACTGCCAAACGCAGAAGTGCGCGCAGCGTTTACAGCGGTGACAGATGCACGCGAGACGAAAAACACGAAAATCAACGAAGCGAGAAAATATGAAAACCAAAAGGTCAACGAAGCAAAAGGAGAGATTGACGCGATCAAATCTCGCGCCACCGGACAGAAAACCGCACGGATTGAACAAGCGCACGGAGATGTTGCATTGTTCAATAATCTTTACGCAGAATACGCGAGCAACAAGACGATCACTCGCCAGCGGCTTGTACTGGAAACGCTCGAGCAAGTGTTGCCGAAAGCGCAAATTTACATTATGAATGACAGCGGGGAAACGGTTAAATATTTACCACTTCAGCAATTGGAAAAAGATACGCCACCGCCAGCGGATAAAACGGAAGAAGGGGGCGAAGAGGCATGACGAATGACAATAATCCATTTAAAAATATGGAAAAGAAATTTGCGGAAAAACAACGTGCGAAGCGAAAAGTACAAGGCGAACCTGGAGCGCCGGGCAGCATTAAGAAGCCGCTCGACGTTCGGAAGTATGTCAAGTTGACGATTGTGTTAACAGCCATATTTGCGGTCGCGGTCATTTTATTTGCGAATCTTTTCATCGTCAAAGAAAATGAATACCGCGTCGTCCGCCAGTTCGGGGAAATTAAAAGAATTGTGCAGGAACCGGGACTCCACATGAAAGTACCGTTTATCCAAAGTGTGACGACATTGCCGAAAAACCAGTTAACGTATAACTTTTCTGAAGAAGAAATCAATACAAAAGATAAAAAGCGAATGATTATTGATAACTATGCCGTGTGGAAAATCACAAGTCCAGGGAAAATGATCTCGAATGCAGGAAATATCGTCAATGCGGAAACGCGGATGGGCGAGTTCATTTATTCTGTTGTGCGGACAGAACTTGGTCAATTGGATTATGTGGAAGTCGTTAATGATGAAAACTCTTCGCGCGGTAGTTTGAATGACCGTGTTACTGAACGGGTGAATGAGTTGTTGGATGAAGGGAACTACGGCATCGAAGTCGTAGATGTCCGGATGAAGCGTATTGATTTACCGGAAGAAAACGAGCAGTCAATTTACACCCGTATGATTTCGGAACGCCAGTCGACAGCGCAGAAATATTTGTCCGAAGGAGACGCGGATAAGCGACGTATTGAGGCGGAAACAGACCGAGAAGTAGAGGAAATGTTAGCGAAAGCGAAAAAAGAGGCGGCAGTTATCGAATCGGAAGGGGAAGCGCAAGCAGCCAAAATTTACAACGAAACATTCTCGAAGGACCCTGAGTTCTACCAATTGTACCGGACGTTGCAATCGTACAAGAAGACGGTAGGCGATGACACGATGATCATTTTACCGGCAGACTCACCGTATGCGGAGCTATTGACTGGCTATATACAATGATTCGGGTAGCGAATTACAGGAAAAGATGAACTTGAAGATGTTACAGTCTTAGATGTTCAACATGCTGGAGGATATTTGAGAGGCCACAAAATGGTCTTAATAAAATTGACGCTAAATATATAAGGAAATCTTATGTAATCAGTTTGATAGGGGCTGGCGCAATTTTAATACTTCGTTTATCTTGCTAATGCTAATGAGATAGATTCGGTAACTTTTGTAGTTGTTTTATCTGCTATTTTGTTACCCTTTGCGGGGTTGGCCTATGACCTCATAATAGGATTCAAGTTCTATTATGAGGTCATCGCATTTTTGTTGAGCGCTTTATATTTTTCATCCATCTCATTATCCTTGTTTTCAGCACTCCTTTAGCACCATTTGGCATTCTTTACTTATTAACGAGAAATATCTTCAAACGAATGAAGAAGTAATAGATTGTAAAATAAACGGACGATATAGCAGATTACTTTCCGTTCCGGCGCACGCTTTCCACGGGCACGAATTCAATCTCAGGCTGGCAGGATGTCGGTCATACAGTCGTTGTCGCAGGACGCGAACCAATAAGGCCATTTAGTCGGATGAGTAAGCAAAGATAAATCAAAAGGCGGTGATAATTGTGTACGAAACTAAGGACTCATATTTTCTTATTTTTGATACTCCAATTCTAATTACAGCTTGTATCGTTATTGTCTTGGCAATAGCCGGATTCTTCTATTTTAAAGGGAAAAATAATAACAATTAATTAATACTCCGTTAACGGCGCAAGAAACGGCACCTGCACTCCAAACAACGGAACGTATTATGTATAAAGCATCCATTTTGTCTAATCATTCCTTGGAAAGGAAGATGACTTTTAAAATGACTAAAAGAAAATTATATTGGATGTTACTTATTCCTAGTATTTTTATATTTGTAATAGCACTAATTTTATTACCAGAAGGCAAAAAGAATTATTCAGTATTTATAACTTCGGTATTTTGGGCCATCTATTATGGGATAATTAAAATATGGGATTTAAAGACAAAAAAAGAAAACCTTCCATAAAACAACAAAACAACTTGTGGATTGGTGCTTAAGCTTCAACTACGAACGGGTAATTGGTTGGGGGGAAATTTTCCGCATTCAAATAGAATTATGAATGGGATGTGTGAAGAGGAGCACTCAAACTAATTGAAAAAGGTAATGTGATTAAAATGTTAAGGCATAGTTACTGTTTACAGGGGTGAGGTTCATGTGTGGTACTGGAACAGACTTCTGGTTGGATTTACTCCTTATATTGGCTATCATTTTATTATTGCTATTTTCATTTAATGCAGGGATGAGAAAACTGCTAAAAGTTGAGAGACGGAAAGTTTTGTCATATAACTATGTCAATGACAAGGGTCATTTAATCGAGCAGTGGTTTAGTACTAAGAATCTTAGTTTCAATCAATAAAGTCTATTGATTAAGTGGGTGAGTACATGGGAAAGTGGAAAATAAAATTGGTTTTATGGCTTACGACATTAGGCGCAATCGGAATAATTGCTATAATCCCCTATGGAATAACAACCTTAATGAGTAATCAATCTGCATCAAAGGATATACCCGTTTCGTTAGTTATAACCGTAAACTCTATTGCACAAATTTTACAATTGTTTTTATTGGTATTAATAGGCGTAAGACTGCAAAAGAGGGTTGGCTTACATGCTCCAATAGTAGAAAGCTTTATTTATAAAATGAAAATACATACTATCTCGAAGAAATGGCTAGTAATTGGTGTTTTTGTATCGTTTATTGGTGCTCTTATTATAATTTTTTTCGATTTATTTGTGTTTACTCCCTTTATGGAAATGCCAGAGGACCAAACAACTGTTACTATTTGGTGGCAAGGATTACTTGTTATGCTTTATGGGGGAGTTACAGAGGAGTTAATGGTTCGGTTGTTTGGAATGACACTGATTGTATGGTTACTGGCTTGGATAACGAAAAAAGAAAAAGATAACATCCCTAATGGCTTTTATTATATTGCAATTTTCCTTGCAGCAATCATATTTGGGTTAGGGCATTTGCCAGCGACCATACAAGTATTCGGTGAACTATCTACAATCATTGTAGTACGGGCATTGGTGTTAAATGGACTTTTGGGTTTGTGGTTTGGTTACTTGTACTGGAAGAAAGGTTTAGAATATGCAATGGTTGCGCATATGTCGGCAGACCTCTTTCTTCATGTTCTTTTTCCGTTAGTATTTTATTAAACAATCGGGCGCGATTATTCTATTTCGAGAGAAGTGTTATGTGGCGGAGATATTTACAGAGAGAGGAGAACGAAATGGTAAAGGGTAAATTTGTTGTTTTTATAGGAATTGTATTATGTCTTATTACAGCTTGTGCAAAGTCGGAAAGCAAAATAGAAGTCTATACTGTCAGCGGAGAAAATGATGAGCTTGCAATCAATAATGGTTTACTAATTGTTACGGACGAATCAGAGAAATTTATTGGTGGAGAATTGTCCTTTAAAAATGAAGAATTGGTAGATGTAAAAGAGTATGTTGAGACATTCTTTTTTTATAATGAAAAGGGAGATGAAACGGTTATTCTAAGAAATAGTGCAACAATTACAGGGGCTCCTAATGGACAATCAATTAATACCGATACTGGTTCAATCAGCAGTGAGGAATTATTTTATGGCAGCGGCGATTTGGACTCGGCAAAGCAATCCTTGAATTTTTCACTAAGCGGGAAATTAATAGATGGGGAAAACTTTGAATATAAGTTGCCATTAGACGTACAACAAGCATATTAATCTAAAAAGTTTTCAATTACGTCCTTAAAAAGGGATGCGTACAGAAGGTTATGAAGTTTTGAGAAGTATTGCAAAAGGGCCAAGATTGTTTTAGGAGCTGCAATTAAGTAACGATTTAAGCCAGTTTACTAATTGCACTTGTTTTAGGCTTCCCATTCAATTGGATTCAATATAAGGCGAGAAAATGGTATCTAGATTCCAAGTTTTAGAGTTAGGGACACGCAATATGTTTTTTGATTTCTCGTTATTGACGCTTAACACTTTAATTATATTCTTTTTATGGACCGTTTTTTCGAAACTAAGGAACAGAGAAGTATTATAACTATTAACATACTTCCGGTAAGCAATCGGGCGCTATTCTTGTATTGCGCAAACTCAGTTGATTGGAGTGAAAGGCGGCGACTCCGGCGGGAATAGCATGAGCTGAAGACCCCGCAACGAAGTGAGGAGGCTGAAGCCATGCCCGCGGAAAGCGTCCGCCTGGAACGGAAGTCACCGGGGTAGAAGATGTTTCATTATCGGAAGCAGTTATGGAGGAAGGAACTCAAATGACGAAGAGTTCGATTCCGATGTCCTCTATTATTTCCCAATTATCCAATAAACCATATCAGATGCCGTCGTTTTCTTTTATCGCGTCCAACGTGGTAAGATAGAAGGAGATGATGGCTTTTTTATTGCGTAAATTAAACGTCGATTGTTTGAAAATCGTACTGAATCATGAATAGGAGTGGACGTACTTGACGAAGAAGAAAATTGTCCTGCTGGATGGGAATAGCCTTGCGTACCGGGCATTTTTTGCGCTACCTCTTTTAACGAACGATAGCGGTATCCATACGAACGCGGTGTATGGATTTACGATGATGCTTCAAAACTTATTGGAGGAAGAGAAGCCGACGCATATGCTTGTCGCTTGGGATGCAGGGAAGACGACATTCCGGCATAAAACATATGAGGAATATAAAGGTGGACGCCAAAAGACGCCTTCTGAGTTATCCGAGCAGTTTCCGTATTTGCGAAAATTATTGGATGCATACAATATCGGGCAGTACGAGTTAGACGAGTACGAAGCGGATGACATTATCGGTACACTCAGTCGGCAGGGAGAAGCGGAAGGCGTTGAAGTCGTCGTTGTATCGGGTGATAAGGACTTGACACAATTGGCGACGGATCATACGACAGTACGAATCACGCGTCGTGGTATCACAGATACGGAAACGTACACACCAGACCACGTGATGGAGAAATACGGCATCGAGCCGCTTCAAATTATTGATATGAAAGGTCTTATGGGAGACCCATCCGACAATATTCCGGGCGTTCCGGGTGTTGGAGAAAAAACAGCGCTTAAACTATTGAAAGAATATGGTTCCATTGAAAAAATTTATCAATCGCTCGATCAAATTACTGCCAAAAAACTAAATGAAAACTTAACCGAAAATGAGAAGATCGCATTTTTGAGCCGGGATCTTGCAACGATTGTTGTCGATGCACCGATTACGGTATCGATTGATGAGTTAACGTATGCGGGTCCCGATATGGACAAGGTGACGGAAATCTATAAGAAACTGAAATTCAATACGTTGCTTGAGAAAATTGCGCCGGGCGCAAGTGAAGAACCACAAGAAGCGATCGATGTCGTCACTGTATCCGAATTGACAGACGGGCAGCTGACGGATCATATGGCGATGCATATTGAAATGATGGAAGAGAACTATTTAACTGCGGACATTCTTGGCGTTGCACTTGCCGATGAGTCAACGAATTTATATATTCCATTTACCGTTGCGCAACAATCAGAGCAGTTCAAGTCCTGGTTGGAAGATGAAAGTAAGAAGAAATATGCAACAG
>CAOKMT010000051.1 GCA_948469885.1 uncultured Sporosarcina sp. | reverse complement strand
TGGTTCATCATAACTCGCCACAACTTCCACCGATTTCTTTTTAAATAAACCGAGAAAACCTTTCGATTTCACGACATTCGAGCTTAAAATGATCGCATCATCACCGAAATCGGCACGCACTTTTTTCATCGCGTTCACCATCGTATCCGCTGTATACTTCTTCATGTTCATACGACATCCACCACTCCTACACTTTGAACTTCAATCGTCGCTTCAAGTTCATTATAAGAAAGCACTGGTATTTGCGGGAAATACCTTTCCGTAATTTGTCTGAGATACATCCGTATCGCTGGCGAGCAAAGAATGACAGGCGATTGATCGATCAACGCGACTCGCTCTACTTCGCTGGCAATCGTTTCCAATACTCGTTGCGAATACTCGGGATCTAAAGATAAATAATTGCCTTGCTCGGTTTGTTGAATATGGTCGGCGATCATTTTTTCCACTTTACCGGAAACCGTAAGTACCTTTAACGTTTTTCCTTCTCCTACATATTGGTTCGTAATCTGTCGTGCGAGTGCTTGTCTAGCATATTCGGTCAAAATATCTACATCAGAGGTATATTTCGAATAATCCGCCAACGTTTCAAATATAATCGGTAAATTTCGGACAGAAACATGTTCCCTTAACAGCTTCGCAAGTACTTTTTGAATTTCACCGGTCGACAACGGAGTTGGTGTTAATTCATCGACAAGGATTGGATACGTTTCATGCACATGGTCTATCAATTGCTTCGTTTCTTGGCGGCCGAGCAAGTCTGCGGCGTTCGCACGGATCACTTCAGTCAAATGCGTAGACACGACACTCGGTGGATCGACGACGGTGTAACCAAGAATTTCTGCATCCTCTTTCACCGCTTCCGTAATCCACTTCGCCGGCAAGCCGAAAGACGGCTCAATCGTTTCGATTCCTTCAATCGAATCCTCTCCGCCTGGACTCATCGCCAAATAATGATCTAGCAACAATTCACCTCTTGCTAATTCACTACCCTTAATTTTTATTCTATACTCATTCGGTTGCAATTGAATATTGTCTCGTATACGGACAACAGGGATAACAAGTCCGAGCTCAATTGCAAGTTGCCGACGAATCATGACGACCCGGTCAAGCAGATCGCCTCCTTGGTTTGCATCCACAAGTGGAATTAAACCATAGCCGAACTCGAATTCAATCGGGTCGACATTGAGCAAGCTCACAATGTTTTCGGGACTCTTCATTTCATCCGCTTCCGTCTCTTCTTCCATCTCAAGAAGCTCTTCTGGATTTTCTTCAGGTTGACGAGACATGACAAATGCCCCCGCGCCGAGCGCAGTCGCAATCGGTAAAGTCAACATAATGTTGATAGGCGTCGCGATACCAAGTAAGAAGATTGTACCTGCTGCGATATATAAAAGCTTCGGTTGCCCTAGTAGCTGACCCGTAATATCCGAACCGAGATTTCCTTCGGACGCTGCACGTGTCACGACAATTCCTGTGGCTGTCGAAATGAGAAGCGCTGGAATTTGTGTGACAATCCCGTCCCCGACCGTCAAAGTCGAGAACAAGACAGCCGCTTCCGCAACCGGTAACCCCATCTGCGTCACACCGATAATAATACCGACGAGCAAGTTAAGGATGACAATAATAATACCGGCGATCGCATCTCCTTTAACAAATTTGGTCGCACCATCCATCGCTCCGTAAAAGTCAGCTTCATTGCTCACTTTTTCCCGTCGACTTCGCGCATCCATTTCGGAAATCATACCGGCGTTCAAATCGGCGTCGATGCTCATCTGCTTCCCTGGCATCGCATCCAATGTAAAACGAGCCGCCACTTCGGATACCCGTTCGGCTCCTTTCGTAATGACGATGAACTGGATAATGACGAGGATCGCAAAAATGACGAGACCGACGACCATATTGCCCCCGGTCACAAACGTGCCGAATGTATCTACAACACCGCCTGCGTCTCCTTCACTTAAAATAGCACGCGTTGTCGATACGTTAAGACCGAGCCGAAAAACCGTCATGAGCAATAACAACGTCGGAAAAATTGAAAATTGCAGCGCTTCTTGCATATTCATCGAAGTAAGCAAAACCATTAATGCAAGCGTAATATTAATAATAATAAGGAAACTGAGCAACCAAGGTGGCAACGGGATGACGAGCATGGCGACAATCATAATGACGGCTGCCAGCACACCTATATCTTTAAATTGCATGTCATCCCTTCTTTCTTTTCGTCAAATTTTACGTTGTATGCGGTACACATACGCTAGAATTTCAGCAACCGCTTTAAAAAACTGTTCCGGGATACGATCCCCGATTTCCACCTCGTCATATAAGGACCTTGCGAGCGGCCTATTTTCCACGGTGACAATATCGTGTTCTTGCGCGATCATCTTAATCTTTTGCGCTACAAAGTCGACACCTTTCGCAACGATGACAGGTGCATCCATATCTCCGTCATCATACTTCAAAGCAATCGCATAATGGGTCGGATTCGTAATGATGACATCCGCTTCAGGTACTTCCTGCATCATACGACGCATCGCCATTTCCCTCTGCCGCTGTTTAATGCGTGATTTAATGAGTGGATCTCCTTCGGTGTTTTTATGTTCATCTTTAATGTCTTGTTTGGACATCCTCAAATTTTTCTCGTAATCGTACTTTTGGTAGATAAAATCAAGGATTGAAATAAACAATAACGTGAACGAAGCAGATATCCCCATCAAAGCGGTCAATTGACCCACTGTCGACAACGTGTCCCATATTCCTTTGAATGCCAAACTAAGGACTTTGTCAATATTCGTCCAAACAATTAAAAATGTGACAGTCCCAATAAATGATATTTTTAAAATAGATTTCAATAATTCGACGATAGCTCGAATCGAAAAAATTCGTTTAAGTCCTTTAATCGGATCGATTTTCTTTAGGTCGAATTTTAACGGCTCTGTCGTGAACAAAAAGCCGAATTGCAATAAGTTTCCCGCCAAAGCTGCAACCATGGCGATCACCATAATAGGTAGCAAGATAAAAGCCATAGCGATCAGCACATCCATGTAAATGAGCATGGCAGTTTCTGCATCGAATGTCTTCATGGAAACGTACTCGGTGAATGCTTGATTGAAAAACAGGAAAAAACGGTCTCGTATGAAGCCCGCTGCAAAAAACAAGAAAAGGAAGACTGACAGTAAGACGATAGCGCTCGTTACGTCTTGACTTTTTAACACTTGTCCCTTTTTCCGTGAATCGAGACGCTTCTTATCCGTCGCTTTCTCCGTCTTCTCTCCCGCAAAAAATTGTAAATCCAATCGTAATATCATGTTAACCGCCTCCAAGAAGAATCATGAGATCCCTCATGCCGAGCATCATCATCTCAAATAGCTTTTTCATCACTTCGATCATAACCGCCATCGTAATAAATAGAACGACGAAGCTGACCCCGATTTTGATCGGAAAACCGACGACAAAAATATTTAATTGCGGGACGGTTCTCGCTGTAATGCCGAGCGCCAAATCAACGAGAAATAACGTCGCCACAATCGGTACTGCCATTTGAAAAGCAACGGCAAACGATACAGTGAAAGAAGATAAAACAAATTCCACAACACGCCCAGAACCAAAAGCAGGCCATAGTTCATCAATCGAAATCAATTGATAACTATAAAATATACCATCGAGCAATAAATGATGCCCATTCAAAACAAGTAGCAATAACATCGCCAACGCATTGAAAAACTGGCCTAATAACGGCGATTGGGCGCCCGTTTGAGGATCGATGACGTTCGCAATTGCAAATCCCATTTGGAAATCGATAAATCCTCCCGCAATTTGGATAGCCGCCATAATGATGTACGCAAGCATGCCAATAAACAAACCGACTGCTGCCTCTTTTAAGACGAGTAAAATATACTTACCGTCGATGGCCAAATCAGGGATTTCAATTGTATACACCATCATCCAAGCAAGGATTGCCCCAAATATAATACGCATCGTTGTTGGAATAGCTCGGTATGAAAAAAGAGGAAGTGTGACGAAAAATGCGGTAACACGTGTCAAAATTAATAAGTAACTTGATAAGGCCGGGATCAATGCTTCCATTCAATCACCCGATATACCGGGCGAGATTGCCAAGGATTTCTGACGCGAACGTCGTCACCGTAGACAGCATCCACGGACCAAAAATAATAATGCCAATGAGTACAGCGATAATTTTCGGGACAAACGCAAGTGTCTGCTCTTGAATTTGTGTCGTCGCTTGGAAAATACTGACCGAAAGGCCGGTTAATAGTGCAATGATAAGGAGAGGGCCAGACGCCATTAAAATAACCCAGATCGCACGTTCCGCTATCGATACGACAATTTCACTCGTCATGTAAACCCCTCCCTAAAAACTTTGCAACACTGATTTAATAATGAGATGCCAACCGTCGACAAGGATGAACAACAATATTTTAAAAGGTAATGAAATCATTACAGGCGGCAACATCATCATCCCCATGGACATTAGAACGCTTGCAACAATCATATCGATCACAAGAAACGGTATGAAAATCATGAAACCCATTTGAAACGCCGTCTTTAACTCACTTAAGGCAAAGGCCGGCACGAGCATCGTCAGCGAAATATCTTCAATTGACTCTGGTCTATCCGCTTTATTATATCGCAGGAACAGTTCCAAATCCTTTTGGCGCGTATGCTTACTCATAAACTCTTTTAGCGGTACGCTAGCTTCTTCGTACGCTTCTTCCAATGTGATTTCTTCGGCAAACAAAGGGGTTAGCGCTGATTCGTTCACTTGTTGGAATGTCGGTGCCATAATAAAAAAGGTTAAAAATAAAGCCAATCCAACGAGCACTTGATTGGGCGGCATTTGCTGTGTTGCCAATGCCGTTCTGACAAACGACAAAACGATAATGATTCTTGTGAAGGAAGTCATCAAGATAAGAATAGCCGGCGCAAGTGACAAGACCGTCAAAAGAAGCATCAATTTCACCGAAGTGGCGACATTCGTCGCATCACTATCTGAGAAAAATTGGATGAGAAGGAAGTCATTCATCTCCATTGCGCTCCTTTTCTGTCACTTGGCGAATGCGCTTTTTTCTATCTGCTTTCAACTCGGCAAGTTTCGTATTGAATACATTGCTAAAATCGGCTGTCGAATCATCGGATGTACTTCCACTTCTCTGTTTCGGTCTCCCTGCCGCGACAAGCATCCGTTCAAGCCATCCCGGTGCTGCCCCAAGATCGGTATTTTCGTAAAAAGCTTTCAGTCTTTCGATTTCCGCCGGATCTGTTATTTCTTTCAATAAGCGGATGTCCTCTCCTACTCCGATTAAATAATAAGCATCTCCGACGACGACCAGTTGAATTGATTTATGTTGGCCTAATGAAATGCCACCCATATTTTTCATCAACCGGTTTCTATCATACAATCGATTTTTTCGGTTAACGAACTTCAATAGAAAGAACAATAGGCCGATGACGAAAGCAAACGCAAACAACGGCTTTATGTAGTCCCCTGCAGTTAGACCACTTGTCTGTTCTGCAGTTTCACTTTCCTTCTCATGTTCGGTTGTCGGTACACTGTCCTGCTCTTTATTTGGTTCATCCTTTATCCAGTCAGAAACATTGCTGTCTGCAAGGACATACGCGTATGTAGGAGGAGTCGGGAACACTCCACATAGTAAAATAAATACAAGCAAAACGAGTTGGACCTTTTGAATAGTCATTCGGGCCATATGAATTTACCCAAGCGCTTTTTCAATTGCTTCTACGACGCGATCCGCTTGGAATGGCTTGACAATGAAGTCTTTCGCACCAGCAGAAATGGCATCAATAACCATTGCTTGTTGCCCCATTGCAGAACACATAATGATTGTTGCAGAAGGGTCTTTCGCTTTAATTTCTTTTAAAGCTGCGATACCATCCATTTCTGGCATCGTAATATCCATCGTCACAAGATCAGGCTTCAATTCCATATATTTTTCTACGGCTTGTTGCCCGTCCGCCGCCTCTCCGACGACTTCGAAATTGTTTTTCGTTAAAATATCTTTAATCATCATCCGCATGAACGCCGCATCATCCACAATTAAAATTCTTTTACTCATTTCCATTCCTCCTATATATTCAAGTCAAAATAATTGTTCTGGATACCATCCTCGTTACTCAGAAAAGCTTATGAAACCAAAGAAAGTTTCATAAACTAAACAACCTGCCCATTATCGTAAATGATTCAACCGGTCCGCTTGGTTTAATATATCTGAAATCCGGACACCGAAATTTTCGTCAATGACGACGACTTCTCCTTTTGCAATAAGCCGCTCGTTCACGAGAATATCAACAGGTTCCCCTGCCAATTTATCAAGCTCGATGATCGAACCACTCGACATTTCAAGAATTTCTTTAACGGATCGTTTCGTCCGGCCAAGCTCGACAGTCACTTGTAAAGGGATATCAAAAAGCATATCTAAATTTTTCGATTCCGTTTTCCCTAAGATCGGGTTATCAA
Organism: uncultured Sporosarcina sp.; assembly: GCA_948469885.1. GTDB lineage: Bacteria > Bacillota > Bacilli > Bacillales_A > Planococcaceae > Sporosarcina. The sequence continues at coordinate 9,717 of CAOKMT010000051.1, read as the reverse complement.
AACTTGCAAACTGTGCTTGTTGTACTTGCACCTCAGGTTTGGGAGGTGGTGACGGTTTCTCATAAGTAGTTTTTTGCGCTGGTTGTTTAGGCAATGTTTCCTCAACATGTGGCTGTTGCGCCAATCGTTCAGATTCCGGTTCAGGGTCAGTGAATGTTGGCATTTCAGCAACCGCAGCAGCCGATTCATCCTCCAGATCTCCACCGACGAGCGATGACACGAGCCCCTTTCCAAACTCCAATGGCACAAGTTGCATAATCTCCGAGTCTATCAATGTGCCCACTTGCAATGAAAATGCGACTTTAATAATTAAATCATCCGCTGGAATATTTTGCGTCCCTGTATCCGATTGTATATCCATCAGCTCAATCGTAGGTGGAGAAATATCTACTTTTTTGTTAAGCATTGTAGACATCGAAGTCGCAGCCGATCCCATCATTTGATTCATCGCTTCTTGGACAGCGCTTAAATGGATATCACCAAGTTCTTCATTTGGTGCTGTCCCATCCCCACCAAGCATCAAATCGGCAATGATTGCTGCATCCTTCTGTTTAATGACCAGCAAATTCATCCCACTGAGTCCTGCCGTATATTCCACTCTCACGGCGACATAAGGTTGAATGAACTCTTCTTCTAACTTTGCATTATCAACGATCGAAATTGTCGGCGTTGTAATTTCAACTTTCTGTCCAAGAAGTGTCGACAAGGCGGTCGCTGAACTTCCGAATGAAATATTGCCTACTTCGCCAAGCGTATCTTGTTCCAAGTCGCTTAAATAATGTTCCGTCGTCAATTCTTGCGCAGACGTCGAATCTTCGCTACTGCTAGCTAATGATCCACCATTAAGTAGCGCTTCGATTTCTTCTTGAGATAAAATATCATCGCTCATCATCTGCATACCCTCCAGACAACGTTTCAATAATTTGGACCGCCATCCAACTTTTTAAGTGGCCCGGTTGTGCAGTGAACTTTGGCACTTCACCTATTTTCACAATGAGCGGTTCGTCTATTTTACGATCTAACGAAATAACATCGCCTTCCTCTAAGTGAAGGAACTGTTCTATCGTCATTTTACCATGCCCGAGTTCCGCCACTAAAGGCAAACTGGCTTTTTCCAATCTTTTCTTTAGCGCAGTACTTTGTTCCGCCGTCGGCTCTTTTTTATTCGTTTGCATCCAATACCTGACCGATAGGTTCGGCACAATCGGCTCAAGAACGACATGTGGAATGCAAATGTTAATCATACCGCTCGATTCTCCTATGATAATATTGAACGAAATGACGACAACTGTTTCGTTCGGTGAAATCATTTGAAGAAACTGTGGATTGACTTCCACATCCGCTAAAAATGGATCGATGTCAATGAGACCTGACCAAGCTTCTCGCAAATTATCAAATGACCGTTCGAAGAGATTACGCATAATTTTCGTTTCAATTTCCGTTAAATTATTTACTTTGCTCGGACTTTCCCCGACGCCACCCATTAGACGGTCAAGCATAGAGTATGCAATATTCGGATTCACTTCCATTAGAATATTCCCTTCCAATGGGGACACTTCAAAAATATTAATCAATGTCATATTCGGAATCGATCGGATAAATTCCTCAAAAGGAATTTGATCAACAGAAGCAACATCTATTTGAACATACGTCCGCAATTGTCCTGAAAAGTACGTCGTTAATAGGCGAGCAAAGTTTTCATGAATTCGCGTTAAACTTCGAATTTGATCTTTTGAAAAACGGAGGGCACGTTTAAAATCGTATACCCTCACTTTGCGATCTTCCTCTTCGTGTTTGATGTCTTCAGAAGACATTTCGCCTGTCGACAATGCGGAAAGCAACGCATCAATTTCATTTTGAGATAATATATCTCCAGCCATAAGCATCCCTCCTCGTCAACAGCTTATTGAATAATGTAAGAGACAATATACACTCGCTCAATATCGCCCGTTTGCATCAACGGATCAACGAGTGATCTGATCGACTCTTCGAACATCTGCTTGCCCGCTTTTCCTTGAAAATCTTGTTCGGTAATTTCCGATAGTTCCTGGATGACGATATTTTTCACTTGAAACTCGCGTTTTGATAATTCTTCGGCTGCCTTCGGATTGTCCGTCTGAATCGTCAACGATAAGCGGATAAATTGATTATTAGCGAGATTCGTCGTGATTTCTGGAATTTCCACTGAAGACGCGATAATATCATCGATTGTCGGTTCTACGTCTTTCTGGGATTTGTCTATCTGCCAAAGCAGGATTGCGGCAATGATACCAACGAGCGCGATTGCAACGAGAATGATCATTGAAATTCTCACTACGTTATTTTTCATCTTGTATCCCCCCGACGTGCGGATTTGACAACAATTGGACTGTTTTATAAAACTCGATTACTCGGTTATGCACTTCTTCAACCGAATCGTGAACGATGTATTTCGTTCCCGTCGTCATCGTAATGGTCGTATCAGGAAACGATTCGATTTTCTCTATGTATAATGCGTTTAATGTAAACGCCGTCCCGTTTAAACGTGTTACTTGTATCATAAGTATGTAAGGGCCGGGTTTGGTACCGGCCCGACCCTCCTTTATAAGGATGCCAGTATGGATTCCCATGTAATGGTGATGGTCTCTGACATCCCGTATTCATTTAATTATCGCTTCAAATTCACTAGCTCTTGAAGGATTTCATCAGATGTTGTAATAATTCGTGTATTCGCTTGGAATCCGCGTTGTGCGACAATCATTTCAGTGAATTCTTCAGCCAGGTCAACGTTGGACATTTCGAGTGAGCCGGATTTGATTGCTCCGCGACCACCTGCTAGCGGAGTACCGCTCTGTGCGTTGCCAGAGTTTGCAGATACTTGGAAGTAGTTGCCGCCTACTTTTTCAAGACCTTCTGGATTGTTAAATTGCACTAAAGAGATAGTTGCAGCTGTTTGTAAATTTCCTCCTTGAACATAATTCACTTCACCATTTTGTCCGATAGAGAGAGATGTTGCATCTAAAGGTATTTTTATTTCAGCATTATTAGTAGATAATACTTTTCGCCCTTCCCCGTCTACAAGAATCCCGTCCCTGTCCAAATAAAAATTTCCTGCTCTGGTATAAAGTTCTCCGTTTCCATCTTGGACTCTAAAATACCCGTCCCCTTCAATAGCAAGATCCAGTGTTCTTCCCGTAAAGGATGTAGACCCACCTTCATGAATCGTATCTATTGTAGCAAGCTGAGAACCTAAACCGACTTGCTTCGGGTTAACCCCACCGCGATTTCCAGCAGGTGCTGAGGCTCCGGCAACTGTTTGTGAATATAAATCTTGGAACATCGTACGCCCTTTTTTAAACCCATACGTATTCACGTTCGCGATATTATTTCCGATGACATCTAGTTTTGTTTGAAAGTTTCGTAGACCTGAAATTCCTGAGTACATTGATCTTAACATTGATAATTGTTCCCCTCTCAATTTTAAATAGTTCCGCTTCTATCAGTCAGCGGAGAGTTGGCATCCATAAATGGTCCTGCCAATTGTTAGCTAAGCACAATTGTGCCGTCGATGTTCGTAAAAAGTTGGTCTTTTGCTTCCGTGCGATCCATCGCTGTAATGACCGTGGTGTTTTTCGCACTGACAATGAGCGCGGCTTTGTCCATTAAGACGAGCGACTCTTTGACACCTTTTGCTTTCGCTTCGTTCACTTTGTTTGTCACCATAGCCCATTCAGCTTCCGTTATATGAATGTTTCGTTCCGTTAATCGTTCATTTGCATGCTTGCTTATTTTCAATTCAGCAGGGTGCATCGCTTTATTTAAATGATCGAGAAACGGCGTTTTCGGATTTTGGACAGCTTGCGATGGCTTACGGCTAATGAACGGCTGTGATGGGGCACGGTGCATATTCACTTTATCCATGTCAATTGCTCCTCGTCATTGGCTAATCGATGTGAAGCGATTCCCTTCCACACGACTTCCATCGTCCAATATATATTGTATTTTCCCTTCTTTATTGGATACGGAGACGACTGTTCCTGTTTTCTCTTCTTCGCCATCCATATAACCGACTGTTTTACCGATGAGCATGCTCGCTTCCATAAGATTATTCGTGTTGCTGGATCCAGAAAGCACTTCCGAAATATTACCCGGCATCAGTTCTTTGCCGTCTTCCGTGATGAAAACAACCGATCCATTCACAAATCTCACTGCCGTAATAAGGCTCGTTCCTTCATTGACAACCGGTTTACCGTCTTCGCCCTTGTCCTCGGTAATTTCATGCCATTTCACCTCTTTACCGACGAAGCTATTATATTGGATGAGTTGTGATTGGCTTTGTACTTCCGCAAACTTTTCAAATGCTTTTGTCAGGTTCATTGTTTGTTCGAGTGCTGAGAACTGTGCCATTTGTGCAATGAATTCCGTATCTTTCATCGGGTCCGTAGGGTCTTGGTTTTGTAATTGGGCGATGAGCAATTTCATGAAATCATCTTTCCCTAATGTACCGTCTCCAGTTTTCCGCTCATCCCGCTGTTTATTGATCAGATACATAGAATCTGTAATGGCTGACTGCCCGTCTATCATTCGTTACACCTCCAATTCAATCATATATTGCTGGAAAGTCATTTCTTCGTCCGATTGTTGTTCTTGTTGCTCCTTCGACTGATCTTGCTCTTTTCCAGTATGTTGCTGGAATGATTGTTGGTCCCGATCACTTCGAGGTGCATCTTGCAATGTCTGGGCGATATCGATTCGCTCCACTTGGACATTTTGTTGTAAAAATGCCTGACGTAGCTGATGCAGCTGGCTTTCCAACATTTCTTTCCCAAGTGCGGTGGACGCCAATATACGTGCTGTGAGTACGCCATTCGTGTGAAGCAGTTCGACGCGGACTTGACCTAAATGTTCAGGATAAAGCTTGATTAATAGCCGGTTCGCTCCACCGACTTGACCGAAGTTCGAACGTTTGAAGATATTTTGCATTTCACGAAGTAAAGTTTCGTTTCTCGCTTCGTTTGGATTTTCTACTTCCGTAAGCGGTTGTCCACTTCTGAGACCCGACAATGCGTGAATTACGGGTTGGTTCATTTCCTGGGGCCTATCTCTCAACCCTTCCTCATTCAATGCATGCTGTTTCGTTTCCACTTGTTGCAAAACTTTCACTGTCTGATGTAGCGCCAAAAATTTTGGCACACCATTTCGGTTTTGACTTACTTGGATTGTATTTTCAACACGCTCACTCACGTTCGTCAAGTAACTTTGTAAACTGAAAACTTGCTGTTCTTGTTTCAGCAGCAAATCCGTTTGCGGTGCGGTGATCATGACAGCTTTCAAGGTCGCTAACAGAGTGAGCGCTTCTTCTTGAGGGATTCTACCTTTTCCTTCAAGGGCGTCTGTCAATCCTGCAAAAAACTGCGGGGCCACTTCGTCAAAGAATTCGAGCAATGACCAAAGCGGATTGTCGTAAATTGGCTCCCAGTCATGTCCATCGAATCCAGATTGTTCAAGAAAAGAGGACACCTTTTCCAGGAATTTATCTATATCTAATAGTTCGGAAGGCTCTATGTTAACTTGTTCGCCATCGATAATTTCAGCAATTTCTTCGACTGTCTCCGCGCTTAATAATGCCATAATCGTCTGTTCAGCCGATATTGTATGCGAGGGCGCGACTTCCGCAATTGTTTCTGTTGATGAGCCGTTCGCAAGCATTTCTTTGAATGAAGCACCGAACCGAGCGCTACTTGTTACGTTACCTTCTTGGGGCATAAGTTGTTGTGTACTTCCGAGAACAGCTTGAATTGTACCTACGTTCACTTTTCCACCTCCTTTCATTGTTTGCGATTTGATCATTTTGCCATAGTCGTCGTATATTTCGCTGCATCTTCCGGGGACATTTTCTCCAAAATCGCAGCTAATTTATCGGGTTTTAAATTCGTTAGTATTTGAAGCGCCTCAGCGTCATTCATGTTCGTAATAACCGGCGCTGCTGATTTTGCCGACATACTTTCAAACGTCAAGACGACTTCTTTAAATTTCTGCTTCGAATCATCGCCTTGTCGTTTCAGTTGAGCAATTTCATCGAGCAACTCCTCTTGTTCTACGAGAAGTGCTTCTTTTTCATCTGCCGAAGTTTCAAGTTGTTGTTGGAGCTGATATACCTGTGCTTCTTTTTCCTGAATTTCCGCTTGAAGCGTAACTACTCGTTCCTCAAGGACAATATCATCAATATCGATTTTATCTTCTTGCCGTTCACCAACGAAAGGTAGCCCTTCTGTCAGTTCGTTCACTTTGTCAAAAACGTTCACATCGGCAAACTTGGCGATAATGAGGAACAGAGCCGATGCGAACATGAGCGGAATCAGAATCCAAAGGAATATTTTTCGAAAGAATCCTGGTGATTTCCCCTTTTTCATTTCGGACAAATCACTTGTTTTTTTAGTTTGTCTCGCCATATTACCACCCGACTTTTCTTCCACGGAACTTCAACGTTGATAACTCATCGAGTCGCTCTGCTTCCCGATATTCCATTTCAACTTCATATTGTTCACGGTCTTTTTCTTTCATCTTTTCAAACTTTCGTACTTCCAATGTTTTTTCCAACAGCTTTTCCTCATACCAGTTCATCTTCGAACGGGCTTGTACAACTTTTTGCTGTACTTCATCGATTTTTTTCTCAAGGCTCCCGATAAAGCGAGCATAATGATGGACACGGTCAATCGAAAATCCCGCTGCCATCCGCTCTTGTTGTTCATCTAGTGTTTCTTCTTTTTTCTTGAGCAGTTCATACAATTCAGTCGCGACGACTTCAAACGCCTCGACAGAATGTTTGAATTCAGTTTCAGTTTCAGTTTTTTCCAATTCTCGAAACGTCAATACATTTTCAAAACGGTAGTTGTAAGGCTTCATCCTTCACCGCCTCCCATGCCGAGCGCAATAAGCTCTTCAATCGTTTCTTCCATTGAAATATTATCCATGAAACCTTGCTTTAAAAAGTTCGTAATTAACGGTTCATACTCGATTGCCATGTCGACTTCTTTGGAAGTCCCGCGTTTATACGCGCCGATATTAATAAGGTCTTCGGACTTGGCATACGTATAATATAAATCTCTTAGTTTTTCCGCCGCCTTCACATGTTCGGGACTAGCAATATGATTCATAAGACGACTGACACTGTTCAAAACATTGATTGCCGGATATTGTCCACGATTCGCAAGTGCACGATCCAGCACGATATGCCCGTCCAAAATCCCCCGTACCGTATCTGCAATCGGCTCGTTCATGTCATCCCCATCAACGAGTACTGTATAAAATGCAGTGATCGATCCGTGTTCGTTCGTCCCAGTTCTTTCAAGCAATTTCGGTAAAATCGAAAAAACGGAAGGGGTGTAGCCACGTGTCGCAGGTGGTTCCCCGACGGCAAGGCCGATTTCTCGCTGTGCCATCGCGACACGGGTGACGGAATCCATCATAAGCATGACGTTCAATCCTTTGTCCCGAAAATATTCAGCGATGGCCGTGGCAGTAAATGCGCCTTTAATCCGCATGAGCGCCGGTTGGTCTGATGTGGCGGCAACAACGATCGTCCGCTTCAACCCTTCTTTCCCCAAGTCACGTTCAATAAATTCACGTACTTCCCGACCACGTTCCCCAATGAGTGCAATCACATTCAAATCCGCTTTCGTGTTTCGCGCGATCATGCCGAGCAATGTACTTTTCCCCACACCCGAACCGGCAAATATGCCGACTCTTTGACCATTCCCTACGGTGAGCATGCCATCGATTGCCTTGACGCCGACTGCGAGTTTCTCCTCTATGGGCGGCCGGGTAAGCGCATTTGGTGGATCCTTTTCCGTACGAACCGTCGATAGGCCCCTTGGCAATTCGCTATTATCCATCGGATTCCCCATCGAATCAAGCACCTTGCCAATCAAATTCATGCCCACTTTTATTTCAAGTGGCTTACCAAAACCTTCAACGAGGCACCCGCTTGAAATATCGCGGATATTCGTGTACGGCATCAATATGACAATTTCTTCTCGAAAGCCGACAACTTCGGCCATAATGACCGAAACCTCTTTCCCAGCATTCGGCAAATGGATATGGCAAACATCTCCAATGGAGCTTTCCGGACCTTGTGATTCGATCATTAGTCCGACGACACGAATAACGCGACCGAACTTTTTAAACGTATTCATTTTTGGAATGAATGCGGCCAGTTCTTCCGCTTTTTTCATGGTCACTCCCCACTTTCCATTATCTCGATCAGTTGCTCTCTAATTTCGTTCAGCTGGTCATCGATGGTCACAACAATCCGACCGTGATTTGTTTCGATATAACATTCAGTCGCCTCGAAATCTTCATTGGCAAAAATGAGAAATGGAACATCCGGTGGAAAAATGGATGCCAGTTCCGCACGATGATTGGACACCATTTGATAATAGTCAAGCGACACGTATAGCTTGATTTCCTTCATTTCCCTGGCTTCTTTTAAAGCCCTTTTGACAATTGATAAAAACTTGGATTGTTCTGCTTCAAGCGATTCCCCGATAATCCGTTCCGCAGTACGCATGGCAAGTTCGAGAATGACCCGTTCTTGGCTCGCTTGATATTGTTCCGCATTTTCCTGCGCTTTTTTTGTCACATCGTTGGCTATTTGGACGGAAGATGTCATTTCAGCGACGACCTTATCCCGCCCCTCCTTATAACCAAGTTGGAACGCTTCCTCATAGGCTTCTTGTTGCAGTACACTTTTCTCTTCCTGCCAAGCAGCTTGCATCGCTGCAATATCTTCTGATGCGGTTTGGCGCATCGCTTCGATTGCTCGCTTTTCTTCCGCAATCGTTTCGTGTGCTTTCCCTAAAAGCTGGTCACGTTCATGCAGCACTTCGTCCAAAGTGAGCACTCGCTCATTCGTTGCTTCCTCCTTCGGTTGAAGGTTCCGGATTCCGATATGTCGAACGTTTCCATTCGCTGCTTGCTGAGGACGGAATATGCTAGACAATAATGTCATCCCCTCCACCGCGAGCAATGATGATTTCGCCTGACTCTTCAAGTCTTCTTATGATGCTGACAATACGAGATTGTGCTTCTTCGACATCACGTAGTCGGACAGGTCCCATAACTTCCATTTCTTCACGAAACGACTCGGCCATTCGTTGCGACATATTACTGTAAAGCACCTCTTGCACTTCCTCGCTCGAAACTTTCAATGCAAGGAGCAGATCTTCGTTTTCACAATCGCGGATAATACGTTGAATCGAAAGATTGTCCAATGTCACAATATCTTCAAACACAAACATACGCTTACTAATTTCTTCCGCGAGTTCGGGGTCTTGGATTTCCAAAGCCTCAAGTATCGTTTTTTCCGTTGAACGATCGACACCGTTCAACACTTCAACGACTGCCTCGATACCGCCTGTTTCTGTGAAATCTTGTGTTACTGTTGACGATAGCTTCCGTTCTAATACAGCCTCTATTTCACTAATCACTTCAGGTGAAGTGGAATCCATCGTCGCGATTCTTTTAGCAATATCAGCTTGCATTTCTTGCGGAAGCGAAGATAAAATGACGCCCGCCTGTTGTGCATCCAAGTACGACAAAATTAAAGCGATCGTTTGTGGATGCTCATGTTGGATGAAGTTAAATAACTGTGCCGGATCTGCCCGTCTTGCAAAATCAAATGGCCTTACTTGCAATGATGATGTTAGTCGATTAATGATCGCCTGTGCATGTTCTTTG